>JAXDNJ010000059.1:0-145364 GCA_034669505.1 Methylobacteriaceae bacterium
AAGGACGCGTATTGGTCGGGGCAGGTCGATATTCAGGCGCAGGTCGCATCCGCCTGGGTCCTGTATGCCGAAGGCAAGTACGACGACGCGCTGCAAGCGATGAGCGCCGCCGCCGATGCCGAAGACAAGACGGAAAAGCATCCGGTGACGCCGGGCGTGCCAAAGCCGGCGCGCGAGCTCTATGGTGACATGCTGCTCGAGCGCGGCATGCCTAAGGAGGCGCTTGCCGCTTACGAGGCGACTCTCAAGAAGGAGCCGAACCGGCTCGGCGCCTACATGGGTGCGGCGAAGGCCGCGGCAAAATCGGGCGACGACGTCAAGGCGCGCGACGATTACGCGAAAATCGTCGCGATGACCGATGGCGCCGACCAGACCCGCACCGAGCTTGCCGATGCACGCGCGTATCTCGACAAGCGCTAGCGGATTAGCGGGAGCGGGGGCACGTCCGTGAAAGCGCTCTTACCGCTGCTCCTATTTGGTGCCCTCGCAAGCCCCGCGCGGGCCGGGTCGCTCGAAGTGCTCGGCTATGCCGGCGTGCTCGGCGAGTGGGAGCTCAGCGCCACCGTCACGGAAGATGTCTCGCAGGCTGCAAAGGAATTCTCCGGACCGTTGACGTTACGGCATGTCGGCATCTGCTCGCAGGATGGCCCCGAGGAAAAGACCGGCGAGATCCGCTTCCGGCTATCGGCGGCCGCATCGCCGTCGAATGCGACGATCGTCATCGCCGGGGAAACGTGCACCTACAAAGGCGGCTTTTCGGAATTGCGCCCCGGCACCATGGCCTGTGCCGACAAGGGACCCGTGCCGGTGACGATTTGGCTGAAATAGAGCCGAGGGGTTAAGACTGCACCCCGGCGCGGCGGCGCTCGCGCGTGCCTATCACGTCGGGCGGCATCGCGGCATCGCCGTCTTCTGAGCGGGATGTCTTCAGAGCCTCAGCGATCTTCAGTACATCGGCGCCTAAATCAGCGATCGCTTGGCGCACCAGCGCAGTCTCTTCGCGGCCATCGTGGGCTTGTTCCTGGCCTGCACTGGCGCCCGCCGGCTTTGTCTCCCTTTGCGAGCGACGCTCTTGCTGGAGGCGGGCGATTTCGCCGCGCGCCGTCTCCAGCGCGCCGGTCAGCGTAGCGTGTTCGGACCGCAGCGCTTCGTGGCGCTCGGCGGCCGCGCTGTCAGTCGCCCGAGCCCGCTTTTCCTGCTCTTCCAGTTTGCGCGCCAGCGCGTCGTGGCGCTGCTGGGCGGCGTCGCGCGCCTGTTCGCCCGCAATGCGTGCCCTGTCGGCTTCCTCGGCACGGCGCCGCAATGCCTCGATCTGATCCCGGAGGTCGGCCGCGCGTAAAGCTTCCTCGTCGAGCCGACGCTGCAGCGTCACGCGCTTCGTCTCAAGCCCATCGCGTTCGGTGCGGGCAAGGTCGCGTTCGACCTGCAGGACTTCGGCCTCCGCTGTCTTGCGTTGCAGATTGGCTTCGAGTTCCGCTTTCTGGTGATTGAGCGCAACAATGCGCAAATCCAGAGACGCCGCTCGCGTCTCCAGCGCCGCCAGCGATGCCCGCTGTTCGTGCGAGACCTGTTCCAGAGCGTGGTGCGCTGCCTGCAGCGCCGCAAGCGTCTGGCGCGTTGCGGCGTGGGAGCCGCTCTCTTCTTCCAGGTTTTTCTGTATTGCGCCGAGGCCAGCCTGCGTGTCGGCCATTTCCCGATGCAAGGCATCCTTCGCCTCACCAAGAGCCCGAAGTTCCTCGCGCGTCTCTGCGAGTTGACCGGTCAAGTCATTGATCGCCGCAGTCTGGCGTCCGATCTCGCCCATATGCTCGGCTTGCGCCTCGGCGGCGGCCTCGAGCTTCTGCTCGATACGGCGGCGTTCAACGGCGAATTCCGCCCGCAATTGATCGCGCTCGGCGACGATCTCTTCCGTCGACAGCGGCAGCAGCATTTCCAGCCGCCGGGCGGAAAGGCGCGCGGCCCGCCGCTGAACCGCCGGTAGAAAAAGCAGCGCGAGAAGCCCGGCGACAAAAAAGCCGAGCGCAAAAATCATCGCCTGTTCAATCAAGGCGCTGCCTCAAAGACACACCGGTACGTCCGCCGAAAGCGCGCGGACAATGCCACGCCGGATTCATGAAAGCAAAAGGCACGCCTTGGCCTGCCTTGCCAGTCCCGCGCATCATCTCCGGCCAGCGATCAGAAGGGGTTCCAGGTCGATTGCGGCGTGAATTTCAGGTAACCGAGGTTCAGCCCAAGCCGCGCGCCGACGCCGGAGCGAATCGGCACAATCACGACCTCGTCGGCTTTGAGCGCGGTGAGGCCGAAGCCGCCGACGAGATAGGCCGAGCCGTCGACACCGCCGAAGCGGCGGAAAATCGCTTCAACCGCGGGCAGATTGTAGACGAGCATCATGGTGCGATCCCCGTCCGCGCCGGCGTCGAAACCGACCGAAGGACCTTGCCAGTAGATGTGCCGGTCGCCGGCGTTGCGGGTGTACATGACGCCTTCGCCGTAACGGACGCCGCCGACGAAGGCGCCGGCGCCCTCCTGGCCGAGGATGTAGGCGTTGGGGCGGCCCCATTTGCGCGTCGCCGATTCCACCGCCTCGGCGAGGCCGCGCGAAATCGAGCCGAAGAAGCGGTGGCCGCTGTCGATGACTTCGTTTTCGGAATAGGTGCCGGGCCGCTCACCTGGGGCCGCAATGGCAACAGGGCCGGCTGCGGTGCAGGCGGCCAGGCTCAGGATTGCATCCCGTCTCGTCATCGGGCGCATGGAAAATCTCCGGTCAAACCGGCATCAGAATCGCCCGCAAACATGTCTAGCCCGTGGCATGCCGGACGCGACGCCGCAGCTCAGTCTGGCCCGATATGGTTAATGAATTCCTGCCGAGACGGGGTCGCGTGACTTGGTATGGTCGCGACACCCGGCGTATTCGGCTGCCCGCTGCGGGCTGATCCCGCCCCAGGCGATGAAGGCGCCATTGCGGTAGCCGTCGCTCTTCTTACCGTAGATGAGCGGCTCGCCCTCCGGGGAAAGAACCTGCCCGCCGGCGGCCCGCAACACGGCTTCGCCCGCGGCGACATCCCATTCCATGGTCGGACCGAAGCGAGGATAGAGGTCGCCAAGCCCCTCCGCCACCAGGCAAAATTTTACCGAGGAGCCGATCGCCCGGCGCTCTGATACAGCGAGTGCCGACAGCAGGGCCTCGGTGTCGGGGTCCAGATGCGAGCGGCTCGTCAGAGCAATCATGTCGCGCGATGGCACGGGGCGCGCGTGCAGCTCGCGGCGGCTTTCAGGGCCCGGCAGAGGAGCGCCCGGCTTCGCGTCGCAGGCATAGGCCCGCTCGCCGCCGAACCAGAGCCTGCCGAGCGCCGGCGCATAGACGGCGCCGGCACGTGGCGTGTGATCGACGATGAGCGCGATGTTGACCGTGAACTCGCCGTTGCGGTCCAAAAATTCCTTCGTGCCGTCGAGCGGGTCGACGAGGAGAAATCCGCGCCCGCAGACAGGGATCACCCCGCGTGAGGCGGATTCCTCGGCGACGACGCGCCATTGCGGCAAGCGCACCGAGAGCGCGTCAAGGATGACGCACTCGGCGAGCTCGTCAGCCTCGCAGACCGGCGAGCGGTCCGGCTTGATGCGCGCCTGCGGATCGCCGCGCTCATAGACCCGCATGATCGCAGGGCCAGCCTGCAGCGCGATATCCGCGAGAATTTCCGCGATGTCGTCGAAGGACGGCATGGATCGCGCTGATGTGATTGGACCGAGGTCCATGAAAGGCCAAGCCTTTTTTGAACTGTTCGAGCTTATCTGCGCCGAGTCTCTAATCGTTTCAAGGCGCGCGATGAGAAGGTGCTGGCGGTAAGGGGTGAGCTGAGGGATGGATCGCTTCTTTTGTCCCCACGGAGTCCCGGGCGAAAGGCTCAAGGGGCCACTTTGCGCCGCGATTCCTGCCGCCTCACCGCCAGTACACACCTAGACTAGGCGTCAGGATCATGGCGGGGTCTCGCAATAGAGGCGGCGGCTATGTGGCAGTCGTCTTTTCCAGGGACACTATGAACTCGTAGGCTCCTGGGGCATCAGGCGGGAAAAGCTTGCGCACGGAAAAACTTGTGAGACCCACATCCTGGAGGAGCTGAATGTTCCTAACAAATGACTCCGGGGTGAACACGTTGCAGTGAACGTCTAGGTACTCGTTGGATTGTTCCACTTTGCGAGCTGTTAGCAGCGCCGCATGCACATGAGGCTCCTCTTCCACGCCTAAAGGGGCCACAAAGGCTATATGGTCAAATATCTGGGCCGCAGTGGGCCTGGTGCGTTTCTCGATATGGTTCGCAATCAGGGAGGCTATTGGCGTGGTGTGGCGCTTCCTGTCAAACGTGCCGTCACGGAATGGGATGGCCAAGTTTAGGACACCCCCTGGTCTGAGGACAGAGCTCACTTCCTGAAGCCATCCGATCATGTCGGGGACGTGCTCTATGACATGGGAGGCGAGCGCGTAGTCGAAACGGCGCCCGCCAACGCGACTGGCAAGCGGCCCGCACGGCCACACAATGTCTACGTTCCGCACGAGAGCTGGGCTGATATTCTCCGCTGGGTGGTCTCGATACTTGGCCAGGAGGTCTTCCTTGGAGGCATGATCCACATAGAGGACGTCAGCCCGCTTCCGGCTCAGGAGAGGCCTGTCCAACGGGCCGAACTCAATGCCAGGCTTGGCGAGGTCTAACCCATCTTGAAGCTCCTGCATGCGCTTGCGGTGGCCGCGATAAGGGGAACCGACCAGCTCGGTTCCATCTCGGGAATAAGCTCTGGTTGCGTCCTCCATTCCGAGAGGTTCTGGGAACGTGAAGCTCCACCCGGAAGTCACCGGGAGGTGTTCCGCCACGGCTACATCTGGTCTTGGGAGAGAAGGGGTTACCGGGTACTGCTGTCCGTGGACTTCCACAACGAGGGGTCCGGACGCCCAACCGACCATGTGACATTGCTGCCCGGTGTCGATGACACCTCGGAAACCCGCATTTCTTGACATCCTGAGGTTAGTAGCGTGTCCCCGACCTCGGCGTCTACACCCGGACAGTCACCTCTTTTGAATCCGCAAACGCTTCGGTCTGCAGACGTTGAATTAACCGCGTTTCTTTAGTCAGGCTGAGTCGCGGCGGGATCCATGGATATGACGGTCAAGTTGAACTTAGCGGATAATATCTTGTCCGAGAAGTTCGTATCAGGCATAAACTGGAAGGCGAACGCCGAACCGCCCAGTTCGAGTCTCCTCTTCAGGTCCTCGCAGGCCAACCGCGTGGGCATGTCACTCGTGCAGACCGGCGAAGAAGTCCTTAGGGCTAAAGAGCTTTGGACCGTAAAGGGAAACCGTGTTTAAGAAACTTCTCCCGTTTCTCACTGCCATTGGAGTCCTGACGATTAATGCCTCGGGAGCGACCGCCTTATGCCAGACGGCTGCTGGGGCTGGTTTTTCTAGCGATGGGGTAACTGACAACCTCTCGGCGTGGAACGCGTTCGTCTCCGCGCTCGGCGGCTCCAGCACTTGCTTGAGTTTCGATCCCGGAGTTTACAAGTTCTCTGGCAGCGCCACGGTCGCCCTCGCCACGCCGGCGCTGTCAGCTTGCGGCACCGGATCTGTGATAAGCGGCACCGACGAATACGGTGCGGTTTCGATAGGCACAGGCGCGCCAATCTCTTGTATAGTTTTATTCGCGCGGCCCTGGCCCACCGCCGCCTATTGCGTCGTGACGCCGCAAGCGAACGGTACGGGAATAGCTGTCGCCAATAATACAAACGCTTCCGCGCTGTATATCTACTTCTCACCAGGATCGACAGCACAGTCATACAACTATTCCTGTCGGGGCACTTGATAGCTTCCACCCGAATAGTACGGCGCCTGCGAAATCGCCGCGGGCGTGCCGAATTGACCCTCGGGGCCGAAAATGTCAGCATTGCTGACTTAAATGTGGGACCCGATCGGCTTAGATTCGGAATAAATGGACCCTGGCGCTGAGGCCCGGGCGGGAGACGTCTATGGCAAGCGAAGTTTTCGACCGCGGCCTCGGAGCGGAGGACGCGGCAACGCGTGTTGCCGAAGCCTTCGACCATATCTCCCTCAATGACGTTTTCGATCTCGGCAGAGACCGCATCTTCGCCTCCGGCACGCAGGCCGTCGTTCGCCTGCTGCTCATGCAAAAAGCGCGCGACCGGCTCGCCGGACTGAACACGGCAGGACTGATCACAGGGTACCGCGGCTCGCCGCTCGGCGGCATCGACCAGCAGATGCATCGGGCGAAAAGCGTGTTTGATCCGAACGACATCAAATTCGTGCCGGGTCTGAACGAGGATTTGGCTGCGACCGCCATCTGGGGTGCACAGCAGGCCGAAATCCGCGGCGAGGGCAAACACGATGGCGTGTTTGCGATCTGGTACGGCAAGGGCCCGGGCGTCGATCGCTGCGGCGACGTCTTCCGTCACGCAAATCTCGCCGGAACCAGCAAATATGGCGGCGTGCTCGCGCTGATGGGCGACGACCACACCGCGGAATCGTCGACGACCGCGCATCAGTCCGAGTTCCATCTTGTCGACGTGATGATGCCGATCCTGTCGCCCGCCGGCGTGCAGGAAATCCTGGATTACGGCATCTATGGTTTTGCGCTGTCGCGCTATGCGAGCGTTTGGACCGGGATCAAATGTTTGAAGGACACGATCGAATCGACGTCTTCGATCGATGGCCACATCGATCGCGTCAAGATCATCACCCCTGATGATTATGTGATGCCGCCTGGCGGGCTCAACATACGAGTCCGTGATGGCATTCTCGAGCAGGAAGCACGCCTGCAGGATTATAAACGCGACGCGATGCTCGCGTTCCTGCGCGCCAACAAACTCAATCGCATCATCACATCAGGTGGGCCGAACGCGAAAATTGGCATCATCACGGTCGGGAAATCCTATCTCGACGTGCGGCAGGCCTGGGACGATCTCGGCATCGACGAGGTCAAGGCCAACAATCTCGGCATCCGCCTCTACAAGATCGCTTGCCCCTGGCCGCTCGAGCCGCGCGGTCTCATGGAATTCGCGCGCGGACTCGAGATGATCATCGTCGTCGAGGAGAAGCGCTCGCTCATCGAAGTGCAGGTGCGCGAAGAACTCTACGGGACGGCGAACCAGCCCGTTGTCATCGGCAAGAAGGACGAGAACACGAACTGGCTTTTCCCAGTGAAAGGCGCGCTCGACCCGAACGATATCGCGATTGCGATCGGCACGCGCATCTTGCGCTTTCATCGGGACGAAGAGCTCGAGCAGCGCGTGCGCCGGCTTGAGCAGGCGCAGGCGATGCTCGCCGATACTAAAGATGCGGCGGTGCGCATCCCGTATTTCTGCTCCGGTTGTCCCCACAACACCTCGACGCGTGTGCCGGACGGGATGCGCGCCTATGCCGGCATCGGCTGCCATTTCATGGCGCAATGGATGGACCGCTCGACCGAGGGCTACACCCATATGGGTGGGGAGGGCGCGAATTGGATCGGCGAGGCGCCGTTCTCGACGCGCGGACACGTGTTCCAGAACCTCGGGGACGGCACCTACAATCACTCCGGCACTTTGGCGCTGCGCTTCGCCGTCGCGACCAACACCAACATCACCTACAAGATTCTGTTCAACGACGCCGTCGCTATGACCGGCGGCCAGCGCCATGAAGGCGGACTGACGGTCGACATGATCGCGCGGCAGGTCGCCGCCGAAGGCGCGAAGAAGGTCGCCGTCGTCACCGACGAACCGGAGAAATATTCCGGCGCGGTGCAATGGCCGGCGGGCATCAGCATTCATCATCGCGAACACCTGGATGAGGTGCAGCGCGAGCTCGCCGACACTCCCGGCACGACGGTGATGATCTACGATCAGACCTGCGCCGCCGAAAAACGCCGGCGCCGCAAACGCGGCACGTTCCCCGATCCCGACAAGCGCGTCATCATCAACGATCTCGTGTGCGAAGGCTGCGGCGATTGCGGCATCACCTCGAATTGCGTGTCGGTGCAGCCGGTCGATACCGAGTTCGGTCGTAAGCGGCAGATCGATCAATCGAGCTGCAACAAGGATTTCTCGTGCGTGCAGGGCTTCTGCCCGTCGTTCGTGACGGTGCATGGCGCGAAGCCGAAGAAGGGCGCGCCGCAGAAGATCGAAGCGGGCAATTGGCCCGCGCTGCCTGCCCCGAAAATGCGCACGATCGGCGAGACGCCATACGGCATTCTCGTCACCGGCGTCGGCGGCACCGGCATCGTGACGATCAGCGCGATCCTCGGCATGGCCGCGCATATCGAGAATAAAGGTGTCGGCATCATCGACATGGCTGGCCTCGCGCAGAAGGGCGGGGCGGTCTATTGCCATGTGAAGATCGCCAACAAGCCGGAGGACATTCACGCGATCCGCGTCGCCGCGGGCGAAGCCGATCTCGTACTCGCCTGCGACCTTGTCGTTGCCGGCACGAAAAAGGTGCTCGCCTCGATCGACAAGGGCGAGACGGGCGTCGTCGTCAACACGGCGGAGGTCTATCCCGGCGATTTCACGCGCAACGCCGACTTCTCGCTGCCGGCCGAGCGCGTGAAACGCGCGCTGCGCTCGACCGCGGGCGAGGGCATCTCGTTCATCGATGCGACGAGTATCGCCACGACTCTTATGGGCAATTCCATCGCCGCGAACATGTTCATGCTCGGCTTTGCGTGGCAGCAGGGGCTTGTGCCGCTTTCGGAAGCTGCTGTCTTGAAGGCGATCGAGCTCAATGGCGAAGCGATCGAGATGAACACGCAGGCTTTCGTCTGGGGAAGGCGTGCTGCTGCCGATCCGGCGGCGGTCGATGCGTTCGTCACGCCTTTACGGAAACCGACGGCATCGCGGCAATTGTCGCAGACGCTGGACGAGATCGTCGCGCGTCGCGTTGCGTTCCTCACCGATTATCAGAACGCCGCTTACGGCGAGCGCTATCGCGCGCTCGTGCGCCGCGTCGGCGAAGTGGAGCGCGCCCGTGTGCCGGGCGAGAGCGCGTTGGCGGAAGCGGTCGCGAAATATCTCTTCAAGCTGATGGCCTACAAGGACGAATACGAAGTGGCGCGGCTTTATACCGACGGCAGTTTTGCCAAGCAGGTCGCTGCGACATTCGAAGGCGACATGCGGATGGAAGTGCATCTCGCGCCGCCGATTCTCGGCCGCAAAGATGATAAAGGCCACCCGAAGAAGACGACGTTTGGGCCATGGATGTTGAAAGCATTCGGATTCATCGCGCGGCTGAAATTCCTGCGCGGCACGCCGCTCGATATATTCGGCTACAGCGAGGAGCGCCGCACCGAGCGCAAGCTTATTGCCGACTACGAGGCAATGATCGAGGAAATCCTCAACGGGCTGTCGCCGCAAAAGCACGCGATTGCCGTGGCACTCGCAAGCATTCCGGAAAAAATCCGCGGCTTCGGCCATGTGAAGGCGCGCCATCTCGGGCCGGCGAAAGCGGAGGAAGCGGACCTCCTCGCGAAATTCCGCGGCGAGACGCCGGCCGTGCCGCTGGCCGCGGAATGATGCGCGTGTCGTGACAAGCCGATGATCGGCAAACTTTCCGGGGTCATCGATTCCTTCGGCGACGATTACCTCATCCTCGACGTGAACGGTGTCGGCTATATCGTGACCTGCTCGCCGCGCACGTTGCAACGCTTGCCGGCGCGGGGCGAAGCCGCCTCGCTCGCGATCGAGACGCAAGTGCGCGAAGATGCGATCCGGCTTTTCGGCTTCACCTCGGATGCCGAGCGCGACTGGTTCCGGCTGTTGCAAAGCGTGCAGGGCGTCGGCGCCAAGGTGGCGCTGGCGATCCTTGGCATTCTGTCGGCCGGCGAGCTCACGAGCGTGATCGGTACGCAGGACAAAGCCAGCGTCGCGCGCGCGCCGGGCGTCGGCCCGAAACTCGCGGCGCGCATCGTTGCCGAATTGAAGGACAAGGCGCCGGCGCTTGCCGCCGTCGATCCTCTAGTGGCGCGGCTTGCAGGGGAGGAGGAGGCAAAAAGAGCCCCCCGTCCGGTGCAGGATGCTATCTCTGCCCTCGTCAATCTCGGCTATGGCCGGCCGCAGGCGGCAGCCGCGATTGCTGCTAGCCTTAGCGCGCTCGGCGAGAGTGCCGAAGCGCCGGCGCTGATCCGCCGCGGACTAAAGGAATTGGCGCAGTGAACCGCAACGGGCGGGACTAAAGGACCTCGCGGTAAATCTCTGAAATGGCAATATCGAAATCGATCGCGGGCAAGCTGAGGACGGCGTCCGCATTGTTAAGCGAAGATCTCTGTAGCCATCCTCCCTCGGCTCGATCGAGTACGTCCACCTGTATGCGATCGCGTTCAATCAGCACATAGTGCTCCAAGCTGGGGAGACGCTGATACAGGGCCCACTTTTCGATTCGATCGCGTTGCACGGAGCCTTTCGAAATGACCTCGAATAAAACGACCGGATCATCGAGAGAAGTGGCTTCCGGCGGAAGCTCGCCGCAACGAACCATCACATCGGGAAATACTGCTAGATCCAAAAACCTTTGTTTCAGCCAAAAGGTCTCGTCGAATGGCCGGCATGGGGAGTCCTTGGCACGCAAGCCAACCAGCAAAGCAGACGAGAGATTTGCAACAATTCGATTGTGCTCCCAGCGCGCGCCAACCATGCCGCGGATCACACGTCCGCCAATCAGCTCCCATTTTTCATCCGCGGGTTTATCGAGCAGGAGCTCCTCGAAATCATCGAGGTCCATGGTCTCGAAGCCCTTCTGCGGGCGCACCATCGCCTGTCCTCCGCCTGAGAAGCCAAGTATACAGCAAGATCGGCCCTTGGGAATCAGTCCCATCGAGCGAAGTTGACGGGACTTAATGCCCTCCACCCCCCGCCGCCTCGTCACCCCGGAGGAGCGCACCGAGGACCACGACGCGTCGCTCAGGCCGCAGACGCTCGCCGATTTCACCGGCCAGGAGGCGGCGCGCAAGAACCTGAAAGTCTTTGTCGAGGCGGCCAAGGCGCGCAAGGACGCGCTCGATCACGTGCTCTTCGTCGGCCCGCCTGGGCTCGGCAAAACCACGCTGGCGCAGATCGTTGCGCGGGAGCTTGGGGTGAATTTCCGGGCGACCTCGGGCCCCGTAATCGTAAAGGCGGGCGATCTTGCCGCGCAACTCACCAATCTCGAAGAGCGCGATGTGCTGTTCATCGACGAGATCCACCGGCTCAATCCGGCGATCGAGGAAATCCTTTATCCCGCGATGGAGGATTTTCAGCTTGATCTTATTATCGGCGAGGGGCCGGCGGCGCGCTCTGTCAAAATCGATCTCGCCAGGTTCACGCTGATCGGCGCGACGACCCGCGCCGGCCTTTTGACGACGCCGCTGCGCGACCGTTTCGGCATTCCGATCCGGCTGAATTTTTACACCATCGAAGAGCTGGAGAAAATCGTTAAGCGCGGCGCGCGCGTCCTCGCCGTGGCAATGTCGGAGCAGGGCGCCAATGAAATCGCGCGGCGCGCGCGCGGCACGCCGCGCATCGCCGGACGCCTCCTGCGGCGCGTGCGCGATTTCGCTGTCGTGGACGGCGCGGCGACCATCGACCGTGCCGTCGCCGACCGGGCCTTGCGCATGCTCGACGTCGACGCGATCGGGCTCGACCAGATGGATCGCCGCTACCTCGAGACGATCGCGATTTCCTTCGGCGGCGGGCCGGTGGGAATCGAGACGATCGCTGCGGCTTTGTCGGAGCCCCGCGACGCGATTGAGGAAATCATCGAACCGTTCCTCATCCAGCAAGGCTTTCTGCAGCGCACCCCGCGCGGCCGCGTGCTGACCGGCCATGCTTTCCGGCATCTCGGCCTTGCCGAGCCGGCGCGCCCGATGGCGCAATTCGGGCTCTTTGCGGAGGAGGAGTGATCGGTGTCTGCGCACCGCCATGTCATCCGCGTCTACTACGAGGACACGGATTTCTCCGGCTCAGTCTATCACGCATCGTATCTGCGCTTCATGGAGCGCGGGCGAACCGAGCTCCTGCGCTCGCTCGATATCCACCAGGCCGCGACTCATGCCGGGAAAGCGGGCCCGGCTTTCGGCTTTGTCGTGCGGGCGATGAAGATTGATTTTCGGAAGCCCGCGCGCATGGATGATGTGATCGCGGTCGACACAGACGTGATCCGCGTCGGAGGAGCGTCGGCCGAACTTGCACAACGTATCCTGCGCGGCGGCGAGGTCCTTGTGACCGCGGAGGTGCGCGTCGCCGCCGTCGCGAATGGCCGCGCATTCCGTATGCCGGCCGAAATCCGCGCAAAGCTGCGAGCAGCCGCGCTACCGAGCTAATCCGCATATTGCGCGATACCGTTGCCGAACGACCAGTTCTCCTTGACGACCTCGACCAGATTGATGAACACGTCTTCCCGCCGCAGCCCGGGGCTTTGCGCAAGCTTCTCCGCGATGCGCGCAAACAGCGCCTTCTTCTGCTCGACGGTTCGCGTGTTGCTCACCGTGATCTGCAGGATGACGAGATCGTCGCTGCGTTCAATTCCCACATAGGTTCGGCTAAAGATGAAATCATCTTCGTCGTGCTCGCTGACGGTGATGAAGCGATCCTCCTCCGGCACGTTGAATGTCTCGCGCAAAGCGGTGTATACGCCCTCTGCGACCGCCTTACGGTAGCTGGCGTACTTGCCGCTTCTAAGCGAGATGCGGACCAGCGGCATGGGCTATCTCCGTGGTTGGTGCGGCGAAACGTTAGGGGTCGGACCGCGTCAAAAAGAAGCCTCGGACACGACGGGGAGGATTGTCATCCTGCTCGAAGAAAGCGAGTACAATCTCGCGAGACCGAGCACCTCAACGCGCTTCACTCGTTTGTCACGTCCATCGCGCAGAACAGCAGCGCCGGAGGGGGAGCCGAGACCCGCTGATCTCAGGCGCGCGAAGTATCACGCATCTTATGCGCAATACGTTCGATCCTTTGCGCCGCCTCGCCGAGGGCGGAGGCCAGGCGGTCCTGCTTGTTTGTGCTCTGCACCTCGCGTGACCGGATGGCGCCATCTGCTTCAGCAAGCCGCTCCTTGAGTTCGCCCATCTGGCGCTGCGCTTCAGCGAGTTCGTCGGCGAGTGTCAGAGCTGCCATAACAACGATGCGCTGATCGCCGATCTCGCCGAACGAGGCACGTAATCCTGCGATCCGCGTGTCGAAGTCGCGCGCGAGATGTTCAAGCCGCGCTTCCTCGCCATCGTCGCAGGCCATGCGGTAGGTGCGGCCGGCTATGGTAACGACAACCTGGGCCATCAGCGATGATTCCGGCTGGCAGGCTCGGTGGGCTCCCGAGCGCTAAGGAGGGCCCGCACCGTTGCACCCGCGGCCTCGAGGCGCCGGGAGACATCCTCCGCCGCGTTCTGGAGAGAGCGATTGCGGGCAAGCGCCCCATCGAGCTCGATGGCGAGGCGGGATCGGTCGTCCTGCAGGACCGAGAGCGCCTCATCTCCCTCCGCGCGCCGTGACTCCGCCTCCGAACGCGCCTCCGCGGCTTGCTCGAGCAGATCAAGCGCTCGCGAAAGCCGCTCGAGCGCAGCATCGATCGCGTCGCCGCGCGCCATCTGTGCCACCATCCTCGCGGTATTAGGCCGTGCAGGCCTGAAAGGGTCAATGCGCGGAAAGCCGCCATCCCCTGAGATCGGTGGCGAAATCTCGAGCAGGCTCGCGTTGACAGGGGTCGGCGACCTGTTATCAGGCGCCAGCCTCGCTATTTCAGCGGCCTCAAGCGTCTTTTTCCGCCCCTTTGCGTCGCTGACCGGGATGCGATCCCTATATCGGCGCTTGTGGCCGGCGGCCGGCGCGACCGGCGACACGGAGAAGAAAATGACGGTCAAGGTGGCGATCAACGGCTTTGGGCGAATCGGCCGCAACGTCCTGCGGGCGATCGTCGAGTCCGGGCGCAAGGACATCGAAGTCGTGGCCGTCAACGACCTCGGCCCGGTCGAAACCAATGCGCATCTCCTGCGCTTCGATTCTGTCCACGGCCGCTTCCCGAGCGAGGTCTCGGTAGAAGGCGATTCGCTCGTGGTCGATGGCCAGAAGATCAGGGTGACCGCGATCCGCAATCCCGGCGAGCTGCCGCATAAGGAGCTTGGCGTCGACATCGCGCTCGAATGCACGGGGATTTTCACCTCGAAGGACAAGGCGAAAGTGCATCTGGATGCCGGCGCGAAGCGCGTGCTGGTGTCGGCCCCGGCGGACGGCGCCGATCTGACCGTCGTCTATGGCGTCAACCACGACAAGCTGACGAAGGAGCACCTCGTCGTGTCGAATGCGTCGTGCACGACGAACTGCCTCGCGCCTGTCGCCAAGGTCATGAACGACGCGATCGGCATCGAGAAGGGCTTCATGACGACGGTGCATTCCTATACAAACGATCAGCCCTCGCTCGATCAGATACACAAGGATCTCTATCGTGCGCGCGCCGCGGCTTTGTCAATGATCCCGACATCGACGGGCGCCGCGAAGGCGGTCGGCCTCGTGCTGCCGGAGCTCAACGGCAAGCTCGACGGCGTCGCCATTCGCGTGCCGACACCAAATGTCTCGGTGGTGGATTTCAAGTTTGTCGCGAAGCGCTCCACCAACAAAGAGGAAATCACCGAAGCGGTGAAGCGCGCGGCGAAGCAAGAGCTCAAGGGCATTCTCGGCTACACCGAGCAGCCGAACGTGTCGATCGACTTCAACCACGATCCGCATTCGTCCGTGTTCCACGTCGACCAGACCAAGGTTCTGGATGGAACGCTCGTCCGCGTCATGTCGTGGTACGACAACGAATGGGGCTTTTCGAATCGCATGGCCGACACGGCGGTCGCGATGGGGAAGTTGGTATAACCCGCGCATCTGTAGAGATGACGCGATGAACAACGCTTTTCGTACGCTCGACGACGTTGACGTAAGAGGGAAACGCGTTCTCGTGCGCGTCGATCTCAACGTGCCGATGGAGAGCGGCAAGGTCAGTGATGCGACGCGCATCGACCGCATCCTGCCGACGATCCGTGAGACTGCGGAGAAGGGCGGCAAGGTCATGCTGCTTGCGCATTTCGGCCGTCCGAAAGGCGGGCCGGATGAAGCGAATTCGCTAAAGCCGATTGCGCCGGTCCTGGCGCAGCATCTCGGCAAGGCGGTGGCGTTCGCAGTCGATTGCGTCGGCGAGGCTGCAAAAGCTGCAATCGCCAAACTGCGCGATGGCGATGTCCTGCTTCTTGAGAACACGCGTTTCCACAAAGGGGAAGAGAAGAACGATCCCGCTTTTGTCGACGCGCTTGCTGAACTCGGCGACATCTATGTCAGCGATGCTTTCTCCGCCGCTCACCGTGCACATGCCTCGACCGAAGGACTGGCGCACAAACTTCCGGCCTATGCCGGACGCACGATGCAGGCGGAGCTTGAGGCGCTCGGCAAGGCGCTCGACAATCCCGTGCGGCCGGTGATGGCCGTCGTCGGCGGTGCGAAAATCTCGACGAAGCTCGAACTCATCGGCAATCTCTTGAAGAAGGTCGATATTTTGACGATCGGCGGCGCGATGGCGAACACGTTTCTCGCGGCCGGCGGCAAAGAGATCGGCAAATCGCTCTGCGAGCATGATCTTCTTGATACGGCGCGTAGTATCCTGAAAGAGGCGGCAGCGGGATCGTGTCGCATCGTTTTGCCGGTTGATGCGACGGTGGCGCAGGAATTCAAGGCGCAGGCCGTCTCGCATGTCGTCGACGTGGATCATGTCGGCGCTGGCGATATGATTCTCGACATCGGACCGAAGAGCATCGATGCCGTCTGCCGGCTGCTGAAGGATGTGAAAACGCTCGTCTGGAACGGACCTTTCGGTGCGTTCGAGCTTAAGCCGTTCGATAAAGGTACGGTCGACGTGGCGCGGGCGGCAGCGCGCCTCACACAGGAAGGCGCGCTCCTCTCTGTCGCAGGCGGCGGTGATACGGTCGCCGCGCTGAACCACGCCGGCGTTGCGGATAAGTTCACCTATGTCTCGACCGCCGGGGGCGCATTTCTGGAGTGGCTCGAAGGCAAGACGCTGCCGGGCGTCGCGGCGTTGCGGACCGCCTCGACCTGAAGCCCGCGCACCCGATATTCTATAAGCCATCAGGGGAGATCGCGATGAACAAGGACCAGCTCGTAAAGATCGCCAAAGCCATGGTTGCGGGAGGGAAGGGCATCCTCGCGGCGGATGAAAGCTCCGGCACGATCAAGAAGCGCTTTGATGCGATCGGCGTGGAGTCGACGCCGGATACGCGGCGCGATTATCGCGAGTTCATGTTCCGCAGCATGGAGGCAATGAAGAACCATATCTCCGGCGTGATTCTGTACGACGAGACGATCCGTCAAAAGGCCAAAGACGGCACGCCGCTAGTCCAGCTGATCGAAGCGGCGGGCGCGATTCCCGGCATCAAGGTCGATGAAGGCGCAAAGCCGCTGCCGAACTATCCCGGCGAGACGATCACCGAAGGTCTCGACGGCCTCGCCGGCCGGCTGAAAGAATATTACGATCTCGGCGCCCGCTTCGCGAAATGGCGCGCGGTCATTGACATCGCCGACGGCATTCCGACGGATTACGCGGTGAAAGCGAACGCGCATGCGCTCGGGCGTTACGCGGCGTTGTGTCAGGAAGCCGATATCGTGCCGATCGTCGAGCCGGAAGTGCTGATGGACGGCGCGCACGATCTCGACCGTTGTTATGAGGTCACTGAGTTCGTGTTGCGCACCGTGTTCGATGAACTGTTCGCAGCGCGCGTGTTCCTCGAAGGCAGCGTGCTGAAGCCGAACATGGTCATCTCGGGAAAGAAATCGGCCAAGCAGGCGTCGCCGGATCAGATCGCCGAGGCGACGGTGCAGCTGTTCAAGCGCTGCGTGCCGGTGGCGGTGCCCGGCATTGCCTTCCTGTCCGGCGGCCAATCTGACGTTGAGGCGACGGCCAATCTGGACGCGATCAACCGCCTCGGCCCGCTGCCGTGGGCGATCACTTTCAGCTATGGCCGCGCGCTGCAGGCGGCGCCGCAGAAGGCCTGGTCCGGCAAGCCCGGCAATGTCGCGGCGGCGCAGGCGGCCTTCGCACATCGCGCCCGCATGAACGGCCTCGCCGCGCAGGGCCGCTGGTCGCAGGATCAGGAGAAGGCCGCGGCCTGAAGCGCACAACGCCCATGTCGAGCGGCCTGACAAGGTCTGGGCGCTGTTCGTGTCATTCCTGGAAATGAACGCAGCGCGAACAGCTTAGTGGTTAATTATTGGTTAACGCGAGCCACAACTCCACGATTCACGTGACCTCTAAGACTCGCTAAACGGGATTTGAATCCACAGGCCGTTAATACTTGTGGAATTTGTTTGACGAACCCGAGTCGCGGGATTCATATGACCTTGCGGCGGTGATTCGGGGGCTGATCCATGTTTGTCATTGTCGACGAACGCGAGATCGTAACGAGTGGATATACTTCGAGATTTAAGCGGGAAGGGGTGTCTTCGACGGGCTTTTGTCCCGACGAATTCAGAGAGTGGGTCGGCTCGGTGGCCGAGCCGGACCTCGGCGCAATCGAAGCTTTCCTGCTTGGCGATTGCAAAGCGCGCGAGACGTATCCGCGCATGATCCGCGAGCGCTCACGCGCGCCGGTGATCGCGATGAATGAACTGCACTCTCTCGAACAGACGCTCGACCTCTTCGCGGCCGGCGTCGATGACGTCGTGCGCAAGCCCGTCCATGTCAGGGAGATACTTGCCCGCGTCGGCGCCATCCAGCGCCGCGCCGCGCCAACAAAGGAGCAAGCGGCTATCGTCGGCGAGATGAAGATTTTCTTCGACGGCCGCGATCCCGAGATCAAAGGCGACACCTTCCCACTGCCGCGGCGCGAGCGGCGCATCTTGGAGCATCTCGTCGTCAACCGCGGCAAGCGCGTGAGCAAGGCGCAGATCTTTAACGCGATCTATGGTCTCTTCGACGAGCATGTCCAAGAGAACGTCGTCGAGAGCCACATGAGCAAGCTGCGCAAGAAATTGCGCCGCAAGCTCGGCTACGATCCAATCGATTCCAAGCGCTACCTCGGCTACTGTCTGAACGGTTGCTGATTGCCTTTACTTCACCAGGTGGAACGCGCCGCCTTCCACTTTGATGAACACGACGGAACTTGCTTCATAGCCGTTATGATCGGTCGGCGTCATGTTCGACAGGCCGTTGTTCAGATAGACGTTCTTCGTCTTTTCCAGCTCGTCGCGCAGCGCCGCTCGGAATTCCGACGTGCCCGGCTTGCCGCTTTTCAGCGCACCGGGAATCGCGTTCTGCAAGAGCACGAACGAATCGAAGAGATGCGCGCCAAAAATGTTGCCGCGCGAATGGTTGGCTTTCTCAAAGCGCGTCAGATAGTCCTCGGCGACTTTTCGGAACGGGCTTGACGCTTCAAGATCGTTGGCGATCGTGAACGGCTCGCCGGAGAAAATCACGCCCTCAACATCCTTGCCTCCAAGCTTGATGAACTCCTCTGTCGCGACGCCATGCGTCTGGTAGACAGGTCCGGTATAGCCGCGCTCGCGTAGCGCTTTCTGTGGCAGCACCGCGGGCGTTCCGGCCGAGGCGATGAACACCGCGTCCGGCTTGGTCGCGATGATCTTCAGCACCTGCCCCGTTACGCTCGTATCGCTGCGCGCGTAGACCTCGTGCGTCGTCAGCGTGATGCCGTGCTTCGGCGCGAGCTTCGACAGTTCGCTCCAATAGCCTTCCCCATAGCCATCGCTGACGCCGAGATAACCGAGCGTCTTGACGCCCTTTTTGGCGATGAAGTCCATGATGGCGGTGGCCATCAAGGAATCGTTGGGCACGACTTTAAAGACCCACTTGCGTTTCTCGTCCATCGGCACGACTAGCGCGCCGCTTGCGGCGATGGTCATCAGCGGCGTCTTCGATTCGAAGGCAATGTCGACGAGGGGCATCGAGGTCGGCGTCAGCGAAGAGCCGATCATTGCGTCGACTTTTTCGTCGGTGATCAGCTTGCGCATATTCAGCGCCGATTTTGTGCCGTCAGATTCGTCGTCGAGCGCGATGTAGGTGACCTTCTCGCCGGCGATTTCGGCAGGCAAGGCGCCGACCGCCTTCATTTCCGGTTGCCCGAGTGCGGCGCCAGGTCCGCTGGCGCTCACCGTAATGCCGATCTTGATGTCCGCCTGCGCCACTTGCAGCGCGAAAAGCGAAGCCGATAATGCCAGGGCAGCAAGCATTCCATGTCGAAGATGCATTCTTTCCTCCCACTTTTGTTTTCGTGAGCGTCGCCTCAGTATGACGCGCCGCCAAGTCCGAGATAGCTTTCAACGAGCCGCGGATTGTTGGTGATTTCAGCAGAGGAGCCGGCCGCCGTCACCTTGCCGAGCTCTAGCACATAGGCATAGCTCGCGACCTGCAGGGCCGCGCGGGCATTCTGCTCGATCAGCAGGATCGACACGCCCGCGTCTTTCAGACCGGTGATGATGTGGAACACGTCACGCACGATGCGCGGCGCGAGGCCGAGGCTCGGCTCGTCGAGCATGAGCAGGCGCGGCCGCGCCATCAGCGCGCGGCCCATGGCGAGCATCTGCCGCTCGCCGCCCGAGAGCGTGCCGGCAAGCTGGCGCCGCCGCTCCTGCAGACGCGGAAAGCGGGCGTAGACATCTTCGAGCGACTGCGATCGCTCGGCGCGCGAGCGCCGGAATCCGCCGAGCAGGAGATTGTCTTCGACGGGCATCGACGCAAACAGTTCGCGCCGCTCCGGCACGAGGCAGAGCCCGTTCGCAACACGGGCTTCGAGCGAGATGTCGGCGACCGCCTTGCCATCGAAACGGATGCTGCCCTTGCCCTTCATCACGCCCATGATCGCGTTGAGCAGCGTCGTCTTGCCGGCGCCGTTTGCGCCTATGACGGTGACGATGGAAGCCTTGGGCACGTCGAGCGAGACGCCGTGCACGGCCTCGACGCGCCCGTAGGACACGTGGATGTCGCCAACGCTGAGCAACGCCTCGCTCATGCGACGCCGCCGAGATAGGCTTCAAGCACGCGCGGATCGCTACGCACGTCTTTCGGTGCGCCTTGCGCAATTTTTTGGCCGAAATCGAGCACGACGAGCCGGTCGGCGAGGCTCATAACGAAATCCATGTCGTGCTCGACGAGCAGCACGCTCATGCCTTCGCCGCGGAGTTCACGCAAAAGCCGTGCGAGTTCTTTCTTTTCGCCGACGCGCAGCCCCGCCGCGGGCTCATCGAGCAGAAGGAGAATAGGGTCCGGGCAGAGCGCGCGGGCGATTTCGACAAGCCGTAATTGACCAAGTGACAAGCTGCCGGCGAGCGAGAGCGCCTGATCGCCGAGCCCGACCCGCTCCAGTTGCCGCTTGGCATTGTTGAGAAGCGCGGCCTCTTCTTTTCTCTCAAGATGGGCGAAAGCGCGGAGCGTGCCGGCGCTCCCACGCAGATGCGCGCCGAGCGCGACATTCTCGATGACGCTCATGTCCGGCGCGAGATGCACGTGCTGGAACGTGCGGCTGATGCCGAGGCGCGCCACATCTTGCGGGCGCTCGCCCGAAAGCGGTTTCCCGCAGAATACGATCGTGCCGCTCGTGCGGGGTTGAACGCAGGTCAGGAGATCGAATGTCGTGCTCTTGCCCGCACCGTTCGGCCCGATCAGCCCGAGGATTTCGCCCGCCGCGACTTCGAAGCTGACATCATTCACCGCAACGAGTCCGCCGAATGTCTTACGTGCGGCGTTTACTTGCAGGAGCGGCGTTCCAGGCGCGGGCTTTGGCCGCTGCGGCAGCGGCACGTCGGGCGCGCGCGTCAACTTTGGTGGTGGCGGCGGACCGGAGATGAGCGGCCACAATCCGCTCGGCGCAGTCTCGAGCACCAGCACAAGAATGGCGCCGAAGACGATCGTCTCGTAATTGCCGGTAGAGCCGATGATCCACGGCAGAATGTTCTGCAGTTGATCCTTCAAAATCGTCACCGACGCGGCGCCGAGGATCGCGCCATAGATGCGGCCGGCGCCGCCGATCACCGCCATGATCAGATATTCGATACCCGTGTTGACGCCGAAGGCGCCCGGGCTGACCGAGCGCTGGAAGTGGGCGTAGAGCCAGCCGGCAAGCCCCGCGAGCACCGCGGAATAAACGAAGACGATGAGCTTGGCGCGCGGTGCGTTGACGCCGAACGATTCCGCCGCGACCGCACCGCGACGCAAGGCACGAATGGCGCGGCCGATGCGGCTGTCGAGCAGGTTGCGTGTCGCGACGATCGCCAGCACGACTGCGATCCACACGACGACAAAGTACTCTCGTGGATCGATAATCGCATGCGTGCCGACACGCAGCGGCGGCACGCCGGACAAGCCGTCATGCGCGCCGAGCGTGCTCGAATTGCCGAAGACGTAGAAGAGCGCGATGCCCCAGGCGATCGTGCCGAGCGGCAGGTAGTGACCGGAGAGGCGCACGGTGAGGGCGCCGATGAGCAGCGCGCCGAGCGCGGTAACAAGAAGCGAGACCGGCAGCGTTAGCCATGGCGAGATGCCGTAATCGAGCGTCAGCACGGCGCTGGTGTAAGCACCGAAACCGACAAACGCCGCCTGGCCGAACGAAGTCATGCCGCCAACGCCGGTCAACAGAACAAGACCTAGCGCGACGAGACTCGACAGGCCAATATAGTTGAAGAGCGTAATCCAGTAGGGCGGCATCCATCCGGTGAACGGCGCAATCAACGCGGCGAGCGCAAACAGCGGCGGCAGCCATTGGCGCATCGACGGGGTCAATCCTCGTCCTCCAGATGCGAGGAGCGGAACGAGCGCCAAACCAAAACCGGCAAGATGATCGTGAAGACGAGCACTTCCTTGTATGTGCTCCACCAGAACGAGGCGAAGGATTCGACCAAGCCGACACCAAGCGCGGCGAGTGCGGTGATCGTGTAGCTGGCGAGTCCACCGACGATCGCGGCGACGAAGCCTTTGAGCCCGATGAGAAAGCCGCTGTCGTAATAGATCGCGGTGATCGGCGTGATCAGAATGCCGCAGATCGCACCGATCAGCGCCGCCATGCCGAACGCGACTTGCCCCGCAACCGATGTCGGGATGCCGACAAGCCGCGCACCGAGCCGGTTCGAGGCGCAGGCGCGTAGCGCCTTGCCGGTGAGGGTCAACCCGAAAAATAGCGCAAGAGCCGCAAGCAAAGCGAGCGTGACGCCGATCACGACGATACTTTGCCCGGTAATGATGAGCGCGCCTGCATTATAGGTTCCATCGGAGAGTGCCGTGGTGCGTACCCCCTCCGGACCGAAGAAGGCGAGCCCCAAACCGACCAGCGAAAGATGCACGCCGAAAGACGCAATGAGAAGGACGAGCACGCTCGCTTCGGCGAGCGGCTCGAAGGCGATGCGATAGATCAGCGGTCCCATCGGCACGACGAGCAGAAGCGTCAGGATCGCGTTTGCTGTGAGACCGAGTTTCATCGGCGCGATGAAGTTAGTGAGTACGATCAGAAGCAGCGGGACAATCAAGGTCGATGCGATCACTCGCGCGAGCCGCCGCGCGTCCATCTCCCGCCAGTGCCAGGCGATGCTGGATATCGCGGCAAGAAATCCGAGCGCGACGAGGAGCCATAGGGTCGGCGGCACACGGCCCGCTTCAAGCGCGGCGACCGTCAGCCCGGCAAATGCAACGAACTCGCCTTGCGGCACGAAAATCACGCGGGTGACCGCAAAGACCAGCACGAGCGCGATGGCGACGAGCGCATAAATCGCGCCGTTGATCACCGCATCCTGGACGAGGAACAGAACGATCGTCGAATCCAAGACGATCAGGCTCCGCGCGCGTTCAGAAATCCGGGCAGCGAACGAGCGTCGCCCAACGCGAACCTCCCCATGGATGTTGGTCCCCGCGGGACTTTTTCTCGCCGATCCTACAGAGGTGTGACTTCGACCGGCAAGGTCGCGAGCGAGCGCAGCGTGTTATTCAGCTTGCGTTTTGGCGCGCCGACGATCTCAATCCGCTTCACGCGCTCGGCAAGCGCGCCGAGCATCATTTCGGCTTCGAGCCGCGCCACCATCTGTCCGACGCAGACATGGATTCCGTTGCCGAGCGCGACATGGCCGACCGGACGCCGGCGGATGTCGAATTTTTCCGGCTCTTCCCACCGCCGCGGATCGCGGTTGGCAGAGGCGAGGAAGAGCAGAACCTTCTCGTCCTGCGGGATTTCGATGCCTTCGATGTCGACGGGCCGCGTCGTCGTGCGGAAGAAGGTCTGCACCGGCGATTCCCATCTCAGCACTTCGTCGAATGCGACTTTGAGGAGCGACTTGTCGTCGAGCAGAATCTGCCACTGATCGGGGTACGTGGCGAAAGCGAGGATCGCCGAGCCGAGGCCGTTCACCGTGGTGTCGAGCCCCGCGGTCAAAAGCGCGCGCACGAGGATGTGCGCCTCGCTTTTCTCGATCTCGCCGCGATCGTAGGCCGCCCAGATCGCGGCGCCGAAGCCTTGGTCGCTCAGCCTTTCGCGCGCGCAGCTCTCGAAAATCCATTCGAGCGCGGGGGCGCAGGCCGCCTCCGACTCGCGGAAGAGGGCGTTCCGCGGTCCGAACGAGTTGAACAGCATGTTGCCATAGGGGAGCAGGTTCTCGCGCCCGTCGGGCCGCAGGCCCACGGCATCGGGGAAGACCTGTAGCGGATAGGCTTCGGCGAGATCGGCGATGGCATCGAAGCGCCGCTTGGCGACGAGGCGGTCGGCTAATTTTGCGGCCTCAGCCCCAAAGGTCTCGCGTAAACCCCGTAGAGCTGGGGCGGCGAGCACGCGGTTCATCACGGTTCGCGTGCGGGTGTGCAGCGGCGGATCGACTTCGAGCAGCAGGCTCTTCGGCCGCCACGGCCGGCCCTTGCGGAAATCGTCGATGCCGACGCCGGCTCCGGAGGAGAAGGTCCGCCAATCGGCGAGCGCGGCCGAGACCTGCTCGTGGCGCGCCATCGTCCAGACGCCGTAGCGTTCGAGCCGCACGACGGGGCCGGCCTCGCGCAGCTCCTCGTGGAACGGATAAGGGTTGGTCAGAAACACATCGCCGAACGGGTCAATATCTGAGATCGGGTATCGCGTTTCCGTCGCCAGCATCGGCTTTCCTCGTCTGCTCCTGCTTCACGGGAGCTTTGCCGCGATTGTAGCCGAATCCCGGCACCGGATGCAGCACGCCCGCCTTTGGCCTATATGACGGCGATGCCGCAAGCTGCCCCCGTCTCGAATACGCCCGAACTGACCGTTTCCGAACTTTCCGCCGCCCTGAAGCGGACGGTGGAGGATCGCTTCGGTTACGTGCGCGTGCGCGGCGAAATCTCGAACTATCGCGGCCCGCACTCCTCGGGCCACGCTTATTTCTGCCTGAAGGACCAGGGCGCGCGGCTCGACGCCGTCGTCTGGAAGACCACCCTGCAGCGGCTGAAGACAAAGCCTGAAGAGGGGTTGGAAATCATCGCGACCGGGCGCGTCACCACCTTCCCCGGCAAATCCTCCTACCAGATCGTCATCGACTCGATCGAGCCCGCGGGCATAGGGGCCCTCATGGCGCTCTTGGACGAGCGCCGCCGCCGGCTCGCGGCGGAAGGCCTCTTCGATGAAGTGCGCAAACGCCCGATCCCTTACCTGCCCAATGTCATCGGCGTCGTGACGTCGCCGACCGGCGCGGTCATCCGGGACATCGTGCATCGCATCCGCGATCGTTTTCCCCGCCGCGTGATCGTCTGGCCCGTGCGGGTGCAGGGCGAGACCTCGGCGGCGGAAGTCAGCGCCGCGATCCGCGGCTTCAACGCGCTGGAGGCGGGTTTCCCGCGACCGGACGTGCTGATCGTCGCGCGCGGCGGCGGCTCGCTCGAGGACCTGCTCGGCTTCAGCGAGGAGCTTGTCGTGCGCGCTGTCGCCGAGGGGGTGATCCCGCTCATCTCCGCGATCGGCCACGAGACCGACACGACGCTGATCGACTTCGCCGCCGATCTGCGTGCGCCGACGCCGACCGGCGCGGCGGAAAAGTGCGTGCCGGTCCGGGCGGAGCTCCTGCAAAGCGTGAACAATGTCGGCGCGCGCCTCGCCGCCGCAAGCCACCGCAAGGTCGAGCGCCGCCGCAGCGATTTGCGCGCACTTTCGCGGGCGCTGCCCAGCGCCGAAAACGTACTTGCCGTGCCGCGGCAGCGGCTCGACGCGGCGGGGCAGCGGCTGACCTCCCGCGTTAGCGCCAGCCTCAACGAGCGCCGCCTGCGCATCAGCAATGCCGCGCATCTCCTCGCCCGGCATTCGCCGCAGGCCGAATTCGCGGCGGCGCGCGGGCGGCTCGACGGCGCCGGCAAACGCCTCGTCGGCGCTTATGCAGCCACACTGCGTTTCGCCGCGCAGCGCAATGCCAACGATCGCGCCCGGCTCGCCTCGCTCACCCAGCGTCTCGGCGCCCGCACGCAAAGCGCGCTCGACGTGAACCGCGAGCGCGCCGTCACCCTGCAAACCCGCATGCTCCGTGCGCAAAAAACCTGCGACGAGCGGCGCCGCGACAAGCTCGTGAGCCTCGCCCAATTGCTCGGCACGCTCGGTTATCGCTCGGTGCTGACGCGCGGCTTTGCGCTGGTACGCGACGTGAACGGCCGGCCGTTGCGCCGTGTGAGCGAACTCGAACCCGGCGATCGGATGAGCCTGCAGTTCGCCGATGGCTACATGCCCGCCGTTGCGGGCGAAGCACCCGGGCGTTTGCGCCCGGCGCCCAGGCGCATCGCGAGACAACCGGCTGCAAGCCAGGACTCGTTGTTCTGATCCATGCGGCTCGCTTTGTTTGCTGACATCCACGGCAATCGCGAGGCGCTCGATGCTTGTCTCGAGCACGCGCATCGCCGCGGCGCTGATCGTTTCGGTTTCCTGGGCGATCTCGTCGGCTACGGCGCCGATCCCGGCTACGTGGTCGATACGGTCGCGGAATATTGCGAGCGCGGCGCCTTTGCCATTCTCGGCAATCACGATGCCGCGGTGCTGAGCGAAGAAGCCAACATGAACCCCTATGCGCGCGCAGCGATCGACTGGACGCGCGACGAGCTCGATGATCTGCAGAAGATCTTTCTCGAGCGCCTGTCGTTCGGCTTCGAAGAGGAGCACGTGCTCTTCGTGCATTCCGAGGCGAGCAAGCCTTCCGACTGGATCTATGTCACCGATGAGGAAAGCGCCGGGCAGTCCATGCAGGCCACGGAAAAGCCGGTGACGATCTGCGGCCACGTCCATGTCCCGCAGCTTTACAGACGCACGGGCGAGGGAAGGATGCTCGCCACCGTCCCGCGCGCCAACGAGCCGATCGTGTTCGAGATCGGTGCCAAATCCCTTGCCGTGCTCGGCTCGGTCGGGCAGCCGCGTGACGACAATCCCAATGCGGCCTACGCGCTCTATGATGACAGAGACATGAGTCTCACCTATGTGCGTGTCGATTACGACATCGAGCGCGCCGCGCAGAAAATCCACGCGGCCGGGCTGCCGCGCATGTTGGCGGCCCGGCTTTTCATCGGACGATAGAAGATATGAATACTTACGAACGTCGCCCTTATGACGCCGGAGAGGCGGAGGTCGAATATCTCGACGGCGACTTCAAGGTGCGCCGCCCCGGCGCCTATGTGCGCTGTGCGGTGACCCGGCAACCCATCCCGCTCGAAGACCTGAAATATTGGAACGTCGAGCGCCAGGAAGCCTACGCGAACCCCGAAGCGAAGCTCGCAAGACTGGGAATCAAGCTTTAGCGGACCGCCGGAGTGCTGAGCGAAGTAGCGTTGTGAACGCGCCCGGATTATCAAAAACGAGTTCAACAGGGAGCGCATCCACATCCCCCCTCACCCTGAGGAGCGCCGACGGGCGCGTTTCAAAGGGTGGCAAAGGGGGCTTTCTTTGCCCATTATGAGAGACGCCTCTCACGAAGTCGGGTGTTCCCGATTTCGTCTTCCCGACAGGCTGATCTCGGAAGCATCCGAGATCAGACGGCTCCCCAGGATGATGGTGTGGTATTCGCACCAGATCTTTCTTAGTCGTAACGAGATGAGCTTCATGGCTATGAGCTTCAGCCTCTAATCTCGCAAGTTCACGTGTCGTGTAGACGTGATGATCTGCAAACGCATGCCGTGCGCGGAGATCGGCGCCAATTCGTTCGAGTGTCGCAAAGAATTTTTGCGGCCGCCCGATGCCGGCGAATGCAACAACTGGCTTCCCCGTGAAACGTTCAGCCTCTCCCTGTTTCGGCGTAAGATGCGCCGTGAAAACCGGTTTGCCCGCAACGGCCATGATCTGCGCCATTTCGGCGCCGCGCTCTCCCGGCCCGACGATCAGAACCGCATCGACGTACCGCATCTGGTTGATGAGCGGCGCTCGCAGCGGTCCGGCGGGCACGCAAAGCCCGTTGCCGGTGCCGACCTCGCCATCGATGACCGCAATCGCGAGGTCAGGCTCGATCTGCCGGCTCTGCAAGCCATCGTCGAGGACCAGCACGCTCGGATTCACCGCACGGCGCGCGTGCCATGCAGCTTCGACGCGGTCAGCGCCGACAATTACCGGGACGAAACGCGTGAGAAGCAGCGGCTCATCCCCGACATCGCGAGCAGTATGCTTTTCCGGATTGACGAAGGTCGGCGCGCGTTGCTTCGCTGCGGCACTCCCATAACCGCGCGATAGGATCGCGGGGTGCTCGCCGACGCCGATAAGCCAGCGCACGATTGCCTCGACCATTGGCGTCTTGCCGGGCCCTCCAAGCGCAAACGCGCCGATCGTGATCACGGGAATATCGAACGTCACGCCGCACCGCCGCATGCGGCCCGCAGTCTCGGCGGCGTAAGTGTCGCCGAGCGGCTTAAGCAAACGCGCGGCCAGCGTCGGACGCGGCTCCCACCAAAAGTCCGGCGCGCGCCAGCCGATCACCCGCGCCTCGCAAGATATGGCTCGATCGCCTGCATCACGCGTGCTGTCGCGCCGCTATGCGCCTCGGCGATATGCGCCGCATTGCGAGCGGCGTGCCGGAGCCGTTGCGGGTCAGAGAGAAGCCATCTGACAGTTTCGCTCAGCGTCTTGCCGTCCTTGACGGCGAACGCGCCCTGACCCGCATCGAGCGCCGTATAGACTTGGCGGAAGTTGCCGACATGCGGGCCATGCAGAATGGCGCAATTCAGCTTTGCCGCCTCGATCGGGTTTTGCCCCCCTTTTGCCGCAAGCGAGCGGCCGATCAAAGCCAGCGTCGCGGCGCGATAGATAAAGCCGGTCTCGCCGAGCGTGTCGGCAAGATAGATCTCCGTGTCATTGCCGAGGATGGCCCCGCGGGAATGGCGTACCAGCCGCAATCCTCTGCGTGCCAGCATCTCGGCGATGGCGTCTCCGCGCCGCGTATGACGCGGCGCGAGAATGGTCAGCAGAGTGGGAAATTGCCCGCGCAACGCGAGATGCGCATCCGCGACGATCTCCTCTTCGCCGACATGTGTTGACACCGCCGCCCAAACCGGCCGCGCACCTATGCGCCCGATGAGGTCGGCCAGCGCTGCCGGATCGGCCGGCGGTGGACTCGCATCGAACTTCAGATTTCCACAGACACGCACGTTGCGTGTGCCGAGCTCGGCAAAGCGCTCAGCATCTTGTTTGGTCTGGGCGAGGCACAAATCGATCAAGCCAAAAGCTTCTGCCGCTGCTTTCGGCGCCTTGCTCCAGCGCGCGGAAGATGTCTCCGACAGACGCGCATTCACGGAAATCAGCGGAATCTTGCGCCGCTTTATCGCGTGAAACGTGTTCGGCCAGATTTCCGATTCCGCAATCAGAACAATTTCGGGCCGCCAATAATCGAGAAAACGCCAGGCATATGCAAAAACATCCAGCGGCGAAAACTGGTGAAAACTGCCGGCCGGCAATCGCTCGACGAGCACGCGCGCCGAACCGAGCGAGCCGCTTGTCACCACGATGTGAAAACCTCTTGCAATGAACTCTTCCATACAGGGCAGGAGCGAAAGGCATTCGCCAATGCTTGCACCGTGCATCCACGCCAGTTTTCCAGGGGGACGCGGCTTGGTCGCCATGCCGAGCCGTTCCTGGAGGCGGGCCGGATCTTCTTTGCCGCGCAGAAGGCGGGTTCGCAGAAACAGCGGAAGGAGCGGCCGGCAAGCCGACGTGAGGGCTGAATAGGCGAGAAGCGCGAGCGAGCGCTTCATCAGCTTTCAGGTTCGAGCAACCGGTGCAGATGAACGACGAAGTAGCGCATCTGCGCGTTATCGACGGTCGCTTGCGCTTTCGCCTTCCACGCGGCCTTCGCTTCGCCGAAGCTCGGGTAGATGCCGACGACATCGAGTTTCGAGAGATCGTTGAAATGCACGCCCTTGATGTCGTCGAGCTCGCCGCCGAAGACGAGATGCAGAAGCTGCGGCGACTGAGTTTCAGTGACGCTCATTGCCGGTCCTCACGCAACATAGGCAGGCCTTTGGCGCGGCGCGCTGCCTGGATGAGTTCAGCATGAAAGACGGCCGGGCCCGCGACAAGGGCGGGATGGCGTGGCGTTTCGCCATTGTATCGCGGCTGATTGCCGTCGAGATCGGTCAGAAGGCCGCCGGCTTCGTTCAGGATGAGATCAGCGGCGGCGATATCCCAGTCGTAGCACTTGTCGCCGACAAGCCCGGCATCGATGCGTCCGGCGGCAATGCGCACCAAGCGCATGGCAAGCGACGCCATTTTGGGGAAGGGCACGATGTCGGCGCCGGTGTTGCGGACGCTCGAGACGAAGCCCTGCGGGCCCGAAAGTGTTGCTCCCTCGAGTGACGTCTGCCTCGAGACGCCGGTCCGCTCGCCATTGAGCCGCGCCCCACGGCCGCGGGCGGCCGTATATGTTTCCTCGAGCGCCGGCGCGTGGACGACACCCGCGATCGGGCGCCCCAAATGGGCCAAGCCGATCGAGATCGCCCAATGCGGATCGCCGTTGGAGAAGCCGCGCGTGCCGTCGATCGGGTCGACGATGAGGACAAGTGGCTGTGCGAGCCGGGCAGGGGAATCGGCAATCTCTTCGGAAAGCCAGGCGGCATCCGGCACGACCTTGCGCAGACGCTTTTCCAAGAAATGATCGACGAGAAGGTCGGCTTCGGTGACCGGCGAGCCGCCGGCCTTGTGCTTGACATTGGCGTGCGTGCGCTCGCCATGGCGGAAAAACCGCAGCGCAATCTCGCCGGCCTCGCGCGCAGCCTCGGTCAGCGGATCAAGCAGCGCCCCCGCGTCGATTTCAGTCTGCAGGACCATTGCGCTCCGGTTTGCAGGCGAGACGTAGAGAAGACGCTTTGCCCATGCAAGCGACTTGCCTCACGGAAAACCCGGTGCCGAACGGAATCGTTCAAATTGCGAGTATTGCGCAAAACCGGCGTTACGCATGGCCGCGAAAAAGCAGCTCAAATCACTGATTTTACGGCCTATTCACCAGACGGATTAGGCATTTGCGACTCCGCTCGGCGGGTAAGTTTCCTGCATCCGAAACACGCTCACTCGCGAGACGCTCAATGCCGCTTCAAAGCCCGCCTGCCGCCGCAATATCCGCCCGCGACGCCCGGCTGACGCGCCGCGACGCGCGCGCCGACGATTTGATCCGGGAGATCGCCTTCGGTGGCCATTCGGTGGTCATTGCCCGACGCGTCGCGGGCATTGCCATGCGGGTGCGGGTGCCGCTTACGTCGTATCGCGGTGTCGCGCTTTCGGTTGCGGCCGACGGCTCGGGTGAAGCCCTTCATAAAATCGAGCTGCTCCACGCCGATCCCGATCTGTCGGTGCCGCTCTGCGAGGCCAGCGATGCGAGCGAGATCGCGGCGGAGTGGAGTGCCTGGGCCCAATCGCTGTCGCTGCCGCGCCTTCTCGAGCGGGCGGAGGGGCAGCTCGAAGCAGTTGATTGCGCGGCGTCGACATCGTCAGCGCCGCGCCGGAGGGGATCTGCGGTGGCCAAGCGCCGCACGCGCTTCGCACGCCGGCGCAGGATGGGGGCACTAGAGCGGCTCGCAGTCATCCATAGCGATGAGCGCGAGATCGTCTGCTACGAGTAGATGAGCCGCGCTACCTGAATAAGGCTTCGCCTGCCATCAGCCCGAGCACGAGCAGGACGAGGAAAACGATGACGAAGATGAAGAACAGGATTTTGGCGATTCCGGCCGACGCTTCCGAGATCCCGGTGAAGCCGAAGGCGGCCGCAACGATGGAGATGATGAAGAAGAAGAGGGCCCATTTGAGCATGTGAACGCTCCGAAGCTGCGCCGCGCCGTGCCCTCCGACAATGCAATAGCCGCGGCTGCGTTCCCGCCTCACATCATTTGCGCTATCAGGCCGTCGAGAGCGATACCCGCGAAGAGTAACAAGCCGGCATCGCGGTTGGAGCGAAACAGCATCAAGGCCCTGCGCTGATCGTCGGGATCGATAGTGCGCACTTGCCAGGCGAGATGCGCGGCAAAGCAGAGCAGTCCGAGCTGCGCGAACAATCCGACTTTCGCGGTCAACAGGGCGCCCTCGGCAAGCACCACCGCCCCGGCGAAAAGGAGACCGACCGCGACCCGTACACGGGCGCCGAACAGCCGCGCGGTCGAGCGCACGCCGACGACCGAATCGTCGCGGAGGTCCTGGAGGGCGTAGATCGTGTCGTAGCCCATCGTCCACAGGATCGCCGCCCCATAGATGAGGAAAGCCGGCCAGGCGAGGCTGCCCATTACCGCGGCCCAGCCCATGAGCCCTCCCCAGGCGAAGGCGAGGCCGAGAACCGCCTGCGGCCACGAGGTGATCCGCTTCATGTAGGGATAGATCGCCACGAAAATGAGGGACGCGAGGCCCGTTCCAACCGCAAACCAGTTGAACGAGAGCAGCACGGCGAGGCCGATGAAGCACTCCAGCACCAGGAAGACCAGCGCCTGGCCCGGTCTGAGTCGCCCCGAGGCGAGCGGCCGGTTTCGGGTCCGCTCCACCTTCGCGTCGATGTCGCGGTCAACAACATCGTTGTAGGTCGATCCCGCGCCGCGCATAGCGACGGCACCAATAAGCAGCAGGGTCAGATGCAGCAGATTTGGGGCTCTTCCCAGCGAGGACGTCGCCAGCGCGCTCGACCACCAGCAGGGCAGCAGGAGGAGCCACCAGCCGACCGGCCGGTCGAGCCGCGCGAGCTGAATGTAGGGCCGCGCGGCCGCCGGAGCGAAGCGCCAGACGGGATGATCGCTGCGCGCGTCTGGGAGCGCGTCTGCCTCTGCAGCCTTTCGTGAACCCGCCGCTTTGGCGGGTGGGATCACAGCGGTCCGGCGGGGAGCTTCGTTGGGGCCGCGCCGCCGTTCGCCTGCTGCTCCTGGGCTTTCTTGATTTGGGCGGCGATGTTGCAGGCCTGGGTCGCGGTCTGCGCCGTCTTGGCGTGTCCCGCGGTCGCATTCTCGACGGCGCTATCGGGAATCGCGCACCAATCCTTGTTCTTGGTCATATAGGCTAGAAGATCGTTTTCCAGGCCCGCGAGCTTACGTAAGCGCGGACAGGCGGTGGTCGGGTCGAGCTTACCGCCCGAGGCCTTGGCTGAGTTGTTGAGTTCCTGGATCAACCCCTCGCGCCGCTGCATGATCTTGCCCATGTCCTCGTTGCAATCGGCGCGAGCAGGGGAGACGAGAGCTGGGAAACCGAGTCCGAGCAGCAGGACGGGAAGTGCGAACCGGATGGGGCTGAGCGTCTGCATCGGGAACCTTGGGAAACGGGCGCAGTCCTAATCGCCTGATTGGATGGCGGGCGAAAGCGGCAGCTTCATGACGCGGTTTTCGCCTTTAAGCTCAACACGCTATGAACGGGCCCGCGCGCCGTTGCGTCCAGGGCCCTCTGAGGCGCGCATCTCGGGTGGGTTTCGTGCCGCGATACGCTTTCTCCGCACAGCGCCTTTTCGTCGACGAACCACTCGCCGGCGGATATCGATTTGGATTAAACCAACCACACGCCAATTACCTCCTCTCGGTATTGCGGTTGCGGGACGGGGCCCAGGTCCTCGTCTTCAACGGCCGCGATGGCGAATGGCTTGCCGAAATCGGGAATGTTTCGAAACGAAAAGCCGATCTCGTCGTCCTGCAGCAGCTGCGGGTGCAGGAAGCTGGCTCCGACCTCGATTATTGTTTCGCGCCGCTGAAACACGCCCGGCTCGATTATATGGTTCAAAAGGCTGTCGAAATGGGCGCGCGGCGTCTCGTCCCCGTGCTGACGAAACGCACGCAGGTTGCCCGCGTAAACATATCGCGCATGCGCGCCAACGCGATCGAAGCGGCCGAACAATGCGGGATATTAGCCATCCCGGAAATCGCGAGTGAGACAAGCCTCGCAGCCTATCTCGCCCAGCGCTCGCCGGAGCGCCTCATCATCTTCTGCGATGAAGGGGCGGAAGTCAGCGACCCCATAACGTTGTTGCGTGATGCGGAAACGAAATTAGCGGATAATCCGGCTCTCGCTCTGCTGATCGGGCCGGAAGGCGGTTTCGACGCGGGTGAGCGAGAAACCCTTCTCGCCTCGCCAAACGTCCTGCCGATTTCACTAGGATCGCGCATCCTGCGCGCCGATACGGCAGCTGTTGCCGGATTGGCACTCGTGCAGGCCATTCTCGGTGACTGGCGCACCGAGCAGCGGCGAACCACGATGTCGCCATGATCCTCGATGCATCATTCCGCGGAATCAGCGGGCTGTCGCAGGCTCAGAAACGAAAGAACAGGATTGCGCGCGACATGGCATTCGATTGCCGTCTGACATCGGGTTTTGCTGCGTTTGCTCTGGTTCTCGGCTCGTCAAGTCTCAGTTTGGCGGAGGGAAATCGAGCCGGCGCCGGCGAACATAAGATCAACCGGTGCTCAATTTACGGGTCTGATTTCGTCGAGATCGAAGGCACGGATGGATGCGCGCGCGTTGGTGGGCATATCCGCGTCGAGATGGGACTGGGCAACACCTTGCGGAGCGGCTTTGCTCGGTCGGACACCGGGGAAGGCCCACGCCCTGCGGGGCTGAGTTCCGACCAAAATGCGGCTGATCCGCCCTTTGAGGTTCGCGGCGACGCGCGCGGTCATCTGCGCGTGCGCGAATTGCCGGGCTCAAGAGATCTCTTCGCGCGCTGAGCCGAACTAAAGTCGCGCCTCTTCGAAAATCGGATGGATATTTTTCTGCCAGGCCGTTTGATACCGCTGTAGCCAGCATTCCGCCGAGGTGCGATCCCCGCCGATATTCCGATCCAAATAATCGAGATGGTAAGTCTCATCCCTACCTGATCCGTCAGGCCGTGCGCGCCGCGCGAGTCCGCTTCTTGCAAGCGCGAGGACATCGCGCGCCACGTGTCTGACCGTGCGGCCGGCCACCTCGGCCTTCAACGCTCGACGCGGCACATCGGTACGCACCGCCGACCTTTGCGCCTCGCTCCAGCCCTTGACGAGTTGCCACGCGCCGTCGAGCGCCGTCTTGTCGTAGAAGAGGCCCGCCCATAGGGCGGGCAAAGCGAGAACATGATCGCGCGCTCCCATATCGGCGCCGCGCATTTCCAGGAAGCGCTTGAGACGAACCTCGGGAAAAATCGTCGACAGATGGTTCGCCCAATCCGACATCGTCGCACGCTCACCGGGCAATTGCGCGAGTTTGCCGACGAGCAGGTCGCGGAAGCTGGCGCCGCTCACATCGTGATAATGCTCGCCGCGCTTGACGAAATACATTGGCACGTCGAGCGCGTAATCGACATAGCGCTCGAATCCCATTCCGTCCTCGAAAGCGAACGGCAGCATGCCGGTGCGGCCCCCATCTGTGTCGCGCCAGATTTCTGCGCGCATCGACAAAAAACCGTTCGGCTTTCCGTCGGTGAATGGTGAATTGGCAAACATCGCTGTCACGATGGGCTGCAGCGCCAATCCCACGCGCAGTTTCTTGACCATGTCCGCTTCGGAGCCGTAGTCGAGATTGACCTGCACGGTGGCGGTGCGGAACATCATGTCGAGGCCGAGCGTACCGACCTTCGGCATGTAGGCAGCCATGATCGCGTAGCGCTGCTTCGGCATCACAGGAATGGCCGCGCGCGGCCATTTCGGCTGCATGCCGAGACTCAAGAACTCGATGCCGAGCGGTTCCGCGACGGCACGCACCGCCGCAAGATGCGCGTCGAATTCCGCGGCGACTTCGTGCACGCTTTCGAGCGGCGCGCCCGATAACTCGAACTGCCCGCCAGGTTCGAGCGAAATCGCGGCGCCCATACCCGGCGCGGCAAGTCCAATCAGCGCGGCGCCATCGGAGATCGGCTCCCAACCCAAACGCGCTTGCAGTCCTTCGAGCAGATCGCGGATACCGCCTTGCCGCGATTGCGAGCGCTCATAGGGGACCGGAGCGGTATCGGCCCGATAGAACGGCACCTTTTCGTGCTCGGTACCTAGCCGAAAAGCGCTGCGTTCCTTGCAGCCTTCCTCAAACCAGCTGACGAGATCGTCGCGTGTTTCTATCGCCGCGGTGTCAACGACGTCGCGCGCCATCCGTTTTTTTTCCGCGTTTCTTCTGCCGGTCGGAAGCTCGCGCGCCGATGAGGGGACCGCCCGATGCCGCCGGACGCTACATAGGGGGCGCGCTGACACGACGCAAATCAGCGGTGTAGGCGTAGGGCGACTCGAGGATCAGCTTAAGAGATTGTCCATGGCTGGAGGCGACAATAGCTCAGGGGGTGGACCTCGGGGTGGACCTCATGTTCAGAAGATTCGTGACCGACGAACGTGGAGCTAGCGCGATTGAATATTGCATGCTCGCGCTGTTCCTTTCGATCGCGATCATCGCGGGCGCCCGATCGATCGGATCGACCCTGAACACAAGCATGTACGGGCCCGTCTCAACCAATCTGAGTTGATCTATGCGCGCTAGGCGCGACGGTTGAGGATTTCGCCAATCGCTGCGTGATGCTGCGGATCAACTGCGCTTCCGGGCTGCAGCATTTTCCTCAGCGCGTCGAGCCCGGATTGGCCGCCCGAAGGGGCGCTGGCATTGGCGCCTCCGGTGATCGCGCCGAACAGGCCGCCGAAAATCGAGCTGAGGAGCCCGGCTAGGCCGCCCGTTGCGGCATGGGTACCTGCCCCAGAGGTTGTGCCGCTGCCGAGCTGGCTCAATATGTTGCCAAAACCTTGGGATTTCAATGAGTTCATCAGGCCGCCAGCGAGCATGGTCGCGACCACCGGCAGCATCTGGACGAGAAGCTCGGGCCGCAGCCCCGTCACGCGCGACGCCTGCTGAGCGATCTGCCCGATGACGTTCGGATCACCGAAAACGTGGCTGAGAATGGTTGAGCCGCCTGCGACGCCGGCCTCAGACTGGGCGGCCGCCGCGTTTTGGTAGGATGTGAGGTGCAGATTGCTGGTCAGCTGTCCGACGATGATACTGAGGTTACCCGGATTTTGGATGGCCCTCTCTAGGCCTACGGAGAGGGCGGGTGTGAGCGCCTGGATTGCCGCATGGGCCTGTTCGGAGGAAATTCCAAACCGCTCAGCCAGGTTTTCGGCTGCTTTACCGCCTTGCGCGGATTGAAGAATATCCTGCAGGGTCGCCATAGTCTCTCCCTCCCTCTAGGTGCTAGCGGGATTGAACCCGAGAGCAGGATGCATAGTAGAAGAGCGCCCGCCCGTTGGGGAGAGGCGAGCCTTCCCCAGGCGAGCTTTTACCGTTGTGCGCTGCAAAGCTTGACAGCAGGGAGGGTGCGCGCAACAAGCCCGCGTGAAGAAATTCATGACCGACAAACCACCGCTTCGCATTCTTCTCTGTTCGCCGCGCGGCTTCTGTGCCGGCGTGGTACGGGCTATCGACGTCGTGGAAAAGGCCCTTGAGCGGTTTGGCGCGCCTGTCTATGTGCGTCACGAGATCGTGCATAATCGCTACGTCGTCGATTCACTGAAGGCCAAAGGCGCGATCTTCGTCGAGGAACTGTCCGAGGTGCCGGACACGACAAGCCCGGTGATTTTCTCCGCGCATGGCGTTGCCAAGTCGGTCCCGGCAGAGGCTACAGGCCGCAATCTGCTCGCAATCGACGCGACGTGTCCCCTGGTGACGAAGGTGCATCGCGAGGCGGAGATTCATCGCAAGCGCGGGCGCGACGTCATTCTCGTCGGTCACGCCGGTCATCCCGAGGTCGTGGGCACGATCGGACAATTGCCGGCGGGTGCCGTCATCCTTGTCGAATCGGTCGAGGACGTGGAGCGGCTACCGCAGCGCGACGCAACGAATCTCGCCTTTGTCACGCAGACCACGCTTTCGATCGACGATACGAAAGAGATCGTCGATGCGCTTCATGCGAAATTTCCCGGCATATCCGGACCGCATAAGGAAGACATCTGTTACGCCACGACCAACCGCCAGGAAGCGGTGAAGAAGATTGCGCCCGACGTGGATGCGGTCCTCGTCGTCGGCTCGCCCAAATCCTCGAATTCGCAGCGGCTGAAAGAGGTCGCAGAGCGCAATGGTGCCCGCTCGCAGCTGGTGCCGCGCGCGGCGGATATCGATTGGTCGATTTTCGGCAACATTAAATCGCTAGGTGTGACCGCGGGTGCGTCGGCTCCGGAAATTCTCGTCGAGGAAGTGCTTGACGCGTTTGCCGAGCGCTACGAGATCTCCGTCGAGACGGTCTCGACGGCCGACGAGAACGTGTTTTTCCCGCTGCCGAAGGAGTTGCGCGAGCGCGCGCCGCAGCCAGCTTAAAGCTGCCGGCTTATTCCCACAACAAGAGCACGACGCCGGCGATGATCATCGCCATCCCTGCGAGTTCGCGCCTGCTCGTTTCCTGGCGAAACAGCCGGCGCGTCGCGATCTGCGCAAAAATCATTTCGACAAGCGCGAGCGTACGCACGCGTGCCGCCGTATCGATCGCAAAAGCGAGGTACCAGAACTGTGAGGCGAGCGCGCCCATGAAGCCGGCGGTCATCGAGGCGCGCCACAGACCGCCGATAGCCGAGAGAAGCTTACGATCGAACAGCATCAGGTAGGTGAGGATCAGCGCCGTCTGGATGGCGAGCCCGCAGGCGAGGATCGTTGAGGCCGCCACGATGAAGTTCTTCAGGTCGAGCGCGAGGATGGCGGCGCGGTAGCCGACCGCGGAGAGCGCGAAGGCCCCAGCCGAGACGAGGCCATAGGCCGCCGGGCGCCAGGAATAGGGGCCTTCTTGCGCCCGGCGCGAGGGCCACGACATCAGCATGACGCCGGATGTCGCAACGAGAATGGCGAGCGCGCTTTCGGCGCTGAGCCTGTCGCCGAGAACAAGTAGCCCGAACAGCGCGACGAGGACCGGTTCGGTTTTCGTATAGGCGATCGCGACGACAAACGCGCGCTCGCGCATCGCCGCGAGCATCAGGGCCGTGGCGAAAATCTGCGAGACTGCGGCAATCAGCGTGAAGCCGAGTGCGCGTGCTCCGGGCACAGGCGGCGCTTCATGCGTGCCGATCGCGACGAGGACAAGAAACAGTACCGCGAATGGCAGGCCGAAGAGGAAGCGCACGTAGGTCGCGCCGCCGGTGCCGAGGCTCGCGATCAGATCGCGCTGCATCGCGTTGCGCAGCGTCTGTGCGCCGGCGGCGGTGATCGTGAAGACGGCCCAAAGCCAGAGAGGAATCATTGCGTATTGCCGGAACGCGCAGCTCCTCGTGCGCGGAGTGGTGCGTGACAGCGAGCGTTATGGCGCACCGGGAGGCGCGCGGTCCAGCGCCTTGCGTGAAGCCGCGTTGACGGGCCAAGCGCACGCGGCTACGAGGAGAGCCCTTCCTGCTTTAAGTTCAAGCGCAATGGCCGTCTATACCGAGGTTTCGGACGAGGAACTTCTCGCGTTTCTGCAGGCCTATGATCTTGGGCCCGTTCTGTCGTTCAAAGGAATCGCCGAGGGCGTCGAAAATTCAAACTTCATGCTGCATACGCAGAGCGGATATTATTTCCTCACGCTCTATGAGAAGCGCGTCCGCGAAGAAGACTTGCCATTCTTCCTGGGGCTGATGTTTCATTTGTCGCAGCGTGGCATCACCTGTCCGCAGCCGGTGAAGAACCGGACTGGCGAAGTGCTCGGCCGTCTTGCCGGGCGTCCCGCCGCGATCGTCACTTTTCTTGAAGGCATGTCGCCGCGCCGGCCTGACGCCGCGCAATGCGCGCAGATCGGCGGGATGGCCGCGCGGCTGCATCAAGCCGGCGAAGGTTTTCCGCTGCGCAGACCGAACGCGCTGTCGTTGCCGGGTTGGCGGCCGCTTTATCACGCGGCGGCGCCGCGCGCCGATGAGGTCGTGCCGGGTCTGCGCGCCATCCTCGACCAGGAACTCACCTTCCAGGAGCAACATTTTCCGAGCGGCTTGCCCGACGGCGTGATCCACGCGGATCTCTTTCCCGACAATGTCTTCTTTCTAGACGGCGTTTGCTCCGGCATGATCGATTTTTATTTCGCCTGCAACGATGCATTCGCCTACGAGATTGCGATCTGCCTCAATGCCTGGTGCTTCGAGGCCGACGCCTCGTTCAATATGACGAAGGGCATGGCCCTGCTCGCCGGCTACGAGGGTGTGCGACCCCTCGATGAGCGAGAGCGCGACGCCCTGCCGATCCTCGCGCGCGGATCGGCCTTGCGCTTCCTGCTGACGCGGCTGGTCGACTGGCTGAACGTGCCGCCGGGTGCACTGGTCAAACCGAAGGACCCGATCGAATACTTACGCAAGCTGCGCTTCCATCAGAAGGTCGCGAGCGCGCGCGAATTCGGACTGGCGGCATGAGCGAGCGCGTCGAGATTTGGACCGACGGCGCCTGCTCCGCCAATCCCGGCCCCGGCGGCTGGGGCGCGCTTCTCGTGCTCGGCGACAAGGAGAAGGAACTCTCCGGGGGCGAGGCGCTCACCACCAATAATCGCATGGAACTGACCGCGGCGATCTCGGCGCTCGAAGCGCTGAAGCGGCCGTGCAGCGTCAGCCTGCACACGGATTCGCAATATCTGCGCGAAGGCATCAGCAAATGGCTCGCCGGCTGGAAGAAGCGCAATTGGCTAACCGCCGAGAAGAAGCCGGTGAAGAATGTCGATCTCTGGCAGCGGCTCGAAGCCGCCGCCGAGACGCACGACATCCATTGGAAATGGGTGCGCGGACACGCCGGCGATCTCCGCAATGAGCGCGCCGACGAATTGGCCAGGGCAGGGATGCAGCCGTTTCTCAGACGCCGGACAAGCAAGGCACCGCCGCAGGGTTTACGATCTTAGAATAGGCATAAGCCTGTGGATGCCTCTCCCACCTACGACTTCTTAAAGTTAGGCAGCTAATTTCGGGCAATATTGCGCATGTTCGCTCCCCAGGAGTTTGTCCCGTGGGTAAGTTCTCGACAAGTCTGGATCAGGAGTTCCACGCCCGGCAGATAGCGCGGCGGAATGAAATCACGCGCTTAGACAAAGGGCGCTACAACACCGCCTATCTCTTCGCGATGTCGCTCTGCTCGTGCGCGCTCGGGGCGGTCGTTTTGATTTACGTTATCGCGCGTTGATCTTCTAAAGCACCTTCAATAGCGCCTCGGCACCGGAGGCCTCAGCTTTCCCGGGCGCCTCTTCGACGCTGACTTTGCGCACGACACCGTCATCGATCAGCATCGAGTAGCGCTGCGAGCGCATCCCCAAGCCGCGCGCGCTCATATCGGCCGTGAGGCCGATCGCCCTGGCGAAATTCGCGCTCCCGTCGGCGAGAAAGGTGACCTTGCCTTCGGCGCCGCTGTGCTTGGCCCAGGCATCCATGACGAACACGTCGTTCACGCCGGTGACGGCGATTTCGTCGATGCCTTTGGCAAGGATGTCGTCGGCTTTAGCGACGAAACCCGGCAGGTGATTGCGATGGCAGGTCGGCGTGAACGCACCGGGAACGCCGACAAGAACGACACGGCGGCCCTTGAAGAAATCCTCGGTCGTTCGTGTCTGCGGACCGTCCGAGGTCATAACCGTAAAGGTCGCTTCGGGGAGGCGGTCACCAACCTTAATCGTCATCTTGCACTCCGGGGGGCGCGTCACTGCGCCGTCGTGCGGGAACCTATGGCGTGGCGGCGCGCGCGTCGAGATGCAGGGCAAATTCGACCGGCTGCCTGCCGGTCAGCGTGAAGCGCACCGGTTGGTCGGGAAACGCGGCTTCCCTGGGATGATCGGTCAGCGTGACGAGGAAATCGTCTCCGTCGCGCTTGGTCTCGATGAAGAAGAGATCCCGCGTTTCGGCGAATAAGTCGTCCGGGCGGCTGCCGCGCCATCTGAGCCGCCAAGTCGGCTTGTCCGCATCTGGGACCGGCTGCATCGCGATATTGCGGGCGATTTCTTCGAGCGAAAGCTGCCGAGGCACAGCCGCTTCGGCTGCGGCGATAGCTTTAGTCTGACCGCCATCTCGAGGTGGCAAAGGGAGTTCGAGCGTCGCGTGCACCGGCAGGCAAATTTTTTCGCAAGCCGCATAGTCTAGATCGAGCAGGAGATCGACCGGCTTGCCTGCGTCCTGCGGGACGACGCGTACTGGAAGCACGATGCCGCCTTCGTAGCCGAATATATCGCTGCCGGCTTCGTTGATGCGCTTTGGCGCGGGGAAGCTGACTTCGGCGCTGCGGAGGTTCGAGGAGCGCGAAAAATCGAAGACGGGCGGGACGCCGGATTCCCCCGGCGATCGCCAATAGGTGATCGTCTCCGGCGCTAGCTTGATCTCGATGCCCGCGCGGTAGGCGCCCTCGTCCACGTCTGGCGCGGCAATGAGCCGCGCGGCCGATTTTGTGGCGTTCGACCAGGCCGAAGCGCTATTTCCGGCCCACGCCGGCACGAGTGCGGCGACCGTAACCATCATGGCAAGGAACAGAACCAGCGTCGGCTTCAACAATGTCGGCATGGAACATTCGTATTCTGTCACGGGTTGCTCAGCCAGCGTCTAGCGAGGTTGTCTACCCTCACAATCGCGTTATGCGCCTTGTGAAGCTTTGGGGCGAGACATACGGTGGGTTCTATGAAGCCCTTCGAGACATCAAGGCGCATGGCGAGCTTCCTCGACGGGCAGATGCTCGTCGCCATGCCGGGCATGGGCGACAGCCGTTTCGCGCGCGCCGTGATCTATCTCTGCGCCCATTCCGAGGACGGCGCGATGGGGATCATCGTCAACCAGCTGGCCTCCAAGGTGAGCTTCCCCGAGCTTTTGGTGCAGCTCGAAGTCATTGCGCCGGAGGAGTCGATCCGGTTGCCGAAGCGGGCGGAGGCCGTTCGCGTCCTCAAAGGCGGGCCGGTCGAGACGGGCCGGGGTTTCGTCCTACACTCGGCCGACTACTTCATCGACAATTCGACCCTCCCCATTGATGACGGGGTCTCGCTTACCGCGACGGTGGACATCCTGCGTGCCATCGCCAAAGGCTCCGGCCCTGACAGGGCCATTCTCGCGCTCGGCTATGCCGGCTGGGGGGCCGGACAGCTTGAGGCCGAGATACAGCATAACGGATGGCTGAACTGTCCGGCCGACCCGGCTTTGGTCTTCGACACGCCCGTCGAGCAGAAATACGAGAAGGCGCTCAGGCGCATCGGGATCGACCCAGGGCATCTCTCCGCCGCCGCCGGGCATGCCTGAGGCCGGAGCCGGGCTCGATCCGGACCGCCTGATCATCCGCGATCTCATCGAGAATTGGGCCATCTGGCGCGACGGCCTGATGTGGGACCGCTTCCGCTCCGTCTGGCACGACGATGGGCGGATGATGGCGACCTGGTTCCAGGGCACTGCCGACGATTTCATCCAAGTCAGCCGGGAGGGCTATGCGCGCGGCGTGCGCATCCTGCACTTCCTCGGCGGCATGTCGATCGACCTCGCCCGTCAGCGGGCGATCGCCCAAACCAAGATGACGATCTCGCAGCGCGCGCCGGTCGAGGGTGTTGCCTGCGATGTGGTTTGCACCGGACGCTTCTATGATTTCCTCGAGGAGCGCGAGGGCCGCTGGGGAATGGTCCTGCGCCAACCGATTTACGAGAAGGACCGGCTCGACCCGATCGATCCCGGCGCGCGCCTCGCGCTTGACCCGAATCTGCTGAGGCAATTTCCGGAGGGGTATCGCCACCTCGCCTACGTCCAGACGAAGATCGGCTACGAGGTAAAGCCTGATATGCCCGGCCTCGACGGCCCCGAGGTCGAGAAGCTTTATGAGGACGGCGCCGCCTGGCTTGCCGGTGAGCCGCTGCGCCGCTGATCCCAGGCGCGATCGCTTCCCCAGGTCGACAGGGCTGCGACGGTCATCGCCGACAGGCGATCTGCCAGATGGTCGATCAGCTTCTGGTCAATCTTCAGGTTGTAAGGCGGGCGTTCCAGCCGCTCGGGCCGGATGAAGGTCTCGATCTGCGACAAGAGCCAGAAGATCGCAATCCAGAGATCGGTGCGCTCGGTATCTGGCGGCAGGAATTTGCGTACCACCAACTCGGCAACGCCGAACATGGGGAGGTTCTCGGTCGCGAGAAAATCGGTGAAGACTTGCGTCCGCGCCAGCGTCTCCCAAGTGAAAATCCGCAGGAAGCGGCCGAGCTGGTCACGGCGGTTCAGCGCCTTCAGCTGCGTGCGGAAGAACGTGTCGACTGCCTGCGGGCCCTTCATTGCGGCGAGCCGGTCCACGTCCAGCGGGCTCAGTTCGGCAAAGGCCCGGACCGACGCCTTCAGAACCTCGTGATAGAGTCCGTCCTTGCCGCCGAAATGGTAATTGATTGCGGCTTGGTTGGCGTTCGCGGCATGCGTGATCTCGCGGACCGAGCCGCCCTCAAACCCCTTTGCCGAGAAGACCGCGATTGCCGCTTGGATCAGATTGTCCCGCGTGAGGTCAGCGGGACGAGACATGAATGAGGCCGCCGATCCTATCCTTCACGGACGCAAGCTTGTCGATCACGGTAGCCCCGGTCGGAATGAAACGCGGCAGCTCGACACCCCAGATTTTCGCGTTGCGTGGGACCGGTTCCGGCGTCACCTCGGCAACGACAGCGGGCGCGACAGGGCGGCGTACCGGAAGCACGCTCATGTCGGCAAGCGTGGTCGGACGAGGTGGTGGCAGGACATCGACCGATGCTACGCGACGAGGTTTCGCCGCATCGGTGAGGGCGGCGGTTCGCGTCGGATTCGCCATCCCAGCCAGCTCCGCGGTCCTCTGGACGGAGACGGCGTGGAATCGGTTGAGGCTGTCCTGCGCCGCCAAGTGCTCGGGGTAGTAGGCGAGCGTCTGCACGTCAATCGCTCCCCCGCCGATGCGGGTGGGGGAAACCACCGAAATCGCTTCCGACTCCACCTGAGATGGGGCGCGTTCCGAGACGATGTGCCCATAGATCGCGGTGGCGCAGACCGTTGCGGCCACTGAGACCAGCACTTGTCCCGCGAATTTGCGCAGACCGGCGGCAAGCAATCCGAACACATCACCCGAGAGCGTCATCGGCTCACTCCTCAAACGACCGTTTGAATTCAGCCGGTCGTTTGTGGCGGGATTCCGGCCGGCCAAGCTGGGTGGCGAAAAATTAATGCAGAATCTGGCTGAGGAACAATTTTGTCCGCTCGTGTTGCGGATTGGCAAAGAACGCCTGCGGCGAATTGATCTCGATGATCTCGCCGCCATCCATGAAAATCACGCGATTGGCGACCTGGCGGGCAAAGCCCATCTCGTGCGTGACGCAGAGCATGGTCATGCCGTCCTCGGCGAGCGACACCATCGTGTCGAGCACTTCCTTCACCATCTCAGGGTCGAGCGCGGAGGTCGGCTCGTCAAACAGCATGATTTTGGGGTTCATGCACAGCGCCCGGGCAATCGCGACGCGCTGCTGCTGGCCGCCAGACATCTGACCGGGATATTTGTTCGCTTGTTCCGGGATTTTCACCCGCTTCAAGTAGTGCATCGCGAGATCCTCGGCCTCCTTCTTTGGCATTTTTCGTACCCAGATCGGCGCCAGCGTGCAGTTCTCGAGGATTGTCAGATGCGGGAACAGATTGAACTGCTGGAACACCATGCCGACCTCGCGGCGCACTTCTTCGATGCGGGTCACATCGTTGTTGAGCTCGATCCCATCAACGGTGATGCGCCCGCTCTGGTGCTCCTCGATGCGGTTGATGCAGCGGATCATCGTCGATTTGCCCGACCCTGAGGGCCCGCAGATCACGATCCGCTCGCCGCGGCTCACCGACAGCGTGATGTTCCGCAGCACGTGAAAGCTGCCATACCATTTGTTGACTTCAACGAGTTCGACGATCGGCCCCTCGTTCGTCTGGGCCGCGGGAACCTCTTTGGTGGCTTCGGCTGTTTGCATGTCACACACTGGCCTGCTTCGCCGAAGCTTAGGCGAAAAGCGTCAGGCCCGACAACAGCAGCATCACCGAGAGGACTTGCCGGAAGCGCCTGTCATTGAGGCGACCGTAAACGCGCAAACCCAGCCAGGCGCCGAGCGCGAGGGCGGGAATCGTGGTGGCAAAGAGCAGGATGCTCGCGCGGTCAACTGTAATCGCGCCGATGATTCCCAGCGTCACGACCTGCGCGAACACGATGAAAGGCTGATAGACGCCGCGCGCGACCTCCTTCGGCCAGCCGCGAACCTGCGTCCAGATTGTCGGCAGCACGCCGGAATAGCCGCCGAGGCCGCCGAGGACCCCGCCGGCGAAGCCCACCAGCGCATCGGCTGCACGGCCGCCGCGGCTGAAATAGGGAAGCTGCGGGGCTGCGAGCGCGTACAGGCCATAGGCGACCAGAAAAACCCCGATGCCGGCGCGGATAATGTCTGCGCGCGTATGGGAGAGCAGCGCGACGCCGGCTGGTATGCCCAACACCGCGCCGGCAACAAACGGCCAGAGCCGCGCGATCCCGATCGAGCGGCGGATCGGCCAGATCAGAACGCCGTGAAGCAGCGTGCCCGAACCAACGACCATGGCCGTCGTGTGCAGCGGGTCGAGCACGTGCAGCCAAATGGCGGAGGCCGCGAGCGCAAAGGCAAATCCCGCGCCGCCGGCTGCGAAGGCGCCGAGAAACGCGCCAATCCACACGACAACCAGAGTCGCAAACGAGAAATCGGCGCTCATCTCGTCATGCCGAAGCCACCCGCCAGTCAGGCAGCGTCAGCTTCCAGGAAGATCGGCCATTTCGGGAAAGAACAGGTCCTTCCAGCTCGCCGGCTTCACCGACAGCGCGCCGACGCGATGCATGAAATCGGCATAAGCAATGATGTTCTTCGGCACGATCGTCCATTCGTTCTCGGGCAAGTGGATTATTCGCTCGACTTCGGCGACATCCATCTTCGACTTGTCGAGTTTCACATAGATCGCTGCGGCGCGCGCGGGCTCCTCCCGAAGTATTCTTTCCGCTTCACTCAGCGCGTCGACAAAGGCGCGGATGAGCTTCGGATTCTCGTCGTGGAACTTTGTCGTGGCCCAGACGACGTTGAATGTGTGAGGCCCACCCAGCACCTCAAAACTGTCGAGTATTTTGTGCGCGCGCGGATCGGCGAGTTCCTGGTACATGAAGGGGGCCGAGCCGAAATGCGCGGTGATGCCGGACTTTCCACCAAGCATCGCCACCTGTGCATCGGGATGACCCATCGAGACCGTCAGCGCATCGAGCTTGTATTGCTGTCCCGGACCGAAAGTCTTCTCCGCCGCCATCTGCAATGTCAGGGCTTGAATTGACGTTTTTATCGAGGGCAGCGCGACCCTGTCAGCATCGCTGAGATCGGCGATCGACTTCACCTTCGGGTTCACGCTGATCAGATAGATTGGCATCGCGTTGAGGGCCGCGACACCTTTGACACCGTAGGTGCTACCTGTCTTTCCCCAGATCGTGATCAATTGACTGGCCCCACCGGACGCGAGGTCGAGATTGCCGGAAATGATCGCGTCGTTCATCGGCGTGCCGCTGGTGAACTGGATCCATTGCGGTTGCACGTCCAGCCCGGCGGCCGTTGCGTGCTTCTCGAGAAGCTTTTCGCTTTCCATGATGGTGATCGGCAAGTACGAAATGCCGAACTGCTTCGCGATGCGGACGGTTTTTGTGTCCGCGAACGCGCCGCATACTCCGGCGATGTTCATGAGCACCGCCAGGCCGATCCTTACGGACCGTCGTGGAACATATTCCATTGGCTTCTTCTCCCAGCATTTGCTCGACTTATGGCGCCGCAGATTCTTGCGCAGAGAACATTCCGCTTCACGTCCAAGTCAAGCGAGGAGGGCTTCTCCTTTCGGCGAGTACCGGTTTTGAGAGCCCATAAAACTGCCATATGGTCGGATCGCGACGCGCAAAAGAGTTTGCTCCGATCACCTTGAGCAAGCATTCTCGACGGAACGTCCCCGGGAGCGGGAAATCGAAACTTGTTGCAGACGATCCTCATCGTCGACGACGAATGGGCGCTGGCCGAAGTGCTAAGCGCGATCCTGCGCGATGAGGGATATTGCACGCTCATCGCCGGCAATGGCCGGGAAGCGGAAGCACTGCTGAAGACCGAAAGCGTCGATCTCGTCATCGTGGATTTCATGATGCCGATCATGGATGCGCCGGAGTTGATCGCCTGGATGAAAGAGCAGGCGGCGCTGACGTCGATTCCGGTAATCATCATGACCTCATTGCCGGAAACGACGGTACGTGCACGCGCCCGCGGCTTCGCCGCCTACCTGCAAAAGCCGTTCATGATCGATGACATCGCCGAGGCGGTCGCCCGGCATTTGCCTGCGGAGCAGTCGCAACTGCGCCCTTAAAGTCACACCGCGTCCAAATCCCATTATTGCTCAGCTTGGCATCATAGATTCCGCCCAGATGCGGGTGTACCCGATTCGAGACGGTGAACGAGCTTGAACCGAGCCATTACTGCCCCGTTGTGAGGGACCGATGCGGAAGAACTTGCCCGAACCTAGTGCGAGCGACGCCAAGACGCGCCGCGGCGCCGAGTTACACGTCATTCAACGCGCGGTGCCTCAGAGCGACTCCGCGTTGCCTGAATCCGTGCAACTTCGCGCCGAGCGGGATTCACTTTTATGGATTTTGCGGATCGTGCGGCGCGAAGTGAATTGGTCCGACGACAGCCCGACCTTGCGCATGATCGACGCCGCCCTTGCGAGAGGTTGAATACTGATGGGCGGCTTGCCCTTGTTCAACGGGCTATGGCAATATCAAAGTCCACGCATCGGTTAGTCGCGGATTCGCCGGTTTGCCCGGTTGCTGACGCAACGATGGAGCATACGCGCCGCGGGCGAGCTTTTGATGAGTTTCCCTTCCCGTATTTTGCGTCTTGATCTTTTCGAACGTCTGAGCCGATTGTTGCCGCGCCGTCCGTTCGGATCGACCCGGCCTTCGAAGAAACAACAAGCGATCACCGAAAGCGAGGCGCGCTACAGGCTGCTTGCCGACTCGCTTCCGCAGCTCGTCTGGACGATGTCTCCGGACGGCACGGTCAGCTACTTGAACGCGACCCTGTCGGCTTATCTCGGCGGTCTGGCCGCGCTCGACCAAGACGGCTTCCGTCATGTCCATCCCGACGACCGCGAGCTCTCCCGGAACGCTTTTGCCGGAGGCTTGAGCAGCGATCAGATATTCTCGTTCGAGGCTCGGCTGGCGCGCACGGACGGCGAATGGCGCCATCATCGCTTCACGCTTGTGCCGCGAAAATCCGGCGGCGTCACGGTCGATTGGATCGGTACCGCGCTTGATATCGACGATCTGCATCGCGCCCAGCTCGAACTCCGCGACAAGGAAGAGCACCTGCGCTTGGCGCTCGAAGGGGCGCGGCTAACGACCTGGCAGCGCGAAGTAGAATCCGGCGTCGGACGCTGGCATGGCGGCATCGTGCAGCGTTTGTCTTCTGCGCTCAACACGGCGCATGGTCAGGACACGTTTCTCTCGCTTGTGCATCCGGAAGACCGCCCCAGCATCCAAGACAAATTGCGCGCCGTGCGTGAAGAGAGCGTCGACTATGACGCCGTTTTCCGTCTGAAATCGGATAGCGGGGAGTGGCGGTGGATCGCCTCGCGCGCCCGCGTCTTCGATCGCGAGCACGAGAGTGCGGCTCGCATGATTGGCGTTGCGCAGGATATTACCGAGCAGCGCCGCGCCGAACTTGAACTCAGTGAGAGCGAAGCTTTCCTCCGCGGCATTCTGGAGAGCAGCGCCGATTGCATCAAAGTGCTCGATCTTTCCGGCCGGCTGATTTTCATGAATGGTCCCGGCCTGCACGCTATGGAAATCGCCGACCTCGAACCTCTGCTTGGCCGGCAATGGACGGAGTTTCTGCCGCGCGACGAGCAGCCGGAATTCCAGCGCTCGATTGAAACTGCGCGAAGGGGCCAGAGTTCGCGCATCACCGCGCTCCTGCCGACGTTCAGAGGCGCAGAGAAATGGTGGGACATCCAGGTCACGCCGGTCTTGCATACGCACAGCGGCAAGCCAGAACGCATTCTCGCAATCGCGCGCGACATCACGGACGAGCGCCGCGCCGCCGAAATGCTGGAGCGCCTGAACGACGAATTGGAAGACAAAGTCGCACGCCGCACGCAAGCCTTAGCGGACGCGGCGCGGGAACTTGCCGGCGAAATGCGCCGGCGTGAAGAAGCGCAAGCGGCCCTCGTCCAGGCGCAGAAGATCGAAGCGCTCGGTCAGTTCACCGGCGGGATCGCGCACGACTTCAACAATGTGCTCGCCGCGGTGCTTGGCACATACCGGATGATCAAGCGCCGTACGTCCGATGAGCAGGTGCTCGAGTTCGTGCGCCACGGCGAGAGCGCCGCGGAGCGCGCAGCCGGACTCGTCCGTCAGCTCATGGGATTTGCCCGCCGCGAGGAACTGCGTCCGACGCGCGTCCAACCGGACGATCTGATGAACGATGTGGCGCCGCTCGTGCGCCACGCCGTCGGCACCGACATTGCGTGCGAGATCGAGATCGGTGACGAATGCTGGCCGATCATTGTCGACCGGCAGCGGCTCGAAGTCTCCGTCCTCAACCTCGTCCTCAACGCGCGCGATGCGATGAAAGGCCACAAAGGAAGCGTGCGCGTCTCCGTTCGCAACGAGGAAAGCGAATTCCGCAATGAGCGCTTGCGACTCGGTCCGCATGTCGTCTTCACGGTCGAAGATTCAGGAAGCGGCATGGCGCCCGACATCGCGGCGCGCGCAACCGAGCCGTTTTTCACGACAAAGCCGAGAGGCAGCGGCACCGGCCTCGGTCTTGCGACCGCGCACGGATTTGCCGAACAATCCGGTGGCGCGCTGACCATCGACAGCCGATCCGGAATCGGCACCAAAGTTTCGATCGTATTGCCGCGCGCGCCGTTCCTCGGCGAAGAGCCGGTCGAACAGATCGATTCGAACCTGCACGGCCGCGCCGTCATCCTGCTCGTCGACGACGACGAGCAGGTGCGGCCGCTCACCGCGTCTTTCCTGCGCGATCTCGGCTACACGATCATCGAGGCGCCGACTGCGGAGATCGCCTTCGCGCTCGCCCATGCGCCGGAGGCGCTCGATCTCGTCATCACCGACGTCGTCATGCCGGGCGCCGACGGGCCGAAGCTGGCGTCGCGTCTGCGCCGGGAACGCGCGGATTTGCCGATCCTGTTCATCACCGGCCACTCGGAAACCAGCGACTTGCAAGGCGAACGCGTCCTGCAAAAACCTTTCGGACATGCGGAACTCGCCGACAACATCTTGCAAATGCTGGGTCGTTTGCCCGCCGAAATAATCCTTTAACTTTTTCTTTCCGGATTTCCGCAGCTTAACGCGGGGTTAACTGAATCGCGCCAATTTTCACTTCTGTTGTAAGTTTGCTCATCAGGAACCGAGGATGGACCTCGAACACGTCACGCCGTCGGCCTCTCCAGAGAATGCAGCACCTGAGGCTGCAACGGATCTGGCCCCACGCCCGCGCCGCCGACGCAAGGCGAAGCCGGAGGCGTCCCCTCTGACCGGCCATTCGATCACGTCGCAAAGCGAGGCAGCACCCGAGGTGAAGGCGGAAACTCCTGCACCTGTGGCGGTTCCGGTCGCGGCTCCGCGTGCGGCACCGACCGAGCCCACAACCGCGCCGCGGCAGATCACCGTTCTTTCTCTGGCCCCGGAGCAGCGCAAACCTGCCGCGGCCCAGCCGAGTTTCTTCAAACGCCATGGGGCACTAGCCGCCGGCATGGCGCTCGCGCTTGGGTTTGGCGCCTATGCCGGGACGCAGATCGGCATTGAGTGGCCGGGCGCCAGTGCCGCGGCGCAAGGTCCGAGCGTAAATGTCGCCGCCGCCCTGCCGTGGAAGCGCGACGTTGCGATGGCATCGACGCAGACGCGCGAGATCGCGCGCCTGAAGGAAGAGCTGCGCGGGGTCCGAGTTCAGGTCGACGCGCTGAAAGCCAATCCCGACCAGGTCCGGCAGGCGCAGGAATTGCGCTCGCTGCGTGCCAGTCTCGAAACCCTCAAGGAGGGGCTGACCGCAACGCGCACCGACACCGCCAACGCAATCGCTCAAGTTTCCTCCGCGCAGTCTTCGAAAGGGGTCTCCGAACGCGATCAGCAGCGGATCGAAAAACTGACCGAGCGCCTCGACCGCCTCGAGCGGCAGACAGCCGACCAGACGCCGATCGCGGCGGTCCCGCCGAAGGCGGAAGCGCCGAAGCCCGTCACGCTTCAGGACCCGCACGCACTGCCGACCCCCGCGGAAGTTGCCGCCGCGGTGCAGAAGGCCGAGCCAAAGGCGAAGCTCATCCATAACTACGTCGTGCGTGAGGTCGCCGACGGCGTTGCGCTGATCGAGGGTCCTGATGGCCTGCGCGAGGTCTGGCCGGGCCGCGGCATACCCGGCGCAGGCAAGGTCACCTCGATTGAAAAGCAGGCGGGGAAATGGGTGGTGATCACGTCCGAAGGCCTGATCGAATATAGACGCGACGCGTATTTACGCTGATCCAAAGGAGTGGTCAGAGCGGCGTTACGCCGCTCGTCTTATCTTCGGACAGCCTTGCGGATTGGCGGAACGATCACGAAGTAGCAGCGTTGCGGGCAGGAAGCGGCAGCTACGCTCGATCGGATACCTCACTCATGCGTCAATTCAGATGCCCGAATTGCGGGCAGCGCGTCTATTTTGAAAATTATTCTTGCGAACGGTGCAACACGCCGCTCGCCTTCGACGCGCACCAGATGACCATGGTCGCGCAAGCGGGCGCGCGAGACTGCCTCAATCGACAGCACCTTGCCTGCAATTGGGCTGTGGATGCCGATGCTTCGGACGACTTTTGTCTTGCGTGCAAGCTCAATCGCACGGTTCCGAATCTCAACGAGCCAGGCAAGCTCGTGCTTTGGCAGAAGATCGAAAGTGCCAAGCACCGAGTGATCTACGATCTCTTGCGCTTGGGTTTACCGGTGAAGAGCCGGGCGGAAGACCCCTCGCACGGCATCGTCTTCGATTTCCTCTCGGAATACCCCGGGGCCAAAGTCCTCACCGGACATGACGAAGGCGAGATCACGCTCAACATCGCCGAGGCGAATGACGCGGAACGCGAGGCGCGGCGCGCGCAGATGAAGGAGCCGTATCGCACGCTAGTTGGCCATTTTCGCCACGAGATCGGCCATCACTACTGGGACATTCTGCTGCGTGGGTCACGCGATCTAGCCGCCTTTCGCGCATTGTTCGGCGACGAAGGCGCGGACTATGCAGAGTCGCTGAAGCGCCATTACGAAAACGGGCCGCCGCAGGGTTGGCGCGAAAATTTTATCAGCGCCTATGCGACGACACATCCATGGGAAGACTGGGCGGAATCGTTCGCGCATTTCATCCATATCGTGGCGACGCTCGATACTGCGGCCGATCTTCCGCTGGGATTGGGCAGGCTCAGTGGACGGGCGTTGGACAATCCCTACCGCGAAGACGATTTCGATGCGCTGCTCAAAGCCTGGGTGCCGTTGACCGAGGCGGTCAACGAGATCAACCGCTCGATGGGTATGTCGGACGTGTATCCCTTCGTGCTGACGCCGCCTGTGATCGGAAAGCTGCATTTCGTGCACGTGATCGTGCGCAAGGCCGCGCGCTCCGCGGAGCAGCGCGGCGAGGCGGCGATCGAGCGCGCGCGGGTCCCGGCCTAAGGCCGGAGTGCCTCACTGCGCGGCGAGGCGATGCACCTGCTCGCGATCGGCCTGCGCCTCCGCGGACGCGATAGCCGTCATGTTGACGATCCCGCGGGCGGTGACCGATGGCGTCAGAATGTGTGCCGGTTGGGCGACGCCGATCAGGATCGGTCCGACCGGCAGGGCGTCGGCGATCACTTTCGTCATCTGAAACGCGATATTCGCCGAATCGAGGTTCGGCATGACGAGAAGATTGGCTTCGCCTTTGAGCCGGGAGTTCGGCAGCACGAGATCCCGCGTGGCCTGCGCGAGCGCAGTATCCGCCTGCATCTCCCCGTCGATCTCGAGACTGGGCGCGCGTTCGCGCACCAGCGCAAGGGCTTCTCGCATCTTGCGTGACGAGGGATCGTCGTGCGAGCCAAAATCGGAATGCGCAACAAGCGCGATCTTCGGCTCGATGCCGAAGCGGCGGACATGATCAGCGGACATGATCGCCATCTCGGCGATTTGTTCGGCCGACGGATTTTCGTGAACATGGGTATCCGTCAGGAAAAACGCCCCTTTGCTGGTGATGATCAGGCTCACGGCATAAAGCGAAGTGGCACCGGGCATCATACCGATAATGTGCTCGATGTGACGCCGGTGCAGATTGAAGCGGCCTTCCAGTCCACACAGCATCGCATCGGCGTCGCCGCGTCGCACCATCAATGCCGAGATGACAGTGGCGCTGGTACGCACCAACGTGCGCGCCAGACTCGGGGTGATTCCGTGACGGCCGGCCACATCAAGATATGTCGTTATGTAATCGCGGTAACGCGTATCGTTGTTCGGATCGACAAGGTGGAAATCCTTGCCGGGCCGGATCGACAGCCCGAAACGGGTCAGGCGCGACTCGATCACATCCGGACGCCCGATCAGGATTGGCTTGGCGATCGCTTCTTCAACGACAGTCTGCACCGCGCGGAGCACGCGCTCATCTTCCCCTTCTGCATAGACGACGCGCATCGGATTATCGCGTGCGGCCTGCAAAAGCGGCTTCATGATGAAGCCCGAGCGGAAGACGAAACGCTGCAGCCGCTCGTCATAGGCTTTGAAATCGGAGATCGGCAGCTTGGCGACGCCCGACTCCATCGCGGCTTTCGCCACGGCCGGCGCGATGCGCAGGATGAGACGCGGATCGAAGGGCGAGGGGATCAGGTTGTCCTTGCCGTAGAGGCGCGACACGCCGCCGTAGGCCCGCGCGACGACGTCGGATGGGGCCTCGTGCGCCAGCTGCGCGATGGCGCGTACAGCGGCCAGCTTCATCGCCTCATTAATCGTGCTCGCGCCGACATCGAGCGCGCCGCGAAAAATGTAGGGAAAGCAGAGAACGTTGTTGACCTGGTTTGGATAATCGGAACGTCCGGTGCAGATCATCGCATCAGGTTTAACGGCGAACGCATCCGCCGGGTCGATCTCCGGATTGGGGTTGGCGAGCGCCATGATGAGCGGGCGCTCGGCCATGCGCGCAACCATGTCTTGCTTCAACACGCCGCCCGCCGATAGGCCGAGGAAAATATCGGCGCCGCCGATCACGTCGGCGAGTTTGCGCGCACTCGTCTCCTGCGCAAACGCACCCTTCCATTGATCCATGAGCGCGGTGCGGCCGCTATAGACCACGCCCTCGATGTCCGTGACGGTGATGTTCTCGCGCTTGGCGCCGAGTTCGAGGAGCAGGTTCAAGCAAGCGATCGCCGCGGCGCCTGCGCCTGACGTGACGATTTTCGCGTTCTCGATTTTCTTGCCGGCGAACTCGAGTCCGTTCAGTACCGCCGCGCCGACGATGATCGCCGTGCCATGCTGGTCGTCATGGAAGACCGGGATGTTCATGCGTTCCCGGCAGCGGCGCTCGACTTCGAAACATTCCGGCGCCTTGATGTCTTCGAGATTGATCCCGCCGAACGTCGGCTCGAGCGCCGCGACGACATCGACCAGCCGCTCGATATCGGTTTCCGCAACCTCGATGTCGAACACGTCGATACCGGCAAACTTCTTGAACAGAACCGCCTTGCCTTCCATCACCGGCTTCGAGGCAAGCGGGCCGATATTGCCGAGGCCGAGCACTGCCGTGCCGTTCGACAGCACCGCGACCAAGTTCTGGCGGATCGTCAGGGATGCCGCTTCCTGCGCATTCTCCGCAATCGCCAGGCAGGCGGCGGCAACACCTGGGGAATAAGCGAGGGCGAGGTCACGCTGATTACCGAGCGGCTTCGTCGCCTGGATCTCGAGCTTTCCGGGCCTCGGGCTGCGATGATAGACGAGTGCGCTGGACTTCAGGTCCGATGTGATGTCGTTTGCCATAGCGGGTCCGCTCTTGCTCTCGCAATATTTAAGCAGACCCGCTGGCGATCCGCCACGGCTTTCAAAGGCTTAGCCGGGCGCGTGGCGGCCTATTTGGCCTTGACCATCTGACCGCGGATTTCGCCACCCTTGTTCTCCGCCGTGTGGACGTTGAAGTACCACTCGCCCTTCATGAGCTCGGCCGCCTGCGGATCCGTGAGCGTCGCCGAACCTTCAAAGGGGCTCTTTGCAGCGTCGACCGGAACGACCACACCGGCGTTCTTGCCGGGTCCCGCGGGCCCATGGAAATGGGCGGCGGTCTCCGAGCCGGTCAGTCCCGAATAGGAGCCCTTCCAGGAGAGTTTCTTCGTTGCGGTATCATATGTTGCTTCGATATTGCCGGTCGCTTTGCTTTGATTTGGCGGAACTTCCTCAGTGGCGGTCAACGGCGCCTTGAACATGGTCGTTTCGGCCAGCGCCGGCAATGCAAGCCACGTGAATCCGGCAGCGGCGGCGATTATTACGGAGATTTTTTGCATATATTCCTCCCAAAGGTGCACTTGGCGTGCGCTGCTGGTATAGCGCAGCTTTGGACAAAGCCGAAGATCACAATGCGGTGAGTGAGCTTTGCTGGAGGTGAGATGTTTTTTGTCCTGCATGCGTTCGACAAAGCAGGCGCGCTGGAGACGCGGCTGGCAAATTACGAGGCGCACAAAGCCTTCCTCGCCGACGCTTCGCCGCACGGCGTCTCGATGATCATGTCCGGTCCGCTGGTCGCCGACGATGGCAAGACGATGATCGGCAGCCTGATGATCCTTGAGGCGCGCGACCGCGCTGCAGTCGAAGCGTTCAATCGCGCCGATCCCTTCCATGCGGCGGGAATATGGGAGAGGGTCGATATAACTGCCTTTGTGAAGCGGCAGGGCTAGGCTATCAATAAGCAATGAACATGCGCATAGTGGGGCTAAGAGGTCCCTGTGTCGGAGTGCGCTTGAAAACATCGAAGGATAAAGGGTGTGTCGTCACCTGTGATTGAAGACGTAAGTTTGGAGGAATTGAAGGGCGGGCTCGCCGACGGCTCGATCCTGCTTGTCGATGTGCGCGAGCCGAACGAATGGGATGCCGGTCACATAGCCGGCGCGAGCCTGCATCCGCTGTCGTCGTTCGCTCCCTCCGAACTGCCGCGCGAACAGGGCAAGCGCGTCGTTCTGCAATGCCGCTCGGGGAACCGCTCTGCGAAAGCGCTGGCGATTGCCCAGGGCAGCGGGCGCGAGGACGTGCGTGCGCATTACGGTGGCGGCATGCTCGAATGGACCGCCGCCGGCGAGCCGATCGAACGTTAGCCGCGAGGATTGTTGATGCCCCAGTTCACCCGCCGCGCGCTGATCGGAAGCATCGCGGCGAACCTCGTGCCGCTGACGGCTCGCGCCCAGGGGACGCAAGGGCAGACGGAACCTGCTGCGCCTGAAGGCATGCGCGTGCTTGAAGCGCGCAAAGCGAAACAGCGCATCCTGCCGAGCCCGGCAAGTGAAACCGATGTGTGGGGCTACGATGGCCAGGTTCCTGGGCCGATCCTGCGCGCTCGGCTCGGCGAAGAAGTCGCGGTGCGCCTGGTCAATAAGCTTGAACAGCCGACCAGCCTGCATTGGCCTGGCGTGCGCCTCGCCAATGCGATGGATGGAGTCGTCGGGCTGACGCAAAAGCCGGTAATGCCGGGGACTAGCTTCGACTACCGCTTCAAAGTGCCCGATAGCGGCCTTTATCTTTATCGTCCGTTCATCGCGCCGTTTACAAGCGAGCAGTTTGCGCGCGGCCTTTATGGCTTGTTGATTGTCGACGAGGTTTCGCCGCCGCAAGTCGACCGCGATTTCGCGCTCCTCCTCGATGATTGGCGCCTTGATGAACAAGGCTTCGTCGTCCAGGATTTCGGCAAGCCGGCCGATGTCGGCGGCGTAGGCAGGATCGGTCCGCTCGTCACCGCGAACACGCAACCCGCGCCGATCAACGAGACATTCGCTCCGGGATCGCGCATTCGTCTGCGGCTCGTGAATGCCGCGAATGCGCGATTCATGTTCGTGACGTTCGAGGGGTTCAAGCCGCTGATCATGGCCATCGACGGCCAACCCTGCGACCCGTTCGAACCGGTCAGGCGCACCATTCCCGCCGGCCCGGGCGCGCGCTTCGATCTGATGTTCGATCTTCCGGATACGGAGGGCGAGAGCGCCAAGATCATTCTGCGCGGCATGAACGAGGCCGACCGCGATCTTCTCGTGTTCAAGACGCAAGGCGCGAAGCGTCCGGCGCGTTCGCCGATCGCCTCGCTGCCGCTCAATCCGCTGCTGCCAGCGGAAATCCGGCTTGCCGAAGCCAAGAAAGTGGACATCGTCGTCGAAGGCGGCGCGGCGCGCACGGCGCTCGGCGCAAAGACACTGTGGACCTTGAACGGCGCGCCGGGCGGGTTCGACGGCAAGCCGCTCTTTTCCGTGAAGCGCGGCACGCCTGTGTCGCTCGGCCTGATCAACAAAACGCTCGTCACGCAAAATATGCGCGTCCATGGCCATGTCGTGCGTCTTTTGCACGATCTCGATGACGGCTGGGAGCCTTATTGGCGCAACGCAGTGATTGTCGCGGAGGGGCGCACCAAACATATCGCTTTCGTGGCCGACAATCCGGGCAGGTGGGCACTCAATTGCGACGTCGTCGAGCACCAGATCAGCGGGTTGTCCGGCTGGTTCGAGGTGACGTGAGGCGTCAGTCGCGCGTGCCGCGAAACCCGGTCGCGAGCACATAGAGCTCTGCCGAGTCCGCCCGGCTTGCGACGGGCTTCACGTGATGCACCTTGGCGAAATCGCGTTTCAAGCTCGCGAGTAGATCGCTTTCCGTGCCGCCCTGCAGCACCTTTGCGAGAAAGAAGCCGCCTTGCGACAGAACTTCGCGTGCGAACTCCGCCGCGAGGTCAGCAAGGGCGACGATGCGAAGGTGATCGGTCTTCCTGTGACCGGTCGCATTGGCGGCCATGTCGGAGAGAACGCCGTCAGCTGGTCCGCCGAGCATTTGCTTCAGGCGCTTCGGAGCATCGGGCGCGTTGAAATCCAGGACAGCAAAATCGGCCCCCACAATGGGATCGACTTCGAGAAGATCGATGCCGACGATGCGGCCCTTTCCCTCTGCCGCACCGACGCGTTTTGCCGCGACTTGCGACCAGCCGCCGGGCGCCGCGCCCAGATCGACGACGCGCTGACCTGGTTTCAGCAGGCGGTGCTTGTCATCGATCTCAATGAGCTTGAAAGCCGCGCGCGAACGATAACCTTCGAGCCGCGCGCGGGCGACATAGGGATCGTTGAGCTGGCGCTCAAGCCAGAGCGTCGAGGAGAGGGAGCGCTTGCGCGCGGTCTTGACGCGCGCCTTCAGCGATCGGCCACCCTCGCGTCCCGATCTTTGGCCGCTGTCCTTTGGCGTCACGCCGCCGTCTCGGCTTGGCGGCCCCAGACGCCGTCCTCGCGCATGAGTTCGATGAGCATGCCTTCGCGTAAACCCCGGTCGGCAATGCGCAGCCGCGGCGCCGGGAACGCGCGGCGGATCGCCTCAAGGATGGCGCACCCGGCGAGGACGAGGTCGGCGCGCGCGGAGCCGATGCAGCCATGCGCGGCGCGCTCGGCATACGACATGCGCCGCAAACGCGAGATCGTGGCACTGACATCGCCCGCCGACATCCAAAGGCCGTCGACGCGACGACGATCGTAGCGGGAAAGGTTGAGATAGACGCCCGCGATCGTCGTCACCGTGCCGGACGTGCCGAGCAGATGGAAGCGCGAGCAGTGGCGCTCGCCCATGGCGCGTTGCAGGAAGGCTTCGAGCGACCGCGCAACGTGCCCGACCATGGCCTCGTAAGTCGCGGATGAGACTTCGTGTCCGCCGAATTGCTCGGCAAGCGAAACGACGCCGAGCTGGAGTGATGTCCACAGACGGATATCGACCCGCTCGCCTGGTCCTCCAGCCCCCTGGTGGAGCGCGGGATCGAACCAGATGAGTTCAGATGAGCCGCCGCCGATATCGAAAATGAGCACGCCTTCGGCGTGAGGATCGGCGAGCGCCGCGCAGCCAAGCGCTGCGAGGCGCGCTTCCGTCTCGCGATCGATGACTTCCAGATCGAGTCCGAGTTCGTCGCGAACCTTGTCGATGAATTCGGCGCCATTGGCGGCCATACGGCAGGCTTCCGTCGCGATCAGACGCGCACGCGTGACGCCGCGCTGGTCCATTTTGGTGCGGCAGACCGCGAGCGCGTCGAGCGTGCGGGCGATGGCCGCCTCCCCGAGTTCGCCGGTCTGGTGCAGGCCCTCGCCGAGGCGGACGATCCGCGAAAAGGCATCAACGATGCGTAACCTGTCGGCGCCATTGCGGGCCTGATCCTGATGGGGCCGCGCCACCAAGAGGCGGCAATTGTTGGTGCCGAGATCGAGCGCCGCATAGGTGTGGCCGGCCTGAATCGAAGCGGCGTCACGCGTGAGCGCCGGCGAATGACTCAGGCGCTCCGCAAGCATCGGCCCCGCATCCGAAAGCTCGATCGTCGTCACTCCGCCCCCGTCCCGCCGGCCATCGCGCGCCTTAGGGCAATGGGCATAATCCCGGAGTGTAGTCATCCCACTGCGATTGCCAAGCTCAAGCATTGGCAAGCCGGGTGTCCCGAATCGAATGCCCTCGCGCCCACTCAACTGCTTCAACCGGCGCTTGCCTTCCACATCGTTCAGGCGGTAAACATTCCCAATATAGAAAATTTCTTACGGCAATCTGGATTTGAACATGTCTGAAGGTCATGAAAGGGTCGGGGTAATTCTCGTTCATGGAATTGGCGAACAACGCCGGTTCGAACATCTTGAAAGCCAAGGTCGGCTCCTCATTGAGGCATTTCGAAGACTTCCCGACACGGAAATAAGTGTTGAAATCTTGTCTGGACCGGGAGGCGCGCACTATGCCGAACAAAATACATGGGCATCCAGCCCATCTGTGCGCGTGGGTCTTAGAGATAAGATCGGCTATCGCGAAATTCTGCTGCACGAGGTATGGTGGGCGGACGTCAATGAGCCGTATTCAATAGCCAAGCAGGTCCGCTTTTGGCTGTGGGGCCTTTCTATTTGGTCCTACCCGCGTAAAACCGATTCGGATGCGCCGGGATTTGCTGCCATGATTAAGCCCGTGATCCCGAGATTTGACGCGCGGCGCCGCTTAACCGTGAGATTGCAGTTATTTGCTATTAGCACCTTATTTCTTATGGCCGCATTCCCGCTCGGCATCGGTGTCGTTCTCGCAAAGCGGCTCCTAAATCTATCGCCCCCGGACTTTATCCAAACGCTTGTGAACTACGTTTCTGGAGTAAAGCTCTACAATCAACGGAGGAGACGTGGCGCGGCGCTTTTGTCCAAAAGCAATAATGATTTCATTGACGCGATGAGTGAGCCGCCACGCATCTCGGTTCGGCGGCGCATGATCGAAACGATCGTCGATGTTGCCTTGCAGAATTATTCGCGCTGGTATGTGTTGGCACATAGTTTGGGATCAGTGGTGGCGCAAAATGGCCTTATGGAGCCGGCTGAGACATTGGCGCACTACCTTGGTAAGGAGAAATGGGAGCTCCTCAAAAGCAAGGGTGGCGCGGGCCCAAATCCACGGGAGGACGGAACGCGATATTTTGCAATTGAGGAGAGCCAACTTTCGTTACCGCGGCGGCCGACCTGGCTTTCATCGTCGGAGGTCGTTTATCGTGATCTCGTACTGTCCGGTTTTAAAGGATTACTGACCTATGGTAGCCCCCTTGAGAAGTTTGCCGCGATCTGGCCTCCGCGAGTAGCTATCAATCGAGCAGAACCTCACTTTGCGGCCGGGGCGGAGTGGATAAACATCTACGATCCCGTGGACCCAGTCTCGGGCGTGCTTTGCGCTTTTAATCCGCAGAGCCTAAACAACGGCTGTGTTCCGAGGTTGGTCAACATCGGCTATCGAACGGACTGGAAGCTCCTCTACGCGCATCTTCGCTATCTTAATCTGACAGACTCCAGCGGGACCGACCTGGGAGACGCCGTTGCTTACTGGATTGCGAACGGGCGCGAGTTTCGCGTTCCGGAAAAGCCGCGCGAGCGTTGGTTCAAGCCTTATGATAGGGTTCACACGGCACGTAAATGGCTGAGTGCGCTGGAATGGCTTGTCGTCGCATTTCTTATCGCGCTCCTCGGCGCCTGGTGTATCGGAAAAGCATACTCGGAATTCGGGGAAACCATCTCCTCCGGAATGCAGAGGACCTTCTCCGGAATGCCGAAGACAATGGAAATCTTTCCCCCAGCGGCGCAAGCAATAGCTCGCAGCTGTGTGGACGGTGTGATCGGCTTGCTGGATACCGTTCAGACCTATGTCGCTCCGTCGCTGGGATTGATTGTTGTCAGTTTGCTCATTGCAACCTTCTACTGGGGGTTCTCGGAGCTTTGCGAATGGCAGAGACTGCCACGGCTCTTGTGCACTGTGCCGCGCTGGTTCGCCGTCATCTGGCTGAGCATCGCGGTGGCTTGCTTTGCATCGGTGCTGATCAAATGGCTGTGGCACCCACTGGCCTTGGCTCTCGAATTTACAGCAGTATGCGCGGCGATCACGCTATTTGTAGGCGGCGTGGCAAACATGCTTTTTTTCCGCCGAGATCCCGACGATCCGGAAAGGTATCAAATCCGGCGGCGCCCTCGCCATTTTCAGCCGTTCCGGCCCGGCACCGTTGAATTCGGACTGCCTGGCGCGGCGTCTGCCAGGCCCCACTGGCTTCGCTGGGTTGTGGGGCATTTTCGAGCATCGCGTTAGAGATAAAGCGCCAAACCCAGCAGCGGCTACTCGCCTCTTTCGTCGGAGGCCTCATGCTCACTCGGAGTCCAGCCACCCCCACGACCGCCTCACCGCCTTATCCCACGCCGCATCCAGCTGGCCGCGGCGGCCTTCACCCATCTGCGGGTGCCAGCGATGACCGGCGGTCCAATTGTCGGAAATATCCTGCGGCGAGGCCCAGTAGGCGACCGCAAGCCCGGCCGCATAAGCAGCGCCGAGCGCCGTCGTCTCGATCACCTGCGGCCGCACCACGGCCACATCGAGCAGATCGGCCTGAAACTGCATGAGCAGCTCGTTGACCACCATGCCGCCGTCGACGCGCAGCTCGCGGATCGGCACGCCGGAATCGGCACTCATCGCGGTGATGATCTCGCGCGTCTGAAAGGCCGTCGCCTCGAGCGCGGCGCGGGCGATGTGGCCGCGATCGGCGTATCGCGTCAGCCCGCAAATGACGCCGCGTGCATCCTCGCGCCAATGCGGCGCGTAGAGGCCGGAGAAAGCCGGCACGATGTAGACGTCGCCGTTATCGTCGACGCTGCGCGCCAGCGTCTCGATCTCGGCAGAAGTCGAGATAAGCTGCAGATTGTCGCGCAGCCATTGCACGAGCGCGCCGGCGATCGCGATCGAGCCTTCGAGCGCGTAAACGGCAGGCGCGTCGCCGAGCTTATAGGCAAGCGTTGTCAGCAAGCCATGCGTCGACGGGGAGGGCGTCTCGCCCGTATTCATCAGCAGGAAGCAGCCGGTGCCGTAGGTGTTCTTTGCTTCGCCGGGCTTCAGACACGCCTGGCCGAAGAGCGCCGCCTGCTGGTCGCCGAGAATGCCGGAGATCGGCACGCCGGCGAGCGGTTCGCGTGCGGTGCCGAATTTTTCCGACGATGAGACGATCTCAGGCAAACACGCGCGCGGAATGCCGAAAAGTTCGAGGATGCCCGCGTCCCAATCCAGCCTGCGCAAATCCATCAGCTGCGTGCGCGAGGCATTGGTCACATCGGTGATGTGGAGGCCGCCGTCCGCGCCGCCGGTGAGATTCCAGACGAGCCAGGAATCGATGGTGCCGAACAAAGCATCGCCGGCTTCAGCGGCGGCGCGTGCGCCCGGCACGGTGTCGAGCAGCCATTTCAGTTTAAGGCTGGAAAAATAGGTCGTGAGCGGCAGGCCGGTCGCCTCGCGCAGGCGATCCTTGCCGCCGTCGCACGCAAACTTGGCGACGAGCGCGTCGGTACGGGTATCCTGCCACACCAGCGCATTGTGCAGCGGCGTGCCGCTGCGGCGATCCCACAGAAGCGTCGTCTCGCGCTGGTTCGTGATGCCGATCGCGGCGAGATCGCGCGCCGCGAGCTCGGCGCCGGATAAAGCCTCCGCGATCACCAGCCGCGTGTTGCGCCAGATTTCTGCCGCGTCGTGCTCGACGAAGCCCGGGCGGGGATAGATCTGCTCGTGTTCGCGCTGCGCCTGCGCGATGATCGCGCCTGAGCGATCGAAAATGATGAAGCGCGTCGATGTCGTGCCCTGGTCGATTGCGCCGACATATCTTTGCATGCTCCCTCCCGCTTATTTCGGCAATTGGTAGCCGATCCTCCTTTCAAACTCTATTGTCGCGGCACGCCGGCCGGGTTCATCATGCGATCGTAATGCGCCGAGGGGTCCAGGGGATTTCCGGCCGGGATATCACCGCTGTGCGCTCGCCAAGGAGCTGCCTTTGTTGCTGGAAAACGCCCGCGTCACCCGCAGAGTGCCGGCGCCGCGCCTATGGCGGAGTAGCGACCGCGCGGTTTCACATCCACTTATGTTGCACCATGCAGGCGGTATAGCGATTCACATTATAGTATCGCCACCGCTTGCCGCCTGGCTCGATGACCCCGCCGGTTTCCAATGCGCAGGTACATTGCCTCGGTTTTCCCATTGTCGTGCATTGCGGGTTGATACCGGCTCCTTGCGCGCCGGACTGAGCGAATGCCAGAGAGGCGAGCATTGTGCCGGCAAGGAATCCAACGGCCGCCACAAATTGAATCGTCGACAGATTTCGCGACATGATTCTCTCCTGAAAGCAAAAGCGATCGAACACAACAGGTGAAGGAGTTGCCTCACTGCGCACGCTTCCAGGTCGTGTGTAAGGTGAGTCCCGCGGGCGTGCGAGGGTTGGTAAATTTCAGCTCGTCCGTCGTGAGCGAGGTTACGAGCCGCTTTTGCTCGCCCCCGACGAGGTTTGCGTAGGTGCTCGCCTCAAGTCGAACTGAAAGAGCCTTGTCGGCCTCGTTCACGGAGTACGTCCCGTAATACGCTATTGCCGCGGCGATCACAGCCTTTGCCTCTTCGGGCGTGGCCTTCTCCCGGTCATTAGCCGCAAGCTTTGGAACGTCGGCTCGGGACTGGAACAGGGAGAAGTGTCCGCCCGGTGAAAAGATGATGATGCCTTTCGGTTTGGGACCGAACGGTTCGGACTTGGTGCCGTCGTCGCGAACACCCTCGACCGACACGAGTGTCCACGCACCAAGTAACCCCTGGCCGACCGCGCCTTGCGCATGTGCGCCGCCCGACGCGAACAAAAACCCGAGAAGCATGCATAGTGCAGTCACGCGAAGCGGCATCACAATGGCCCTGGCATATGAGCCACGAGGCTACTTCGGTCCTGAGCGAGTTTGCAAGCTACAAAGTCGGCCAATGTTGCCCTCGAGTTGCGGGACAAAGCCCCCACGGCGCGGCCGCGTGATCGAGGCGATCAAGCGCGGTGACGCGATCGCCTCGCGAAGTTGGCGCGCAGCGCCGACTCGAGCGAGCCGGAGGCGCTCACCGGCGAGCTGCATCTGCTGCTCGAAAGCGCGCGCGTCACCGGGCAGAGCATGGGCCCGAGCGTCTCGGCGCGCGGCTCACGCGGCGCGCGAAGCGATGATCGCTGTGCATCTCCCGGGCTAGGGTTTGCGCCTTGTCAGATTGCGCGGATTCTGCATTACTATACAACCACAGATCATCGCGCATGGTCGGAGGGCTGCGGACCGATGGCCTCACGGGACTGGCTTGAATATGCAGCGGTGATGTTCACTTGCTTCGCAGCAGGGGCGGCCAGCGTCTCCGCCTATTATGCGAGCAGGCAGGCTGATGTGGCACAACAGACGGCTGACAAGCAGCTGCGACCATACGTGCTGATTGATCCTCAAACCATAATAACCGATGTGCAGTTCTTAGCAAACAGAGCGACAACCGGCAAGGTACACTTCAAGAACTTTGGAGTTACGCCGGCCTATCGCGTAAGGCTTATCGCACGCCTCGACGTAGTCAGATGGCCTCTAGCCAAGAATTTCAGTTTCGGGAAAGCACGAATTCTGTTCGAAAACATAGTGGCTCCGCCTAGCGCACAAATGTACACGACGTTCACCGATCAGGACAAAATGACCGATACTGAATTTGCGGATGTTCTCATCGGAGCTCAGCGCATCTTGGTCTATGGAACTCTATACTATTCCCAAGGTGACAAACATTATCAAACAAATTTCTGCGCCTCGTTGGTCCCGCCAATCAACGGGCGTTTCTCTGAAGCAGACACATGCCTCGTGCATAATGAAGCCATATGAATTACTGTCCCATGGAATCAACGAACGTCTTGCACGGTCGGTTCAGGGTCATCGCTCTTGTGGCCGTGTGGATTGCACGCGCTTGTGCAAGCCTATACTACTAAGTTCGTAGCGCGTTTCTCCGCCACCACCGCATCAATCGCCTCTTCCGCTCCCGCCCCCACATGCAGCCCCAGCTTTGACCTTCGCCACAAAACATCCTCGGCACTCTTCGCCCATTCCGTCTCGACCAAAAATCTAATCTCCGCTTCGCTCAACCCCGCGCCGAAATCGCGGCCGAGAGCGCTAGGCGATTTTGCATCACCGATCACCTCACCGGCGCGTGTGCCGTAAGTGCGCACAAGCCGGCGCGCGGTGTCGGGCGGCAGATACGCATGGCGCACGGCAAAATCGCTGATGTAAGCCTCGAGGTCGCCGCCGGGCATATCGCCGCCGGGCAGCGGCGCGTCGCCCGTCCACGCGCCTGACATCTCAGGAAAGAAGCGCCGCAAATCCTCGAGCGCATGTTCGGCAAGCCGGCGATATGTCGTAAGCTTGCCGCCGAAAATCGACAGGAGCGGCGGCGCGCCGTCCGGCGCATCGAGATCGAAGGCGTAATCCCTAGTCATCGCCGAGACGTTCTGCGAGCCATCGTCGAAAAGCGGCCGCACGCCCGCGTATGTCCAGACAACATCCTCACGCCGGGCGGGGCGCTTGAACCAGCGCGCCAGTGTCTCGACGAGATAGTCCATCTCGTCATCCGAAATCGTGGGGTGGCCGGGCGCGCCTTCGAACAAAAGGTCGGTCGTGCCGACAAGCGTGAAATCCTGCTCATAGGGAATCGCGAAGACGATGCGGCGATCGGGATTCTGCAGCATGTAGGCGTGCTCGCCCTCGTAGAGCCGCGGCACGACGATGTGGCTGCCCTTCACCAGCCTGACATGCTTGCTCGTCGGGCGGCCGAGGCGGGAATTCAGCACCTCCGTGACCCAAGGGCCGGCGGCGTTGATCAGAGCGCGGGCGCGCACCATCGAGATTTGTGCCGCGTTGCGGTCGAGGATCGCGCAGTTCCACATGCCGTCAGTGCGCTCCGCCTGTTCGAGGCGCGTGCGCGTGCGAATCGCGGCACCACGCGCGGCGGCATCGACGGCATTGGCGAAGACGAGGCGAGAATCGTCGACAGCGCAATCGGAATAGGCAAAGCCCGCGGGCGAGAGCAGTTTTAGCGGCTCGCCACGGGAGTCCTTGGCGAGATCGAGCCGCTCGCAGGCGGGCAGGCGCTTTCGCGGCGCGAGGTGGTCGTAGAGGAAGAGGCCAAGCCGCACCAGCCAGGCTGGCCTGGTGAGCGGATCGTGCGGCAGGACGAAGCGCAGCGGCCGCACGAGGTGCGGGGCGGCGGCGAGGAGGCGCTCGCGTTCGAGCAGGGACTCGCGCACGAGGCGGAACTCGTAGGTCTCGAGGTAGCGCAGCCCGCCGTGGATCAGCTTGGTGGAGGAGGAGGAGGTGTACGAGGCAAGATCGTCCTGCTCGACGAGCATGACCGTCAAGCCCCGCCCCGCCGCATCCCGCGCCAGGCCCGCGCCGTTGATGCCGCCGCCGATGATCAGGAGATCGTAGGGGCCCGTTTTATCCGGGCCTGGAACATCCACTCCGCCTCAGGCCGGTAGGCCGGCAAGCTCCGGAGTGGCGGGCGTGATGGCGACGCTCTCACCGCAGCCGCAGGCCGAGGTCTGGTTCGGATTGTTGAAGACGAAGCCCGACGACAACTTTGTCGTCTGGAAGTCCATCTCGGTGCCAAGCAGGAACAGGATCGCCTTGGGGTCGACGAGGACGGTGACGCCCTTGTCCTCAACCACCTCGTCGGTCGGGCCGGCGGCCTCAGCCATTTCCATCGTGTAGGACATGCCGGCGCAGCCGCCGTTCTTGACGCCGACGCGCAGACCGACGAGCGGCTTGTCGGAATTGCCGACGATCTCGCGCACCCGCGACGCCGCGGCGTCGGTCAACGACATCACTTTCAGCTTGCGGCGGGGAGCGGCCATCATCTTCTCCGGGCAGAATCTGCCCCTCATTGAAAGAGAATATCGCAAATAATCATCGCGGAGGCAAAGATCGAGGCCCCGCCGGCGGATCTGGGCCGCGGTTGATTTGGCTGAGCGGGCGGCTCATGCTCGGGCAGTGCCAAGCTACGAACGTGAGCCCGCGTGAACCGGTCGACGCATACACTGTTCTGGCTTGGCCTCATCACCGTCGGCGCCATCCTCGGCGCCGCCCTCGGGGCAACGCTCGAGCTGCGCTATCGCGACATTGCCGATGCAAAGCGTGAGCTGACCAGCCTCGATCTCTTGCTCGTTGAGGAGACGTCGCGGTCGCTGCAGAGCGTTGATCTCGTGCTGCGCAGCGTCCAAGCGAAACTCGCGGCTGACGGGGTCACGGATGCGGAAACCTACTCCCGCAAAGAGGCGGGGCACGAAACCTACGATTTCCTTCAATCACGCATTGCCGGCATCCCGCAGCTCGATGCCCTGACGCTGATCGCCGCCGATGGCCACCTCGTCAATTTCTCGCGCTATTACCCGATCCCGGAGGTAAACGTCGCCGATCGCGACTATTTTCTCGCGCTGCGCGACAAGGCCACCGACAGGCCCTTCATCAGCGAGCCGGTGGAAAATCGCGGCACCGGGACCTGGACGGTCTACCTCGCCCATCGCGTCACGGGGAAGGACGGCGCCTTCCTCGGCCTGATCCTGGGGGCGATCGACCTCGGCCATTTCGAAAATCTCTACAGAAGCCTGCAACTCGGTGACGGAGGCGGCGTGAGCCTCTGGCGACGCGACGGCATGTTGCTCGCCCGTTATCCCCGGATTCCAGGGATCGGACAGCACTTCCCGATCAAATCGTTCGACGGCATGCTCGATAAGGCCGATTTCGGCACTTACGAAACCCAACGCTCGCTTGACGGGCCGTCGCGGCTCGTCGCGACCGCGGCCGCCAAGGACTTTCCCATCGTCATCAACGTCACGCGCACATTTTCCCAGATCCTCTCGGATTGGCGGAAGCAGGCGCTGGCGATCCTCGGCATCGCGACGGTTGCGGCAGTGGCGGCAGCATTTGCCATCTGGACCCTCACGCGCCAGCTCGGGGCCTACGAGCAGCTCGCCGTCGCGGTTGGGGAGCGTGAGAAGGCGATAAAGGAGCGCGAGAAACTGGAGGCGCAACTCCGGCAAGCGCAGAAGCTCGAAGCCGTCGGTCAGCTGACTGGCGGTATTGCTCACGATTTCAATAATCTGCTGACGGTTGTTCTGGGTGGACTTGAGACTATCCGCCGCCGCCTTCCGGCGCTGCCACAGAGCGCGGATACAGCCCGCATTATGCGGGCGGCGGATATGGCCGTGCAGAGCGTCGAGAGTGCTGCGACGCTCACGCACCGGCTTCTTGCGTTTTCCCGCAATCAGCCGCTCGACCCGCGCATCATCGCGCCGGACGAGCTCATCCGATCGATGACCGAGCTTCTGCGCCGTACGCTCGGGGAGAAGATCGATCTGGAGACGCGCTTTTCCGATACCGTCTGGCATATCCGTGCCGATCCCAACCAGCTTGAAAGCGTTATCCTGAACCTTGCGGTTAATTCGCGCGATGCGATGCCTGAGGGTGGGCGGCTGACCATCGAGACGCGGAATGTCTTTCTCGACGAGAATTTTTTGAAAACCTTGCCTGAGGCGGGACCACCCGGGCCTTACGTCCTGTTGGGCATCACGGATACCGGCACAGGCATGGATGAGGCGACGCTGGAGCGCGCCTTCGAGCCTTTCTACACGACGAAGGAGGTGGGGAAGGGGACGGGGCTTGGCCTTAGCCAAGTCTATGGCTTCGTGCGCCAGTCGAATGGAGTGGTAAAAATTTACAGCGAGCTCGGCGGCGGGACGAGCGTCAAAATCTACCTGCCGCGGCATGAAAGCCCGGGGGCGGGACTAGAGGCGGGCGCGGTTCAAGACGCGCAGGTTCCGCGCGGCGCCGAAACCATTCTCGTGGTCGAAGATCACGAGGATCTCAGGGTCTTTGGCGTCCAGATTCTCGAGGATCTCGGCTACAAGGTTATCTCGGCGCCGGATGGGCCCTCTGCGATCAAGCTTCTGGAAATGGCGGGGCCAATCCATCTCCTCTTTACCGACGTCGTGCTGCCGGGCCGTATGAACGGACGCAATTTGGCGGACGCCGCGCTTGCCTTTGCGCCGGGCCTGAAAGTCCTGTTCACGACCGGTTATACGCGCGACGCGATTGTTACCAAAGGTACGCTCGAAGCCGGCGTCGAGCTCCTGCCGAAACCGTTCACCTACAAAGACTTGGCCGAAAAAGTTCGCCAAGTCCTTGATGCGTGATTTCGCGTGCCGCTCGAGCTTCTGACCAATGCTGAAATGGCGCAGGCCGACCGGCTTGCCTCCGCCTCCGGCATCTCCAGCATGGCGCTCATGGAGGCCGCCGGTGCCGCGGTCGCTCGCGTCGCGGCGCGGCGGCTCTATGCCGGCGGCGGACGGCGCGTGGTGGTCTTCTGCGGTCCGGGTAATAACGGTGGTGATGGTTATGTCGCCGCGCGTCTGTTGCGCGAGTTCGGGTTCGATGTGCGCGTCGCGAGCCTTCTCCCAGCAAGCTTGCTAAAGGGCGATGCGGCAGAGGCGGCGCGACGCTGGGACAGCGAAATCCCGGGAGCGGAAGCGCTCGGGTTCCATGATGCTGACCTCGTGGTGGATGCGCTGTTTGGCGCGGGACTTTCTCGCGGTCTCGCTGGCGAGGCGAAGCATTTAGTCGAGCGCCTCGATGAGTGGGGGCGATCAACGCAACGGCCGCTGATCGCGGTCGACGTGCCCTCCGGCATCGAGGGTTCGACGGGACAGATTCGCGGCGCCTGTTTGCAGGCCACCGAAACCGTCACCTTTTTCCGATTGAAGCCGGGTCATCTGCTGCTGCCCTGCCGCACCTACTGTGGGGCGCTCACCTGCGCCGACATCGGAATTCCGGATTCTCTACTTGGCAAGATCAGGCCGAAGACTTTCCTCAATGATCCCGAACTCTGGCGTCACGCACTCCCTGTGCCCCGACTCAGCGGCCACAAATATACGCGCGGTCACGCGGTGGTCGTCTCCGGAAAGATGCCCGAAACCGGCGCGACGCGGCTTGCCGCCCACGGCGCTTTGCGCGCCGGCGCGGGGCTGGTGACAGTCGCCTCGCCGCGCGACGCGCTTAGCGTTCATGCCGCCTCGCTCACCGCGATCATGGTGCGCGAGAGCAATAGACCGGCCGGTCTGGCAAAGCTTCTCGCCGATGCGCGTAAGAACTCGGTCGTGCTCGGACCAGGCCTCGGCGTCGGTGAAGAAACTTGCGCGCTCGTCGAAACCGCGCTGGCGCCCAGTGGCGCGGAGAAGAAGCGCGCGCACGTGCTCGATGCCGATGCTTTGACGAGTTTCGCCAGCCAGCCGACGCGCCTGTTCACAGCGGTTCAGGCGACCGATGGACCGGTCGTGCTCACGCCCCACGAGGGCGAATTCTCGCGCCTGTTCAGGAAATCGAGAGAGCTTCCGAAAGTGGAGCGCGCACGCGAAGCAGCACGCCTCTCTCGAGCAATCCTCGTGCTCAAGGGCGCCGACACCGTGGTCGCCGATCCGGACGGACGCGCCGCTATAGCGGTGAACGCGCCGGCGTGGCTCGCTACAGCGGGCGCCGGCGACGTCCTTGCCGGCATGATCGGCGGCCTGCTTGCGCAAGATATGCCCGGCTTTGAAGCCGCCGCCGCCGCGGTTTGGATGCACGCCGAGGCGGCAAACCACTTCGGCCCAGGCCTTATTTCCGAAGACCTGCCGGACATGCTGCCGCGAGTTTGGGCGATGCTTGCAGAGGTTGACGCTCGGTAGCTATTCGCCTGGCTGAGCGGCGGCCTCGGCGCGCGTGCGAGCGCCACGTCCCGAGACGACCGCGCCCGCCTCCGGTTCGAGGCCCCAGAAGACGAATATCGACGTCGCGGAGACCGCCGCGACCAAAAGAAACGCCGGGGCGAAATCCGGCACGGTGAGTGCGCCGCCGCCATGCAGGCTGCGCGCGAATTCCAGCCCCGCCGCGCCGAGCGAGACGCCCACCGACAACGACAGCTGCTGCGCCACGGCGGCAAAACTGGTTGCGCGGCTCATCGCGCGATTGTCGATGTCGGCAAAAGCAAGAGCATTGAGCGAGGTGAATTGCAGCGAGCGAAAGAAGCCGCCGGCAAGCAGGATCGCAATGATGACAAGGTGCGGCGTCGAGGGGCGAAACAACGCGTTGACGCACAGAAAGCCGGCGCAGAGAAGCGAGTTCCAGACGAGCACCTGACGAAAGCCGAGCGTACGCAGGATCGGCGCTGCGGTGGTCTTCATCAGCATGGCGCCCGCCGCGGCGACGAAAGTGAGCGAACCGGATGCGAACGGCGTCAGTCCAAATCCCGCTTGGAACAGAAGCGGCAACAAAAACGGAATGGCGCCGATGCCGACGCGAAAGAAAAAGCCGCCAATAATGGCGGCGAAAAATGTCGGCACGCGCAAAAGCTTGAGGTCGATGATCGGGAACGGCACGCGCCGCGCATGGAGAACATAAAGCCCTACGAGAATCGCTCCCCCGGCAATCAGCACGGCATCTGTGCTCGCTGGAACGGAACCGCGGCCGGCGACGGTCAGGCCGAATATCAGCGCAGCGAGTCCCGTGCCTGAAAGCAGGAAACCCAGCCGATCGAGCGGCCAGGGCGCGTGTTCTTTGAGGTTTGGGATAAATAGGCTCGCGAGGATCACCCCAATGGCGCCGATCGGCACGTTGATCCAGAAAATCCAGCGCCAGTGGAAATAGGTGGTGATGAAGCCGCCGACCGGCGGCCCGAGCACCGGGCCGAGCAAAGCGGGGACGCTCAAATACGTCATCGCCCGCACCAACTCGGCGCGCGGCACGCCGCGCACCAGCACGAGGCGGCCGACCGGCACCATCATCGCGCCGCCGATCCCCTGAAGCACGCGCGCGGCGACGAATTCCGGCAGCGTGCTCGACAGGCCGCAGAGGATCGATCCGAGCGTGAAACCGACGATCGCCGTACGAAACACCGTTCGCGCGCCGAAGCGGTCTGCCGCCCACCCAGACGCCGGGATGAAGATCGCCAGCGACAGGAGGTAGGAGGTGAGCGCAAGCTTCAGCGCGATCGGGTCCTCGCCGAGATCGACGGCGATCGCCGGCAGTGAGGTTGCGATCACCGTGCCGTCGAGGTTCTCCATGAACAGCGCGCAGGCGACGATGAGGGGCGTGAGGATATTCGGCGGCACGGAATCACGGGTCGGAGGGGCAGACTGAGCCGGGTTTATAGTCCTCACTGGCTGAGGTGCACCCCTTCACTTTCCTTTTGCCCGCCGTCACATGCGTGCTATGAGCCGCTGCCAACTCGATTGCGCCGGCCGATCCGGCGCGGCGGCCAGGAAAAAATGGCCGCACAGGAGAATGTGTTGGCAGATTCCCCATTCGCAAACGGCTCCCTCCGCGAGGCCCTGACTTTCGACGACGTCCTGCTCACTCCGGGCCATTCCGAGGTGATGCCGAGTGGCGTCGACATCAAGACGCGGCTGACCCGCTCCATCTCGCTCAATATCCCGATCATTTCCTCGGCGATGGATACGGTCACCGAGGCGCGGCTGGCGATCGCAATGGCGCAGGCCGGCGGCATCGGCGTCATCCACCGCAACCTCGAGCCGGAGCAACAGGCCGACGAAGTCCGCAAGGTGAAGCGCTACGAGAGCGGGATGATCGTCGATCCTATCACCATCTTTCCTGATGAGACGCTAGCGGACGCACTGGCGCTGATGCGCCGGCACGGCATTTCAGGCATTCCGGTAGTCGAGCGTGGCGAGAACGGGCGCGCCGGAAGACTCTGCGGCATTTTGACAAACCGCGACGTGCGCTTCGCCGCCGATCCGCAGGTGCCGGTGTCCGAATTGATGACGCGCAAGCTCGTCACGGTGCGCGAGGGTGGCGTCACGGAAGACGAAGCGCGCCGGTTGCTGCACCAAAATCGCATCGAGAAGCTGCTCGTCGTGGACGAGAGTGACCGCTGCGTCGGGCTCATCACGGTAAAGGACATCGAGAAAGCGACGCTCTATCCCGATGCGTGCAAGGATGCGGAAGGTCGGCTGCGCGTCGCGGCTGCGTCGACCGTCGGGGATAAAGGCTACGAGCGCGCGCTCATGCTGATGGATGCTGGCGTCGATTGTATCGTCGTCGATACGGCGCATGGCCATTCGCAATCCGTGCTCGATCAGGTCGGGCGCATCAAGCGCGTCTCGAACAAAGTCGCGATCCTTGCCGGCAATGTCGCGACAGCCGAAGGCGCCAAGGCGCTGATTGATGCGGGCGCCGACGCTATAAAAATTGGCATCGGGCCGGGCTCGATTTGTACGACGCGCGTTGTTGCGGGCGTCGGCGTGCCGCAGCTTACTGCCATCCTCGATGCAGCCGAAGTCGCGCAACGCAACGACGTGCCGGTGATCGGCGATGGCGGCATCAAATATTCCGGCGACATGGCCAAGGCGATCGCGGCGGGCGCGGAATGCGTCATGATCGGCTCGCTTCTCGCCGGGACCGATGAGAGTCCTGGCGAGGTGTATCTGTATCAGGGCCGCTCGTTCAAATCCTATCGCGGCATGGGTTCCGTCGGCGCCATGGCGCGCGGTTCCGCCGATCGTTACTTCCAACAGGATATCAAGGATTCGCTGAAGCTTGTACCGGAGGGCATTGAAGGCCAAGTGCCATATCGCGGGCCAGTCGGAGCAATCCTGCATCAGCTTGCCGGCGGCCTGCGCGCCGCGATGGGTTACGTCGGCGCGGCAAACATTTCGGAGTTCCAGAAACGCGCTCGGTTCGTGCGAATTTCCGGCGCGGGCCTCCGCGAGAGCCATGTGCATGACGTGACGATCACGCGCGAAAGTCCGAATTATCCGACCGGCGTTTGAGCCGAATTGCGTGATTTATGTCGATGACAGCTTCTCTTCGCCCATTCCTTCCCGCCGATTTGCCGCGGCTTGCCGCGATTTTTCGCGCCAGCATCGAAGAGCTGACGGCGGAGGATTACAACGAATCGCAGCAGGCGGCGTGGGCGGCGCTCGCCGATGAAGTTGCATTCGGCAAGCAGCTTGCGGACGATCTGACGCTTGTTGCGCTTCTTGGAGGCGAGGTAGCAGGCTTCGCCTCGCTGCGCGGGCAAGATCATATTGACATGCTCTATGTCGACCCCCAGGCGGCGCGGCAGGGGATAGCGAGCACGCTTTGCGATGCGCTGGAGAAGCTTGCCGGCGCGCGTGGTGCAACGAAGCTCAGCGTTAACGCAAGCGACACGGCGCGCGGTTTTTTCGAGAAGCGCGGCTATCAGCCGCTGCATCGCCAGACCGTCGACTGTTTCGGCGAATGGCTCGGCAACACGGCCATGGAAAAGCGGCTCGCCGCCAATGATACCGGTCGCGCGCCGCCGACAAGCGCGGCCCACTGATGTCGCGCGAACGCATCTATCTCTTCGACACGACGCTGCGCGATGGCGCGCAGATGACCGGCGTCGACTTCTCGCTCGACGACAAGCGGCACATCGCCAAACTGCTCGACGATCTCGGCATCGATTATATCGAAGGCGGTTATCCCGGCGCCAATCCGCTTGACACGAAATTCTTTGAAAAGCGTCCGCCGGTGAAGGCGCGGTTCGCCGCTTTCGGCATGACAAAACGTGAAGGCCGCTCGGCCGCCAACGACCCTGGCGTCGCGGCGCTGCTCGATGCTGACGCCGATGTTATCACCTTCGTTGCGAAGACCTGGGATTACCATGTGCGCGTCGCGCTCGGCATTTCGCTTGAAGAGAATCTCGACGGTATCACGCAATCGATCGCGGCAGCGCGCGATAAGGGTCACGAGGCGATCCTCGATTGCGAGCATTTCTTCGATGGTTACAAGGCCAATCGCGATTATGCGCTGAAATGCGCTAAGACCGCGCTCGAGGCCGGTGCACGCTGGATCGTGCTCTGCGACACGAATGGCGGAACCTTGCCGCATGAGATCGAGGCGATTGTCGCAGACGTCGCGCAGCACATTCCGAGCGATTGCCTTGGCATCCACACGCACAATGATACCGAAAACGCCGTCGCCAACACGCTCGCCGCAATCCGCGCCGGCGCGCGTCATGTGCAAGGCACGCTGAATGGTCTCGGCGAGCGCTGCGGCAACGCCAATCTCGTGTCACTTATTCCGACGCTGCTGTTGAAGCCGGACTACGCCGATCGGTTCGAGATAGGCGTCACGCCGGACAAGCTCGCCATGCTGGCAAAGGTGAGCCACACGTTGGACGAGCTGTTGAACCGCGCGCCGGATCGGCACGCGCCCTATGTCGGCGCCAGCGCGTTCGCGACGAAGGCCGGCATTCATGCATCAGCGATGTTGAAGGACCCGCGCACTTACGAGCATGTGCCACCCGAAGCGACGGGCAATCGCCGCCAGGTGCTCGTGTCCGATCAGGCCGGCAAGTCGAATGTGATCGCGGAATTAGAACGCCTTGGCATCGCTCTCGATAAAAGCGATCCGCGCATCGCGCGATTGCTCGATGAAGTAAAGGAGCGCGAGGCGCTCGGCTACGCCTATGAAGGCGCCGACGCGTCGTTTGCGCTGCTGGCGCGCCGGGTGTTGGGACAAGTGCCGCATTATTTCGATGTCGAGCGCTTCAGCGTTAATGTTGAGCGGCGCTTCAATGCTGTCGGCGAGCTCGTCTCAGTGTCGGAAGCAATCGTGAAGGTTAAGATCGGCGGCGAAGTCATGATCTCTGCCGCCGAAGGAAATGGCCCGGTCAATGCACTCGATCTGGCACTGCGAAAGGACCTCGGCAAATATCAAAAATATATTGAGGATGTGGAGCTGCGCGACTATCGCGTGCGCGTCTTCCAAGGTGGCACCGACGCAGTGACCCGCGTGCTGATCGAATGCGGCGACGCGGAGGGCGACACGTGGTCGACGGTCGGCGTCTCCGCCAACATCATCGACGCATCATTCCAGGCGCTGGTCGATTCGATCACGTACAAGCTGATGAAGGCGGGGGCGGTTTAGGCCGCCGCAGTGGACTAAAGCCGCGGATCGAGTCGCTGTCCGCGTTCGATGGGGCGTCGCGCGGCAGCCGCCTGCAGCATTGGAATGACGTCCTCGATCCGCTCCGCGACGAGGTAGCGCACCTCGAATTCCGGGCGGATGAAGCCGTGTTCGCGCATATGCGCAAACAGCGAGAGGAGGGGGCGCCAGAAGCCGCCGATATCGACAATCACCACCGGTTTCGAGTGGCGTTCGAGCTGCACCCAGGTCAGTTGTTCGACAAGCTCTTCGAGCGTGCCGATACCGCCGGGAAGCGCGACGAAGGCATCGGCGCGCTCGAACATCAGGCGCTTCCTCGTATGCATATCGGGCACTACCACGAGGTCCTGCGCGCTTTTCAGCATAAGCTCGCGGCTTTTCAGGAACTCGGGAATGATGCCGGTGACCGAGCCGCCATTCTCGATGGCGGAACGCGCGACCGCGCCCATGAGCCCGTTGGAGCCGCCGCCATAGACGAGACGCAGTCCGGTCCGCGCAAGAATCGCGCCGAGCTCCGCGGCTGCTGCGACATAGGTGGGATCGACCGCATCGGCCGAGCCGCAATAGACGCAGACATTGCGAATCGTGCGGACTTCAGTTCTGACCACCTGATTCATCGGCGCCTTCATGGACCGCGCCGGGTCGCGCAGCAAGCCGGACCAGACGAACATCGAACTGATGGCGGTTCGGAGGCCGTTGCGCTAGGTTTTCGGGCAGAAACGCTCTGCTGATGATCCCTTTCGCCGTTCGTATTATCGTCGTTCCTGCCATCGCGCTCGTCGCGGCGGGCATCGCCGCGTTCGTCTACTTCCGGCCGGTCGGCAAATCGCCGGCGGTAGCGACCGCGCCGATGCTCTCCGAGCCCGCCTCCCGGCAGCCGGCCGCCCCTGCGCCGCCGACGCTGAATCCACCGCCAGCGACAGCAGGCCTTCCGCAGGCAGGGCCGGCCGGCGCGAGCCCCCCTGTGGTAGCGCCGAGCACCACTGGCGCGCAGGCAGTGAAACCGCCGGAATTTGACATCGTCCGGGTCGCACCAAGTGGCGAGACGGTGGTGGCCGGCCGCGCCCCGGGCGCAGCCCGAGTTGAGCTCCTCGACCAAGGCAAGGTGATCGCCGGGGATAAGGTTGATTCCAGCGGCCGGTTCGTCCTGCTGCCGCCGGCTCTCGCCGGGGGCGACCATTTGCTGGCCTTGCGGATCACGCCGGAGGGCCAGCCGCCGGTCTCGTCCGCGCAGAGCGTCGCGGTCGCCGTTCGACCCGGGACCAGCCCCATCGTGACTCTCGCCGAGCCGGGGAAGCCGAGCGTCGTGTTGGCCGAGCCAGGGCCGGCAACGGCAGAAAGACCCAGGGACACTGCTGCCAGACCGCCCAGCGCACAGGTCACGATCCGCACAGCCGAGGTCGAAGCGGGCGGACGCTTCTTCGCGACGGGAACGGCGCCCCCGGGTTCCACGGTGCGCCTTTACCTGAATGGCAGCCATGTCGCTGATGCCGCTACCGCCAACGACGGCAAATGGTCGCTGACCATCGCAAGAGGCGTCGGCGGCGGCAAATACGCCTTGCGTGCCGATGTCGTTGGCGAGGGTGGCAAGGTCCTCTCGCGCGCCGAGGTGCCATTTGACGCGCCGGTGGCGGTCGCGACGGCAGCACCCACGCCCGCTGCGTCTGCGCCAGCTGCGGCAACGCGCCCATCGCACCAACCAACGCAGCCGGAAGGTGCCCCGCCGCCGGTCGGGAGCTCTCCTGCTGCCCAAACGGCGACCTCCGGGCCACTAAGGCACCCGGGGGTCTCGACCGCCGGTCCTCCGGGCACATCGCCCAACCCGGTGGCGCAAGCACCTCGAACCCCAGTGGCGTCGCGACGGGCCGCGGCCGCTCCGCCACAAACCGGGAATTCCACCACCACGAATGATCCGGCGGCAAATCCGATTGTCCCGGAAGTTTCGACGGCCACCGTTACGCGCGGCGACAGCCTGTGGCGGATCAGCCGTCTGCGATTTGGCAAGGGAACGCGTTACACAATCATCTACGAAGCGAATGCCAGCCAGATTCGTAATCCCAATCGGATCTATCCGGGTCAGGTACTGGTCATGCCACAGAATTGATTGTCTGCTTCCACGCAAAGCGAGGATGAGTTTTCGCTCGCCCCGATCTATATACAAGCCCCAGCCGTTGAGCCTCTGATCTCCATCTCTTATGAAACACACCACACCGCCTACGCCTCAGCGCCCGGCGCCAGCTCCTGCTCCGGACAGCGAGACTCTCGGCGATGCGTCGCTCGCGCGCACGTTCCGGCATCTGTGGCCTTACATCTGGCCGCACGAACGTGCCGACCTGCGCACGCGCATCTTCCTCGCCGTCGTTCTGCTTCTTGCCGCCAAGCTCGTCACGATCGCCATTCCCTATGCGTTCAAATGGGCGACGGATGCGCTGACGGGCGCCGAGGCTAGGGATGTTGCCCTTCCGGCGCTGATCGCCGGGCCCGTCGCGCTCACGCTCCTTTACGGCCTCCTGCGCGTGATCATGGCGTTCCTGACGCAGCTTCGCGACGGGCTCTTCGCAGCCGTCGCGATGAACGCGGTGCGCCGCCTCGCCAACGACGTCTTCGTGCACATGCACCAGCTGTCGATGCGCTTTCACCTCGAGCGCAAGACCGGGGGCCTCACCCGCGTTCTCGAACGCGGCCGCAACGCCATCGAGACGATCGTGCGGCTTGTCATGCTGACCGGCGTGCCGACACTTGTCGAATTCATGCTGATCCTCGGCGTGTTCCTGTTTCAGTTCGACTGGCGCTACGCAGTGACGACGGCAGTCATGATCGCCGCCTACATGATCTTTACGACGATCGCGACGAACTGGCGCATCGCTATCCGCCGCTCGATGAATGAGAGCGACGTGGACGCTAATACCAAGGCGATCGACAGTCTTCTGAATTACGAGACCGTCAAATATTTCAACGCCGAGGCGCGCGAGGCGGCGCGCTACGATAAATCGATGGAGCGCTACGAGCGCCTCAGCGTCAAGACCTACACCTCGCTCGCCGTGCTCAACGCCGGCCAAGCGGTGATTTTCACGCTTGGTCTGACCGCCGTGATGATCATGTGCGTTGCCGGTATCCGCAACGGGACGAATACGGTCGGCGATTTCGTGCTGATCAACGCGATGATGATCCAGCTTTATCAGCCGCTAAACTTCATGGGCATGTTCTATCGCGAAGTGAAGCAGGCTGTCATCGACATCGAGAAAATGTTCGAAGTGCTTGCGCATGATCCCGAGATTCAGGACCGGCCGGGCGCGCTGCCGCTGCTCGTGACCGAGGGGCATGTACGTTTTGACGACGTCTGGTTTGCCTACGATGCGGTTCGGCCGATTTTGCGCGGCGTCAGCTTCGACGTGCCGCCGGGCCGCACGGTCGCGATCGTCGGGCCCTCCGGCGCCGGCAAGTCGACGATCTCGCGGCTGATCTTCCGCTTTTACGAGCCGCAGGCCGGGACGATCTCGATCGACGGACAGAACATTGCCGAGGTCACGCAGGATTCGCTGCGCGCTGAGATCGGTATGGTTCCGCAGGACACCGTGCTGTTCAACGATTCGATCGGCTACAACATCCGCTATGGCCGCTGGGAAGCGGGCGAGGGCGACGTCCAAGACGCCGCGCGAATGGCGCAGATTGACACCTTCCTCGGCATCGTGCCCGGCGGTTACAGCGCGCAAGTCGGCGAGCGCGGCCTGAAGCTATCGGGCGGCGAGAAGCAGCGCGTCGCGATCGCGCGCACGATGCTGAAAGCGCCGCCAATCCTGGTGCTCGACGAGGCGACGTCGGCGCTCGACACGTTTACCGAGCGCGAGATTCAAGCGGCGCTCGATCGCATTTCGAAGGGTCGTACGACGATCGTCATCGCGCATCGTCTGTCGACCGTCGTCGACGCCGACGAAATCCTTGTGCTCGACAAGGGGATCATCGTCGAGCGCGGCACGCATAATTCGCTGCTCGATCAGGGTGGCGTCTATGCCGCCATGTGGAACCGCCAGCGCGAAGTGGACGAGGCGCAGGAGAAACTGCGCCGCGCGGCGGAAGAAGAGCCGCCGCCGGTCAAGGTGGGGATAGTGCTTGATCCGCCCGCTCCTTCGCAGAAACAAAGGAGCGAGGAACTGCTATCGCGCTAACCTCGCAAACCCATCATCGCTCCAGCGCTCGCTGCCGACGCCGTGGTGCACGAAGAACAGACCTTCGGGATCATACTTGTTCTTGATCGCGAGCAGCCGCGAATAGTTTGTGCCCCAGAAAGATTGTTGCCAGTCGCTTTCGAAGAAGTTGCTTTCCGAGACATACGCCCCGGCATTCGGAACGAGCTTCAATAACTCCTTCATAGCTGCGTCGATCGCCGCCCCGCGCCGGCGGGCATTCGCTACGTTCGGCTCGTGCCCCGCGATGCCGGGATAGGCCGGACCCTCGCCACCCGCGATGATCGCCAACGCGAACGCATCGCACACCGAGGGATTCATTGAGGTGTCGTGCGCGGCGGCGATCGCCTCAGCGGGCGCCCCGGCGAGCCCTTTGTTGAAGTGTAGTTCGACTGTCCAGTGACGCGTCGCCGCAAACAGTGCATCAGTCAGTCGCTCGCGCCGGTTTGGTTGCAGAAGCGATTGCGGAAGCCATGCCGATTGGAAGCCGTGCAAGACTTGGCCGGATTGAGGCGCGTCGCCCGCCCAGACAATGTTACCTTCCGGCGCACCGGGCCGGTCGTCGGCGACAACAATTCCCGGCGCCCATTTGAGGAACGACGCGTCCCAGAATCTTTGTCCCGGGACGGCGATGATGAGTGGTTTGGAGATGAAGCTGAAGTCCTGCGGGGAAGCAGCAACCCACTCCAAGAATGGACGCCAGGCTGCCGTCGCCTCTGCCTGATCGAGGCCCTGAAACACCATTCTGATGGTGAGAACATTGTTCGATCGCAACACGATTTGCTCGCCCCAATGCGGGTTGAGCAGGTTTTCCGCATAGAACGTCATCATTTGGCCGATGAGGCGGCGATAGGCGTCATCGGAGTTGGCTTTGATCGTCGCATTCGCCGCGCCGAAGAAATTCGGCAGGTCGTGTGTCTTCAGCGTGAGCCTCGTCACGATGCCGAAACTGCCGCCGCCGCCACCCTTGATCGCCCAGAAGAGATCCGGATTTGTGCAGGCATTCGCAATGCGCGCGACGCCGTCGGCGGTGACGATCTCGGCCTGCAACAAGCTCGCGGCTGCCATCCCATAGCTCTTGGAAAAGCTGCCGAATCCGCCGCCTTGCACCAAACCGGCAACACCGACGGTGAGGCACCCACCGCCTTGCACATAACGGCCGCCTTTGACCGACACGGCGTCATAAACATGGCCCCAGAGCGCGCCGGCTTCAATCGTGACGGCATTCTGCGGGCCATCTGCGCATCCACCTGCGACGAACGCGTCGTGCATCTGGATGGCCTTCATGTTGCGCGTCCAAACGAGGAGCGAGTCCGCCGCATTGGATGTGCCTTGATAGCTATGGCCGCCGCCTTTCACGACGAGTCTGAGATTATGCTCGCGCGTGAAATTGACTGCGACTACGATGTCCTGCGTGTTGCGTGCGGCGATAGCATAGGCGCTCGGCTGCGATGTCCAGGCATCAACCCAGCCGAGATTTTCCGTCAGCGCGACATCGTCCCCGACCGCGTAGGAATTCTTGAGCTTTCCGAAGACTTCAGCGCAGGCGGTGCTTTGTGGATTGTCCGCACAGATTGCGAGCGGCGACTGCACCTTGATGAGTTGCCCGCCGACATCGCGATTGAATTCGGCCCAGCGCTCTCCCGGCGGCCATGCCGCGTCGCCTGGGCGCGCGCGCAAGAACGGAAGAACCGCCTGCGCCGCCACCCTGGTTGTCACGGCGGGAATCAGCGCTGCAGCGCTCCCCAGAAACTCTCGTCTGTTCATCCCGAGTCTCATCTGGTCGAGTCGCATTCTTTCATGACATCGGGGGACATTCCATCTAGAAGATGGGCGAGAAATTATGACTGCTAGCCTGCAAACTCCTGCCGACAAGCGCCCGGCCTATGTCGCCTACGCCGCGCATGCGCTGCATGACGGCTTCACCGACCTCATGTACGTGCTCTTGCCGCTCTTCCAGGCCGAGTTTGCGCTCGCTTATGCGCAGACGGGACTTTTGCGCTCGATTTACGCGGGCGCGATGGCGCTGTTTCAGGTACCCTCGGGCCACCTTGCCGCGCGGTTCGGCAATCGCGCGATCCTCGCGGGTGGAACCGCGCTTGCTGCATGCGGCTTCCTGCTTGCCGGGATGGGCAACGGATTTGCCGCACTCATTGTCGCGCTCGCCGTGCTGGGTCTGGGGCTCTCGACGCAGCACCCCATTGCGGCGGATCTTGTCGCGGAGACCTATCAAGGCGCCGCGTCGCGCAAGGCGATTGGCACCTACAATTTCGCCGGCGATATCGGCAAGATGATATTTCCCGCCGCGGTCGCGATGCTTTTGCTGGTCATGTCCTGGCGCGGCGCGGCGCTCAGCGTCGGCGGTTTCGGGCTTCTCGCAGCGATTGCCATCTTTATCGTGCTGGTGCCGAGGGCTGATCAGGATGCGCATCATGCGGGTGCGCCGGACTCGAACGCCAATACCCAATCAACGGCCATCCCCTCGCGCGCGAACTTCATCACCCTGCTGGCGATCGGCGTCATCGACAGCGCGACGCGCATGGGTTTTCTCACTTTCCTGCCGTTTCTCTTGCAACAAAAGGACGCCGGCGTGCAGAGCATCGGCTTTGCTCTGACGCTGGTCTTTGCCGGCGGCGCGCTGGGCAAAATCGTCTGCGGTCATCTCGGCGCGCGGCTTGGCACGATCCCGACGGTGTTCCTCACCGAAGGTCTGACTGCCGCGTGCATTCTTCTCCTGATCCCGCTCTCGCTGCTTTCCGCGTTCATGCTCCTGCCGATCGTCGGCATCATGCTCAACGGCACGTCGTCGGTGCTTTACGGTAGCGTGCCGGAGTTGGTCGATCCGGCCGAGCGCCGGCGCGCCTTTGCGATCTTCTACACCGGCACGATCGGGTCCGGCGCGGTATCGCCCCTGCTTTACGGCCTGTTCAGCGACGCGCTCGGCATCCCCACGATGATGAGCATCATCGCGGGCGTTGTGCTGCTTACGCTGCCGCTCGCCTGGAAACTGCGTAGCGCTTGGCCCCGAGCGGCCGAGGCGCCCGCCGTCGTTTCGTGACTTCGCCGGATTTTGGTGCCAAGAACCGCGGCTATTCCCAGGAGGCTCCGCGGAAATCCTCGATGTCGATGCTCCAATCCGTGCGCAAACAGGTCGTGCCCATCCATCCCGAGGGCTACCTTTTCATCGCCATTTTTGCCGTGCTGGCCGTATTTTTTGGCTGGCTCTGGACCCCGCTCGGCTGGCTGGGGGCGATCCTAACCTGCTGGTGCGCTTACTTTTTCCGTGATCCGCCTCGCGTGACGCCCCTGCGTGACGGGCTGATCGTCTCGCCCGCCGACGGCTATGTCAGCTCGGTCGGCTATTTCACCCCGCCGCCGGAGCTCGGGCTCGGAGCCGATCCGCGCCAGCGCGTCTCGGTTTTCATGTCGGTGTTCGACTGCCACGTGAACCGCTCGCCCGTCGGCGGCCTCATCCGGCGCATCGCCTACAAGCCCGGACTCTTCATCAATGCCGATCTCGACAAGGCAAGCGACGACAACGAGCGCAATTCCCTTTTGATCGAGGCGCCGAGCGGCACCTACGGCATCGTCCAGATCGCCGGGCTCGTGGCGCGCCGCATCGTCCCCTTCGTGCACGAAGGCGAGACGATCGCTGCCGGCGAGCGCATCGGCCTCATTCGCTTCGGCTCGCGCGTCGACGTCTATATGCCGCAGGGCGCGAGCGTGCTCGTCGCGCTCGGCAGCAAGGCGACCGCCGGCGAGACGATCCTCGCCGAGATCGGCACGCCGAACACGCCGCTCGCCTTCAGGGTTGCCTGAATGAATGGCTACGGGTCCGACCCGGAAGAAGAATTCGTCGATGGCGCACCGCCCGCGCCCGTCCTGCGCCGGCGCCGCTTCCGCCGCATTCCGCTGCGCGTCGTTCTGCCGAACCTCGTCACGCTGCTCGCGCTTGCGCTCGGATTGACTGCGATCCGCTTCGCGATCGAAGGCCGCTTCGAGAACTCCATCCTTGCCATCATTGCCGCGGCCATTCTCGATGGGCTCGACGGACGCATCGCGCGAGTCCTTAAAGGTACGTCGCGCTTCGGCGCCGAACTCGACTCGCTTGCCGACTTCGTCGATTTCGGCGTCGCGCCGGCGCTGATCCTCTACCAATGGAGCCTGCATGAGATCCGCGGCTTCGGCTGGCTCGCGGCAATGATCTTTGCGATCGCCTGCGCGCTGCGGCTGGCGCGTTTTAATGTGAGCCTCGATGAGCCCGGCCGCCCGCCCTGGCAGGCGCGCTATTTCGTCGGCATGCCGGCGCCGGCCGGAGCCTGCATCGTGCTGCTGCCGCTCTACTTGCACTATTCGGTTTTGGGCTGGCCGGCGGCCGGCGAATTCACTTCCCTGCAGATCGCATTCGTACTGATCATCGCGTTGCTGATGGCGAGCCGGGTGCCGCATTATTCCGGCAAGAGCACGGACCGCGTCCCGCGCGAATATTTTGCGCTCCTTTTATTCGGCGTAGCGCTCGTCGTGCTGATGCTCGCGACATATCCGATGGAAATGCTGGCTATCCTGACGCTCGTCTATCTCTGCGTGATCCCGTTCAGCGCTTATCGTTACAATCGGCAGCTTGCCGCGGGAGCAGTCCCGGCAGGCAGGACTTAAGCGCGACGCCCGCGCCGACGTGACATCGATTTCGGTGCTTTCAGCCGGCGGTGATTGGCGCGGCTCAGCGACCGCGCCGGCTCAACGTTGCGAATGGGAGCTGCGGCGGCTAGGGAGGCAGGCGGCGCCACTGCGTCGCCTTCGTGGCTCGCTTGTTCCGGCTGCTCCTCCCCCAACTCGACCGCTGGCGCCCCGGCCGTTTCGATCCAGCGGTTCACCTCGGTGGCGAGCGGGACACCCGCTTCAGCCAGCGAGCGCGTCACTTCGGGCAATCTCGCGACGGCGCTCGCGGCGGCTTTGGCCTGCGCCTGCATGAGCTCCAGCCACAGGCGGGCCGCCTTGGCGCTGAGGTCTTCGAACTCGCTCATTTAGAACCCTCCGGCAGTTCACAAACGCATGGTTCTCGACTAGGGTCCGCGCGAATTTGGGCGGGCCGGCGGCAGGCGCGCCGATCAAGGATCGAGATGGCGAAAGAAGAACTTCTGGAATTCCCCGGCACCGTGACGGAACTCCTCCCCAATGCGACGTTCCGCGTAGCGCTCGAAAATGAACACGAAATCATTGCTCACACGGCTGGGAAGATGCGCAAGAACCGCATTCGCGTGCTGACCGGCGACAAGGTGCTCGTGGAGATGACGCCTTACGATCTCACCAAGGGCCGGATAACCTACCGGTTCAAGTGAGTCTCCCAACTCGAACGGAATAAAGGCGTGACGAGCGACGCGACGGCCTCGCGACCGAAACTGGTCCTCGCCTCCGGCTCGCCGCGGCGCCTGCAGCTCTTGCAGCAGGTCGGGATCGAGCCGGACGCGCTCATGCCGGCCGATATTGACGAGACGCCGCTGAAAAACGAACTGCCGCGCTCGCTCGCGGCGCGCCTCTCGGCCGAGAAGGCCAAGAACGCGCTGAAAATCGTCGATACCCGTCCTGACCTATCGGGCTCCTACCTTTTGTCGGCCGATACGGTGGTCGCAGTCGGCCGGCGCATCCTGCCGAAACCGGAGATCAGCGAAGAGGCGGCCGATTGCCTGCGGCTTCTCTCCGGCCGGCAGCACCGCGTCTATACCGGGCTGACCATGATCTCCCCGCGCACCGGCGAGCGCCGGCGGCTGGTCGAGACACGGGTGCGCTTCAAGCGGCTCTCAAGCGCGGAAATCGACTCCTATCTCGCCAGTGGCGAATGGCGCGGTAAGGCCGGAGGATATGCCATCCAGGGACTAGCCGGCAGCTTCGTGGTGCGACTCGTCGGCTCCTATTCGTCCGTTGTGGGATTGCCGCTTTATGAAGCGATGATGCTGCTTGCAGGAGAGGGATTCCCCATCCATTTCTCCTGGCAGCATGCCGCCTGATCTTGCCGTTTCTACGCCAGCGCTTCGTCCGTCCTGTCCGCTTTGCGGCAAGCCGGTGGACGAGCATTATCGCCCCTTCTGCTCAAAGCGCTGCGCCGATATCGATCTGAACCGATGGCTCGGCGGCGTCTACGCTATTCCAGCCAGCAGCGCCGATGAAGACGAAGATGGGCGCGCGCCGCAGCAGGAGCGCGAGCCGTAGATCGCTCGGGAGGGGCTGCCATGATCGTCGTTCATCACTTAAACAATTCGCGCTCGCAACGCGTGCTGTGGCTGCTCGAAGAATTGGGCGTGCCTTACGAGATCAAGCATTACCAGCGCGACAAGAAGACGATGCTGGCACCACCTGAATTGCAGGCGGTGCATCCGCTCGGGAAATCACCCGTCATCACGGATGATGGCAAGACCATCGCGGAATCCGGCGCGATCGTCGAGTATCTCGTCGACACATATGGACAGGGGAGATTGAAGCCGCCCGCGGGCACGGACGAGCGCCTGCGCTACATCTATTGGCTGCACTTTGCCGAGGGCTCGGCGATGCCGCCGTTCCTGATCAAGCTGATCTTCGACACGATGGAATCGCGCAGGATGCCGTTCTTCATCAAGCCGGTGGTAAAGGGCATCGCCGGCAAAGTGCGCAAGGGTTACCTCGACCGGCAGATCGCCTCGATTCTCGATTACATGGAAAGTGAGCTCGGCAGGCACGAATGGTTTGCCGGCAACGAATTCACCGCGGCCGACATCCAGATGAGTTTTCCCTCCGAACTCGCAGCCAGGCGCGCCGGTTCGGATCAAGCGCGCCCGAAACTCGCGGCTTTCGTGCAGCGCATCCACGCGCGGCCGGCTTACAAACGAGCGCGCGAAAAGGGTGGGCCGTACGCATACTGATTTCGGATCGGCCGGTCATTTGCGTCGGGAATGACACATTGCACTAACTCCTCTGCTCCGCACTTCCTTCCTTGCCGTCGCCGCGCTGCTCGGCCGGCTTCTCCGGTCCACTGAGATTATGCGCGGTGGTCACCAGCGCGATATGCGAAAAGGCCTGCGGGAAGTTGCCAACCTGCCGCTTCTTGTCCACGTCGTACTCTTCGGCAAGAAGGCCGAGATCGTTGCGGATCGCGAGCAAGCGTTCGAACAATTTCCGCGCCTCGTCCTTGCGTCCGAGCATCACGTAACAATCGGCAAGCCAGTAGGAGCAGGCGAGGAACGCGCCTTCGCCATGGGCAAGCCCGGTTTCGATCTCGGCGGGATCATGGCGCATGATGAAGCCGTCCTGCATCAACCGCTTCTCGACAGCTTCAATCGTACCGCGCACGCGTTTGTCGTCGATCGGCAAGAACCCGGTAGAGGGAATGAGCAGAAGACTCGCGTCGAGCCATTTCGATCCGTACGACTGCACAAAACTGTTCAGCTCCTCATCGAAACCTTTCGCGCAAACGTCTTCGTGAATCTGCAGGCACAGGGCACGCCATTGATCGATCGCTCCAGCATAGCCGAACTCCTCCACACATTTGATCGCACGATCAAAGGCGACCCACGCCATCACTTTCGAGAAGGTGTAATGGCGCGGATCGCCGCGCGATTCCCAGATGCCGCGATCGGGCTCCTGCCAAATCTCCGCGAGATGATCGAGCAGCTTTCCCTGTACCGCCCAGCTGTTCTTGTTTTCTGGCAAGCCGCCTTTCAGCGCCTGGTAAAGAGCGTCGCAGACTTCGCCGTAGACATCGATCTGCAATTGTCCATGCGCACCGTTGCCAATGCGTACTGGCGCGCTGTTTTCGTAGCCGGGTAGCCAATCGAGAGTATATTCGGTCAATCGGCGTTCGCCGCCGATTCCATACATGATCTGCGTCTGCTCGGGCGCACCCGCGACGGCGCGTAAGAGCCAATCGCGCCAGGCCCTTGCTTCTTCGTAATAGCCGGCATTCATGAAGGCGAGCAGGGTCAGTGTCGCGTCACGCAGCCAACAGAAGCGATAATCCCAATTGCGGATGCCGCCGAGCTGCTCGGGCAGCGATGTCGTTGGCGCGGCGACGATCCCTCCTGTTGGCTCGTAGATCAGCGCCTTTAATGTGATGAGCGAGCGCCGCACCGCTTGCGACCACTCACCGACCTCGTGGCACTGTGATGCCCATTCGCGCCAATAGGCCTCCGTATCTTCGAGTGCCGCTTCGGGATCGATCGGATGCGGATCAGAAAGATGCGAAGGGCCGTAGCTCAACATGAAGGTCGCGGTTTCGCCTTCGGCGACTTCGAAATCGCCGACTGTCTTCATGTCCTCGCCATGCAGCGGCACGCGCGTGCGCAACACGACTTTCTCCGGTCCGGCGATCGCCCGCAGCGTCAACTCGCTGCGGCGCGTCACCCACGGCACTATGGCGCCATAACCGAAGCGGATGACGAACTCGGTCCGCATAGCAACGCGGCCGCGCACGCCCTTAACGAGCCGCACGACGTGCGAGGCGTCTTCGTGTGGCGGCATGAATTCGATGAGGAGCGCCTCGCCTTTGTTGGTCTCGATCCTGGTTTCAAGCACGAGCGTGCGGTCGCGATATTTGCGCGACAGCTTGGCGGATTTATCCCGAGGTGCGATCAGCCAGCGGCCGTGCTCCGGCGTACCCATGAGCGCGGCAAAACAGGCGTCGGAATCAAATCGCGGCCAGCAGAGCCAGTCGATCGAGCCGTGCCGGTCTACGAGCGCGGCTGTCTGCAAGTCCCCGATCAGGCCATAATCTTCGATGAGGGCGGCCATGGTGCTCCCTAAGCTCAGGCGTCGCCGACGGGAACGAAGCTTTCGCCGCTGGGGTTCATCGCGGAGATGATGCCGGAGCTGGATTTCGCCCAAGCGCGCGCCGACATGGTCGAGCACCAGATCGCGCGGCGCGGCGTCAAGGACCCGCTCGTCCTCGGCGCCATGGCCCGCGTGCCGCGCGAGGCCTTCGTCCTGCCAGGCTGGGAGGACGAAGCCTATGAGGACCAGCCGCTGCCGATCGCCGAGCGCCAGACGATCTCGCAGCCCTTCATCGTCGCCTACATGATCGAGGCAGCTGGCTTAAGGCCAACCGACCGGGCGCTCGAGATCGGAACCGGCTCCGGCTATGCGGCCGCCGTGATGGCCGCCATCGCCACCCGGGTCTACACGATCGAGCGCCATCCGGGTCTGGCAGAGACGGCAGAGCGCCGGTTTCGGGAGCTCGGGCTCGCCAATGTCGAGGTCCGCGTCGGAGATGGGACACTCGGCTGGCCTGAGGCGCAGCCCTTCGAGGCGATCATCGTGACCGCCGGCGGTCCCAAAGTACCGGCCGAACTGCGCGAGCAGCTTGCCGTCGGCGGGCGGCTTGTCATTCCGGTTGGCGAGTCCATGCATCGTCAGAGTCTCATCAGGGTGGTGCGGGAAGGTCCTGACGAGTTCCGCGAGGAGGATATCGCCGATGTCGCATTCGTGCCGCTGATCGGGGAGCAGGGTTGGGAAAGGGGCTGAGAGGCTGAAGCCACTCAGGCCGAACGCACCTCGTCGAAGAAGCCCGACACGCGGCCCGAGAGATCGGCGGCCTTGGTCGAGAGCTGTCCCGAGGCGGCAATCAAACTGTTCGCGCATTGCGACAGCGCGCCGATCGCATCTTCGAGGCCGTTGATGTCGGAGACGGAGCGCTCGCTTTCGCTCTGCGACGAACTCACGTGCTGGAGGATCGTTCGGGTCGCGTGTTCCTGCTGGTTGACCGCCTCGGAAATAGCCTGGGTCGCCGGCATGATCGTCGCCATCTGCTCGGCCGCCTGCGCCAGCGCTTCGGCTGCCTGCCGCGTTTGGTCCTGCGTGACGCTCACCCAATGCGAAATTTGCTCGGTGGCACGCTCGGTCTCGGCAGCGAGCTTTTTTACCTCCGCCGCGACGACGACAAAGCCGCCGCCGGCGCGTCCGGCGCGCGCCGCCTCGATCGTCGCGTTTAACGCAAGCAGATTGGTCTGCGAGGCGATGGCGTTGACCATCCCGACGAGCGCGCCAATCTTTTCCGCCGTGCCTGAGAGGTCTGCGATCGTCATCTCGGATTTGTTCAGCGCGTCAAGTGCGGCGGTGGCGCGTTGCCGGCTGTCATCCGCCCGGTCGCTGATCTCGTGGCTGGCGGACATGAGGCTCGAAAGCTCGGTCGCCGTTTGCGCCACGCTCTCGGAGCTGCTCTGCGCCGCGTGAACCGCGCGCGTGCCGCGGTGCTGGGTCGCTTCGATGACGCCGGTCAGATCATTCGAGGTCGACTGGAATGTATTTGCCGCGCCGGTGAGGGACTTCAGAACATGCTCGATCGAGGAGCCGATTCGAGCGATAGCCTTTTCGAGCGCGTCGCGTCGTGCCGACGCGAGTTTCATCAGGTCGGCGGCCTCTATCGAGGACATGGTCGCCGTGTCGAATGCGAGACATCTTATCACGAGACGATATCGCTCGACGGCGCGGCGGCGCTGCCACGGTCGTGCGGCGGCGATGCTTTCGCACAAAAGCCAGGACATGACGTGGCAGAAGAACATGTGCGAGCGCAGACTCGTGCCGGCTTCGTCATGAGCATTGGCGAGCCGCTTGGCGCTGGCGAAATACGAATCCTCGAACGTCGCTTCGAAGAGCAGTTTTATGTGCGTCTGGGCGATATCGAAGAGGTCGCTACTGTGCTTCTGCACGAGGCCGGCAAGCCCTGTCACGGGCGCGTGCAGTTCGAAGAACTTTTGTACCCCGCCCGGCAAGAGCTCGTGAATGAGCGGACGTAGTGCGCGAATTTCCTCGGCCCGGCCGACGAGGTCGTACAGCGCCAGCCGATCGTGGATCGTGATAATGGGTGTCATGAGACGCGCCATGAACCGCAACTATGAATCGAAAGTGTTTACGCCGCGTTATCCATGCTGCGTGCCGATTGGGACGCGGGCGGAGGAATGGTGCCGGGCGAGCCGTTGATCCTGCGAGCCGGTTCGGCACGGGCCGCAATCGCGCTCAGAGGCGCGGAATGGCGAGAATGGTCGATCGGCGGCACCGATCTCCTCTGGCCGGGCGATCCGGCGGTGTGGGCGGCCATCGCGCCCGTTCTCTTCCCGGTCGTCGGCTGGACGCGGCAGAGCCGCGTGCGCGTCGGGTCGACGCATTACGCGCTCGGCTTGCACGGTTTTGCGGCCGCTATCGGCTTTGCCCTTGCCGAGCACGGCGACGATTACGCGACCCTCGTGCTGGAAGATGGGCCGCAGACCCGCTCCGCTTACCCCTTCCCGTTCCGGCTCGAGATCGAATACCGGCTGCGCGAGCACGCAATGGACATTGCGCTTTCGGTCAGAAATACCGGCGACGAGCCGATGCCTTACGCGATCGGCCTCCATCCGGGCTTCCGCTGGCCCTTTGCGGGGTCGGATGCCGGGCACAGGATCATCTTCGAGGCGCCGGAGCGCGCGGAAGTGCCGGTCATCGGGCCGGGCGGCCTGTTCTCAGCACAAAAGCGGACGGTACCCCTGGAAGGAACGCTCCTGCGCCTCACGGCCGATCTGTTCGCGCAGGAGGCGCTGTGCTTCCTAGATGTCGCCAGCCGCAAGCTTCTCTACGACAGCGGTGGGGGACCGGGGCTGCTCATCTCCCTCGAAAATTTTTCCCACGTCGCGCTGTGGGCGCGGCCGCCGGCGCCGTTCCTGGCGATAGAAGCCTGGACCGGCCACGGCGACCCGGAAAATTTCGACGGCGATCTCTTCGACAAGCCCTCGATGATCGTTCTTCCAGCGGGCGCGCAGGGCCGCCATGCGGTCCGCTACGAGTTCGTCCCGGACGTGTCGCGGCTCGGGCTGGATTTGCAGGCGGTCGCGCATCTGCCAAAAGGGCCCTGAACCAGGGAAGTCAGATCGGTGCAAGCGCAAGCAGCGGCAGCCATAAACCAAGATCGGAATATGGGCAGCATTCTCCGCCCATCCGGAGAGAAGGCCCTCGTCATCGATGGGCGCGCCGCCGCCGACCGGCTTCTCGCCAACGTGGGCGCCGAGGCCGAGACGCTCTTGCGCCGGGGCGTCAAGCCGGGACTTGCGACCGTCCTCGTCGGCGAAAATGCTGCGAGCCGCGTCTATGTCGGCTCGAAGGGCAAGGCGGCACGCGCCTGCGGCTTCCATTCTGTGCAGCACGACCTTGCGGCCGAAACCAGCGAGGCGGATCTGCTCGCCCTGATCACGCAACTGAACCAGGATGAGGCCATCCACGGCATTCTCGTGCAGCTGCCACTGCCGAAAGCCATCGACGCGACACGCGTCATCGAGGCGATCGCGCCGGAAAAGGACGTGGACGGTTTCAGTCCGGTCAATGTTGGGCGCATCGCCATCGGCGAGACGGAGCGCGCTTTCGTGCCGTGCACGCCCGCCGGCGCGCTGCTTCTCATCGGCGAAGCCGCCAAGGCCCTCGGTCAGGATTTGCGCGGCGCCGATGCCTTGATCGTCGGACGGTCCAATATCGTCGGGAAACCGATGGCGCAGCTGCTTCTGCAACGCGATGCGACGGTCACGACAGCCCATTCGCGCACCCGTGACCTTCCGGCGCTGGTCGGGCGCGCCGACATTCTCGTCGCGGCGGTCGGCCTGCCCGAAATGATCCACGGCGACTGGGTGAAGCCTGGTGCAATCGTCATCGACGTCGGCATCAACCGTGTGCCGCAGGAGACCGCGCCGGGCCAAGCGCCGAAGACGCGACTGGTGGGCGACGTCGGATTCGCGCAAGCGCTCGCCCACGCCGGTGCCATCACTCCGGTGCCAGGCGGCGTCGGGCCGATGACCATCGCCATGCTCATGGCAAACACTCTGCGTGCGGCGAAACGCCTGGCCGCCTAATCCGAAAGAGTGGCGGCCGAGGCCTTCCGTATGAGCGCCGGTCTCGTGCTAACTTGCCGCGTGTGTCCTGGATGGGCAGGGAGACCATGCAGAACCTTTTCAGCCGGATTGCCTTCTTCAAGGACGTTGTCGATCTCGAGGTCGAGAAGTTCGAACGCCGTTGCCTTTGGCGCCGCGTCGAGGAGGGCGAGACCGTCGTCGACTATGAAGACGAGAGCTCCGACGTCTATTTCATTATGGCCGGAGACGTTCGCGTGCTCATCCGCACCCCCGCCGGCAAGGAGATTATTCTTGCCGAGATGCGGCCGGGCCAATTCTTTGGCGAACTCTCGGCTATCGACGGAGTCAAGCGCTCGGCCAATGTGACGGCCCTGACCCGCTCTGAAGTGTGCATCATGCCGGCCGTGGTGTTTCGCGACGTCATTTTCGCATCGCGAACCGCCTGCGACAAGATTTTGAAGATGCTGAGCGGCCGCGTGCGCGAACTCAATCACCGGCTCGCCGAACTCTCCGTTCTCGACCTCAAGCACCGGCTCTATTCGGAGCTGATGCGCCTTTCCCATCCCCGCCCGGGGCATCAGGGCGAACGCGTCGTCACGCCGCCCCCTTATCATCACATCCTTGCGGCGCGGATCGGATGCCGGCGCGAACAGGTGACCCGTGAACTCTCGGCGATGACCGGCGAAGGGATCATCGAAAAGACCCGCGGCGCGCTCGTCATCCTCAAGCCGCAGGTTTTGCAAACGCGGCTACAGAACGCGCTGCGCGAGGATGCCTAGACGTGACGATCGGCCCGCCGCTTGTCCGTCTGGATCGGGTGACGAAGCGGTTCGGTGCAGTGCCAGCCGTTCACGACGTCAGCCTCGACATCGCAGTGGGCGAATTTTTCGCACTCCTCGGACCCTCCGGCTGCGGTAAGACCACGCTCATGCGCCTCATCGCCGGCTTCGAGCAGCCGGACGAGGGCCGCATCTTCATAGGCGGCGTGGATGTGACGGATGTGCCGCCGCATAAGCGGCCGGTGAACATGATGTTCCAGTCCTATGCGCTCTTCCCGCATATGAGCGTCGAGAAGAATGTCGGCTTCGGTTTGAACCAGGAGGGCGCGCCCAGGGCTGAAATTGCCGCGCGGGTCGTTGAAATGCTGCGGCTCGTGCAGCTTGAGGCGCTCGGGAAGCGGCGGCCGGATCAGCTGTCCGGCGGCCAGAAACAGCGCGTGGCGTTGGCGCGCGCGCTCGCCAAACGGCCTAAACTTCTGCTGCTCGACGAGCCGCTTGCGGCGCTCGATCGCAAACTGCGTGAGCAGACGCAATTCGAATTGAAAGAAGTGCAGCGCCGGCTAGGAACCGCGTTCGTCGTCGTTACGCATGACCAGGAGGAAGCGAGCGTCATGGCCTCGCGCATCGCCGTCATGCGCGCGGGCGAGCTCGAGCAGATCGGCACGCCGGCCGAAATCTATGCCCGCCCGGCATCGCGGTTCGTGGCGGAATTTATCGGCGACATCAATATATTGGAAGCTGATGCGAAGGACGGACAAGAGCTCATCCATACATCGAACGAGGATGCGAATTCCACCCACCCTCTTGCGACCGCAGTCAGGCCCGAGCGCATCGTGATCGAAAGCGATTCCGGCGCTTCGGCCAACGGACTTGCAGGAATAATCGACGATTTCGCGTTCCGCGGCAGCGACACTCTTTATCGCGTTCGGCTCGATTCGGGGCGAGTGCTGCGCGTTGTCGCGGCGAACTCGGACGGCCGCGATGCATTCCGGCCGGGCGACAAGGTGCGTGTGCGGATTCCGCATGAGGCCTGCATTCCCCTGCATCAGTGATGGATGCGAAGCCTCAACGCGCGCCGAGACGCAGAGCAGGTCTTAATTGGCTTGTGATTGCCGTCCCTTATACTTGGCTGCTGTTCTTCTTTCTCGCGCCCTTCGCGCTTGTGTTTAAAATCTCGCTCTCGCAATCGGCGCTAAGCCAGCCGCCATATGCGCCCGTCTTTGATTCGTCCGACGGCGTCCGATCGCTGCTCGAAAAATTCTCGAGCCTTTCGTTTGAATCCTTTAGCGGTCTTTTCAGCGACAGCCTCTACATCGACTCCTACATCTCGTCGGTTCTTATCGCCGCGATCGCGACTATCCTGACGCTAGTCGTTGCTTATCCCTTTGCGCTTGCAATCGCCCGCTCGTCACCAGGAGTAAGGCCAATCCTTTTAGGTCTGGCGATCGCTCCGTTTTGGACCAGCTTTTTGATTCGCGTCTATGCCTGGATCGCGATCCTCAAAGATGAAGGCCTGCTCAGCCATTTCTTGATAAGCCTCGGCCTCATCCATGCGCCGCTTGGCTTATTTGCGACCAACACCGCAGTCGTGATCGGCATTGTTTATTCCTACCTGCCTTTCATGCTTCTGCCGCTCTATGCCGCGATCGAGGGGCAGGATCCGGTTCTGCTCGAAGCGGCAGCCGATCTCGGCGCCTCGCCTTGGCGGGTGTTCCTGCGGATTACGCTGCCGCTTTCGGCAGGCGGAATCATTGCCGGCTCGCTTCTCGTGTTCATTCCGGCAGTCGGAGAGTTCGTCATTCCAGATCTGCTCGGCGGCTCGGACACGCTGATGATCGGGCGCACGCTGTGGAATGATTTCTTCGTCAACCGCGATTGGCCGACAGCGTCGGCTGCCGCGATCGTGCTTTTGATCCTGCTCGTTGGTCCGCTCCTCGTTTACGAGCGCCTCCAGCTTCAGGACGAAGGGCGGCGCATATGAAAGCACGCGCCAAAGCCGCCCGGGCCGGCATGCTTACGGCAGGATTTGCGTTTCTCTACGGGCCGATTCTCCTCCTCATCATTTTCAGCTTCAACGCCTCGCGTCTCGTCACGGTCTGGGGCGGATTGTCGACGCGCTGGTACGCGGCCCTCGCGCAGGATGCGCAACTCATATCAAGCGTGCGCACGAGCCTCTTAGTTGCCGTGCTCTCCGCCACGATCGCAACGTTCAACGGGACGCTCGCCGCGATTGCCCTCGTGCGCTTCGGGCGCTTCCGCACGCGCACGCTCTTTGCTGGGGCGATCTATGCGCCCCTTGTTATGCCGGAAGTGATCCTCGGCCTGTCGTTGCTGCTGCTATTTGTGGCGCTCGGCGTCGAGCGCGGCTTCTGGACGATTGTCGTCGCGCACGCGACCTTCACGATGTGCTTCGTTACGGTCGTGGTGCAGAGCCGACTCGTCGGCTTCGATCGCGCGCTCGAAGAGGCGGCGATGGATCTGGGCGCAAATCCCCTACGTACGTTCACCTCGATCACGCTGCCGCTGATCCGGCCGGCGATCGTCGGCGGATTCCTGCTCGCCTTCACCCTGTCGTTAGACGATCTCGTCATCGCCAGTTTTACCGCCGGGCCAGGATCGACAACGCTGCCGATGCGCGTCTACAGCCAAGTGCGCCTTGGCGTCTCGCCGGAGATCAATGCGATCTCGACGCTGATGCTGGCCAGCGTCGGGTTGGTGCTTTTGTCGGTCGCCGCACTCTCGCGCCGGCGGACCAGCTGATCTTATTGACCGGCTTTGTCCGGACTGGTCCCAGACTGTGAGCCGCTCTCGCGATAGAGTCGCTCGGCCGCCCCGGAGCGGCGGATGAGGCTCTGCGCATCGGGCACGATTGCCGGGTCATCCCAGCTGCCTATCACCTCGAATGGCAGTTGCGTCGGCTGCGACCCCTCCCTGGCCGATGTCGCGTCGCTCGACATCTGCGTCGCCATGCCTTTGAGCGCTAGCAGGCGGTCGGCGATCTGGACCGAGCCGGTCATGCCGATAGAAAGACCCGGGGCGCTTGCAGAGGCGTCGACGATCTCGGCGATGCCTTTGTTGATGCGGAACGTGCCGACGGCTTGGTCGAAGACAGTGCGTCCGCCGCGTATCTCATTGAGGCTCGACAGCGGCCGCGTCGTCACGCGCCGCAAGGCCTCATTGAGATCGAGCCCGCCGATATCGGCCTGCGCGATGGAAAATTGCCCCTTGCCATCGAGCCCGCGAATTGTCTGCAGCACGTTATCGCCGGCAGCCTCCATCGATACGGACGCGTTCAGGGTGCCGGAAATGCGTGGGCGGTCGAGCAAATCCCACGCGAGCGCACCGGCGTCGACATTGGCAAGCTGTGCATTGCCCCGGAGATCGAGCGCATTGCCGCCCGCCCCGACGGCACTGAGCCGGGCTTTGAACAGCCCTTTGTAGGCTTTGGCCTCTGCGAGTGCGAGTTCGAGCCGGCCGGCCTTCATTAGCAGCGACAGGGCGGCGTCATCGAATTGGATTCGGCGCAGACGCGTGCGCGCCGCAGAAACCCGGAGATCCACATCGATTTTCGAGAGGTCGCGGAGTTCGAACGGCTCGTGCGTCCATTGTCCTTCAGGCGTGACCGCCGGAGTGATCTCGGCGATGATAGGGTCGAGCGCGAGCTCGCTCGCCGCCAGCGTACCTGCAAGCGATGGGCGCGGGCCGTCACTGCGCAAAGCCAGCGTGCCTTCAAAGTCGTTGCGGTCGAGGCTCAGCCGAAGATTTGACAGCGAGAAGCCGTTGTTGGCAATCGTCGCCTCGCTATTGAGCGAAGTGTCGCCGAGCAGCCCAGGAAGGGGGATCGCGATGTTGGCGAGACGCCCGAGATGCCGCAGGGAGGGGGTGGAGGCGACGACGCGCCCGACGAACTGGGGGTGCGGTCCCGCCGAGGCATTGCCGTTCGCGGAAAGCGAAAGCGAGACGCTCTTCACCCGTAGCGTCGCTGCGCTCTGATCGCCGCGAAGCAGATTGGCGGGCTGGGCGAGCCAAAAGTCGACGCTCGCGGGCTCCCCGCGCCAGGCGAAAGTTCCCGCCACAGTCGCCGGTGCGCTGATCCGGCGCCAGTCGAACGTGCCGTCGATATGGTCGATGACGATGTCGGGCTCGCCCTCGCGCTGCAAGAAGGCCGACCCGGACTGGACTTTGAGCACGCCAAGCCGCACGTCGTCGGTGCGGTCGGCTTCGAGCGTCGCTGCCGGCGCTTGGGCCGCCTGAGCGATGGCTCCGGCGATCGCCGGATGGCGATCGAGGTCCATCGTCATATGCGGACGCAGCAGCGTCGCCTCGGCGACCTCCAGCCGCCCGGCCAGGAGCGGTAACAGCCGCACCCGGGCCCGCACTTTGCGGGTGTGGATCGAAAGGAAACGTTGGTCGTCCGCGAGCGCAACGTCCGAGACGCTGATCCGCGGCGGCAGAGCCGTGAAGATGGCGCGGCCGCTGCCGACGAAATTCAGGCCGGTTGCCGATTTGACCTGGGCCGCGATCTCGCGGTCCACGGTCTGCTGCGGCAGCGTCCAGGGGATGAACCCGGCGGCAAGGCAGACGATGACAAACGCCGTGAGGATCAGCAGAGCCTTTCGATGGAGGCGCACGAAATCGGCATCGGGCCGCCAAAGCAGCGACGCGCGACGCATCGCCGAGATCGCTGCGTTCTTACGTCCACCTGAGACACGGGACTTCATGATCGCCATTCACCTGCCAACGGCCGCGTCTTCCGGGAGGAGCGGGGCGAGATCGTGGCTGAGCTGCGACAAAGCCTAGCCGCTCAGGTGAAGCCGCCATGGCGTGCGCTTTCGGCAACAGGTGACGCGATCGGGAGGCGTCAGGAAGCCGCGGCGCCGTCCGAGTCGAGATAAATGCGCACTCTTGCAAACACGGCACGGAACATGTCCGCGGTCAGCACCCCCGTATTCGTGTTGTAGCGCGAGCAGTGATAGCTGTCGAAAAGCGCAAGCCGCACGCCGGGACGCGCGACGACATGTTCGCGTCCATGCGCGAAGGGGAAGTGCTTCAGCGGTCCGCTCAGCGCTCGAACGACGCTGTCATGCGCGATCCGCCCGAGCGCGAGAATGGCGCGTAAACGGGGCAGCGTATCGATCGTGCGCACCAGAAACTGCCGGCACGTGGCGACTTCCGATGGCTCCGGCTTGTTTGCCGGCGGGACGCAACGCACCGCGTTGCTGATGATCGCCTCCCGCATTGAGAGCGAGTCATCGGGACGGGCGTCGTATCGTCCGATCGCAAAGCCGAACTCGAGCAGGGTCGCGTAGAGAAGATCGCCGGCGTAATCGCCGGTGAAGGGACGTCCGGTGCGGTTCGCCCCTTTAAGGCCTGGCGCCAGCCCGACGATCAGCAGCCGCGCCGCGGCATCGCCGAAGGAAGGCACCGGCGCATTGTACCACTCCGGATGCAGGCTCCGCGCCGCTTCGCGGAACGCGAGTAGGCGCGGGCAGAGCGGACAGTCGCGCGAGGGCTCCGGCGGCAGCGCTTCAGACGAGCAGTCTCGGCCGCCGCCCGAGGCTGCGCTAGCCGCGGTCGCGATCAGTGCTCGACATCTTCAGTCTGCGGCGTTGCGTGAGTAAGCGGGCGGCGCTGCTCGCGTTCCTGATAACGCTGCATGCGCTCGGCGCGTTCGCCGGGGTCGCGGCCGATTTTCGCGATCAGGTGAACGAGATCGACGAACTCGTCCGCCTGTCGGCGCAATTCGTCGGCGACCATGGGCGGCTGCGTGGTGATCGTCGAGACGACGGACACGCGCACCCCTTTGCGCTGCAGCGCTTCGACGAGCGAGCGGAAGTCGCCGTCGCCTGAGAACAGGACGATCTCATCGAGGTGCTCGGCCATTTCCATGGCGTCGACCGCGAGTTCTATGTCCATGTTTCCCTTGACCTTGCGGCGTCCCATCGAGTCGACGAACTCCTTCGTCGGCTTGGTCACGACAGCGTAGCCGTTGTAGTCGAGCCAATCGATGAGGGGACGGATCGAGGAATATTCCTGTTCCTCGACAAGCGCCGTGTAATAGAAGGCGCGGATGAGCTTGCCTTTGCTCTGAAATTCGCGGAGTAGGCGCTTGTAGTCGATGTCGAAGCCTAATGACTTGGCTGTGGCATAAAGATTCGCGCCGTCAATAAACAACGCGATACGATCCTGTTCAGGCATGTCTCTCTCGTAGCCGGGTTTGATCAATCAGGAGCGGCAAGGGAAATACCGAAAACCCGCCAAGGCGGCATACCCCTGATACCTATCTGCGGCTGAAGCCGATGGGAAGCGCGCTCTGACGAAGCGCGCAAGATGCAAATAGGATTGTATGTCTGCTCAGCTTCGTCAAGAGCACAACCAGATGAGCGGGCAAGAACGTAAGTTTTGCCGGATTAATATTCGTTCATGAAGGCGCGGTGCTTGCGTTCCAGACAAGTTCTGTATACCTAGCGGCCCTATTCCCAAACCTGCCGGATTGCGAGGCGACGTATGGCACGCGTCACAGTAGAAGACTGCATCGATAAGGTCGAAAACCGCTTTGATTTGGTGCTCTTGGCGAGCCACCGGGCGCGCATGATTTCGTCCGGTCAGCAGATCACGGTCGATCGCGACAACGACAAGAACCCCGTGGTCGCGTTGCGCGAAATCGCCGACTCGATGCTGAAGCCCGAAGATCTCAAGGAGGAGTTCATCCACTCGCTCCAGAAGCATGTCGAGGTGGATGAGCCCGAAGCGGAGGTCGTGCCGAGCCTCGCCTCGATCGATCCGCTTGCCAGCGATGCGCAGGGCGAAGTGCAGTTCGATCGTATGACGGAAGAGGATTTGCTGCGAGGCCTTGAAGGCCTGGTGCCCCCGGCGGCAACGGAAGACGACGCCGAATAGCATTTTCAGAACTTATCTGCGGCAGCCGCTTCCTCCGGCTGCGCTCTTGCTTCAAAGACGACTGGAGCCGATATTTCCCGGGGTGATACGGCCCCGGGGGTATGTGCTACATGATGCGGCAGTACGAACTTGTCGAGCGGGTACGTAAGTACAATCCCGCCGCCGACGAGGAGCTGCTCAATCGCGCTTATGTCTATGCGATGCGCGCGCATGGAGCGCAGAAGCGTGCCTCTGGCGATCCATATCTCACCCATCCCCTCGAAGTCGCCGCTATTCTGACCGACCTGCGGCTTGATGACGCGACGATCGTCGCAGCCGTCCTCCACGACACGATCGAAGACACGGGCTCCACCCGCGAGGAGATCGATCAGACCTTCGGGCCGGAGATCGGCCGTCTCGTGGAGGGTCTGACTAAGATCAAGAAGCTCGATCTCGTCTCGAAGCGTGCCGAGCAGGCGGAAAATTTCCGCAAGCTTCTTCTCGCGATTGCTGATGACGTCCGCGTGCTGCTGGTGAAGCTGGCCGATCGGCTGCATAATATGCGCACGCTGCAATTCATGCCGGCGGACAAGCGCGCGCGCGTCGCCGAGGAGACGCTCGATATTTATGCGCCACTCGCCGGCCGCATGGGCATGCAGCGCCTGCGCGATGAACTCGAAGATCTCGCCTTCCGGCATTTGCGTCCCGATGCGCACGCAATGATCGACTCCCGGCTGAAAACTTTGCGCGAGCGCAACGGCCATCTGATACGCACGATCGAGAAGGAGCTCTCCGATGCATTGTCAGCACGCGGCATCGAGGCGAAGGTGGTTGGGCGCGAGAAGCAACCCTATTCGATCTGGCGAAAGATGGAGCGCAAGTCGCTCGCCTTCGAACAATTGTCCGACATTTTCGGCTTTCGCATCGTCGTAAAAACGCTAGAGGATTGTTATCGCGTACTTGGTGTGGTTCACACGAAATGGCCGATGGTGCCAGGACGCTTCAAAGATTACATCTCGATCCCGAAGCAGAACGATTATCGCTCCATTCATACGACGATTGTCGGTCCCGGCAGGCAGCGAGTCGAGCTGCAAGTCTCCACGGCCGAGATGAACGACATCGCGCGCTTCGGTATCGCTGCGCACGCGCTCTACAAGGACGGGCGCGTCACCGATCCCGAGACGCTGGCGGCAGAGAGCAGCGCTTACAAGTGGCTGCAGCAGACGCTCGCGCATCTTGCCGAAGGCGACAGCCCGGAAGAGTTTCTCGAGCACACAAAGCTCGAACTCTTCCATGACCAGGTCTTCTGTTTCACGCCCAAAGGGCGGCTCATTGCATTGCCACGCGGCGCGACGCCGGTCGATTTCGCCTATGCCGTGCACACCGATGTCGGAAACACGGCGGTCGGCGCCAAAATCAACGGCTCGATCGCGCCGCTTCTGTCGGAATTGCAGAACGGCGACGAGGTTGAAATTGTGCGCGCTGACGGGCAGGTGCCGCCGCCCGCTTGGGAATCGCTTGTCGTGACCGGCAAAGCGCGCGCTGCCATTCGGCGCGCAACGCGCGGTGCGGTGCGCGCGCAATATGCCGGCCTCGGACGGCAGATTGTGGTGCGCGCTTTCGAGCGTGCCGGGAAGCCATATTCCGATGACAGGCTGAAAGGTGTTCTGCCGCGGCTCGCACGCGCATCAGTCGATGATGTGCTCGCCGCCGTTGGGCGCGGCGAAATGTTTTCCGGCGACGTCGTCAAGGCCGTCCATCCGGAGTTCAAGGAAGAGCGCAAAGCCGCGCGCCAACAGGAGAAGGCGGAAGCAGGCTGGTTCGGCATGAAGAGCCTTTCAAGTTTGCGGTTCAAAGTGCCGGGCAATCGCGAGGCAGTGGACAGCCCACTTCCGATCCGCGGGCTGCGCGGCGATCTGCCGGTGCGTTTTGCGCCGAATGGGGGTGCTGTCCCGGGCGACCGCATCGTCGGCATCCTGACGCCGGGCGAAGGTATCACGATCTATCCCATCCAATCGCCGGCGCTGACCGCCTTTGACGATCAGCCGGAGCGCTGGCTCGATGTGCGCTGGGACCTCGACGACGGGAGGCGCGAGCTCTTTCCAGCGCAGCTCGTCGTGACCGCGATCAACGAGCCGGGAACGCTGGGCACTGTCGCGAGCGTTATCGGCGAGCAGGGCGCCAACATCGACAAGCTTACCTTTGTCGAGCGTTCGCCGGATTTTCGTGAGCTGGTGATCGATCTTGAAGTATTCGATCTGAAGCAGCTGAACGCCATCATTTCCTCTCTGCGGAGCAAAGAGGTGGTCAATAAGGTCGAGCGGGTGAACGGATGACAGCGCCGCCTCTCCGTCTTGGCGTCAATATCGACCACGTCGCCACCGTGCGCAACGCGCGCGGCGGCGCGTTGCCCGATCCGGTGCACGCGGCGCTGATCGCGATCGAAGCGGGTGCCGAGGGAATCACCGCGCATTTGCGTGAAGACCGCCGCCATATTCGCGACGCCGACATGGCGCGGCTGAAACAGGAGATCACTAAGCCACTCAATTTCGAAATGGCGGCAACGGACGAGATGGCGGCGATCGCGCTGGCGACTCGCCCGCATGCCGTCTGCCTGGTGCCGGAGAAACGCAGCGAACGCACGACGGAAGGTGGCCTCGATGTCGCCGGGGGGCACAACTATCTTAAGCCGCTCACAACCGAATTGGGCAGAGCCGGAATACGCGTTTCCTTGTTTATCGAGCCATCGCGCACCGCTGTCGATGCAGCGGAATCGATCGGCGCACCGGTCATCGAATTTCACACAGGCGCGTGGTGCGACGCTCATGTCCACGGCGAGATCGAACGCGCAGAGCATGAATTCGAGCGCATCGTCATGGCCTCTGCTTATGCGAGTAAGCTTAGATTCGAATGCCATGCCGGCCATGGGCTCGATTACGAAACCGCGCGGCGCATCGCGGCGCTACCGGAAATAGTCGAACTCAACATCGGCCATTTTCTAATCGGCGAGGCGATCTTCGTCGGCCTTCCCGCCGCGATTCGCGAAATGCGCCGTGCCATGGATGAGGGCAGGGCGGTCGCATGATCATCGGCTTCGGTATCGATCTTTGCGACATCCGCCGTATCGAGGAATCGCTTGCGCGTTATGGCGAGCGATTCACGCATCGCTGCTTTACCGAGATCGAGCGGGTCAAATCGGACGGACGGGCGCAGCGCGCCGCCTCCTATGCCAAACGCTTCGCTGCAAAGGAGGCCTGCGCCAAGGCGCTCGGAACCGGCATCCATTCCGGCATTTTCTGGCGCGACATGGGCGTCGTGAATCTCGCCTCGGGCAAGCCGACCCTGGCGCTTTCGGGCGGCGCGGCCGAGCGGCTGAAGGCGCTTACCCCAGCCGGCCACGAAGCTGCCGTCCACGTGACGCTGACCGACGAGTTCCCCTTGGCTCAGGCGCAGGTCATCATTGAAGCGATTCCGCGGCGCTGAGCTTCGCCCTATTTACAACCCACCCCACCCCTATATACCCGCGATCCGGCAGTGCCCGGCTCGCCGCCGAGACCCGCGCCGCGATCGAGAGCAGTAGATGACCGAGCCAGTGGGGGTGCGCCCCAAGAACTTGAGCCAAGCCAAGAAAAAGGAAGAAGGCGGCTTCGGCGAGACCGTGAAGGTGATCGTTCAGGCGCTGCTTATTGCGCTCGTCGTGCGGACGCTCCTGTTCCAGCCCTTCAACATTCCTTCTGGCTCGATGATCCCGACGCTGCTCATCGGCGACTATCTCTTTGTTTCGAAATACTCCTATGGCTATTCCAAGCACTCGATTCCGTTCAGTCCCGACCTTTTCCCAGGCCGGATTCTCGCCTCGCCACCAAAGCGCGGCGACGTCGTCGTCTTCAAGCTGCCACGCGACAACTCAACGGATTATATCAAACGGGTGATCGGGCTGCCTGGCGACCGCATCCAGATGATCGAGGGGCGCCTCTACATCAATGGCCAGATCGTGCCGCGCGATCCCATTGCAAAGGTCAAGACCGAAGACCTCTATGGCCGCGATGTCGATGTGCCGACTTACAAGGAAACCTTGCCTGGCGGCGTCACGCATACGATCATCGAAATCCAGGGCGACACCGGCTTCAACGACAACACCAATGTCTTCGAAGTACCGGCGAACAATTACTTCATGATGGGCGACAATCGCGACAACTCGACCGATTCCCGCGTCGCGCCCGAGCAGGGCGGCGTCGGCTATGTGCCATTCGAAAACCTGATCGGGCGGGCCGAGATCACCTTCTTCTCCGTCGAGAAAGGCGAGCCCGCCTGGGCCTTCTGGAAATGGCCCTGGACGGTGCGTTGGAGCCGGATGTTCCAGCCGGTACGCTAGGAGTTCCGATGCCTAAGGTGGTCGCGGCCGACCGTCGGGACCTCGAAACCTCAGTAGGCTATCGCTTCCGCGACGCTGCGCTTCTCAAGGAAGCGCTGACGCATGCGACGGCGGCCGAGGCGAAAAGTCGCGCCAATTATCAGCGCCTCGAATTCTTGGGCGATCGGGTTCTCGGGCTCGCCGTTGCGGAAATGTTGTTCGAGGCGTTTCCGGCGGCCAAGGAGGGCGAGCTGTCGAAACGCTTGTCAGACCTCGTGCGGCGCGAAACCTGCGCCGAAGTCGCGCGCGAGTGGGGGCTTGCGGGCTATATCCGCCTTGGCGCGGGCGAGGCGGCGTCGGGCGGCAGAGAAAGGGCGCCCATTCTGGCCGACGCGTGCGAGGCACTGATCGGCGCGGTATTTGTCGACGGCGGTTTTGCTGCCGCTCGGGAGCTTGTTCGCGGCGCATTCGAGGATCGTATGCGGGCGCGGCCTCGGCCTTCTCTCGACCCGAAAACAGCCTTGCAGGAATGGGCGCAAGCGCGTGGCCTGCCGACGCCGGTTTATCGCACGCAGGAGCGTTCGGGCCCAGACCACGCCCCGCGCTTCACGATCAGCGTCGAGGTGGACGGGTTCGAAGCGAGCGCGGCAGACGCGGGTTCGAAACGCGCGGCCGAGCAGGGCGCCGCCGAGGCCTTCCTGGTGCGCGAAGGCGTGCTGTCGGATGCGGCGCCATGAGCGAATCCGAGACAAATACCCGCTGCGGCTTCGTCGCGCTTATCGGCGCGCCGAATGCCGGCAAGTCGACGCTTCTCAATGCGCTGGTCGGCAGCAAGGTGTCGATCGTCTCGCGCAAGGTACAGACGACACGTGCGCTGGTACGTGGCATCGCCATCGAGGCGACGGCGCAGATCATCTTCGTCGACACACCCGGCATTTTCGTGCCGCGACGGCGTCTCGATCAGGCGATGGTCGCCTCGGCCTGGGGTGGCGCCGGCGACGCCGATATACTCGCGCTGCTCGTCGACGCGCGGAACGGGGTTGATGAGGAGGTTGAGGCGATCCTTTCCGGCTTGGCGAAGATCAAAGCGCCGGCGGTGCTCGTCCTCAACAAAATCGACACCGTGGCGCGCTCGACACTGTTGAAACTGACGGCTGATCTCAACACGCGCTTTGGTTTCCGCGAGACATTCATGATCTCGGCCCTGACGGGGGACGGCGTTCCGCAGCTGAAAGCGCAACTCGCCGCGATGATGACCGAGGGACCGTGGCTCTATCCGGAAGATCAGGTTTCGGATGCGCCGCTGCGCCTGCTCGCGGCGGAGATCACGCGCGAGAAACTGTTCGAGCGCCTGCACGACGAATTGCCGTACCAGTCAACCGTCGAGACCGATTCCTGGAAGGAACTGCCGGACGGCTCGGCACGAATCGAACAGACTATTTATGTTGCGCGCGATGGGCAGAAGAAGATTGTCCTCGGCGAGGGCGGACGCACCATCAAGGCAATCGGCCAGGCGGCGCGCGTGGAGATCGCGAAAGCCGCAGAGCAGAAGGTGCATCTCTTCCTGTTCGTCAAAGTGCGCGCCAATTGGATCGACGATCCCGAGCGCTATCGCGAGATGGGGCTCGAGTTCCCAGGCATGTGACAAGAAGCATATGAGAGCGCCATGGATTGGCAGGATCGCGGTCTTATCATCGGCGTCCGGAAGCACGGCGAAACCAGCGTCATCCTCGAGGTTTTGACACAGGCGCATGGCCGTCACATGGGATTGGTGCGTGGCGGCCGTTCGCGGACGATGCAGCCGATCCTGCAGGCTGGCAATTCCGTAGATCTTACATGGCGCGCGCGGCTCGAAGAGCATCTCGGCACGTTTAATGTCGAGGGCGAGCGGCTCCGGGCGGCGCATCTCATGCGGAGCGCGCTCAGCCTGCACGGGCTGCATCATCTCGCCGGATTGCTGCGCCTTCTGCCGGAGCGCGATCCGCATCCAAATCTCTGGCATTTTGCCGAGATTTTGATGGATCGGCTCGACAATGCTGCGGTCGCCCCGGTGCTGATGCTGCGGTTCGAGCTCGCCTTGCTTGCCGAGCTCGGCTTCGGACTGGATCTCGGCGAATGCGTGTTGAGCGGCGCCACTGAGGACCTCGTCTATGTCTCGCCGAAATCAGGCCGCGCAGTGGGGCGGATCGCCGGCGAGCCGTGGCGCGACCGGCTTCTGCCGTTGCCCAGTTTTCTCTTAGTTGAGGAACACGAGGCCGGCACCGAGCAAGTCTCCGAAGCCTTCCGCCTTCTTGAGCATTTTCTGACCCGTGACGTTCTTGCGCCGCGCGGATTGGCGATCAGCGCGTCGCGCAGCGCATTTCAGGCGGAAGCCGAGAACGGTCTCAGGAAAAGCGCAGTCGCGACAGCATCGACCTGATCGTAAGATCGAGGCGCGCGCCATCGCTACGCGGTCCGGCGATACCCAGTCCGCAAATGCTGTCGCCCACACGGGTCGCGGCGGTCAGCACGTAGCGGCCATTGTTCAGGATCGAGCTGCGCTCATGAAATTCGCGGCCTTCGACCGCGAGAACGGAGGAGTCGGACGTAAGAGCTTCGCGTCCCGAACGAATCGTGGGTCGTTCGCCTGCCAAATCCATCAATTCGCGCGCGGCCCCTTCGTGCGAGCCTGCAGCCGCAACGCAGCTGACGGTCGCGGTCACGCCGGGGATGCAGCCCTTGGCATTGCAACGCAGCGAGTACAGCGCGCCGTCGCTACGCGGCGCAGGCACTTTCGACCAGCCGGCGGGGAGGTCGATCTGCACGGCAGTAGCCGTCAGGTCGGCGATCTCGGCGGTCTGTTCCGCAACTGCGCTCGTGCCGCTGTTGGCGTATCCGACTGTCTCCACCGCAAGGAGACCAGCCATGGCGGCTAATCCTGCAACACCACCAATGCTGAAAAGCTTCGAGGACATTCCGAATCCGTGATTTAAGTGTGCAACTTTGTGGCACGGAAATGCGCTCGAAACAGGGTAACGAGGTACTACGCGGCGCTATGCCGCACTGCAGCACATTATAGCTAAGTTATTGAACCGCCGAGCAGTCCCTGCGCGCAACGCGGCGGGTTACGCCGTAGCCCTCGTCCAGGGCGACCTCGACGAAGTGACAATTGGCGCCTGCGTCGACCGCTTCGGCCCGCTGATCTTCCTGAGCCTGCAGCACAGAGGGTCCCGGTACCCCGAGGAAACTCGCTGCCACAAGCATCGCAGTGACGAGAAGGGCCAGAACGGCGAAAGTCTTTGTCATCTCATCCTGCTCCGTCGCCCCACTGGACCAATATCGGGCGACATGCTCACATCGGCGCGGCGGAAGCTGTGCCATTTCACACAGAATCGTTTCGGGGCGGCTAAGGTTCCGGCGAGCGCGTTCTATTTTGCGTGCGCTGCGGCCGATAGTGCAGGCAGGACACGCTCGCTGCGGTCGGCGCGGCCGCGACGTGGCAAGATCACGGCGGCCAGCCTTGCCCCGACTCAGGGCCCGCGATAGCCAGGGCTTATGGGAAAGATCGTGCCTCCGCCTCCTCCATCTCCTGCAGGCGGCGATCTCCAGCCGGTCAGCCTGCGCACCGCGCTCGAGGAGCGCTACCTCGCCTATGCGCTCTCGACGATCATGGGCCGGGCGCTGCCGGATGCCCGCGACGGCCTGAAGCCGGTCCACCGCCGCATCCTCTACGGCATGCAGGTGCTGCGGCTCGATCCCGGCACCGCCTTCAAGAAATGCGCGAAGATCGTCGGCGACGTGATGGGCTCGTTCCATCCCCACGGCGACCAGGCGATCTACGACGCGCTGGTGCGGCTCGCGCAGGACTTCGTCTCGCGCTACCCCCTCGTCGACGGCCAGGGCAATTTCGGCAACATCGACGGCGATGCGGCCGCCGCCTACCGCTACACCGAAGCGCGGATGACCGACGTCGCCGGCCTCCTCCTCGAGGGGATCGACGAGGACGCCATCGACTTCCGCGAGAACTATTCCGGCGACGAGAAAGAGCCGGTCGTCCTCCCCGCCGCGTTCCCGAACCTGCTTGCCAACGGCGCGCAGGGCATCGCCGTCGGCATGGCGACATCGATCCCGCCGCACAATGTTGCCGAGCTCTGCGATGCCGCGCTTTATTTGATCAGCCATCGCAACGCGACCGCGCAGCAGCTGATGACCTTCGTGCCGGGTCCGGATTTCCCGACCGGCGGCATCATCGTCGATCCCGCGGAGACGATTGCCGAGGCCTATCGCACCGGCCGCGGTGCCTTCCGCCTGCGCGCCCGCTGGGTGAAGGAAGAGGGCAGCCGCGGCATGTGGAATGCCGTCGTCACCGAGATTCCCTACGGCGTGCAGAAGATGCGGCTGATCGAAAAGATCGCCGAGCTGTTCAACGACAAGAAGCTGCCGCTCATCGCCGACATCCGCGACGAATCTGCCGAGGATATCCGCGTCGTCATCGAGCCGCGCGTGCGCACGATCGATCCCGCCGTGATGATGGAATCGCTGTTCCGGCTCACCGAGCTCGAGACGCGCTTCTCGCTGAACCTCAACGTGCTCGTCGACGGCGTCATCCCACGCGTCGTCTCGCTGCCGGACGCGCTGAGGCAGTGGATCGATCACCGCCGCGTCGTCCTGGTGCGGCGCTCGAAATTCCGCCTGGGCGAGATCGAGCGGCGGCTCGAAGTCCTCGCCGGCATGATCGTCGTCTTTTTGAACCTCGACGAGGTGATCCGCATCATCCGCGAAGAGGACGAGCCGAAGGACGTGCTGCGCATGATCTTCGATCTCACCGAGATGCAGGTGAACTACATCCTCGACACGCGCCTGCGCAGTCTTCGCCGTCTCGAAGAAATGCAGCTGCGCAAGGAGCACGCCGAACTCACGGAAGAAAAAGCCGAGGTCGAGAAGCTGATCGGCAATGAAAGCCTGCAATGGAAGACGATCACCTGGCAAATCCGCGAGCTGAAGAAGACATACGGAGCGAACACGAAGATCGGCAAACGCCGCACGACGTTCGAGCAGGCGCCGCAGACAGCCGACTTCGATCTCACGGAAGCACTGGTCGAGCGCGAGCCGGTGACGATCGTCGTCTCGAAGAAGGGCTGGATCCGCGCGCTCAAGGGGCACGTTGCCGATCTCGCATCACTGCAGTTCAAAGGGGACGATGCGCTGTCGATCAGCTTCTTTGCCGAGACCACATCGAAGATTCTGGTGCTGGCGTCGAGCGGCAAGGTCTACACGCTTGAGGCCTCGAAATTGCCGGGCGGCCGCGGTCATGGCGAACCGATCAAGCTCATGGCCGACATCGATGAAGGCGCCGAGATTGCCGCAGCCTTCCCGTATCGCCCGGCTGCGAAAATGCTGGTCGCCTCCAGCGACGGACGCGGCTTCATTGCGGCGCAGGATGAGATGATCGGCGGCACCCGCAAGGGCAAGGCGCTGATCAATGTCGATGCGCCGGCGAAAGCCAGCGTGATCGTGCCGGCAGACGGCGATCACGTCGCTGTCATTGGCGAGAACCGCAAGATGCTGGTCTTCCCGCTGACGCAAGTGCCGGAAATGCCGAGGGGCAAGGGCGTGCGTTTGCAGCGCTATAAGGACGGCGGCTTGTCGGACGCGCGCGTGTTCGAGTTGCGCGAAGGCCTGACATGGCAGGATTCGGCCAAACGCACGTTCACGGTGCTGAAGAGCGAATTGCGCGATTGGACGGGCAACCGCGCCGATGCCGGCCGCCTGCCGCCGAAGGGATTTCCGAAGAATAATAGGTTTGGGTGAGCTTCCCCCTCACCCTGAGGAGCGGGCGTAGCCCGCGTCTCGAAGGGCGGCAAGGGAAGTGGGTTTGCCCATCCTTCGAGACGCGCCTTCGGCGCTCCTCAGGATGAGATGAGGGTGCCCTTGCGAAACCCTCGCTACGTAGCTACGTTGTAGCTCAACCCGGAGGGCTCCATCACGTGGTAACAGATACCGTGGTTCGCGCCCGGATAGACGCAGCGACGAAAGATCGTGCAACAGAAGCCTTGGCGGCAATGGGGCTGTCCATTTCCGATGCCATCCGCTTGCTGCTGGTCCGCGTCGCCGCCGACAAAGAATTCCCCTTCCCGGTGAAGGTGCCGAACGCCACCACGCGGAAGGCCATGGCCGAATTGGAACAGGGGAAGGGCAAGTCCTTCGCCTCGGCCGACCAATTGTTCAAGGACTTGGACATCTGACGTGCTGAGGCCTGTTCGCTCCGGTCGATTCCGGCGCGATGTAAAACGTGCAGAAAAGCGTGGCAAAGACCTCGGCAAGCTGCGCGAGCTGTTGAGCCTTCTGCTGGTTGGGAATGAGCTGCCGGCCAGTTACAAAGATCATTCTTTAAAGGGTGACTGGAAGGGGTTTCGTGACGCGCACATAGAACCGGATTGGCTCTTGATCTATCGAATTGCCGGCGACGAGCTACAGCTCGCCCGCACCGGCTCCCATTCCGATTTGTTCAGCGAGTAACCCGAGCGGACGCCAAAACTCCGAATCCGGAAGTCGAGCGGCAACAACAGCCCTTGCTTAGAGTATCCACGGTTATAGTATGCCCGCAGCTTCGGCCGCGATTCTGTCCCCGTGCCGCCGTCTAACCTCCGTCAGATACATCACGCATGTTGCGAAACTCTCGCTGCCGGGGGGCATTCGGAATTTTTCGCAGAAGATGCCGTTTTCCTGATCGACCTGTTCGGCCTTCAGACGTTCGGCCGCTCGCCACATCCTGGGAGCGAAAACGATCGCCCAAATGGCAAACGCACTCGCGGCTCCTATAAAGGCAATACGCCGCCAAAGCCGTCCCCAGTTGGCGCCAGCCGCTTGAGTCTGGTTATCTGTCACATCCGCGATCATGGCTTTTCCTCAGCGACTGCGTTTTAGAAGCCTCACTGCTCATTGTGGCTTCGGCTGCACATGGTGGGATACTGTCAGCCAGCGGCCATCGATCTTTTCGTAAACGTTGGTGACCATCCAATCGACTTTCCGGGTAGTGCCGTCTTTCATTTGCGCCAGCCCGGTCTCGGCACCGATCTCCCACGCGAGATTGCCAACGGCATGAACGTGAGCGTCAATCAGCGCGACCGTTCGCTGTGCAAATGGCTTGTTGAAGTCGATCCAGTATTGTTTTTGCGCCTCCCACCCGACGATGATTGTGGTGCTGCGCGGGCCCACATACGTCACATAAGGGGTGTGGGCCCATACCTTTTCCATTGCCGTTCCATCGTCGACCACGACGACAGCGGCATAAAAAGCATCGCTGGCAGCTTTCACCGCTTCAAGGTCGGCACCTTGTTGCGTAACCGCGCCGCTAGCAGAAGACGCGACTGCCAGCGCGGCCAACGTGAGCATGTTGCGCCATTTCATTGGCCCCACTCCTTAGGAACTTTTGCGATGCTTTAGGCTCGCGGTGCATTCTGCCCATCTACGCCCTTTACAGCCGAGGGATAATGGACGATGAACGCTGAATACTCATGAATTGAATTCACCTATGACCAACGCTTCCTACGAAATGAGTGTATTTGCGCGTGTGGTGGAACGTGGCAGCTTCGGCGCCGCAGCCCAAGACTTCGGACTTTCGCCTTCCGCCGTCTCGAAACTCATCTTGCGACTGGAACACCGCCTAGGTGTACGTCTTATCAACCGGACCACGCGCCGGCTGGCACTTACCGCGGAAGGCGCGACATATCTCGAACGTTCACGCGAGATTCTAGCGGCCATCGAGGCGGCAGAATCGGAGATCGCTTCGGCGCGTACTTCGCCGCGCGGGCATTTGCGTGTGCATGCACCGCCGGTGATGATTGGGGATCATTTTGGACCGGGATTGTCGGAGTTCTTGGCTCGCTATCCTCGAGTAACCGTCGAGTTCCTGGTAGCGAACCGTGCCATCGATCTCGTCGCCGAAAACGTTGATGTTGCTATGCGAACGGGACAGCTTCCCGATTCATCTATGGTCGCATGCAAGATCATTGACCTTACGCAGATCGTCTGCGCCAGCCCGGAATATCTGGGGCGCCACGGGCGTCCCTTAGTGCCGTCTGATCTGACGCGGCACCAATGTTTGACTCTCAACAGCATTCCTGAACCCGGAACTTGGACCTTCGACAGCCACGGAGATCGCGTGGTTGTCGAGGTCAATGGTGGCATCAGCGCCGACAGTTCCGATGTGCTTGTGAGACTGGCCACGGAAGGCGTGGGGATCGTTCGCTTAGGCGAGTTGGCGGTGGCAAGGGCAGTCAGAAATGGCTCGTTAGAGCCGTTGCTACAGGATGTGCAGGTGCGAGAAAGCTATCCGTTGTGGGCTGTTTTGCCCCCAGGTCGACAGCGGTCACCCAAGGTCAAGGCCTTTCTTGCCTTTCTGGCCGAACAGATTGGTTCCGCGCCGTGGCGAAGCGGCGCCGGAAGCTGGAAGTAGGGGCCGCCTTAGGGCATCCAGTCATTTCGTTGCAATTGGGCTCCGGGGTATGACTGCATAGTCGAAGTTACGAATTTCGCGTAGGCTCAATGTATACCCTCGAGCTATCTCGTTTCAGCATCCATTACACCCTAGCCGGGATGGCGATGATGTCCCTTGCTTTCGCCATATCCCCTTAGTTGCTGGTAGAGGGCGAGCTGTTCCGGTCGCAGCAACCCGCGTGTTTCCGAATGCGCGGCTAAGTGCACGGCGCGCAGCCGGCCATTTAACTCACCAATCGCTGTCGTCTCAGTGGCAAGACGCTCGGACGTGATCTCGCCTTTCGCAAAGAGCTTGTCGAGCGCTTGCTCGCGCTCAATCATCTCGGCGCCCAGAGATTTCGCCGCCGCGCTCATGCGATCGAAAATCGCGGTGATCTGGGCAAGCTGATCGTCTGAAAGCCGAAGCTGCTTGCCAAGCATGCGCACATGGGCAGGACCGGGATAGCCATTGAGCTCAGCCGCCTTCGCTAAGCCCATGCCTTCACCTTTGCGCAGGGCGTCGATGTCTTCATCCGATAGTGCTTTGATGCTCCGACTTTGCTGCCCGGCATAGGGGCTCGCCGGCATCTTGGCGGCAATCGACGGCCACGCGAGAACGCACGTCGCCAGAGCGACAAAGAGGCATCGGCGGTGCATGATCTTACCTCTCCGGCCGGCGAGTATCAGGGGTGGTCAACCTAGCCCGCGTAATCGTAGGCGCGCTCACCATGTGTGGTGAAATCCAGCCCGTCGAATTCGCGTTCGGGATCGACGCGCAGGCCGGTGAGCGGACGCAAAGCGCGCACGAGCACGAACGTCACGCCGGCTGACCACACAGCAGCGACTGCAATCGCGAAAAACTGCGCGCCCAGCTGACGCGGGAAATCCATTCCGGCCGCGAAGCCAACGCCGCCAAGGGCAGCTGCGGTAAAGACGCTGACGAGCGCCGAACCAAGCATGCCGCCGACACCATGCACAGCGAACACGTCGAGTGAATCGTCGATGACGAGCCGCTGCTTCACGAACACGGTTGCAAAGAAGCAGATTGCGCCGCCAAGCCCGCCGATGAGAATCGCGGCGGCCGGATGCACGTAACCCGCCGCCGGTGTGATCGTGGCAAGCCCGGCGACGCAGCCGGTGACGATGCCGATGCAGGTCGGCTTGCCGCTGCGGATCCACTCGATCGCAATCCAGGCGAGCGCGCCGGCGGACGCGGCGAGATGCGTCGCCATGATTGCCGACGCCGCACTCGCGTCCGCCGCGAGCGCGCTGCCGCCGTTGAAGCCGAACCAGCCGACCCAGAGCATGCCGGCGCCGGCCATCGTCATGCCAGGCCGGTGCGGCGGCTCGAAATGCGCGGGAAAGCCGCGGCGCTTGCCGATGAGGATTGCCGCGATAAGCGCGGAGACGCCCGCGGTCGTATGCACGACGATGCCGCCGGCAAAATCAAGCGTGCCGAGCGAGGCCAGCCACCCGCCGCCCCACACCCAGTGCGCGATGGGAATGTAGACGATGATGAGCCAGAGCGCGCTGAAGACGAGCACGAAAGCAAACGTGACGCGCTCGGGAAACGCGCCGATGATCAAAGCCGGCGTGATGATTGCGAACGTCATCTGGAACAGCGCGATGACGATTTCGGGCAGGCCGCTCGGCGGCACGACTGGATCAAGGCCGGTGAGGAAGCTCTTTGACAGCGAGCCGAGAATGGCGCCGGTGCCGCCGAATACCAAGGAGTAGCCGCAGATCGCCCAGATCAGCGAGACGACGCAGCAGATCGAAAAGCACTGCATCACGACCGAGAGCAGGTTCTTCGCCTGGACGAGGCCGCCATAGAACAGCGCGAGGCCGGGCAGGGTCATGAACAGGACGAGCGCGGAAGCCGTGAGCACCCAGGCGATGTGCCCGCTTTCCGCCGACGTGCCGGTCGCCGCGAAGGCGGTGCCGATGGAAAGAAAGCATGTGAGGGCGGCAATGACCGGACCGAAGCGATGCATGAAAGGACGCCTGAGATCAGCCGCGATTGGCCTCAGGCGTCTTAGATGATGCTTTGTTGTGCAACAAGCCTATCGAGCGGGCTTGCGGGCCTTCTCCACGGCTTCGAAGGCTCGGATGAAATTGCCGCTCGCGAGCTTCTCCAGATCGGCGTCCGGCCAGCCCCGCTGCATCAGCTCGGCGAAAATGTGCGGGAAGCAGGCGACATCCTTCAGGCCCTCGCCTTGCGGGCCGCCGAAGAAATCCGAGCCGATGCCGAGATGATCGGCGCCGATCTTGCCGCGCAGGTAATCGAGGTGGTCGCAATACTCAGTGAGCGTGCCGCGCGGCCAGGGCCCGAGCTCGCGCTCGCGCGCCGGCACGACCTCGTCCATGTCGACGCCCCGCGCCGTCGCGCCGTGCTCGTCTTTCAGCGGCTTCATCCAGTCGCGCGATTTCTGCGAGATGAAATCGGGCACGAACGTCGGCATCACAATGCCGCCGTTGCCCGCCACGCGATCGAGCACGTCGTCCGGGACGTTGCGCGGATGATCGCAGAGCGCACGCGCGTTCGAATGTGACCACACAACCGGCGCGCTTGTGATGTCGAGCACCTGGTGCATCACCGTCGGGCTCACATGCGCGAGATCGACGATCATGCCGACATCGTTCATCGCGGCGATGACATCGCGGCCGAAATCGGAGAGGCCGTTATGGCGGGGCGCGTCGGTGGCGCTGTCGCACCAGTCGGTCGTGGCGTTATGGCAGAGCGTCATCAGCCGCACGCCGAGATCGTAGAAGGCAAACAGCGTATCGAGCCGGTTTTCCAGCGCGGCGCCGTTCTCGATCGTGATGAAGCTGGCGATCTTATTGTCCGCCTTTGCCTGCGCGATGTTGGCGCTGCACAAGGCCGGCAGGAACACATGCGGATAAAGCGCGTTCATGCGCCGCGTCAGCGCGATCTGCTGCAGCGCGAAACTCGCCGGCTGCTTCTCGCGTGGCGGCACGAACGCTGCCCAGAATTGCGCGGCGACCTTCCCCTCGATCAGCCGCGGGATGTCGGTGTCGCGGCCCTCGCGCCGCTGTTCCAGATGGAAGGCAGCGACATCGCCGCGCGCCTGTTTGTCGGCGCGAATGATGAAAGGCAGATCGTTATGCCCGTCGACAAGCGGGATGCGATCCAGAAACGCCCGCGCGCGCTCGAGCATGCTCACGTAAATTCCATGATCGGCGCGTCGACCGCGAGCGAATCGCCTTCCTTTGCGAGGATTTTGGCGATCTTCACGTCGCGTTCCGCGCGCAGCATGTTTTCCATCTTCATCGCTTCGACGATGCAAAGCGGCTCGCCGGCTTTGACTTCCTGACCTTCCTTGACCGAAATCGCCTTTACAAGGCCGGGCATCGGACAGAGCAGGGCCTTTGTCGAAGCACCGACTTTCTTGTCGGGCATGAGGGCAGCGAGCTCCGCTTCGCGTCGCGTGTAAACTCGCGCCTCAAGCGACATGCCGCGATGTGCGAGATAATAGCCGTTGAGGATCGGGCGCACCTGTACCGCGAGCGGCTCGTCATTGATCGTGCCGGTCCAAAGCGGCATGCCCGGCGTCCATTCCGAGGCAACGTGATGGACTTCCGCGCGCGCATCATCGAAGCGAATGAGCAGCGACTCGTCGCCGGGATCGAGCGCGAGATTGAAACGCTCGGTGCCGAGCAGCACAGTGCGGTCACGCTCGAACTGCACCGGCCGCGCCGTCCGCATCTGCCCGGAAATCTGGCGCTTCCTCTCGTTGGCGACGTGGTCGACGAATGTCGCGACGGCAGCGAGGAGATGCGCAATTTCGCCCTGCGGCTGCGGCGGCACAAAGCCTTCCGGATATTCTTCCGCAATGAAGCCGGTCGACAGATGGCCGGAGCGCCAGCGCGGCTTCTGCATGATCGACGCGAGGAACGGAATGTTGTGGCGGATGCCGTCGATGGCGAAGCGATCGAGTGCGTCGGCCTGTGCATCGATGGCGGCCGCGCGATCGCCGGCATGCGTGACGAGCTTGGCGATCATCGGATCGTAATAGATCGAAATTTCGCCGCCTTCGTATACGCCGGTATCGTTGCGAACCGTGGTGCCGTCATGATGGCCTTCATCCGGAGGGCGGTAGACGATCAGCCGCCCGGTCGACGGCAAAAAGTTACGCACGGGATCTTCGGCATAAATGCGGCTCTCGACGGCCCAGCCCTTCAGCTTGATGTCGGATTGCTTGATCGCGAGCGGCTCGCCGGCCGCGACTCGGATCATCTGCTCGACAAGATCGATGCCGGTGACGAGCTCCGTCACCGGATGCTCGACCTGCAGGCGCGTGTTCATCTCAAGAAAGAAAAAACTTTTGTCCTGGCCCGCGACGAACTCGACCGTGCCGGCAGAATCGTAGTTCACCGCTTTCGCGAGCGCGACAGCCTGCTCGCCCATCTTGCGCCGCGTCGCGTCATCGAGCAGCGGCGAGGGTGCTTCCTCGATGACCTTCTGATTGCGGCGCTGGATCGAGCATTCGCGCTCGCCGAGATAGATCACGTTGCCGTGCTTATCGCCGAGCACCTGGATTTCGATGTGCCGCGGGTTGACGATGAATTTTTCCACGAACACGCGGTCGTCGCCGAACGAGGATTTCGCTTCCGACTTCGCGCGGGTGAAACCTTCGGCGACCTCGTCGCGCGAATGGGCGATGCGCATGCCCTTGCCGCCGCCGCCGGCGGACGCCTTCAGCATGACGGGATAACCGATCTCGTCGGCAATCTTGATCGCGTGGTCGGCGTCTTCGATCACCCCGAGGAAACCCGGCACCGTCGAGACCTTGGCGGCATTGGCTGCCTTCTTCGACTCGATCTTGTCGCCCATCGCTTCGATCGCGCGCTGGTTCGGCCCGATGAAGGTGATGCCGTTGTCCGCCAGCGCCTGCGCGAAGGCGGCGCGCTCGGACAAAAAACCGTAGCCGGGATGCACGGCCTCGGCGCCGGTCGATTTGCAGGCGGCGACGATCTTGTCGATGACGAGATAGGATTCGGCCGCCGGCGCCGCCCCGATATGCACCGCCTCGTCCGCCATCTCGACGTGGAGCGCGTCCTTGTCGGCGTCGGAATAGACGGCGACCGTCGCGATGCCCATCCGGCGGGCCGTCTTGATCACGCGGCAGGCGATCTCGCCGCGGTTGGCGATGAGGATTTTCTTGAACATGCTTCTCCCGCCGGCACGGACCGCTCCGCCTTGCGCCTAGCAAGGCCCGTGAAAGATTGTCAGGCTCGGGTCTATTGGAGGGCGGGAGCGCCGTCCAGAGCGGGGGCGGGGAGGGCTTGTCTCATGATCGATCATGTCTCGATCGCCGTTGCGGACCTGAAAAAGAGCGCCGCGTTCTATGCGGCCGTCCTGGAGCCGCTCGGCTATACAAAAATCGCAGACCGGCCGGCAAGCGTCGGGTTCGGCAAAAAATATCCGGAATTTTGGCTGAACGCGCGGCCGGGCGGTACGCCGGCGTCTGACGATACCGGCGCACATATTTGCCTACGGGCGAAAAGCATCGATGCGGTGCGTGAGTTTCACGCGCGAGCTCTCGCCAATGGCGGCCGCGACGATGGCGCCCCCGGCCCGCGCAAGGCCGAGATGACGGACTATTTCGGCGCCTTCATCCGTGATCCCGACGGCAATAAGCTTGAGGCGATGACGATTCCGGAGCCTTCAGCCTGAGGAGACATATGCCATGACGGCAAAGCGTAAATTCAAGAGCGATGCGTTTGAGGCAATTCATTCATCCGCCTCGGCGCTGCGCAAAGTTGGAGCCATCGATAAGGCGACGATCAGAGATTTCGACGCTGCGTGCCTTGCTGTTCCTGGCTCGATGGACCCCCAGCAAATAAAGAAGCTTCGTGAAAGCAATCATGTCAGTCAGCCGGTATTCGCGCGCTTTCTTAATACCAGCGAAAGCACGGTCGAAAAGTGGGAGACGGGCGCCAAGCGGCCGAGTGGCATGGCTCTCAAGCTGTTGACGATCGTACAAAAGCACGGATTGCGAGTACTGAGCTGACGCGTCCAGCTGCTGCTCTCCCTGACTATTCCGGCCGTCCCGTCTCATACGGCGCGAGTGCCTGCGTGATGAAACGATGCGTCGGCGTCGCAACACCATGCGTCTCGCCGAGCCGCACGACCGCGCCGGAAAGCCACGGCAGTTCGAGCGGCTTGCCGATATCGAGATCGTGCGCCATCGAGGCGCGCACCGTTGGCGGCAAATTATCGAAGACCTTCATCGTCTCGGCGACGTCGCTATCCTGCATATGAACGCCCGCCGCTTTCGCGACGGCGATGATTTCCTCGACCAAAGCCTGCAGCATCGCGCGCGAGCGCGTGTTCGAGCGGATTTGTCCGAGATTGCAGCGGATGAGTGATGTGGTCGCGGCCATCGGCGCGAGCATCGCGAATTTCGACCAGAGAATGCGGGTGATGTCGGGCGCGAGCGCAACGTCGACTTTCGCCGCTTTGCAGACGTCGTAGAAAGCCTTCGTGCGCGCGCTCTCGCTTCCGTCCCTTTCGCCGAAGGTCAAGCGAGCGAAAAATCCGCCGCTGCGGATCAGCCCGGGGTCGGCAATGATTGCGGATATGTAGGCAACACCAGCGACGACTTTGTGGCGTCCGAGAATAGATCCGACCCTGTCTGCGGCCTCGACGCCGTTCTGCACGGTGTAGATCGTCGTCTCAGGTCCGACGACAGGCTGCAATTGCGCGGCGGCGGCTTCGATATCGGACAATTTGACGGCGAAGAGGATCACATCGACCGGGCTGGTGATCTCCGCGGCACTCGCCACCGATTTTGCGGGCTGCAGGTGGAACTCGCCAAGCGGCCCCTCGGCACGCAGTCCGTCACGCCGGATCGCCTCGCCATGCGCGCCGCGCGCGATGAAGGTCACGTCATTGCCGGCCAACGCCAGCCGTCCGCCGAAATAGCCGCCGACGCCGCCGGCGCCCATGACAACAATGCGCATCTTTGTGTCCTTAGCTTTTCGGCGGGATAACGAGCTGGGTCTGCGTCACCACGCCGGCGAGGCGGCCATCCGCGCGGCTGATCTTCGTCTGCCATACCATGGTCTGACGCCCTTTGTGGATGGGCGTGCAGGCCGCGCGCGCAACTTCGCCGACGGGCAAGGCGGCGAGAAAATTGGTCTTGCTCTCGATCGTCGTCGTCCAGGCGCCTTCCGGCAGATTGAGCACGGTTGCGAGCGCGCCGACGGAATCCGCGAGCGCCATCAACGCCCCGCCATGCAAGACCGCAGGAATGGTGCAGAGATCGGGGCGCACCTCCATTTCGGCTTCGACGAGATCTGGCGTACTCGTCGTCACACGAATGCCGAGGAGTTCGGAGAACGGCATGGTGGGAGGTGGGGTCATGCGGTGATTCTGGACTGCGCCCCTACGATGTGCAAGATCAGAGCGTCCGGGGTGTTTGTTGCGAGGTGGGCACGGCTACATGACGGTTCTTGGTTGGCGAGCAGAATCTCCCTCTCAAGGCTGCAGACCAGTATAACTCGGATACCCCTCGCAGCGAGACTTCCGAAAGTTTCTGAGGATCAGATTTCAAATCGTTGTGGAGTATCAAATGCCAAGCGCAGAGAACGTTGTTTCATTAGAACAAGGGGTTGGGGAGCCGCAGCAAAGTGACGCCAGGATCCACGCCGAGGAAGCAGATCTAGATAAGAGGATCAATAATCGCCAGTTCATAAATGATATTCAACAACTGCGCGACCTAAGCAGCTTTATGAATAATGAGGCTATACCAGTAGTTCTTTCAGACCGAGACATGGAAGCCATGGGTGAATTGTTTACGCTTAGCTTGGGGGAATCCTTGCTTAGCACCAGAGGATACCGCGGCCGCGCGCCGACTGCCTCTGAATGGGCCGCAGTCGCAAAATACAATCAAATGCTTTTCCCATTATTATCGGAAAGCCAGAGACGAAGGTTCTTGCTTGGTCGAATTTCCGTCGGTTTTGCACGACTGCCGTTTGTGCTTCCCTTAGTACCTTTGTTTTCTCTGCTCGGGTCAGTATTCATAGCAAACGTTTATCAACAGAGGCTTGGGGTACGCCGCTACTCGTGAGCTTCTACCTTTTCTGGCTAACGTCACTAGGTGCGATTGGATCTATAGCTTTTATAGGAATGAACGCCCTTTCCGTGCAACAAGATATCACTTTCGATTTGCTCAATCCTCGGCTTCTCTACCTTCGGATCGCTCTCGGCGGACTCTTTAGTTTGGTCCTGACGTTGCCCTATGGCTTTTCCGGCTTTAAACTCTTCATATTCTCACTGGTATCGTTATCCGGTCAGAATAGCTTGAGTGCTGGGGATGCTTTGATGCTCATCATCCCGTTTCTGCTGGGCTTCAGCACATCTCTCGTGATCATGATATTGAATCGCCTTCTCGAAGCTACGCAAAGCTTTTTCGGGAGGACAGTCGTGGCTGTCGTGCCCCCGTCCCGTGGTCAAGTAAGAGCACGCGGCAGTCAGATGGACACACCAGCCAGTAAACGGGACGGAGCGGGGAGGAAGCCGACATAAGACGCGTCAGCCATCTAGCCAGGCTACCTGTCATCACATCCGGTTCATACTTAAGCTCTGGTTTGAAGCTTAGTTCTTTTGCGCGACCATGCTGTCCTCGCCGCGCAGCCAGCGGCGCCAGTCGCCTTCGGAGCCGTAGAACGCGTTGCGGTCGACCGCACCCTGAATGCCGGGCACGGAACCGTCGGAGGCGTATTGCCAGATGTGCCAATGGCGGTTCCCGTAGCGCACCGCCGGGTGGTATTTCGTGCTGCGGACCCAGATCGGATATTCCGACAGCGCGCCGTCAAACAGAATGCTCTGGTAGAAATCGACGGACGAATAGATGACCGGCTTCTTGCCGTAGTGGCGCTCCAATTCCTGCAGGATGAGCCGCATGTCGGCGATCGTCTTGTCTCGCTCGAGCGTGCGCTTGCACATTTTCGATTGCGGCGTCGCTTCGACGTCGAGCACCGGCGGCAATGCGTCGGGCTCGACCGGCACGTTTTTGATGAACCAGTTGGCCTCTTCCTGCCAAGGCCGGCACCAGAACATGAAGTGGTACGCGCCGCGCGGAATGCCTGCGGCGCGCGCGCCCTCCCAGTTCGCCTGGAATTTCGAATCGACGACGTCACCGCCTTCGGTCGCCTTGATCCAGGCGAAGCGGACGCCGCCGTCACGTACCTGCTGCCAGTCGATATCGCCCTGGTATTTGGAGACGTCGATGCCCTGGATCGGATGTTCGGTGTGGCGCGAAGCCGGGTACTTCTGGAGTTCGCTCTCCGGCACCATGAAGGCGAAGCGCCGGTCCTTGCCGTTCGGCGTATAGGCGCGGCTGTCGATCGTCGGTCCGCACCCGGCAAGGGCGAGGCCGAACGCGACGAGGAGCGCACTTATAGAGATAGATCGGGTCGACAACAACGCGGCAGCCATACTCGCCATGGAGGGCAAATTAGCGAGGAGCCGGTAATGACCCGTTAATGCGGCCGAAAACCGGCGGCTTTATGCGAGCCCAAACCAGATGGTGGCGATGGAGAGGAACGAGGCATAGCCGACGACATCGGTGACCGTGGTCACGAACGCGCCGGAGGACACGGCGGGGTCGACCTTGAGCCGGTCGAGGAGAAGCGGGATCAGGATGCCGCCAAGGGCCCCGGCGATCAGGTTGGTCAGCATGGCGAGCGCAATGACGATTCCGATGCCCGGCGTGTGGAACCAGGCCGCCGAGATGATCCCGGTGATGAGCCCGAACGCGGCGCCGTTGATTGCGCCGACCATGAGCTCACGCCCGATGATCCACAGCGCGTTGGCGCGCGACAGGTCGCGCGTCGCGAGCGCACGTACCGCCACCGTCATGGTCTGTGTCGCCGCATTGCCGCCTTGGCTGGCGACGATCGGGGCGAGGACGGCGAGGGCCACCATCTTCTGCAGCTGGCCTTCGAACAGGCCGAGCACGGAGGAGGCGATGAAGGCGGTGGCGAGGTTGACGAGCAGCCAGAGAAAGCGGCTGCGGGTGATCCACCACACCGGATCGGACAATTCCTCGCGACGGCTGACACCGCCGAGGGCGCGCAAATCTTCTTCGGCTTCTTCCTGTATGACGTCGACGATGTCGTCGATGGTGATGACGCCGACGAGCCGCTCGGCTTCGTCGACAACCGGCACCGAAATGAGGTTGTAGCGCTCGAAGAGCCGGGCAACCTCCTCGCGGTCCTCCATCACGTTCACCCGGCGGCGGTCGGCCTGCATAATCTCCTCAAGCCGCGCCGCGCGCTGCGACCGCGCCAATCTGTCGAGGAAGACCGTGCCGAGAAAGCGGTGGCCGGGATCGACCACGAACACCTCGAAAAAGGATTCGGGCAGCGTCTCGGGATCGGCCTCGCGCATGTAGTCGATCGCCTGGCCGACGTTCCAGAAAGCCGGCGCGGCGATGAGCGTCGTCTGCATCAGCCGGCCGGCGGAATTTTCGGGGTAATCAAGCGAGCGGCGCAGCGCCGTGCGCTCGACAAGCGGCAGCGCCTCCAGGACTTCGGCACGGTCTTCCGGATCGAGGTCTTCGAGGATTGCGACGGCGTCATCGCTTTCGAGGTCGCGAACGCCTTCGGCGATTTCCTCGTTGGTAATTTCTTCGAGAATTCCTTCGCGGACCGTATCGTCGACTTCGGTCAGCGCGCTGAAGTCGAAGGCGTCGCCTAGAAGCTCGATGAGCCGCGGGCGATCGTCGGCATCGAGCGCTTCGATGAGCGCGCCCATGTCGGCTTCGTGCAGATCGCCGGCGAGGCCGCGCACCTCATCCGCGTCGGTGGCTTGAATCGCGGCGGTGACACGCTCGACGAATTCGTCGCGGAGCCGCCCTTCCTCGTCGCGCAGGGCATCTTCGGGCGGCTTCTCGGCGACGGGATGGTCTGCGGTTTCCGGCATGATCCCGTCCGCTCAAGTGCAGGATGCGACTTCGGCGGGTTCTTAAGCGGGCGGGGAGGGGAAGGCAAACATGTGATCCCTGCCGTCGAGGCTCAGCGCAGCGGGCTCTAGCCGATCATCCCGGCCCGGATCACTCCGCTGCCCAGGGGATCGTTCCCTTCTTCCATTTACCCGAAATTTTGTCGGTCTTCTCGAGCAGGCTGTCGATCAGGCTGATCGGCTTCCTCTCCGGGTTCTTCGAACAAAAATCATAGATCATCGGCAGCAGAGTTTTGTCGTCGAATTTGGAGAGGTCGATGTAATTGCTGTCCGATTCAAGGGTCGTGATATTCGCCGCGCTCATATAACCCTGGGCCCAGTAGAAGATCAGGAAATTCGCCGTGTTGTTGAGACCTTCATCGGGTTTCATGTCGGTGGCGAGCTTGCCGCAATTGGCGACGCCGATGCCGGCGGTCGCGAGCGGGTCGGCGCTGGCGACGCCGGCGAAAGCCCAGGCGAAAAGCACAATGGTCGATAGGGCAGCACGCACTCGCATTATGGGCTCCGATCGGAAAGGATGCGACCTGCGACGCCTGTCGGACGTGCGCGTCTTTCGGCCGCACGCATCCTAGCAATCCCCTCGGCACCGGCACAACAGATTCCGGGCGCGCTCGAACGGCCGGTTCGCGGAGCGCATGCTTAAGCCGGGCTTAACGCGATTGACTCTATCCTCGTCCGAGTCACATTCCCCGCCCCGCGTTTTGTAGGAGTATCCGGTGGCACCCCCGCGTCCCTATTGGAAGGGCTACCTCAAGCTCTCGCTCGTCTCGTGCCCGATCGCGCTCTATTCGGCGACCTCGTCAAGCGAGCGTGTCTCGTTCCGGCAGATCAACCGCAAGACCGGTAACAGGCTGCGCCAGCAGCTGATCGACGATGTGACGCGCGAGCCGGTCGAGGCCGGCGAGAAGGCCCGCGGCTACGAGGTCGCCAAGAACCAGTACATCCTGATCGAGGATGACGAGATCGACACGGTCGCCGTCGAAAGCAACCACACGATCGAGATCGATAGTTTCGTGCCGCGCGCGCAAATGGATGAGCGCTATCTCGACAGCCCCTATTACCTCGTGCCGGACGATCGCGTCGGGCAGGAGGCGTTCGCCGTCATCCGCGACGCGATGCGCGGCAAGGATATGGTGGCGCTCGGCCGCGTGGTCCTCGCCAAGCGGGAGCGGGTCATCATGCTGCAGCCGTGGGACAAGGGGCTGATGGGCACGACGCTGCGCTATGCCTACGAAGTGCGCGACACCTCAGATTTGTTTTCCGGCATCACGGACATGAAGATCGCCAAGGACATGCTCGCCTTGGCTGAACATATCCTTGAGACGAAGGCGGGCGAGTTCGAGCCGGAAAATTTCCACGACCGCTATGAAGATGCGGTCGTCGAGATGCTGCGACGGAAGCAAGCCGGCATGCCGGCGGAGGTCGCGAAGCCCGCGGCGCCTGCAACGAATGTCGTGAGTTTGATGGATGCATTGAAGAAGAGCCTCGCGGCCGAGGACACGAAAGCGCCGGCCGCTGCGGGCAAGGCGAAGAAGCCGTCGCGCAAGAAAGCGGAGGGCCAGCGCGAAATGCTGCTGCCGATCGCCGGCAAGGGAGCAGGGAAGGTCGAGGCCGCGAAGCCGGCGGCGAAGGCAGCCCCTGCGAAGGCGAGTACGCGGCAGCGCAAGACCGGCTAACTCTCGCGTCCGAGTTATAGGCCGGTAGGCACGCCAATCTGCCGGAAGAACCTTACGGCTCGCCGTCGATAACCAATGCAGCGTTTGGGATGACGCGGCCGTTCCTTTTGGGAAAGCTGTCACCCAGGAACGCCTTCAGGTCATCTATGAGCGCGATCACGCGCGTGCGGCTGTCAATGAAATTAAGATCCGCGTTCGGCCCGCCGAGCGAGCGCGCGGGATTTATGCATCCGACGGATGACAGGAAACCTCGGCCGGGGTGTATCAATATCGCGACCCGCTTGTTGGTCTTGTCGACATCGATGCCGGGACGCGGAATGACTGTGATGCTTGTGCTGTCTTTATAGCCGATCGTGACGTACTTTGTTCCGTCTTGCGTTCGGAGGGGATAGCGCCCCTGCTCGATACGTCTGTTGTTCCCGGCGCGCGAATTGTCGCCGGGCCCGCGCGTTTCGGCGCAAACGCCTGACAGACTGGTGACCTTCGTACCATCGTGAAAAACCTGATATTCGCCGATGGTGCGTCGTCTGCCGTTGCGATTGTCTTCTCTCAATCGCGTAATTAACAACTCCCAGCCGCTCCTTTGAACAGGCATGTCAAGTCTCCCTCAAATATACCGGCACTTTTCGAGTGGCGGGGCGGCTTCATTTACGTCGGCCGACCTGAAAAACGTCTTAGCTTAGGTGGAAATAAGCGCCCTCACAAGCGGCGCGAGATGCTGGAAGCTGTTGCTTTGCCCACGAGCCGTCTCCGGCGAGCACCGGAAGGTCCATGACAAGCGGAACGAGTGAGGTTCTGATTGCCGCTCGAGGTTTAGGCCGGCATGCTATCCAAAACAGCCCAGCTCTTCGGACCGACAATCCCATCGGGAACGATGCCGTGCTGGCGCTGGAATTCACGCATCGCGGCCTCCGTGTGCGATCCGAAAATGCCGTCGGCGGGATCTATGTTGAGTTTGGTTTGAAGGTCTTTGACATCATCGCCTCTCGCACCTCGGCGTAATGTCGCGCGGTCGTTATGATCGGTCGGTGGGATCAGGAGCGGTGGGGCCGCTCCGGCTAAAACGGCACCGACCTTTGCTCTGAACGGGTCCATGTCGAAAGTGGGATCGGTCTTTCGACCTGGCGGCAACGCGTATTCCTTGTGGCCGCAACACATTTTGGCGGGTGCGCCTATTTTCTCCAGTATGGCCGCCACGCCGCGCTGGTAGGCGTCAAGCTGGACATCAGGCCAAGGATGATCATCGGCCACGCCGGTATTCTCCGCTTCAATTCCTATGAAGCTGGAATTTCCTGCCGTTAACCCTTGCCACTTCCCTCTACCTGCATGGTTTGCCCGACCTGCTGCCACAACATAGAAAGTGCCGTCGCGGCCAAGACCGAGCTGGGCCAAAGGTCCCGGGAGATCGGCTCTGCCGTTCGTGATGATACCCAAGCTTGGCATGTTTCCGGTCCTTGGCCCAGCCGTGTGATGGCACATCACACCTCTCACGGTTCCCATCTCACCTCGGCCCCGAGTCCGCCAGCCCGGTTGCTCCGCAACCTTCAGGCCTGCTTCTTCCAAGACTTCCGGCAGCCATGTGAGCGAGAAGGCCATTTCGCGATCCCTTTTGCGTTGGACTGATGCTTGTTGCCTAACCTACCGGCGCAGCCCGCGGTGCTGCGACACCGCCTGATGCAGGCGGAAGTTCCGTATCCGGAGTGATCTCGTGATCGTGCACGTCGTTTCCGCATAAGCAGCTATCCGTATCGCTCTCGCTGTCTGATTCATTCTCGCCCTCCGCATCAAAATTCTTGCCGAAGGCAGCAGCGCTTGCCGCGGGCCACGCGGCGGTCTCAGTGCGCCCAGACGCTTTGACTAGTGCAGCGGGCTTGTCCACTTCAGCGGTCGCCTTGGCGAGGATGTCTGGGACTAATCGTTCAGAAAAGCCCGCAATGAATCCGGCAAGCAAGATAAAAGCCCACGACGCGGTCATCTTATCGTCTACCGGCGCAGCATCCAATACCACAACGGCGAGTTTGGACTGAAGAAATGCCACCAGCAGGGCACCGCCGATGCAACCAATTATTACCCTAAGCACTGCATCAACAGTGTTATCCCAGAAATGCAAATCGGTCAGAACGGTCCGGGTTCTAACTCCGAGAGCGATGGAAAAAAACGCTCCCGCAGAACCAGCAGCAGCCCCAAGAAAAAGGTTTGTCGCTCCATCGGGGAGCAAGCTGCGTAAAAGCCAGTTGAGCAGACAAAGCAGAAAAATAAAGAAAACAGCGGCACATGTTGAGGTGATCAGATACTGAAGCCGCGCCCAAGATGTACGCTTATCGAATATATTGCTCTTGATCGCATCCAAAATGGCTCGCGCGTCCCCAACATCGTTCTCAAGGGCCACGACCAATGCGTCCGCAACTTGTGCATCATACCGGCTTGCGTCCGACTGCAGGTGTTTCTTTTTGCTGGAGCGCCATCCATCAATGAGGCCGTTGATCTGACCTCTCACCGGACTGAGCGTTGCCAAAGCCGCGCGTTGTCTATCCTGTTCCACGTCGTCGTCGGCAAACTGGATTACGACACGCTCCGGCGTTCGATAAACAGCGTACAAAGGAGGCCGCTTGGCGTAAACCGTAGTTATCGTGGCGCCCGTAGCATCGGTTGCACGCGCTATAATTTGGCCGATCTTTGTCTCCGGCATAGTACGCCCTCACAAGCTATTACTTAGCCTATAACGTTTGGCGCAACTTGCAACTGCGACCTCCCGAGCGCGCTTTGGTTTCCGTGGTCCTTCGCGCGAGCGGCGAAGACCTTCGCCGTTGGTAAGTTGGGTCCTTCAGACGCTCGCTATCTTCGAGGCTTACGCCACCCTTTTCTCGGGTGCGGGCACAGGTGCAGGAGCCGGCGCAAGCAGTTCGATCGCCCTCAAGGCAGCGTCGATCTCGAACGGCAGGCCGATCTGCGGAACATAGATCGTGCGAAGCTCTTGCCCGATCAGGCTCGTCGGAGAACGAGCGTGCTTGCTAGCTCGGCGCATCAAAATCGTTCTCCGCAGACAAGAGATGGTCCGCAGAAATGGTTAATGCTCGCTTAACCTTGTGCGAAGCTTAGCCGGCCGTTCACTCAATTTCCTTTGGCGTTAGCTGCACCAGCGTGACCGGCACATAGGGGCTGACGAACTGTCCGGGCGTCGCCAGCACTTTCACCGTCCCTGCCGCTGGCGCGCGCAGGAAACATTGATCGAATAGCGCCTTTGCCTCGTCGAGAAGGCCCGCGGCGGACTCGCGTTTGGCCGCGGCTTCGGAAACGTCTTCGGCACGTGAACCGGCGTGGAGCAGATCGAGCCGTCTTTTCTGATCCTCGAGTTGTGCGGCGGCGATGCGCGCGTCGCGCCGCGCCTGCAAAAGGTTGGCGCGGCTGATCGTGATCCCCTCGTGCAGTTCTAGCGCGCGGTCGTAAGCGGCCTGCGCTTCTTCCGCCCGGGCGCGGGCGACGCCTACATTGGCTTCGCCGATCGCGATCTCATCCGGGCGCGGGCCGTTACGGGCGCGAACGAAAGCGGCCTCCGCCGCCGCGACATTGGCCCCGCGCACCTTGATCTCCGCCTGCAGCGGCCGGCAATCGATTGTGACTAGCAGCTGGCCGGCATCCACGTGATCGCCGTCGCGCACGAAGATTTTTTCGATGATGCCGGTCGCGGCAATACCGAGCTGCATTGTGGTGGAGGGAGATGCGGCGCGGGAGGTTGTCTGCGCGAGGGCCATCGCCGGCAGAAGCGCAGCCGACGCGGCAATCCCCAGCAGGAGCTTCTGCGCAATCGGAACTGACATTCCCGAGCCTCTCCGGCTTGTTGTGAGCTGATCATAAGCGTCGCGACAATTCTGACAATTGAGACAACAAGCTGAACGCGCGCTCCTTTCTTCCCGGTCGACCAGGAGGCGAGGTATCGCCAGTGGCAGAGCTGCTGCCCAATGTGAGAAAAACCCTTCCCCTGACCCGCCGGAGGTCTATTCTTCAACGCAGGAGTATAGCTCCGAACCATAGAACCGATCGCCGCGGCTTTAAGCGGCCGCTGCGGTCGAAGAGCGGGAGCAAGCGCATGACCAACTTTCACGTCATTGCCGGTCCCAAGGGCCTGCCGGAATATCCGGCGATCCGCCACATCGACGTGAGCGATCTCCAAACCGCACTTCGGCAGGGCTTCGACGATTTCCTCAGCAAGCCCTCACACCTGGTTTTTATCGGGCTCATCTACCCGGTCATCGGGCTTCTTCTTGCGTTCTGGGCTTCGAACGCGGATTTGCTGCCGATCCTCTATCCGCTGATGTCAGGCTTCGCGCTCATCGGCCCGCTAGCGGCGCTCGGGCTTTACGAGATCAGCCGGCGCCGTGAGGCCGGGCTCGACACGTCGTGGACCCATGCGTTTGACGTGCTACGCTCGCCCTCGCTGCCGGCGATAATCGTGCTCGGCCTGTCGCTCCTCGTCATCTTCGTCGCCTGGCTGATGACCGCCAATGCGCTCTACAACTGGCTGTTCGAGCCGCCGGGACAAGTGACGCTGCAGCAATTTCTAGATAACATTCTGCACACCGACCGGGGCCACAAACTTATCCTTATCGGCAATGCGGTCGGCTTCGTCTTCGCGGCTGCCGCGTTCTGCATAAGCGCGGTGTCGTTCCCGCTACTGCTCGACCGCGACGTCGGCGCGGGCGTAGCGGTCGCCACCTCGGTGCGCGCCGTGCTCGACAACCTCGTCCCGATGGTGATCTGGGGCCTGATCATCACGGCCGGTCTGGCAGTCGGCTTCGCCACGCTGTTCATCGGGCTCGCCGTGATCATGCCCGTGCTCGGCCACGCAACGTGGCATCTCTACCGCAAGGTGGTCGCGCCAGTCGGCACTGCATGAGCGCCGCTGTCCCCGCAAATCACAGGGGTGCCACTTTGGTGCTAGGAACCGCGCGACGCGCGCTTCGTTGATGAATAAGCAGGCATGCTTCTTCAGCGCCTGCTTATGTGGTAGAAGGCGAAGGCTAGGAGGTCCTATGACTCCACCGGCGCAGAATGGCCGCGAAGACCGCTGAGGCGTTTCGCCCCGGGCTTTGGCGTAGCGGCAGATCAGCGGGACGGCATACCGGAGAGAGAACCTGTATGCCCGCGCGAGTCCTATGGGACGCGAGCGCTAGCTAAGGGCTGCTAAAGGGCTCTCTCCGGTAGCTATTCTCAGGCAGCTTGGTGCGGTCGAGAGGACTCGAACCTCCACTGGTTGCCCAACTAGCACCTCAAGCTAGCGCGTCTACCAATTCCGCCACGACCGCATGCGGGGCAGGGCCAAGCCTGCCGGAGCGCGCCCGTCTAACAGGTCGATTCTGGCCTGACAAGGGAAGCCTCTTGTGAGTGGCGCGCCCGATGCGCAGATTGCGCTCCATGTCTGCGCCCGCACAAACGCGCGATCATCTGGCCTTCGATTTCCGCCCAACCGCCGGCTCACCGCCGGTGGACTGGCGCGTCGCCGATGAGCAGACCGAGTATGCGGACGCTGTCGCCGAGATGGAAGCGCTCGCCGATGCGATCGCGGCCAGGAAGGCCGCCGAGCGCGTCTGGCTGATCGAGCATCCACCCCTCTACACCTGCGGCACGTCCGGCCGCGATGGCGACCTCCCCGACCCGCGCTTTCCCGTGCACCGGACCGGGCGCGGCGGGCAGGCGACCTATCACGGGCCGGGACAGCGCGTTGCTTACGTCATGCTCGATTTGAAGCGGCGGCGCCAGGACGTCCGCGCCTTCATCGCCGCGCTCGAAGCCTGGATCATCGCGACGCTTGCTGCCTTCAATGTCCGCGGCGAGCGGCGCGAGGACCGCGTCGGCGTCTGGGTCGCGCGGCTCGACAAGCCGCCGGGTCTCTCGGGGCAGGACGCCGAGGACAAGATCGCCGCGATCGGCATTCGCGTGCGGCGCTGGGTGACGTTTCACGGCATCGCGCTGAATGTCGGGCCGGACCTCTCGCATTTTTCCGGCATCGTGCCGTGCGGCGTCAGTGCCGCGCATCTCGGCGTCACCTCGCTCGTCGATCTCGGCCTGCCGGCGACGATGGTGGAGGTCGACGCGGTGCTGCGGCGCGAATTCGAGGCGATTTTTGGCGCGACAGAGCTAGCTCCGGTCCGGGCCGAGCGCGTTCCTGCCTTCGAGGAAAACTAGAGGCCGCGTCAGCGCCACCGCGCCGATGCCGCAGGCCGCGCCCAAAAACGTGCCGGCGATCATGTCGGCAACGAAATGGTAATCCGCACCGACCAATCCGACGGCGACGGCGAGGACGAGGATACCCCACAGCCAGCGCCATGGACGCGGCGCGAGCTGCCAGAAAACGGCGGCAGGCGCCGTGATAAGCGTCATGTGGCCCGAAGGAAATGACGTCCATCCGCGCCCGCCATGCAGTGGCTCGAAGCGATAGACGCCGTTCGAGATCCAAGATGGGTTGTGGTCGACCCAGGTCTCCGGCCAGGTGCGGCCGAAGAGATATTTGAGCTGATCTTTGAGAATGGTCGCGATCAGAACCGCGAGGCAAAGTGTGATCAACAGTCGCCCGAGCGGTCCCGGGCGCCAGCCAAAAAGGGCCGCGATGCCGAGCCCGATGATCGCGATCGAGGCCGCCGGCAAGAATGGATCGATGATGTGTGTCAGCCAGTCGAAGGGTCTGATCCCATGCAACGTCGCGTGCGACCAAGTGGAGACTGTGCGGTCGACAAAGGCGATCGACACCGCGCAGAGCACGACGCAAGCGATGAAGGCGCCGAAGAACCAACGCGCCGCTTGAATTTCTCGCATCATTTACATCGTCCGCAGAATTTCAAAGCCCGAGGCCCCGGTGAGATCACTCTCGCTTGCATTTTCGATCGTCATATTTTCGACTCGTGCACCGTACGGCCCGCCCCGGCAGCTTTCGACCATCTCATCAATCGCATCGCCGTCACCTGCAATCAGCGCCTCGACGCTCCCGTCCCGGCGGTTGCGCACCCATCCGGCGAGACCGCGCGTCCGCGCTTCGTCTGCGACAAAGGCGCGGAACCCCACGCCTTGCACGCGGCCTGCTATGTGCAAGCGAAGGAGTTTGCGTGACATTCATTCGACCGCGATATTGTCGATGAGCCGCGTCGCGCCGAGCCGCGCGGCCACAAGCAAGCGGATCGGTCCTTCGTCGCGATCGGCGACGCGCACCAACGTCTCGGCATGGCGCGCTTCGAGATAATCGATGTCGAACCCGGCGGAGACGACCGTCTCGGTCGCGGCGCGCATCGCCTCGCCGATGCGGTGCCCCGCCTTTATGCGCGTCGCGGCATCGCGCAGGGCGCGATAAAGTGCCGCCGCACGACTGCGTTCGTCAGCCGAGAGATAAACGTTGCGCGAGGACATGGCCAACCCGTCCGACTCACGCAATGTCGGCGCACCGATGATGCGCGTGGGAATATCGAGATCCGCGGTCATGCGCTTGATCACTTGCAGCTGCTGATAATCCTTCTCTCCGAAGGTCGCGACATCGGCCTGTGCCTGGATCAATAGTTTGGCGACAATAGTTGCGACGCCGGCAAAGTGTGTCGGGCGAAAATGATCTTCCAGGTCTGCCTTGGCAACGCTGTCTACAAGAACAGCCGTAGCAAAGCCGCTCGGATACATTCCGGCGACGTCCGGCGCAAAGCAAACGTCGACGTTAGCCTCGCGCAATTTTTCCAGATCGGCTTCGAAGGTACGCGGATATTTTGAGAAATCCTCGCTGGGCGAGAATTGCGTTGGGTTGACGAAGATCGAGACGATGACCCGATCGGCCTCCCGCCGCGCGACTTCGATCAGCGAGATGTGGCCGGCGTGGAGCGCGCCCATTGTCGGCACGAGCGCGCAGCGCGCGCCCTCGTTGCGCCAGCGCGCCACGATGTCACGCAAGCCCGCGACGTTGCCGACCAGCGCAGGCGGATCCTCCCCACTCAAACTGTCGCCCCTTCGAGCCGGACCGCGTGGACTACCGCGTGCGGTTTCCTGCCGTGAATGTGTGGAGGAAAGCAAGGTAGGCGGCCGGCAAGCCGGCTGTTCGTGCCGCTTCGATCACGCCCTCCATGTAGCCGGGTCTCGGCCGTCCCTCGATCGGCCCGGCGCCGAGATAGACCAGCGCCTGCACTGGGCAGCCGCCCTTTCGCAGCACCGGCTGAATCACCTTGCGATAGAGACCGCCCGCAATGTCTTCGTAGCGGTCAAGCGCTGGAACATCGGCGAGCGCCAGATCGTAAAGCAGGCCGTGGACTGTCGCTGTCGCATCGCGCACCACGGTCGCGTAGCCCGCCTGCAGGATGGCGAAGCGGTGCCGCGCAAGCCGCGCGATCCCAAGCGGGCGTGAGGCCGGGCAGCGGCGCGCCATCGCGGCCACGTCCATGTTCGAGCCATAGGCAAAGTAGAGCGGCACGCTGCCTTAAGCTGCCTTGCGGGCGGTCGCGAGGCCGAGGCCGGCAGCTATCAGCGCGCCGCCGGTCAGCCGATGCCGCAGCCGCGTGTAGCTGGCGACGCTGCCGCGCAGCCGGCCGGCGAGAACCGCCCGGCCGCTGTCGAACACGATGGCGAGCACCAGAAACGTGCTCGTCAGTGCGAGGAGCTGCGGCGCGATCGGCCGGTCCGGTACAATGAATTGCGGGAAGAATGCGCCGTAGAAGAACAGCACTTTGGGATTGGTGAGCGAGATCGCAAGGCCGCGCAGAAAAACCAGGCGCATCGAGCGCGGCTGCGGCGCGACCGCGAGCTCATCCTGCTGCTGGCGCCATGTGCGTAGCCCCAGCAAGATGAGATACGCGACGCCGAGCCAGCGCAGATACTCGAACGATGAGGCAAGCAGCGTGAAGAGCGACGCCGTCGCGAAGAACGTTGCAACGAGATGCACGGCGATCGCGCTACTCGTTCCGGCGACCGTCATCAGGCCATAGCGCGTCCCATGCGCGAGCGAATTCGCGATGATCAGCGCGACATTCGGTCCGGGCATGACCATCAGCACGAGGCAGGTGGCGACAAAGCCGAGATAAAGGGAGAGAGGCATATCCCGCCAGCGAGTTGGATGGACTCACCAGCGATGATGCCCTTTGTTCAGCCTCGGGGAAAGCTCTAGGTGGGCTAAATCGGCTTAGTAACCGTTGAGGGCTGGAAGGTCGGCTGATCCATTGCTTGTCCTGGAGATTAGTTGGTGATACATGCTGTCCTGGTATAATGTCGCCTGCGATCACGGCTGCCAAGGCTCCCTTATCCCGCTCTCGCTTGTTCTGCGGCGATGCAGATCGTTGTGGTTTTCTGGCTTACTGACTTAACATATCCCATGCCGGGCTCGCGCCGAGGCGTGCCGCGGCAGTGCACGCTTTGCTGCAAGGTGGTGCAGGCCTCAATAACGCCTTCCCTTATTGGTCAACTCGCGAATGGTAATGCCGCCAAGGCTGTAGTTCTTGCGGTCGGCGATGATTTGCGCCGCCGCTTGCTCGGCCTGCTTTCGAGTCATCGCGCGAGCTGATTGTCGGCGCACCAGGATATCTCCATTCCGGACTTCGATTTCGACACGCTCGCCTTCCCTAAGGCCGATGCTGTCCGCGACCTCAGAAGGAAGGCAAATTGCCAAGGCGTGTCCACATCGACTAACGACTGCCTCAGTCATTGGCCGCCCTCCTACCGTCCATGTCCGAATCCCGGATGTGCCGCCAGATAGGCCGCAAAGTCCGCTGCGACAGCTTCGAACAGACGCGGCGGAATGAATCCGTAGTCGAACCTGTCGCTTGACCCCGGAACGTGCGCAACATCGAAAGGCCAATCATCCTCTACAGCATACGAAGTATAGATGTAGGACCGCTCCGAGGTTAGTCCGAGATGTTGCGCCACACGCGGCGGAATGGCGATCGCCTGTTCGCCGGCTCGCGGGGCGACATGCGAAATCGGCAGATAGGTCGCCCGAACAATCGTCCGCCCGGGTAAAGCCGGTTCTTCGATTTCTTGCAGATCAACGATCAGGCAGGGGCGGTCTTTGCCTGAATTGGGCGGCACGGCGCGATCGGCTCCGGCCCAGACGAATCCATAATGAACGACCAATCCGAGCGCCGGCGCCGGTAGGGGCATCCATCACTCGTCCATGAGCGCGTCGAGGCTCGCGTGTTCAGGCGCCATCCTGTTGCCGGCAATCCGGGCGATCTTTTCCGCCGGCATCTCGCTGCGCGCGAAAGCCAGTTTCCGGTTCTGGCGCAGCAGCGCGTAATCCTCGACCGACAGGATAACCAGTTCGGGCCGGCCATGATAAGTGACCTCCACCGGAGCGCGGCGCGCTTCGGAGCGCACGAAACCACTCGTCTTCTGCAACTGCTCGCCCGTCACCCGAACCATTAGCCATCCCATCTTTACGTAGAATATATAATGGTTGGCCGTCGGCAAGCTCAGGCTGACCGCAAAGCCTGGCTTGCCGGTCCACCGAAACGATGCAATGCCCGACCCGATGACCCCTATCCCGCCCCACAGCATGGCCGCCGATGCCGGCCTCACGCCGACGCGCGCCTGCGGCACGTGCACGCTCTGCTGCAAGGTGATGGCGGTGCAGGCGCTCAATAAGCCGGTCGGCACCTGGTGCCAGTATTGCGCGCCGGGACGCGGCTGCAAGATCCACGAGACGCGCCCGGGGGAATGCCGTGCCTTCAATTGCCTGTGGCTCGGCGATCCGGAGTTCCCGGAAAACCTGCGCCCGGATCGGACCAAGGTGGTCTTCGTGCTGGAGGCCGGCGGCGGCCGCATCGCCGCCTATGTCGACCCGAGCGTGCCGGCCGCCTGGCGCCAGGCGCAAGTCTATTCCGTGTTGAAGCGCCTGTCGCTCATGGCGGCTGAGACGCGCCGGCAGGTCGTGGTGTTTGTGAGGGACGCCGCGACGGCGATCCTGCCTGATCGCGACGTGGCGCTTGGGCCCGTCCATATCGGCCAGCAGATCATCTACTCGCTGCGGCAGACGCCGAACGGCCCGCGCATCGAGCCGCGCGTCGAGGCGCTGCCTTGAGCCTGGCTTGCGACCCGATCAGTTGGTGGCGGTGAGCGCGCTCAAGCGGCCGTTCGAATCGTCGATGCCGGCCGCAAGCGCCTGCTGATACAGCGCCTTCGCCTTCTCCGGCTCGCCCTTGATGCCAAGGGCGTTCACTTTGCTGAGCACGTTCGGATCGTAAGTCGAGGCGAGCATGAAAATCGCGCCAGCGTGACCGGCCTCGATCGCACGCTCGAGCAGGAGCCTCGCGCCGGCGAAATCGCCGTCAGCCACAAGCCCCTCGGCGCGGCGGTAGAGTTTTTCGGCTTCCTCGGGCCCGATCGCGACGGTCGACTTGGTCGTGACGGTCGCCGCTTTAGCCGGGACCGGCGTTGCCGCAACCAAAGCCGCGGGCTGGAGCTCGCCGGTCGAGCGCAGCGGCGAGGCGAGCCCGATGCTGGCATTGGTCAGAAGCTGCGGCGCGAGCACCGAGACCTGCTGGACAGCCGGTGGCTCCTCGACCGCCTTTCGGACCGCGATCGCCGGCGTCATCGCGACCATCGTCGGTTTGGCAACGACCACCGCCTGGCGCGCCGGCGCAGCAACCTGCGTCCCCGGAGCAAAGGCGAAAGCCAGTGTTCCCACTCCGATGAAGGCGACGGCCAGCGCACCGGCCCGGGCGATTTCTGCGCTGCGGGAATAGGTCTTCAGCCTCATTGCTTTCTCCATTTTTCTCGCTGGCGTTTCCACTCGCGATATTCCTGGTAGAGCTTCTGTTGAGCGTCATCGCTTTCGACGCCGCTCGGGGCGACTTCGTCGGTTGGCGCCGCAGGGGCCACATTGCCGGCGCTGCGCGCCTCGGCGATGCCTGTGCGGCCATCGAGCCAGTCCTGCGCGGCCTTAAAGCGCGTCCAGCCGGAGATTTTTGCGGCGATGTTCACCTCACGCCATTTCGGATGGCGGCTAGCGTCGCGCAGCCTATCGAAATTGGAGAAGAACGCTTCGGAGAAGCGCTGGACCCTCCTGTAGCGCGGCGACCCCTCTGGTGCGTCCACCGTGGCGAGGAGGACGCCGACCGCGATGGTCGGAACGTTCTCGCCCGCACCAACGAGATCGCCATAGTCGGTGCCGGCAAGCTTGGCGGGGAGGTAGCTGTCCTGAAGTGCTGTCTCGTACGGGATCGACAGGAGCCGGAAGCGGCCTTCGCCGGCAAAATCGGTCAGCGCCCTGATGGGCCGGCCGCCGACCATCACAGTCGCGCCGATGTCGCCGGACTTCAGCTGCGACAGCGCCGTCGGCTGATCGAGCTGCACGTATTGCGGCACGATGCCGAGCCGATCGAAAATCAGCCGCGCGGTAGTCGCGCTCGCCGACCCCTCGCGATCGATGTTGACCTTGCGCCCGGCGAGTTGGCGGAGATCCGTGATGTCGCGTGATGCAACAACATGGACCTCCTCGTTGTACAAACGGGCGAGGTAGGTGAGACGGGCCGCGAGCACTTCGCGCTGGTCGCGCGGCAGATTGGCGAGCGCGTCGGATTGAAGAAGCGCCAGATCGCCTAAGCCCGAATTCCCGAGATCGCGCAGATCGGCGAACGTGCCCTTGCCGATGATTGGCACGACTCGCAGCGACTCCGAATCGAGAACGGACGCGAGATCGGAAGCGATCCTGGTCGACGTCGAGCCGACGCCGCCGGTGACGAGCGAGACCATGGCGCGGCTGGTGTCCACCACAGCCTGTTTTGGAGCCGCCTGCCTCGCCGGCGGCATCGGCGCGGCCTGCGCAGGAGAAACATCCGCCTCGGCACGCGGCGGCGGCGCATGGCGGCGCGACCAGCGCGAAGCCTTGGCATAGCGCCGGCTGCCAGAAGCCTTATGCCAGGCGTGACGATGGCCGCCCTGCGCGGCGGATCGCGTTGGCTTGGCGCCGAAGCGCTTGCCCGCCGAAGATTTGGCGGCCTTACCCTTCGCCGGCGCGGCGAGCGCGGTTTCTGTCAGCGCGGCCCCGGCGAGCGGAGCAAAGGCGAGAGTGAGCGCGACAAGGCTCCGAAAAATGCCCCGTCGCATGGCAACGAAGTTCATCAAACCCTTCCTAGTGCGCGAATGGATTTTTGTGGCTAGAGCCCGCGCATCGAGAACGAAAGATCAACCGCCGAAATGGGACCGCTTCATGGCCCGGAGGTGGAAATTGCGTGCAAAGCGGAGCCGCCGTGTGGGTTATTTCGCTGGAATTGCGGGGAATTTGCGCGCCTTCGCCGCGTCTCTTATTGCCGAGGTCTAGGCGTCTTCGAACGACAGTGGAAACACATTGGGAGGATCGATGAACAGGTCCGTTCGCCTTAGCGCGCTGACCACGGCTTGGGCCGATGCGACGGCGCGCGCGCCCCTTCGAGAAACAGCGTAATGTGTTCTTCGACGAGATTTCAAAGTTCCTGAAGGAATAGCCGTCGGCCAAAAAAGACCCGGAGGGATCATGCACCGAAGACTGTTTGCTGCAATCGTTTGTCTCGTGTCGCTCGCAATAGGCGCGGCGTTCGCGCATACGCCGAACCAGCCGCCGCATCAGCTCTATCGTATCGGCGACCTCAACCTGGAGAGCGGCGAGATCATCAAGGATTTCGCCATTTCCTATGTTACGCATGGCACGCTGAACGCCAAGAAATCGAACGCGATCCTGATGGTGACCGCCATCAGCGGCAATCACCATCGCCTCGATTTTCTCATCGGGCCGGGCAAGGCGCTTGATACCAACAAATTCTTCGTCATCTGCACCGACGCGATCTCAAATGGGCTGACGACCTCGTCGTCCAATTCCACGGCGCAGCCGCATATGAAATTCCCTAAATTCCTGATCCGCGACATGGTGACCTCGCAAAAGCTGCTGCTCGACCATCTGGGCGTCAGCCATATCGTGGCGGTGATCGGTCCGTCGATGGGCGGCATGCAGACACTGCAATGGGGGGTGAGCTATCCCGACATGATGGACAGCCTCGTAGCGATCGTGCCGCTCGCCAAGACTCCCGCCTGGTCTGTCGCCGTCATGGAAGCGACGCGCAAGTCGATCATGCTCGATCCCGCTTGGAAGAACGGCGACTATGATGCGCCGCCCGAGCAGGGCCTGCGCCTGTATCGCGATATCCTGAGCTTCCTGGCGGCGCGGTCGCCGGAAATCTACCGCGACCAGTTCCAGAATCAGATGGATGTCCTACCTTGGCTGACGGCCCAGGAGACACCGCTCGTGAAGGCATTCGACGCCAACGACTGGATTTACCAGACCTGGGCCTATGACCGACATGACCTCGGCACGACGCCTGGGATGAACGGCGACACGATAAAGGCTTTGCGCGCGATCAAGGCGAAGACGCTGATAATGGTAGGCACCAAAGACCTGCTTAATCCGGAGTTCGAGCCGCTCGAAGCCGCTCATTACATTCGCGATGCGCGGGTCGTCACGATCAGCCCCGGCACCGTGACCGGACACGCCTCGGCGGGCGGGGCTTTTCCCGCCGACGTCGACTTCCTGAACCGGGAGATTTCCGGCTTTTTTGATCTCATCACCGATCGCGGGCAGAAGCTGCAATAGGCGCTGAAACACAGGAGCGAGGCGCGAGCTCTGCCGCAAGCGCAGCTCGCCATCCCGAACCGGGCGTGCTAACCGCAGGCCCTGTTGAGGCCGGGCCACCCGGCGCCTGAGAAGAGAAATGTCCGATATTTTCCGCGAAGTCGACGAGGAGGTTCGTCGCGATCAAGCCGCTCAGGTTTGGGCACGATATCAGAATTGGTTCATCGCTCTCGCCGTGCTGGTCGTCGCCGCGACGGCAGGCTGGCGGCTTTACGACCATTACCGCACGAAGCAGGCCGAGGAAGCCGGCGCCAGATACGAGGCGGCGTTGGCGCTCTCCCGCGACGGTAAAGCCGCGGAAGCCGAAGGCGTGTTCGAACAGATCGCCAAGACCGGCCCGAAGGGCTACGCCGTGCTCTCGCGATTGCGCGAGGCCGCCGAGTACAGCGGCAGCGATCCCAAAGCTGCCGTTAAAGCCTATGATGCGATTGCCGCCGACGGCACGATCGATCCGCTGTTCCAGAATCTCGCGCGCCTGCGCGCCGCCTTGCTGCGGCTCGACGAGGCCGACGAAAAGGAAATCGAAAGCCGGCTCGGCACGATGACGGCAAACGACAATCCGTTCCGCTATTCAGCACGCGAGGCACTGGCGCTTGCCGCGCTGAAGCATGACGATTTCGATAGCGCTGGCCGCCAGCTCGACACGATCGTTGTCGATCCGCAGGCGCCTGCCGCGATACGCCAGCGCGCCGAGGCGCTGCTTGCTGTGATACGCGCTGGAAAACAGGCGAAGTAAGCGCGCGACGGTCGGTCAGCCTGGGACATGCCATTCAAGCTCGCCATTATAGGGCGCCCCAACGTCGGCAAATCGACGCTGTTCAACCGGCTCGTCGGCAAGAAGCTCGCGCTCGTCGATGATCGGCCGGGCGTGACGCGCGATCGCCGCGAAGGCGAAGCGCAGCTCGGCGATCTCACTTTCACGATCGTCGACACAGCCGGCCTTGAAGGCGGCTCGGCCGAATCGCTGACCGGGCGCATGCGGGCGCAGACCGAAGCCGCGATTGCCGATGCCGACGCGGTGCTGTTTTTGACCGATGCGCGTACTGGGGTGACGCCGGACGACCGGCATTTCGCCGCGCTGCTGCGCCGCGCCGACAAGCCGTTGATCCTCATCGCCAACAAAGCGGAAGGCCGCGCCGGCGAAGCGGGTGCCCTCGAGGCGTATGATCTCGGGCTCGGCGACCCCGTACCGCTCTCAGCCGAGCATGGCGAAGGTCTCGCCGATCTTTACGACGCGATCCGCGAGGCGCTCCCGGACAAAACCGAACCGACTGAGATCGGGGAAGAAGGTGTGCGCCGGCTGGAACTGGGCGAAGAAGAAGACGGCTCGGAGCTCGATCCAACAAAGCCGCTGCGTGTCGCCGTCGTCGGGCGGCCAAATTCCGGTAAGTCGACGCTGATCAACCGCATCCTTGGGCAGGAGCGGCTGCTGACCGGGCCCGAGGCCGGCATCACCCGCGACTCGATCGGGCTCGAATTTCAGTGGCATGACCGCGTCTTAAAATTGTTCGACACGGCGGGCCTGCGCAAACGTGCGCGCGTCGAAGACAAACTCGAAAAGCTCGCGGCGGCGGATGCCTTGCGCGCCGTGCGTTTCGCCGAAGTCGTCGTGCTCCTCGTCGATGCTGCGATTCCGTTCGAGAAACAGGATCTGTCGATTGCCGATCTCGCCGCGAAAGAGGGTCGCGCGCTCGTCATCGCATTATCCAAATGGGATTTGATCGAAGATCGTGGCGCGCGGCTATCGCGATTGCGCGAAGACGCAACACGCCTGCTGCCGCAAGTGCGCGGCGCGCCGGTCATCCCTGTCTCTGGCGCGACCGGCCAAGGAATCGATCGGCTGATGAGCGCGATCCTGCAAGTGCATGAAGTTTGGAACAAGCGCATCGCCACTGGGAAACTCAACCGCTGGCTCTCGGCTACCGTCTCCGAAACGCCGCCGCCCGCGGTATCCGGCCGGCGCATCAAGATCCGCTACATGACGCAGCCGAAGGCGCGCCCGCCGCATTTCGTCCTGTTCGGCAACCAGCTCGACGAACTGCCGACGAGCTACGAGCGGTTTTTGATGAATGGCTTGCGCGAAACGTTCGAGCTGCCCGGCGTGCCTATACGGATTTCAAGGCGGCAGGGCGACAATCCCTATCGGAAGTAATCGCTGCGCGCACCTCCTGCCGGGCATCCACATGCCAAAGCAGTTGCGCATCAGGAGATACGCGGTTCAAAGCCTCACTTGATCCGTACGCCCCTGCCTTCCTCCTCCGCCCGCTTCATGCCTCAGCCAGCGCGGTCGCTTCAAATAGCAGCGGCTGCGACGCGGCCAGCATGTTGCGCATGGCCGTTGCCGCAACACCCGCTTCGCCGATTGCGTGGCTGATCTGGTCTAGCCCGAGAACGACGTCGCCGGCGGCGAAAAGGCCGGGCACGCTTGTCGCTTGGTGGCTGTCCACGCGAATGCAGTCTTCCTCGCTGCATTCCGCACCAAGCGAGATCGCGAGATCGGAATGGATCTCGGAGCCGAGCGCGGGATACATGGTCTCGAACCAAAGTTTTCCGGCAGCACAGGTGAAACCGATCCTATCCGGTGCCAGTTCGAACTCGCCCACAGGACCGTCGATTATGCGCACACCGATCGCCGCGAGCCTGTCGCGCTCTGAGGGCTCGAACTCATGCGCGCCATTCGACGCGATCAGCGTCACCTTGTTGGAAAAAGCGCGCAGGAACTCCGCTTCCTTGGCGCCGCGCGTGCCAGTGCCGATCACCGCGATGTTCTGGCCGCAGACTTCGTAACCGTCGCAGACCGGGCAATAGCGTAATTGTCCGCGCGCCAAAGCCTCGTCATGCATCGCCTGCGGCATCTGCGGATGCAGGTTTGTCACGCCCGTGGCGAGCAGAACGCTGCGAGCCGTGAGCGAAAGCGAGTCCGACTCGGCAAGGAATTCTTCGCCACGCTTCGCCAGCCGTTCGACATGGCCGGCACGGAGGTCGACGTCGTGTCGGAGTGCCTGCTCGCGCATGCGCGTCAGCAAATCCTTGCCGCTAATTCCGCAGGGAAAGCCCGCCTGATTGTGCGTGCGCGCGATCAGCGCCGCGCGGCTGCGGCCCGCGTCGATCAATATCGTGCGCAGGCGGTAGCGCGCCAGGTACATGGCCGCCGCAAGGCCGGCGGGGCCTCCGCCGATAACGAGACAATCGGTGTGCACTTCCTCTCGCCTGGCGAAACAAGCTTCAAACTGACGCGGTAGCCACATCGTTCCCGGAAGGGGTTAAAGGCTGCGAATAATGGGCGTGCATTCACATTTGCAAGAGCCCTGGCCGGCGTACGCGACGCCAACGCCGTGTCTCGTCTTCCCACGGACGTCTTGCGCGCCGAACCTGGGAACTTGAGCTGCGGACGCCTGTTGTCGGGGACGGCCTTCGTCGGACACCTCAGCAATGCAGCCTGCCAAAGACGACAGAGACCGATTGAGTCCGGTATCAGAGGTTCCGGATCTCTCGACGAAGGAAAAGGACGCCGTTGCCCAGCAGAGCCGGCCGAACGCGGCTCTCATTCACGAGACAATCCGCGCCGAGGGCGAGAGCGAACTTGAACGCACTTGGTCGGCTCTAGCGCTATCCGGCATGGCGGCAGGATTGTCCATGGGCTTCTCGCTGATCGTCGAAGGGCTGCTTCAGTCGCGGCTGCCGGA
>JAXDNJ010000060.1:0-57393 GCA_034669505.1 Methylobacteriaceae bacterium
ATAACCCTAGCGTGGCTGCAAAGTTGCGTCTGTGCGAAATCTCACAGGGCAAAAATTCTTGCTAGCCCAAATTCAGTTCCTTGAAGAAATCGTTTCCCTTGTCGTCGATCACGACAAACGCCGGAAAATCCTCGACTTCGATGCGCCAGATCGCCTCCATCCCGAGTTCGGGATATTCGATCACCTCAACTTTTTTGATGCAGTCCTGCGCAAGCCGCGCCGCCGGCCCGCCGATCGAGCCGAGATAGAAGCCCCCGTGTTTGGCGCAGGCGTCGCGCACAGCGGATGAACGATTGCCCTTCGCGAGCATCACTTTAGACCCGCCGGCCGCCTGGAATTGATCAACGTAAGAATCCATGCGGCCCGCCGTCGTCGGACCGAAGGCGCCCGAGGCATACCCCACAGGCGTTTTCGCGGGTCCAGCGTAATAAATCGGATGGTTGCGGAAATAATCCGGCATCGGTTCGCCCCGCTCGAGCCGCTCGCGGATTTTCGCATGCGCGATGTCGCGCGCGACAATCATCGGGCCTGACAACGACAGCCGCGTCTTGATCGGATGGCGCGACAGCGCGCCAAGAATGCCGGCCATCGGCTGATTAAGATCGATGCGCACGACCTCGCCGCCGAGCGCGGCCTCGACCTGCGGCAGGTATTTCGCGGGATCGCGCTCCAATTCCTCGAGAAACACGCCGTCCCGCGTGATCTTGCCGAGCGCCTGGCGGTCGGCCGAGCACGACACGCCGAGCCCGATCGGCAGCGACGCGCCGTGGCGCGGTAGCCTGATCACGCGCACGTCATGGCAGAAATATTTACCGCCGAATTGCGCGCCGATGCCGAGCGATTGCGTCATCGCGTGCACCTCCGCCTCCATGTCCAGATCGCGGAAGGCGTGCGCGTCCTCGCTGCCGGCGGTTGGGAGTCCATCCAGGTAGCGGGTCGAGGCGAGTTTCACCGTCTTGAGATTGAGTTCCGCCGAGGTGCCGCCGATGACGATCGCGAGGTGGTAAGGCGGACACGCCGCCGTGCCGAGCGTCAGGATCTTCTCTTTGAGGTAAGGCAGCAGCCGCTCGCGCGTCAGCATCGACGGCGTTGCCTGGTACAAGAAAGTCTTGTTGGCCGAGCCGCCTCCCTTGGCGACGAACAGGAATTTGTAAGCGTCCTCGCCCTCGGCATAAATTTCGATCTGCGCCGGCAGGTTGGTCGCGGTGTTCTTTTCCTCGAACATCCCGAGCGGCGTCAGCTGTGAGTAACGCAGGTTCTTCTTCTCGTAGGCGTCGCGGATGCCTTCGGCGAGCGCGCTCTCGTCATCGCCGTCGGTGAGGACGAGGCGGCCCTTCTTGCCCATGACGATCGCCGTGCCGGTATCCTGGCACATCGGCAGCACGCCGCCCGCCGCGATGTTGGCGTTCTTCAGGAGATCGTAGGCGACGAAGCGGTCGTTCGCGGTCGCTTCCGGATCATCCAAAATCTTGGCGAGCTGAGCGAGATGGCTCGGGCGCAAGAGATGATTGATGTCTATCATCGCCTCTTCGGCGAGAAGCCGGATCGCCTCGCGCGACACTACAAGAAATTCGCGCCCGCCGAGCGTCTCCGTCTTGACCCCCTGATCCGTCAGCTTGCGATAGCGCGTCTGGTCTTTAGCCAGCGGAAACATCGGGGTGTGGGTGTAGTGGTAGGTCATGTCGCTTGCTTCGGCCGGAGGACGGCGGGTCTTACTGCCGCAGATCAAGGCGAACAAGCAAGACGACGCACCATTGCTTCACCTGCAAACGCGAGGGGCCCATGAGCCGCAGCGAAAAAGACAAGATGCTCGCCGGCGAGCTTTACAGCCCGGGCGCGCCGGAAATTCAGGCCGATCAGGCCGCAACCAAGGAATGGCTCGTCCGCTACAACGCGGCGCTCGGTTTATCGGCAGCCGAACGGCGCGTTCTCCTAGCCGAGCGCTTCGCCGAAGTCGGCGAAGGCGCGGCCGTGCGTCCCCCTTTCCATTGCGATTATGGCTTCAACATCCATCTCGGCGCGAACGCCTTCCTCAACTACAATTGCGTGATCCTCGATGTGGTCGAGGTCTCGATCGGGGAAGGCGCGCAAATCGGTCCCGCGGTGCAGATTTACGCCGCAGATCACCCGCGCGATCCGGCTCAGCGCCGCGCTGGCTTCGAATTCGGCCGCCCGGTGCGGATCGGCAAATTCGCGTGGATCGGCGGCGGCGCGATCATCCTTCCAGGAGTGAGCATCGGCGATGAGTCCGTTGTGGGCGCGGGCAGCGTGGTCACGCGCGATGTTCCCGCGGGAGCGACCGCCATGGGCAACCCGGCGCGAATTGTCACGGCCGGCTGAGAGCTCGGATAACCTCCGCATCGCGATTGACCCCTGGCAACGTCGACTGTTTATCTCCGCCGCAAAGCGGAGCTCAGGTTGCATTTTCCCTTTCCGGTTCTTCTCTGCGACATCGGCGGCACCAATGTGCGGGTCGCCGCGGCGCAAGTACCGGGGCAAGCGCCGGGCCCGCCGGTCCATACCCAGACCAACCACCATCCCGGCCTCGCCGAAGCGCTCGAATCCGTAGCCGCGAACCTGCCGGCGCGGGCGCGTTCGCTGATCGTCTGCGCCGCCGGGCCTTTGGAAGGCCGGCGGCTGAAGCTCACCAATGCCGAGTGGACGATCGACGGCCCTGAGATCGCTCACGCCTTGAGTCTGGAGCAGGGGCTGCTCCTCAACGATTTCGAGGCGCAGGCGCTGTCGCTTCCCGCCCTCTTGCCGGAGTGGACGAAAGAAATCGGCGCTGTCGCCAAACCGAGCGGCGGATTGCAGCTCGTGCTCGGACCGGGCACCGGGCTCGGTGCCGCCGCGCTCGCCGAAGTCGATGGCCGGTTCCTGCCGCTCGCCACCGAGATGGGGCATACGGATTTCGGCCCGACAGATGCGGAGGAAGAGGCGATCTGGCCGCATCTGGAGCGCGTCCATGGCCGGGTGACCGCGGAAAGCGTCATCTCAGGGCCGGGACTCGTGCGTCTGCACAAGGCGCGGCTCGCATGTCGGGGCATGGTGTCGCCCGAGACGGACGGCGTCGCCATCGTCGATCGTGCGCTCGCGGGCGAGGCGGAAGAGATCGAAACGGTGCGACTGTTCTGGTGCCTCGTCGCACGGCTCTCCGGCGACCTCGCCCTGACATTTCTGGCGACCGGCGGGGTCAGTCTTGCCGGCGGAATCCTGCCGCGGATCGTCAAGCTTCTCGATCAGGCGGACTTCCGCCGCACGTTTGAGGCGAAGGCGCCGCTGGAACATGTGGCGCGCGCCATTCCCACCGGCGTGATTACGAATGGCGCAGGCGTGCTCGCCGGTATGGCGGCGCTCGCCGCCGATCCTGACAGGTACGCGCTAGACTACGGCGCTCGCTGCTGGCGTGCGCCGGCCTGAAGCTTACGCCGCATTCGGCGTCGCGGTCTGGGTCAGCAAGGAGTAGAGCGCCGAGGCGTCACGGGTCGCTCGGACTTTCGCGACCAGCGCCGGATCGCGGAAGATGCGTGCGACTTGCGCCAGAGCTTTCAGGTGATCGGCGCCGGCGCTTTCCGGTGCAACGAGCAGGAACATAAGGTCGACAGGAGCGCCGTCGAGCGCCTCGAACTCGATCGGCCGATCAAGTCGGGCGAAAATGCCGAAGATGCGCTTCACTTTCGCAAGTTTGCCATGCGGGATGGCGACCCCGTTGCCGATTCCCGTCGAGCCGAGTCGCTCGCGCTGCAATAGGGCCTCGAAAATCTCGCGCGCGGTCAGACCGGAGCGCGCCGCCGCTTTCTCGCTCAATTCCTGCAGCGCCTGCTTTTTCGTGGGCGCGCGGAGCGATGGCAGAATTGCGTCCGGCGAGATCAGGTCGTTTAACGGCATGAGTGCGAGGTCCTGTGCCGATCCGGTTGGGCAAAACGCGTGCCGTTGCAGCGCGCCGCCGGATGAATACGCAAGCGACTAAGGCTTGCCTTCGCCGATTTTAGGGTTCGTCGGAGCGACGCGTTCATCGCCGTTTTCGCCGGGCCCGGCCATAACATAGTTTGCCCCAGGATCCTCGTGCGTTGCGCTGCCGCCATTGCCATGATGATGATCCTTGAGCCGGCGTTTGTAACGACGGAGCTGCTTCTCGATCCTGTTCACTGCTTGATCGACGCTTGCGTAGGGGTCGTGCGCACGCCCCTCCGCCTGCAGCGTCACTCCCGAGGCAAGGTGTAGGGTGCAATCGGTGTAATAACCCGAACCGTCCGGGGTGATCACGACATGCCCGTTCACGGAACCATCGAAATATTTGGCGATAGCTGCGTCGACTTTCTCGTCTACGCGCTGACGCAGCGCCTCGCCGATGTCGAGGTTCTTGCCTGAAATCCGCACGGGCATGAAGGGCTCCTGGAGCAGCTCCCCACAATGTGGATATGCGTTCGGCACCGCCCTCTGGACGCGTCCTTGGCATTGTTCCGATAATCGAACGACGCGCGAAGAAAGCGTTAAGAGTCCCGCCCAGCGAAGTCAATGGGCGGATCGGCGCGGCGTGTCGCGTGCCGAAGCTATTGATAGCGCAGGCTTTCGGCAGCTTCTACGTCGCGGCCAGCGGCCTCACATCGCGCGCTGCATCGTCTGCTTCTCGCGCCGTCGCTCGACGGAGGAGGGAATGCGCAGGCTTTCGCGGTATTTCGCGACGGTGCGCCGTGCGATATCGACGTCGGCCGCACGGAGCTTGGTCACGATCGCATCATCCGAGAGGACGCTCTCCACGTTCTCGCGCTCGATCATCAGCTTGATCTTGTGGCGAACCGATTCTGCCGAATGGGCCTGCCCGCCGCTTTGCGCGGCGATCGACGCGGTAAAGAAATATTTGAGCTCGAACAGGCCGCGCGGCGTCGACATATATTTGTTCGAGGTCACGCGCGAGACCGTGGACTCGTGCATGCCGATTGCGTCGGCAATGGATTTCAGATTCAGCGGACGCAAGTGCTGCACGCCTTCGGCAAAAAACCCGTCTTGTTGGCGAACGATCTCGGTCGAGACTTTCAGTATGGTCTTGGCGCGCTGTTCGAGGCTTTTGGTCAGCCAATTCGCGGTCTGCAGACATTGTGAAACAAAACTTCTGTCGGCATCGTTCACGCGACTTTTCGAGACGTGCGCTGCGTAAGTTTGGTTGACGAGAAGGCGCGGCAGCACTTCTGAATTAAGTTCGATATGCCAGCCGCCGTCGGCAGCTGCGCGCACCGTCACGTCCGGCACGACGGGCTGGATAGGTCCGCCGCCGAAGGCGCGGCCGGGCTTCGGATCGAGACGGCGGATTTCGGCGACCATGTCGGCGAGATCCTCGTCGTCGACGTCGCAAAGACGGCGCAGCGTCGGAAACTCGCGCTTGGCCAAGAGCGGCAGATTGGCAACGAGCATCTGCATCGCCGGATCGTAGCGGTCGCGTTCGCGCAACTGAATCGCCAGACACTCGGCGAGATCGCGGGCGCCGACGCCCGAAGGTTCGAATGTTTGGATTTTCCCAATGACAGCTTCTATCCGCGATGCCGGCGTGCCCAGCCGCTCGGCGATCTCCGCGATGTCTTCCCTGAGATACCCCGTCTCGTCGATCGCATCGACGAGCGAGTGCCCGATCATCCGATCGATGGGATCGGCGCAGGCGAGGGCAAGCTGCGCGAGGAGATGATCATGCAAGGACGGCTTCGCCGCGATATAGGCTTCGAGGTTCGGCGCTTCGCCGTCGCTTGGGCCGCCAACGGAACCCGTCCAGGAGGTTGCCGAGAGGCCTGCATCGCTGGCCGTGGTGCTGCGGTCCGGAGACAATGCGGGACCATCGGCATCGAAGGCGTTCCCGAGTTCCGTGCCGAGGCTGGTTTCGAGTGCCGCGCCTTCGGTGGCCAGCGTCTCGCTCGCCCAATCGCTCTCGCGCGGTTCGTTGGGATCGGGCTCGCTGGTTTCGAATGAGGCCTCGACCGACTCGGGTGCCTGCGAAACAGGCAGGTCGCCGGCTGCCTCATCGATCCGCTCGAGCATCGGATTGCGTTCGAGCTCTTCCTCGATGAAGCTTGCCAGCTCCATGCTCGAAAATTGCAGGAGCTTGATCGCCTGAAGCAGCTGCGGCGTCATGACCAGGGACTGGCCCTGCCGCATCATGAGCTTCGCTGAAAGCGCCATCACCCCACTCGCTGCAGTATGGGCTCGCTCGGCCCATTTCTTGCATGTAAGTGGATAACCTATGTTGTTTTACTTAGCGAGTCCGCCGTGTGGTTCTGCCCTGCACCTTTTGCCGCAGGCGGTTAAGGGAGCGTGCGCCCGTCCTGTGGATTCCGGTTACATCCTGAAATCTTCGCCGAGATAGAAGCGGCGTACATCACGATTTGCGACGATTTCGTCAGGCGTCCCTGACGTCAGCACATGGCCCGAATGGATGATATAGGCGCGGTCGATGAGGCCCAGCGTCTCGCGGACCGCGTGGTCGGTGATCAACACGCCGATGCCCCGATCCCTGAGGTGGCGGACGAGGTCCTGGATGTCCCCGACGGCAATCGGGTCGATTCCGGCGAAAGGTTCGTCAAGCAGCATGAAGGCGGGATGGCCGGCGAGCGACCGGGCAATCTCGCAGCGGCGCCGCTCGCCGCCCGACAGGGCGATCGCCTGGGTCTTGCGCAGTCGCTTGATGTCGAACTCGTCGAGGAGCGCATCGAGTTCGGCTTCGCGCCTGTCGCGGTCGGGCTGCGTGATTTCGAGGACGGCGCGAATGTTGTCCTCGACCGACAGGCCGCGAAAGATCGACGGCTCCTGCGGCAGATAACCGATACCGAGCCGGGCGCGCCGATACATCGGCAGCGACGTCACGTCGTAACCGTCGAGTTCGATGACGCCCCGGTCCGGGCGAAGGAGCCCCGTTATCATATAAAACACGGTGGTCTTGCCCGCGCCGTTCGGCCCGAGAAGGCCCACGGCCTCACTGCGCCTGATGTAGAGGCTCACATCCTCGACGACGCGCCGCTGGCGAAAGCTCTTGGCGAGATGCTGGACCGCGAGCAGCCCTTCATATTTCGGCCGGGTGCTCGGCGGCGGCGGGGCGGGGCTGGCGGCGCGAGCCGGGACAGGAGCCGGGGCCTGCATCTGCGGCGCCGCGGCTGGAGCACGGGCGGAGCCGGTCAGCGGCGAGACAGACGTGCCGTTCCGCCGGCGCCGCCAGCGTTCGGCCATTCGCGCCATCGCAACCCGCCAAAAGGGCGGCGGGTGCGAGGAGCCATAGGATTGATGCACGGCCAAAGCGGAGAGCCCGGCGAAGACAGCCTGTAGGGGCTTCTTCGCAACAAGTGTGGGCGCATTAGGGCGCGCCTGTTCTGAAGCGCTGTAACCGATTTTCGGAAAAAGCGGAATTGCCGCTCGCCTACTCGGCCGCCGCCGCGGCTTCGGCGCGCGTTGCCCTAGGTTTCTGTGCGGGGGTACGGGTCTCCCCGGCATTTGCCGGCGGCTGCGCGGCGCCCGATCTTTCGCCCGGTGTGAAGACACTGCGCACGCGGCCACCCTGCGCACTCGCTCCGCCAAGAACGAGGGCCTGGTTGGTGTTGAGGTCATAGACGAGGCGTTCACCCTTGGTGACGTTGGCGCCCTGGCTCAACGTCACATGGCCGGTCAGAAAGACCTTGTTCTCGCCCCTGTCGTAGACGCCGCTGTCACCGGTCCCGATCTGATCCTTCGCGGTGATCGTCACGGGGCCCTGGGCTTCCATCCGGCGCATTTGGTGGCCGGCCGAGGAGGTCGGCGTCGACTCGAGAAAAATCGTGAGAACCGAGGCTTTCAGACGGCTCTCCCCCTGCGTCGCGACAACCGCGCCGCTGTAGACGAGCTTCTGGTCCTTGTCGAAATAGTCGAGCTTGGCCGCATCTATCGCGACCGGCTCCTTCGCCGAGGCGCCGGGCAGGACCGGGCCGGTCTTCTGCGCGAGGGCGGGCGGTGCTGCCGCGAGCGCGAGCGCGGCCGCCAAGATAAGCCGCGCGCTCATTGCCGTGCCCCGCTCAGCATGGCGGCAGCCTCTGCGTGCTGCTCCTCTTGGGGCACGATGATCGAGTGGACGTTGCCTTCGAACACGACCTGCTGCCCGTTATCGACAATGCGCATTTGATCCGCTTCGACTGAGCCGGCTTTGAGAACCACCTTGACCGAGTCCGTCGTCTGCATGAGGCCCGATTTGAATTCCACGCGCGCCGATTGCGTCTTCATGTCGTAGCCCGCGTCGGCGCGGATGCGCACGAGGCCGATCAACTGCAGCTCATCTTTGGCGGAATTATAGAGGCCCTGGTTCGCCGTGAGGTTCACCCACGAGCGCGGCATCATCTCAAGCTTGGCATCGAGGCGCACGAGTTCGACGATTTCGGGCGCCGTCATGTCCTGGATGCCCTGGGCGGCGCGCACCTCGTAGGGGAGGCCGTTCTTGCGCTTGCCGGTGAGACGCGGCGTGTCGATCGTGATCTTGGTGCCGTGCAGGCCGACGCCGCCAATCGACAGATTGGCGAGCCGCCTGAACGGGTCGAAAATCGCCACGAACGTGCCCAAGCAGACCGTCACCGAGCAGAAGATCAGGATGCCTCGCCGCAGAAAGCGGACCCGGCCGGTATGGCGGCCGGCCCGGGCGAAGGCCCGCTGATCCCGCCGGCCGGCCACGGCGAGCCGGCCGCGGTCGTGATTGCGGCGCGGAAGGGCGGCGTCGCTCATCCCTAGGGGTCTCGACTCATCACTCGGAAGCCTGGCGGCAGCGGAAATTCCACTTCAGCTATCGTGGCATGGCGAAGTTAAGGCGTTTGCGCGGGCGGGAGCTTAGCCGTGGGCGAAAATGTCGGTGTCCGCCCAGCCCATGAGATCGAGCCGCACCCGTGTCGGCAGAAACGCGAAACATTCGACCGCGAGGCCGAACCGCCCCTCGCGCTGCAGCATCGAATCGAGCTTCTCGCGCAACGCGTGCAGATGCAATACGTCTGAGGCGGCATAGGCGAGCTGCGCCTCGGAGAGCTCCGGGGCGCCCCAGTCCGAGGATTGCTGCTGCTTGGAGATTTCCTGGCCGAGCAGCTCGCGTACCAGGTCCTTGAGGCCGTGCCGGTCGGTATAGGTGCGCGCCAGTTTAGACGCGATCTTGGTGCAGTAGATCGGCCCCGGCATGATGCCGAACGTCTTCTGCAGGATCGCCATATCGAAGCGGGCGAAGTGGAACAGCTTTTCGACGCGGGTGTCGCGCAAGAGCCGCACGAGATTGGGCGCCTCGCGCTGGCCGGCCGCGATCTGCACGAGATCGGCGGTGCCGTCGCCTTTCGACAATTGCACGAGGCAGAGCCGGTCGCGCTGATTGACGAGCCCCATCGTCTCGGTATCGATCGCGACGCTCGCGCCGAACTCGAAATTTTCGGGAAGATCGCCGCGATGCAGGGTAATGGTCATTCAGGTATTGCCATTCAGCGAGAGCGCTGGTGTATCGGGCGAGCAGCGCTGTGTCGAGCGGCGCAATGTTTCGCCCGTTTGCTTTCGTGGATGCCCGGCTTAAGCCGGCGTGACGCGCCAAGGGAGAGCCAGAGATTTTCTCGCTGGAAGAGCTCGAACAGGCACAACGCGAGGTGCACGCGGCGTTTCCCGCGACGCCCGAGCGTCAGTGGCCGTTGCTGAGCAAACGCTGCGGCGCCGACGTCTGGGTGAAGCACGAGAACGCAACGCCCATCGGCGCCTTCAAGGTGCGCGGCGGGCTCATCTATGTCGGCAGGCTTGCCGAAGAGAGTGCCGCGCCGAACGGTCTTATCTCGGCGACGCGCGGCAATCACGGTCAGTCCTTGGCTTATGCCGGCGCGCGGTTCGGGATTCCGGTGACGATCGTCGTGCCGCACGGCAACAGCACCGAGAAGAACGCCGCGATGCGCGCGTTCGGCGCGCGGCTGATCGAGCATGGCTCGGATTTCGACGAGGCGCGCATCGAGGCGATGCGTCTCGCGAAACGCGATCGCCTTTTGTTTACGCCGACGTTCCATCGCGACCTCGTGCTCGGCGTCGCGACCTGGGCGCTGGAATTGTTCCGCGCCGCGCCGCCGCTCGATGCGCTTTATGTGCCGATCGGGCTCGGCTCGAGCATTTGCGGCGCGATCCGCGCCCGCGATCTCTTGGGCCTCGCGACGCAGATCATCGGCGTGCAAAGCGCCGAGGCCGCCTGCTATGCGCGCTCGCTCGAAGCCGGCCACGCGGTCGAATTGAACAGCGCCGACACCAAAGCCGACGGTCTTGCCGTGCGCATCCCGGACCCCTCCGCGCTGGCGATCATCAAGGACGGCGCCGCGCGCATCGTCACCGTCAGCGATGATGAAATTGCGCAAGCGATACGCGTCTATTGGACCGACACGCACAATCTCGCCGAAGGCGCCGGCGCCGCCGCGCTCACCGGGCTGCTCAAGGAGAAAGACGCGATGGCCGGCCGCCGCGTCGGTCTATGTCTCAGCGGCGGCAATATCGATCTCGCGCTGTTCAAGAGCTGGGTGGCGGAGGCGGTGTGATGCCGACAACGGTGAACCCCCACCTGAAGTCCAAGGCCGCCTGGCTAAAGGGAAGGGTTTCGGCCTGATTTCGCCGTGGAGATCGGTTTAGCGGCCGCGAACCGCCGCACAACCTCCCATTGCCAAATAAAACAAACACCTTCAAGCTGGCGCCATTGGTAGGGGAATAATAAATGAGAGTGTCGCTCATCGCGGCGATTGCCGCGCCTGTTATTGCCGGCTTCATTGGAGCGAGCAATCTCGCGCAGGCCGCCGATCCGCCGATTCCGCAGGAATGCACCGCCGCGCTCGACAAGGCGGAGGTCATGGCAGCCTACAAATTCGTTTCCCAGCCTGAGGCAACATCCAAGCCAATGCCGCCCCCAGGAACGCCCACGCCCGTGACGAAGGTCGCGCTCGGCGATGTGATCGAGCTCAAGGTCTCGGAGAGGGCGAAGGGTGCCTCGAAGGATGTTCCGAAGGAAACCCCGAAGGACGTTTCGAAGGATGCCTCGAAGAACGTTTTGAAGGACGTATTGGAGAAGTGTACGAACCAGACGATCGTGCTCTATCTCAACGGCTATTCCATGACGTCGCTGAAGCCGGAGCCGCTGACCGCTCCAGACGAAAACACGTTGCGTTTCACGCTGAAGTTCCTCAACGATGTGCGCACCACATGGGTGCCGATCCTCGGTTATCCCAGCTTCGCACCGCGCGACGTCCTCGTCAGTTTCGGCGTACAGGGGCAATATCCCGTGAGGTCTGGGGCCACGCTGACGCTTGAAACTATTGGCAACGTCTGGTTCTTCATCTGGCTCGCGTTGTTCATCGTCCTGCTGTATGGCTTTTTGTCCTGCGTGCGGAATACCAACATTATCCGCGATGGCGATCCCGCCGCGGAAGCCGCTGGAACCCGCAGGACCTACAGCCTGTCGAAAACGCAAGGCGCGGTCTGGCTCTTCGTCATTCTGGCGGCCTACCTGCTGATCGGTTTGGTGACCGGCGACTTTGTGAATTCGATTAACAGCACGGCGCTGATCCTGCTCGGCATCGGCGCCGGCACGGTGCTGAGTTCGGCAATAATCGACGCCTCGAAACAGGCGCAGAGCGGCGCCGCGACTGCGCAAGCCATTGCCGATAATCAAGCCAAGCTCACCGGCATCGACCAGCATGTCGCCAGCATCGAGCAAGCGCTGAGTAATCCCGCGCTCACTCCGGAGCAGAGGGCCTACCTTGACAAGGACAAGATCGATACTCGTGCAAAGCGGGAAGAGACCCTATCCGCTCGTCGGAAGCTGACCGGAGAGAACGAGCAGTTTCTCATCGACATCCTGAGCGACGCCAACGGGGTCAGCTTCCATCGCTTCCAGATGGCGGCGTGGACACTGGTCCTAGCGCTGGTCTTCATCAAGGGCGTCTACGAGAATCTGGCAATGCCGACCTTCGACACAACCCTCATGGGTTTGCTTGGCCTCAGCGCTGCGACCTATCTCGGTCTGAAAATCCCTGAGGCGACGACGCCGAAGAACACGTAGGGGATTTGACGCGCCGCCTCGGGCGCGGGGTGAGCGATCCTCCGAAACTCTGATCGCGCTACGATCGAGGGGCTGTACAAAGATAAGCTACTAAGGGAAGGCGAACGTAAAAACATTTGCGGATTACACTGGAAGCCGGGAGGCAGATGTTGCGGACATGTTCGAGTCGGAGTTCTATGTTGACCTTGTGAAGCGAGTTGCCTCACAATTAGCGGCCCCCATTCAACTCTCCGAGCTTACAGGTGGCGCCAAAGGAGGGATTTGAGGCCGGGTTCCGCGATTTGCTTTGCTGCCTCGCGCAGGAGAGTGAACTGGCAGCTATCTCTTCATGTTCCCCTTGACATTCTCTTGAAAATATTCCTATATACCTCCCGTCCCGCCCAACAAAGGGCAGGTCCGGTAAATCGGTGCCGGGCTTGCGGGCGGGAAGCGGCGCCCGCGGCGTGCGGCTTCCGATACGCGCGTCCCGGGAGGTTTTCGCAAACGCCGCCCTCTCCGACACCCGCCGGCGGCGACGACCTGCCGGCGTGGAAGAGGTGAGACGGCGAGTGACCCGCCCGTCCGGCACTACGACCGGGCCGCCTGCTAGACGGGCTGCGAGCGGAGGAGGTGGCAACACCAAATCCGTGAAGTGCGGGACGCGAAAAACAGAAAACGCCGTACGCGAGACGCCGGGAAACCGGCTCTTTAATACCCAGCATCGGTGACCCGGCGTCTCCGTGCCTTGTCTTCGCATCAACCCGGCGCCGCGACGCGCGGGCGGCACCGGCGCGCCCCCACTTGCGGGCGGCAAGCGGCGCGCTCAGCATGCGACAGCGAACCCCACCGGCGCCCCGCACTTGGCGATGGTTCACATCTGAACTAAATCCCCCGAACTCACGCCCGAGGAAGCCCCCATGCCTGAACCCGCCGCCGCCGAACTGCCCCCGCGGGAAGCGATGGAATACGATGTCGTCGTCGTCGGCGGCGGACCGGCCGGGCTCGCCGCGGCGATCCACCTGAAGCAGGTATCGCCGGAGACCAGTGTCGTCCTGGTCGAGAAGGGCTCCGAGGTCGGCGCGCATATTCTGTCAGGCGCGGTGATCGACCCGAAGGCGCTCGACGCGCTCTTGCCCGAATGGCGCGAGGACCCGGAGCGGCCGCTGAAAACGCCGGTCACCAAGGACCGCTTCTACTATTACGGCCATTCCGGCGCGGTCAGGCTGCCGGCTTTCCTGATGCCGCGCCTGATGAGCAATCACGGCAATTTCGTCGGCTCGCTCGGCAACCTCACGCGCTATCTCGCGGTGAAGGCCGAGGCGCTCGGCGTCGAGATTTATCCGGGGTTCCCCGCAGCCGAGGTCCTTTACGGCGACCAAGGCGAGGTTTTGGGCATCGCCACCGGCGATCTCGGTGTCGGCAAGGACGGCCACATCAAGGACAGCTTTACGCGCGGCATGGAGCTGCGCGGCAAGTACACCGTTTTTGCCGAAGGCGCGCGGGGCTCGCTGTCGAAGATTCTGATCGACCGCTTCCGATTGCGCGAGGGCGTCGAGCCGCAAAAGTACGGCATCGGCTTGAAGGAAATCTGGCAGGTGGCGTCGGAGAAACACGAGCCCGGCCTCGTGCAGCATTCCTTCGGCTGGCCGCTCGACAATTCGACCGGCGGCGGCTCGTTTCTGTACCACGCCGAGGACAACCAGGTTTATGTCGGCTTCGTCGTGCATCTGAATTACACGAACCCGACGCTGTCGCCGTTCGACGAATTCCAGCGCTTCAAGACGCATCCGGCGATCGCGCACGTGCTCGAAGGCGGCAAGCGGCTGTCGTACGGGGCGCGCGCGATCTCGGAAGGCGGCTGGCAATCGGTGCCGAAGCTGGCCTTTCCCGGCGGCGTTCTCGTCGGCGATTGCGCAGGGTTTCTCAACGTGCCCCGCATCAAGGGCTCGCACAACGCGATCCATTCCGGGATGCTCGCGGCAAAACACATGGCGGCGGCGCTCGCCGAAAGGCGCGCGCACGACACGCTCTCGGCTTATGACGAGGCGTGGCGCGACTCCCAGATCGGCAAGGATCTGTGGAAGGTGCGGAATGCCAAGCCGCTATGGTCGAAATTCGGCACCTATCTCGGCGTGACGCTCGGCGGGCTCGACATGTGGATGAACGAGCTTCTCGGCTTCTCGTTGTTCGGCACGATGAAGCACGGCAAGGCCGATCACGAGACGCTGAAGCGCATCGATGAGGTGAAGCCCATCGTCTATCCGAAACCGGATGGGAAGCTTTCGTTCGACAAGCTGTCCTCGGTGTTTGTCTCCAACACCAATCATGAGGAGGATCAGCCGAGCCACTTGAAGCTGCGCAATCCCTCGATCCCGATTGCCGAAAACCTGCCGAAATACGGCGAGCCGGCGCGGCTTTATTGTCCGGCGGGCGTGTACGAAGTGGTCTACGCCGACGATGCCGCCAAAACCGATCCGCGCTTTGTTATCAACGCGCAGAACTGCGTGCACTGCAAGACCTGCGACATCAAGGACCCGGCCCAGAACATTCTGTGGGTGACGCCGGAAGGCGGCGGCGGCCCGAATTATCCTAATATGTGAGCTGAGTTAGTCGACGCGCGCTTCGTCGACTTCGCGTTCGCTCGCCTCCTCGGGAAATGTGGGATACAGGTCCATCGTGCGTCCGAGTTGCTGCGCCAAGGCGAGCACGGTGTCGATATGCGGCGTCTCCAGTTCGACAAGCCGCCCGAGTTCCTGCACCGAGGTGAGCATCGCGTCGAGTTCGAGCGGGCGGCCGCGCTCGAGGTCCTGTAACATCGAGGTGCGATGCGCGCCGACGCGTGCCGCGCCGTTGATGCGGCGCTCGACGTCGACGCGGAAATGCACGCCGAGACGCCGCCCGACGCGCTCGGCCTCGAGCATCATGTTGCGCGACAGCGCGCGTGTTCCCGGATCGGTTGCGACGACATCGAGCGTCGCGCGCGTCAGCACCGAGATCGGATTGAAGCAGAGATTGCCCCAGAGTTTCAGCCAGATATCGTTGCGTATCTCCGGCAGGACCGGCGCTTTCAAGCCAGCCGAGGAGAAGAGCTGCGATAGCTTTTCAGCGCGTTCGGTCTTGGCGCGGTTCGGCTCCCCCAAGCCGAACTTGTCCCCGTCGATGTGCTTAACGATTCCCGGCGCGATCACCTCGGTTGCAGGATAAACCGTGCAGCCGACGACGCGTTCCGGGCCGATCGCATCCCACTGACGGCCGCCGGGATCCACGCTCTCGATACGCCGGTTCGCATACTGCCCTTCGATGCCGTAGAAATACCACCAGGGCAGGCCGTTCTGCGCGGTGACGACGGCAGTGTTCGGCCCGATGAGCGGCGCCATCTCGCGCGCGATTTCCCAGGCCTGATGGGCTTTGAGCGCGATGATCACGTAATCCTGTGGCCCCAGATCGGCGGGATTGCTGGAGGAGGGCATTTGCGCCGACAGCTCCTCGCCTTTGATCTGCAGCTTGAGGCCGTTTTTCTTGATCGCCTCGAGGTGCGAGCCGCGCGCAATCAGAGACACATCGGCGCCCGCGCGTTTCAGCATGACGCCGATATAGCCGCCGATTGCGCCGGCGCCATAGATGCAGATTTTCACATATTCCTCCCGACGTTTTGATGGGAGGTTAGCCTGGAGCCGAGATCAGAGACAATGGTGCGTCATTGACGCAGCGCGGCGCTATTTGCGTTTGCGCAGGAAGTTGATGATGCCGGAGAAATCGCCGCCCTCGTTTCCCGCCGAATTGTACTTTTCGTAAAGTTCGGCCGCGTGGGCGCCGAGCGGGGTCTCCGCGCCCGCACTTTGCGCCGCCTCTTGCGCGAGCTTTAGATCTTTCAGCATCAGCGCCGCGGCGAAACCGGGTTTGTAGGAATTGTTCGCCGGCGAAGCCCGCACCGGCCCAGGGACCGGACAATATGTGGTGAGCGACCAGGATTGGCCCGACGAAGTGGAGGCGACATCGAACAAAGCCTGATGCGAGAGCCCGAGCTTTTCGGCGAGAACAAACGCTTCGCAGGTGACGATCATCGTCGCGCCCAAAATCATGTTGTTGCAGATTTTCGCCGCTTGTCCCGCGCCGGCGCCGCCGCAATGGACGATGCGCTTGCCCATCTTTCCGAGCATGGGCTTTGCCGCGGCGAAAGCTTCGTCCGTTCCGCCGCACATGAAGGTGAGCGTGCCCGCTTTGGCGCCGCCGGTGCCGCCGGAAACCGGCGCGTCCAGGCTCAGAAGCTTGCGCTCGGCGGCGAGCGCGTGTGCCACGCGGGCGCTCTCGACGTCGATGGTCGAGGAATCGATGATCACCGCGCCGGCCTTGGCATGCGGCACGATCTCCGCCCAGACCGCGCGGACATGCTTGCCTGCCGGCAGCATGGTGACGATCGCGTCGGCCTCCTTGACCGCATCGATGCCGGAGGCGGCAATCTCCACGCCTGCTGCGCGCCCTTCACCGCGCAGACTTGCAACGAGATCGAAGCCGCGGACGGTATGACCGGCTTTGACCAGATTGGCGGCCATCGGACCGCCCATATTGCCGAGGCCGATGAACGCGATCGTCGTCATGCGCATCTTCTCATTTTGCAGTGGTTCCAGCCCGCTTAGTAGCAGCGAAGACCCTCGCCATAGCCGGCGAATTCGCCGCGGCTATTGTACATGAGCTGCGGGGCTGCGACGCATGTCGCGCCCGGCGAGACCGGCGGCGCGAGGCGGTAGGCGAAACCATAATCCGGCACATAGTAATAGTCGTATGCGACGGCCACACTTGTCGGCAGCAGGCCGGGACTAAGCCTGGGATAAGCGTATTCGCGGCTCAGCACTTTGCGTGAGTACAGGATCGCGCCGTCGCGCTCTCGCGGGCTGACGGAAACCGCCTTGCTCACGACCCGCCTGGTGACGACGCGCTTGACAATCACGCGCTTGATTACCCGTGTCTCCTTCACGGTGACGCGCTCGCTGACCTCGGCCCCGGCGGGTGACGCGGCAACAGCGGCGACGATCAAGGCGCTCAACGAAATCCGCAGACAGTTCATGCTTCTATTCCATTGCTTGTGCCGCGCCGGGTGCACTGCGCTGCGTGGTTGCCGCCGGGCGAGATTGGCTCACAGCCTGCCAATAACGGTCTCGCAAGAGCCGCTTCATCAGCTTGCCGGTCGGCGTGCGCGGCAGCTCGTCCTCGAAGTCGATGCTGCGTGGGCATTTGAACGGCGACAGTTTCGAGCGGCAAAACGCGATGAGTTCTTCCTTGATCGTCTCGCCGGCGGAGGCGCCCGGTGCGAGCTGCACGACGGCTTTAACCTCTTCCCCCATCTCTTCGTTTGGCACGCCGAAGACTGCGACATCTAACACGGCGGGATGGGTGATCAAAACGTTCTCCGCCTCCTGCGGATAGATGTTAACGCCGCCGGAAATGATCATGTAAGCCTTGCGGTCGGTGAGATAGAGATAGCCTTCTTCGTCGAGGTAGCCGACGTCACCCAGGGTCGACCAGCCCTCCGGCGTGTAGGCGCTCTCAGTTTTCTGCGGATCGTTGTGATAGGCGAAGACTGGGCCGCCGGAAAAATACACGCCCCCGATTTCGCGCGGCGGCAGCGGGCGCCCGCTTTCGTCCAAGATTTTGATTTCGCCAACGAGAGTCCGTCCGACGGTGCCGGGATGGGCGAGCCATTCCTGCGAATTGACGATCGTGATGCCGTTGCCCTCGGTGCCGCCGTAATATTCGACGAGGATGGGTCCCCACCAATCGATCATCGCAGCTTTGACATCGACGGGGCAAGGCGCGGCCGCATGAATCACCGCCCTCAGAGATGAGGTGTCGTAGCGCCGGCGCACCTCGTCCGGCAACTTGAGCAAACGGACGAACATTGTCGGCACGACCTGCGTCACGGTGGCGCGATGTTTCTCGATCAGCGCCAGGAATTGCTCGGGATCGAATTTTTCCATGATGATCGACGTGCCGCCGAGCGCGCCGCTCATTATGTTAAAGCGCAACGGCGCCGCGTGATAGAGCGGCGCAGGCGAGAGATATGTCGTCTCCCTGTCCATCCCGCACATTTTGGCGCAGAGCAGAACGAGCAGCGGGTTGATCGAACCGAGCGGCTCGTTCTTGAATTGCGGCTTGACGCCTTTCGGCCGTCCGGTCGTGCCAGACGAGTACAGCATGTCGTAGCCGCAAATCTCGTCCCTGATCGGCGCTGCCGGTTGCTTGGCGACGGTCTCGTCCCACGAGCGCAGCGCCAGCTTCGTTTCACCGCTTACGTAGGTCTTCACATCAGGCCCGCAGAGTTCCGCGAGCGCGGCGACGTCGTGCCCCGTGTTTGAAGAAAGGACGAAGATCTTGGCGCCGCAATCGCGCACGATATACGCGATCTCCGCGTCCGTCAGGTGAGTGCTGATCGCGGTGTAGAGAAGCCCGCAGCGTTGCGCGGCCCAGCAGATTTCCAGGAATCGGAGGGAATTCTCGATCAATAGCGCGATGTGATTCTGCGCCCGCAAGTCCAGGGCGCGGAAAAGCTGCGCGGCTCGGTTCGAAACTTCATCGAGCTCACGATAGGTGATCGCCTCGCCAGACCCGGCCATCTGATAGGCGATCTTGTCCGGCGTGATCAGCGCGTGAAGGGATGGATGCATCATCGCGCGGCTTCCGCAAAGACAGGCACGCGGCTCTCCAGATTGGCGCCAATGGCTTCGACCTGGTTGGCACTCCCGACCAGCGCCTCTTGCTCCTTCGCCTCGGCGATGAGGCCCGCTTCCGGCTCGATAATGGAGGCTCTATTCAAGAGCCGCTTCGCAGCGCGAATCGCATGCGGGCTTTTGCCGGCGATGTCACGCGCGACCCGCATTGCCTCGCCGCGGTAATCCTCCATGATCCGCGTAACAAAACCAAAGGACAGCGCCTCCTCGGCGGAAAAGATGCGCGCGGTATAAGTGACTTCGCGCACGATATCTTCGCGCGCGAGATGCCGCATCAAGTGCGTGCCGGCCATATCAGGGATCAAGCCCCACTTAGCTTCCATCACTGAGAAGCGCGCGTCTTTGTCGGCGTAACGCAGGTCGGCGCCAAGCGCGAGCTGGAAACCGCCGCCAAACGCCACTCCGTGAACCGCCGCGATCACCGGAACCGGCAGCTCGCGCCACCCCCAGACGATGTGCTGGAACCTGTTGGCGATCCCATGCGTGCAATCGGCGAGGCCGCGCGTGTTCACGCCCGTGCTGCCGTTCCCGGTCATGCCACGAAAGCTCTCCATGTCCGGCCCGGCGCAAAAGGCGCGGCCTTCGCCCGAGAGAACGACGGCGCGAAGCCCCTCCGCGCTTGCAAGCTGCGCGAGGGTCCGCGTCAAAGCCTCGAACATTGGCGGGTCGAGCGCATTCATCTTATCGGTGCGCACGAGCCGCACGTCGGCTATGCCGGCCGAGATCGAAGTGCTTACGCGATCGTCCATGTTTCCTCAGGCGCCGGGCTCGTCTGCTTTGATCTTGGCCCCTTCGCCCGATCCTGTCAGAAATGCGCGAGCGGAGGAAGCGCCGGCCGCCGAGCGCCTGCACCGGCAGGGAAGGTTGCGGAGGAGGAAAGATGGTCACCCTTGCCGAGGGCAAGCTTTTGTGGACGCCAGGCGAGGATTTCAAACGCGCCTCGCACATGGCGCGCTACATGGATTGGCTCGCCAAAGAGCGGGGCCTTACGTTTGCCGATTATGACGCGCTGTGGCGCTGGTCGGTCGACGATCTCGAAGCTTTCTGGGAGTCGATCTGCGCTTATTTCGACATCCGCTTTCACTCGCCTTACGAGAGCGTCCTCGCGTCGCGTGAAATGCCCGGCGCGCGCTGGTTTCCCGGCGCCACGCTGAACTATGCCGAGCACGTGTTCCGCAACGAAACGGCGGAGAAGCCGGCGATCCTCTTCGCCAGTGAGACGCGTGCGCTGCAGGAGATCAGCTGGCGGGAACTGAAGCGGCAGGTCGCCTGCCTCGCGCAGGCACTGCGTGGGATGGGGGTGACGCCGGGCGACAAAGTCGCGGCTTATATGCCGAATATTCCGGAGACGATCGTCGCGTTTCTTGCAACGGTCAGCCTCGGCGCGGTCTGGTCCTTATGCGCGCCCGATGTCGGCAAGGTCGCCGCGGAGGATCGCTTCAAGCAGATCGAGCCGAAGGTGTTGATCGCGGTCGATGGATATCGTTACGGCGGCAAGGATTATGACCGCTCCGATGTCGTCCGTGATCTCGCCGCCGCCATTCCGGGCCTGCAGAACCTCATCATCGTGCCGGCGCTGCACGGCTCCGTCCCTTCAGGGGCCGCCGTTCCGGCGCACGACTTCCGCGCGCTGACCGCGGGCGATGCAAAGCTCGACATTCTGCCCGTCGACTTCGATCACCCCTTATGGGTCGTCTATTCCTCCGGGACGACCGGCCTGCCGAAGCCGATCGTGCATGGCCATGGCGGCATCGTGCTCGAAGGCCTGAAGCTCGGTACGCTGCACAACAATATCGGCTCCGATGACGTTTATCATTGGTACACAAGTTCCGGCTGGATCATGTGGAATTCGCAGGTCGGCGGACTGCTCGCCGGCGCGACCATTGTGATCTACGACGGCAGCCCCGCCGTGCCGGACCTCGGCCGAATCTGGCGCTTTGTCGAGGAGGCGCGGGTCACGTTTTTCGGCTGCGGCGCGGCATTTTTTTCGACCTGCATGAAGGCTGGCGTGGAGCCCGCGAACATCGCCGATCTTTCGCGGCTGCGCGGTCTCGGCTCGACCGGCTCGCCGCTGGCAGCGGAAGCCTACGAGTGGATTTACGACAAGGTCGGCTCCGACATCTGGCTGACACCAATTTCCGGCGGCACCGATTTCGCAGGCGCCTTTGTCGCGGGCTGCGCACTGCTGCCGGTTTATTCCGGCGAGATGCAGTGCCGCTGCCTCGGCGCGAAAGTCGAGGCCTATGACGAAGCCGGCCGTCCGCTGATCGACGAAGTCGGCGAACTCGTCTGCAGCGCGCCGATGCCGTCGATGCCGCTCGGCCTGTTGAACGATCCCGGCGGCCAGCGCTACCGCGAGAGCTATTTCGATCTTTATCCCGGCGTCTGGCGCCACGGCGACTGGATCAAGATCACAGCGCGCGGCGGCGCAATCATCTATGGACGTTCGGACGCAACGATCAACCGCCACGGCATCCGCATGGGATCGAGCGAGATCTACCGCATCGTGGAAGAAATACCTGAGGTGCTGGACAGTCTCGTCGTCGATCTCGAATATCTGGGCCAGGAGCCCCATATGGCGCTCTTCGTCGTGCTACGCGCCGGCCTCACGCTCGAGGCTGCGCTAGTCGAGCGGATCAAAGGCAATATCCGCAATGGCCTTTCGTCCCGCCATGTGCCGAACTCCATTCGACAAATCGACGAAGTGCCGCGCACGCTCTCCGGCAAGAAGATGGAAGTACCGATCAAGAAACTGTTGCTGGGTCAGCCACTCGACAAGGTGGCAAATACCGATGCGATGACCAATCCGGCGAGCCTCGATTGGTTTGCGCGATTCGCGCCGGAATTCGTCGCCGGCCGTCAGAAAGCAATGGTCAGCTGAACCGCTGAGCCGGCCCTTTGCGCTTTAAGTAGTGGCCGCCGGCTCGCGCGCATAATCGGCATCCGACACCTGTTCGAGCCAAGTTACGTGGACGCCGTCGAGATTTTCCTGCAGCGCGAAGTGGCACATGGCTGTCTTAGGGGCCGCACCATGCCAATGCTTTTCGTCGGGCGCGATCCACACGGTATCGCCGGCGTGGATTTCCTGGACCGGCCCACCCCATAGCTGGATACGCCCGACGCCGGTCACAACATGCAAAGTCTGGCCGAGAGGATGCGTGTGCCACGCGGTGCGTGCGCCAGGCTCGAACGTCACCCGCGCAACGCGGATACGTGCCGGCGCCGGCGCCTCAATGATTGGGTCCTGCCAGACCGTTCCGGTGAAAGCGTCCGCAGGACCGCGGCGAGCGTAGGTCGCCGCCGCCCTTTTGATTTCCATCGAACAATCCGTTCTTGAATGCTGCCTCAGCCGCGCGAGACGGAGCCGCCGCGGCCTCTGCCCTTAACGATGCGTTCGTCCTCGAGCAGGCTCGCATGGACCTTCCAATACCGAGACTCGGCCCAGCCAAGAGCTTTGCGCAGCGCACCGTTGCCATGCGTGTTCTTGCCAAGGGCCGACAGGAACTTCTTGCGATCTTCATTGATGGTGGGGCGAGCCATTGCATTTCCTTTCTTAGTGAGAACGGCTTACGTGAGCGCGAGCGCGTTCATGTCTGATGTGTAATGCCGGAGGGCAACTTTATTTTAATGGGCAACATTGTTGATGAAGTCAATGCCATAATGTACTAACGCCTATAAGAGGCTCGCACTTATCGTGAGAAACTCACCTGAACTGGTTGCGCCTTCATACCCGCGCACGCATTAATTTTAACATATCAAGCATTTCGTCTTCGTAGCCGCATCCTGCTTCGGTTCACCTTGTGAACCCTTTGTCGAACACGGTCGTCGAGACACTTCCTCAAACTCATAAGCTCTTAAGGGTTCAGCTTTTGTGGCATTCTTCAAACCGATGGCAAAGCGCCGCCAATTTCCGATAGTCTGGGTAAGTATGCTCAAGCTCATGGCAGCCAAATACACGGCGGATCGCGGCTTGTCGGTTTGGTTCGGCGCCGTCCTCCTTGGTTTCCCCCAGCGTGGTTTCCGGGCCGAAGAAGACGGGGTGACGCTTGCGCGACGTTTGAGCCTCACCACATAAGTCATGAGACATATGTATCCGCGCCGGTTCCGGGCGGGTGCGTTTGGGCTTGAGGGCAAAGACTAGAGATGCGCGATCCTTATGAGGTGTTAGGCGTCGCCAAGTCGGCAGGCGCCGGCGAGGTGAAAAAGGCGTTCCGCCGCCTCGCCAAGAAACATCATCCCGATCAAAACAAAAACGATCCCAAAGCGCAGGCGAAGTTCGCCGAGGTCAACACGGCCTACGAGATTCTGGGCGACGAGAAGAAGCGCGCCGAATTTGACCGCGGCGAACTCGATGCCGAAGGCAAGCCGCGCCATCCCGGCTTCGATGGTTTCCCAGGCGGCTTCCGCCGTTCCGGTGGCGGGCCAAGCCAATCCGAGCATTTCGAATTCCGCTTCGGCGGCGGCAATCCCTTCGGCCGCAGCGGACGCACCAGCACGGCCGGCATCGACCCGTCTGACTTCCTCGCTGATCTCTTCGGCGGATTTGGAGCAGGGGGCGCGGGCGCGCGTTCGCAGGCACGGACAGATGCTCCACCGCGTGGCAGCGATGTCGCAGCCACCGTCGAGGTACCGTTAGTCGACGCCGTGAAGGGCGGTCGCGTGGTCGTGGCCCTGCCGAGCGGCAAACGCCTGGAAGTCGCGATCCCCGCGGGCATCGAAGAGGGTCAGCAAATTCGGCTCAAAGGCCAGGGCGAGCCGAGCGCGATGGGAGGTCCGGCAGGCGATGCGATCGTGACCGTCCACGTCGGCAAACATCCGCAGCTTCGAGTTGACGGTCGGGATTTGCGCCTCGATCTGCCGATCACGCTCGACGAAGCGGTGCTCGGAGCCAAGATCGAGGCGCCGACGCTCGATGGTCACGTGGAGCTGACGATCCCCCGCAATTCCAACGGTGGGCGCACGCTGCGTCTGCGCGGCAAGGGGCTGCAAGCGAGCGGCGGAAAACCCGCCGGCGATCTGCTCGTCAGCCTGCGGATCGTTCTGCCGGAGGGCGGCAACCCTGAACTCCAGGCCTTGGCAGAGCGCCTGCGTAGCGAGAAGCCGTACGACCCGCGTAAAGCCGGCTGACCACGCGCTCAGGGGGTCAGAGGACTCGCCGCGCGAATTTGAGCGACCAGATGCTGGGCGACCTGCTTCCACCGCTCGTCACCGAGGGAACCGACGATAGCCCAGTATGTGCCTCGCTCACGGCCATACAGCGTTGTCCGGTCGCCGGCGGTAACGCGGAGAGGATCGGCCGAGCCGTCCTCAGGCGCGCGCTCCAGAAGAACGCCGATCCGCTCGCCGGTCGCCATCTCATAAAGCAGAAAGCCGGCGGCGCCGAACTCGCCCGGCGTAACCCGCCCCCCGATCAGCTTCAGCCCGTCGGAGGAGAAATCAGGTATAAGAGATAAGCCGGTGCGCTCGGACAGCCATCGGCCGAGTTCCGCCTTTTGAGCGGCAGCGACTTCGACGGGCCGTGTGCGGTCGTTGGCGAACGTGCGATACATCGCTGCCGCGCGGGTCGCGACCCTCCGCCCGACGGTGCTCGAAAGCCCTGGTTCCGGGCGAAAGAGGCTCGGGAGGTGCTGCACAACGATCACGCCTGTCGCGGCCGCGATCGAGCCGGCGAGAAAAGCGGCTGCGGAAAAAATCGCGACCCGCCGCTGACGCGCAGCGCGGACGAGATCGAGACGCCGTGTATTGATCGGGACGGCGGAGGCTCTGGCCGTAAGCGGTTGCGACAACGACAGCGCCAAGGGAATCGGCTCGCGCGCGATCCGCGCGAACGCGCCCCGCAAGGCTTCGCTCTGCGCGCGCCAAGTATCGACAAGCGCGGCATCGAGCGGCTTCTGCTCGAGATGCTCGACCACTTTGGCACGGCGCTCTGTGCCGATTTCCTCGTCGAGGAAGGCGTGGAGGTCAGCTTCGGTAACTGGATCCTGCCCCTTTCCCATCGGAGTTGGCCTATTTCACCACGCGAAGGTGCCCCGCGCTGCGCGCCGGAGACGGGCTCGGACGCGATCTCGGATCAAACCCTTGTGCCGCCGCCAGCGCGGCCCGAGCGCGCATAAGGCGGGCGACAAGGGTCGCCTTCGGCGCCCCGACGATCTCGGCTGCTTCCTGATACCCGAACCCTTCCAGAGCAACCAGCAACAGGGCTTCGCGCTCTTCGACCGCAAGCACGTCAAGCGCCTTTGCGATTGCATCCCGCCGGGACCCCGCTTTTGCCGGCGCGGCGCCGCGACCTGGCAGGGCTTCCCCCTGGCGGCGCACGGCCTGGGCGCGCTGCCGCTGCCGGTTCATCTGCGTTAGAGCGGCATAGACCCGCATCTTGAGTTCATCGTCACGCCAACGCCGCTCTTCCTCAAGCGTGCGCATCAGCGTTCCCTGAACAATTTCGTCCGCCCCGTTGCCAAGTCCGGTGAGAGCGCGCGCGTAGCGACGCAATCCTGGAGTCAAGGTTTCAATCGCTTCACGCGAAGTCACGTTCGTGCCTGCAGAACATCCACGCAGAGGGCGCGCTACCGATATTAGGCCGGGCGAGTTCGCTTGACCATGTCCTGGCGTAGCCTGCACCGACATTTTTCCGAAAGGTTTGGCGCTGCCGCTCACCTTGCACTTCGCGGAGGCACGCTCTAAAGCCGAACGTGGCGACGTTAAGGCCAAGCTCTCAAGGTACATGAATGAAATGACCACGTCCAAGCAGACCACCGGCATCCTTGCCGGCAAGCGAGGACTCGTAATAGGCGTGGCCAACACCCGGTCGATCGCCTGGGGCATAGCCAAAGCCGCACGGGAGGCGGGCGCGGAGCTTGCCCTGACATTCCAGGGCGAGTCGCTCGAAAAGCGAGTGCGTCCGCTCGCGCAAGAACTCGAGGCGCATGTTCTCGGCCATTGTGATGTCACCGATCCTCCGACTCTCGACGCGGCTTTTGCCGGGATTGACAAGCTTTGGGGTGGTCTCGACTTTGTCGTCCATTGCGTCGCGTTTTCGGACAAGGACGAGCTGACTGGGCGCTACGTCGACACATCGCCGCAAAACTTCGCCCAATCCCTCTTCATCTCCTGCTACTCCTTCACCGCCGTTGCGCAGCGCGCCGAGAAGCTCATGAGCCGCGGCGGTTCGATGCTGACGCTCACCTATTACGGTGCCGAAAAGTGGATGCCGCATTACAACGTTATGGGCGTTGCCAAGGCCGCGCTTGAAGCCTCAGTGCGCTATCTCGCCGCCGATCTCGGCGAGAAGGACATACGCGTCAACGCGATTTCCGCCGGCCCGATCAAGACGCTCGCCGCCTCGGGGATCGGCGATTTCCGCTATATTCTGAAGTGGAACGAGTATAACGCGCCGCTGCGGCGCACCGTGACCATCGACGAAGTCGGCGAAAGCGCCGTCTATTTGCTTTCTCCCATGGCGCGCGGGGTCACCGGCGAGATCCTGCATGTCGACGCCGGCTATCACATCGTCGGCATGAAGCATCCCGACGCGCCGGACATTGCTGCAGCGCGGGATTGATCGTCGTCGTCGCTTGTCGTCGCCGTTCGGGAACCGTTCACCTGTGAACGAGTATGTTCCTTCGAGAACTTGTGTTAATCCGGGCGTCCCGGCTGCGGCACCGGTTGCGCTTCGACGCGGTGCGGCGCTCCCTGCCCGCGTAGGACTGAGACCGGCGGACCGATACTCGAATGACCCAGACCGCGCTGGACATTAACAGGGAAGCGGCTCGCGCGCGGACCTCTGTCCAGGTTTCGGTACAGCCCGCCGCAACGCAGGCGGTCTTGCGCGGTCCTGTCCTGCCGGACCTGATCCGCGACGAAATCCTCGCTGACATCTTCGCCGCGACGGTCGCCGCTTATCCCGACAAGAAGGCGATGGCCGGCCCCGGGCGCCACCTGACCTATTCCGAAGTCGACAAAGAAGCGACGGCGCTCGCACGCGGCCTCATCGCCCGCGGAATTAGAGCGGGCGACGTCGTCGGGCTCTGGATGCGGCGCGGCGTCGATCTCTTGGCGGCGCAAATCGCGATCGCCAAAACCGGCGCGGCCTGGCTTCCATTCGATGCCGATGCGCCGGTCGAGCGCATCGCCGTCTGCCTGCAGGACGCCGAGGCCAAGGGGCTTCTCACATCGCGCGCTTTTGCGGAGAAGACGCACGGCAGCATGCCCTGTCCGCTGCTCGTTGCCTCCGACATGGGGGATCCTGACGAGAGCCGTCCTGTCGATGCGCGCGCACTCGGCGCGACACCCGATCACCCGGCCTATCTCATCTACACATCGGGCTCGACGGGTACGCCGAAGGGCATCGTCATTACCGGCCGCAACATCTGTCATTTCCTGCGTGCGGCTCAAGGAATCTATCAGCTGCATTCTACCGATGTCGTTTTTCAGGGCGCGTCCGTCGCCTTCGATCTCTCGATGGAAGAGATCTGGCTGCCTTACCTCGTCGGTGCGACGCTTTTTGTCGCCACACCCGAGGTTATGGGCGAAGCCGAAAAGCTGCCGGACGTCATGGAGGCGAACGGCATCACGGTTCTCGATACCGTGCCGACGCTGCTTGCGATGATGCCGCGGGACATTCCCTCGCTGCGCCTCATCATTCTTGGCGGCGAGGCCTGTCCCCCGATCGTCGCGAGCCGCTGGTGCAGGCCGGGACGCTGCATCTTCAATTCTTACGGCCCGACGGAGGCAACCGTCGTTGCGACGGTCGCGGAGGTGCATCCGCACGAGCCGGTGACGATCGGCAAACCGATTTCGAATTACACCTGTTATGTCGTGGACGAATCACTGCAACTTGTGAGTCCCGGCGTCGAAGGGGAGTTGCTGATCGGCGGCCCGGGCGTTGCCCGCGGTTATCTGAAACGCGATGAGCTCACCCGCGAAAAGTTCGTCGAGAACCCGTTCAGCAGCCACGGCTCCGACCCCGTTCTCTATCGCTCGGGCGACGCCGTTGTTCTTGAGAAGAACGGCAATATCGGTTTTCGCGGCCGCATCGACGACCAGGTCAAGATCCGCGGCTTTCGCATCGAGCTCGGCGAGATCGAATCTGCACTGACCGATCTTCCCGGCATCTCGCATGCGGCGGTCGTGCTTCGCACGGATGACGGAATCGACGAACTCGTTGCATTCGTTGTTGCCGAAGGCGGCGCCAATCTTGACGCCAAAGAGCTTCGCGCGCGACTGAAAGACCGCTTGCCACCTTACATGCTGCCGCAGCGTTACGAATTCACCGACACCTTGCCGAAGCTCGCGTCCGGCAAGCTCAACCGCAATCTCCTGAAGAAGATACCGCTCGCGGTCGTTGCCGTCACCGAAGAGCAGGAGGAGCCGCGCAGCGAAACCGAGGCGGCTTTGCTCGATGCGGCAAAACGTGTCCTGCCGCCGCAATCGATTCCGTTCGATGCGGATTTCTTCACCGAGCTCGGAGGCCATTCGCTACTTGCGGCGCGCTTCGTTTCGGTCGTGCGCGCAACGCAGCGACTGGCTTCGATAACGCTGCAGGACGTCTATGGGGCGCGGACGCTGCGCGCCATCGCCGGCCTACTTGACGGCAAACGCGCTGTTGCCGCGCCGGTGCAGGATCTTTCCTTCGAGCCGCCGCCGCTGATGCGGCGCTTCTTCTGCGGGCTGGGGCAAGCGGCAGCGCTACCGTTCATCATGGCGATGATGACGGCACAATGGCTCGGCGTGTTCGTCAGCTACATGCTGCTCACCGATCCCGACACGAGCCTGTTTCAGGAAATCATCTCCCTGCTCAGCGTCTATGCCTGCATCAACGTCGCGACCGTAGCGATTGCGATTGGCGGCAAGTGGCTGATCATCGGGCGCATCAAGCCGGGGCGGTATCCGCTTTGGGGCGTCTATTACTACCGGCTGTGGCTGGTGCAGCGGCTGACCACGCTCACCCACATGAAGTGGTTCCAGGGCTCGCCGCTGATGCGCTACTTCCTCTCGGCGCTCGGCGCCAAGGTTGGCGACGATGCGCTGATCGGGGAAATCGAGATCGGCGCGGTCGATCTTATATCCATCGGGGCAGGCGCAAGCATCGGCTCCAAGGTACGCTTCGCTAATGCGCGCGTTGAGGGCAACGAGCTCATCATTGGCTCCATTGAAATCGCCGACGACGCTTATATCGGCTCCTCCTGCACCATCCAGGAAGACGTCGTCATCGGCGAGAGCGCCGAGCTGCGGGACCTCACCTCGCTCTCTTCGGGCGCGCGAGTTGGATACGCGGAGCTCTATGACGGTTCGCCGGGCCTAAAAGTCGGCAGCGTCGATGTCGGCGCGCTGGACGCGCCCGCGCACGGTTCCATTGCGCGGCGCAGCCTGCATACGTTCATCTACACCGTTCTGCTGCTGGCCATTCCGCCGCTCGGGCTTCTGCCGATCTTTCCTGCCTTCTGGGTGTTCGATCAGGTCGACAATGTGATCGGCCTCGGCGCGATCGATCGCTTCCGTTACATGCTGTCGATCCCGCTCATGGCGTGGCCGACGTCCTTCGCTCTGGTCATCGTCACGGTCGGATTTATCGCACTCTGCCGATGGGTTGTTCTGCCCCGCGTCAAAGAAGGAAGCTACTCCGTCCATTCCGGTTTCTATCTGCGCAAATGGGCAGTGGCGCTGACGACGGAAATTACGCTCGAGACCTTATCCTCGCTTTACGCGACGGTATACATGCGTGCCTGGTACCGCCTCATGGGCGCCAAGATCGGCAAAGATTCTGAGATATCGACCAACCTCTCCGGCCGTTACGATCTCATCGAAATCGGCGACAAGTGCTTCATCGCCGATGAAGTCGTGCTCGGCGACGAGGATATCCGCCGCGGCTGGATGCATCTCGAAAAAGTGAGGACCGGCGCGCGTGTTTTCATCGGCAACGACGGCGTCTTACCGCCGGGGGCGATCATCCCGGCGGGAGCGCTGATCGGCATCAAGTCGAAGCCGCCGGCCAACGCGCAATTGTCCGAAGGCGATACCTGGTTCGGGTCGCCGCCGATAAAGCTTCCCGTGCGGCAGAAATTCGAGGCCGCCGGCAATTGGACTTATGAGGCGCCGCGCTGGAAGAAGTTTTTGCGCGCCTGCTTCGAGGCCGTGCATATCTCGCTGCCGAACATGCTATTCATTACCTTCGGCACTTGGGCTGTCGAATGGTTCGGGCAGAATCTTCTCGAGGGCCGGTTCGGGATCGTGATCGGGCAGTTCATCATTGCCTCGACCGTGATTTCATTCGCGATGGCAGCGATCGTGATCGCCGTCAAATGGGCGACGATGGGCCGCTACGAGCCGCAAGTGAAGCCGATGTGGTCGTTCTGGGCGATGCGCACGGAAGCCGTCGCGGTGCTCTACTGGGGTCTTGCGGGGCGCGTCCTCTTGGAACATCTGCGCGGCACGCCCTTCCTGCCGTGGATGCTGCGGCTTCTCGGCGCCAAATTCGGCAAAGGCGTCTATTCCGACATGACCGACATTACCGAGTTCGATTGCGTGACGGTCGGCGATTATTGCGCGCTGAATGCGGCCTCGGCGCTGCAGACGCATCTCTATGAGGATCGCGTGATGAAAGTCGGCCGCGTTCATGTCGGCACTGGCGTCACGGTCGGCGCGGGCTCCACCGTGCTTTACGATACCAATGTCGGCGATTACGCGCGGCTGGGGCCGCTCACCGTTGTCATGAAAGGTGAAGAGATTCCGGCGCATACGGAATGGGTTGGCGCGCCGGCCGTGCCGCGCGCCGCGGAAATCCCGCCCGGCATCCGCGAGGCGGCGTGACGACGCGGCTTCGCCCGGTTCTCTTTTGAATACGTCTCACCATCCCTTCCGCGTTGCTGTCGACCCGACAATGCCACCGCCGGGGCTGGAGAACGCGGTCGTCGCGATCGGCAATTTCGACGGTCTGCATCGCGGCCATGCCGGTGTGATCGTGCGCGCGTTGGGACTTGCCAAGCGGCTCGGCCGGCCATGCGCGCTGCTCACCTTTGAGCCGCATCCGGCGGACTTCTTCGCCGGCAAGCGCGTCATCTTCCGGCTGACGCCGCGCGAAGCCAAGGAGGCGATCCTCGATCGCATGGGGCTCGACGGGATGGTCGTGCTGACCTTCGACGCCGCACTCGCCGGGCTTTCCGCAGAAGATTTTGTCGCCGAAATGCTGGTGCGTCGGCTCGGCATCGGCGGTGTCGTGGCCGGTTACGACTTTCATTTCGGCGCGCGCCGGGCCGGCACGCCGGAGTTCCTGAAGGAAGCGGGTGCGCGGCACGGTTTCGCGGTGGAGATCGTCGACAAGATCACCTCGGATGCGTCGGGCAGTCTCGATGCCGTCTCCTCAACTGCGATCCGCGAGGCGCTGGAGGCGGGAGATGTGCGGCGCGCCCGTGAGCTGCTCGGCCACCCGTTTCTGGTCGAAGGCGAGGTGACCGGCGGCAAAAAGCTCGGGCGCGACCTCGGATTTCCGACCGCCAATATCGTGCCGGATCCGTCCTGCCGCTTGAGGCACGCAATCTATGCCGTCAGGATGACCATTGAGGGCTTCACCCATGACGGTGTCGCGAGCTTCGGCCGGCGTCCCACATTCGACGACGGGCCGGCGCTGCTGGAAATCTATCTCTTCGATTTTAGCGGTGATCTCTACGGCAAGATGGCGGAGGTCGCCTTTGTCGACTTTATCCGCGCCGAGGAGAAGTTCGACAGCGCCGAGGCGCTTGTCGAACAGATGCACAAGGATGCGGCGCGCGCACGGGAGATGCTGGCGCCAGGCCGTTCGCGTCAGTAATGCCGCTCCGGCAGGATCAGCATTTTCGGGCGTGGCGCCAGGCTCGTGCGTGATACTTCGATCGAGGATGACGGACTGAATTCGACTTCGTATTTGGCGCGCGCAATGTCGAGAAACGGCTAAGCGTCGCCTGCCCGAAATAGTGCATCGGCCGGATGAAGCGGCATCACGTCGATTCTCACGTCGGCGCGTCCGCTTCGAACAGGCTCTTCAACTCCGCCGCGACTTGCGCCGCCGTCTGCACCACCTGTTTTTCGTCATCGTAGAAGGCGTGCTGAGCGATGAGCATCTGCTCATCCCGTTCGCGGAAGGCTTCAACCGTCCGCCGCGCATCATCTTCATTGAAGTCGAGCCCGAGAAGCGCAAGTTCGCCGAGGCGCAGACTCGAGAGAAACGTTTCGCGCACGAAGTCGTGCACGCCGACGTCGATGAGTGCGTGCGCGACGCGGCGATTTCTCGCCCGCGCGAATATTTTGGCCTGCGGGAAGTGCTCGCGGGCGAGCTGCGACACTTTCACCACAGCTTCGGCGTCGGGCAAGGCAACCACGATCACCTTGGCCTGATCGGCGCCGACGGCGCGCAACAGTTCGAGCCGGGTGGGATCGCCGTAAAAGGCGAGATAGCCGAAGCGGCGCACCGTCTCGACGTTGCCCGGTTCGGAATCGAGCGCGTTGAACTTGATACCGCGCATGAGAAGCACGCGGCCGACGATTTGGCCGAAGCGGCCGAAGCCGCAGATCACCACAGGGGCAGGGCGCGCCTCCTCCAGCCTGGAGGCCGGCCGTGGCGCTTGCTTCATCAGCCGCGGAATGAGCCAGCGCTCGGAAGCGGCGAACAGGAGCGGGCTCATCAGCATCGACAACGCAATGATGAGGGTGGCGCGCTCGACAGCGCTCTTCTCGAGCGCGCCGGCGGCGACGGCCGCACCAAAAAGCACGAAGGCGAATTCGCTACCCTGCGCGATGGCGAGCCCGAAGCGGACGGCCGTTGGCGTGGTCTGCCCGCGCACGCGCCCGAGCCCAAAGGCGAGCAAGGCCTTGACCACGACGAGGAGCGCCACTCCGACGCCGATTTGTACCGGCGCGCGTATGACGAGCGCTATGTCGGTCGACATGCCGACGGACATGAAGAAGAAGCCGAGCAGCAATCCTTCGAACGGCTCGATGTCGGCCTGCAGCTCGTGGCGGTATTCCGATTCGGCGAGCACGACCCCGGCGGCAAACGCCCCGAGCGACAGCGGCAGGCCGGCGCCTCCGGCAATCGCCGCGGCTCCGACCACGATCAGGAGCGCGGTCGCGGTAAAGACTTCGCGCGTCCGGGCGCCGCCAATGGCCGCGAAGATCGGCCGCAGCAGGAAGCGGCCGCCGAGCAGAATGATCGCCACCGCCCCCGCCGCCTTGAGGAGCGCGATGGAGATCGGCCCGTCGGGATGATGGCCGGCGAGCGCCGGCACGAGCGCGATCAGCGGCACCGAGGCCAGATCCTGGAAAAGCAGCACGGCGAAACTGTCGCGCCCGGAGGTCAGCGCCAGCAGGTTGCGCTCGGCGAGCAGCGGCAGGACGATGGCGGTCGAGGAGAGGGCGAGGCCGAGGCCGAGGATCGCCGCCCCGACCCACGTGACGCCGGCCCAATAGGCTGCGGCCCCGAGGACGGCGCCGGTGACGGCGACCTGAGCCGCGCCGAGCCCGAAGACCGAGCGCCGCATCGCCCAGACGCGCGGCAGCCTGAGCTCGAGCCCGATGATGAACAAGAGCATCAGGACGCCGAGCTCGCTGATCTCGCTGATGCTCTCGACATCGGTGACGAGACGAAGGCCGGAAGGGCCGATCAGGAGACCGGCGATCAGGTAGCCGAGAATGCTGCCGAGACCGAGACGCCGCGACAGCGAGACCAGAAACACCGCGGCGGCGAGAAGAGCGACGAGAGTGACAAGCATTGGCAGCATCATCTCCGGGGTTGACCAAGGCTACCACATGGCAAGTCCGCGCAAGCGTTGCTTCCGTTCTGACCAGCCCACGATTCCACTTGGCCGCAAAATGCTCTAGAAGCGCCCATCCCCCACAATGATGAGAGCGGCTCCGAGCCCCAGGCTAATGAATAAACCTCAGAACGCGGCAAAAACCGGCGCCCCGGATTACTCCGCGACGCTCTATTTGCCGCAGACCGATTTTCCGATGCGTGCCGGCCTTCCGCAGAAGGAGCCGGAGATTCTCGCGCGCTGGCAGCGGATCGGGCTCTACGGGAAACTGCGCGAGGGGGCCGCCGGCCGCGCGCGCTTCGTGCTGCACGATGGGCCGCCTTACGCCAACGGCAACATCCATATCGGGCATGCGCTCAATAAAATCCTGAAGGATCTCGTCGCGCGCTCGCAGCAGATGCTCGGCAAGGATTCGAATTACGTGCCGGGCTGGGACTGCCACGGCCTGCCGATCGAATGGAAGATCGAGGAGGAGTATCGCGCCAAAGGCAAGAACAAGGACGAAGTGCCGATCAACGAGTTTCGTGCGCAGTGCCGGACTTTTGCGGCGCATTGGATCGACGTGCAGCGCGAGGAATTCAAGCGGCTCGGTGTGATCGGCGACTGGGATCATCCGTATTCCACGATGGACTTCGCGGCCGAGGCACAGATCGCGCGCGAGATCATGAAGTTTGCCGCGAATGGGCTGCTGTATCGCGGCTCCAAGCCGGTCATGTGGAGCGTCGTCGAGAAGACCGCGCTCGCGGAAGCTGAGGTCGAGTACGACGATTACACGTCGGACACGGTCTGGGTCGCCTTTCCGGTGCGCACGATCCGCAATGGCGCGCTCGCCGATGCGCGGCGCGCGGCAGAGATGAGCGGCGAAAATCCGCAAGATATCGATGCCACGTGCGAAGTCTTCGACGAGGTGCATGCGGCTTCGATCGTCGTCTGGACGACCACGCCGTGGACCCTGCCGGGCAATCGCGCGATCGCCTTCTCGTCCAAGATCGATTATGGGCTCTATCGCGTGACGGAAGCGGCGCCGGACAATTGGGCGAAGCCCGGCGCGCTCTACATTCTTGCCGATCGTCTCGCATCGGACGTGTTCAAAGCGGCGCGCGTACACAATTTCGAGCACGTCCGCAGCATCGATCCGCGCGACATCGAGACGTGCGCGCACCCGCTTGCCGAAAGAATCCCCGGCTATGAATTCCTTGTGCCGCTGCTCGAAGGCGAGCACGTCACCGACGACGCGGGAACCGGTTTCGTTCACACTGCGCCCGGCCACGGCCGCGAAGACTTCGATCTGTGGACAGGGCAGGGCCGCGCGCTGGCGGCGCTCGGCATCGACCCGCGCATTCCCTATACCGTCGACGCCGATGGCTTCTACACGAAAGAAATGCCGGGTTTCGTAGGCCGCCGCGTCATCGACGACAAAGGCAAGAAGGGCGATGCTAACGATGCGGTGATCGCTGCGCTCGTCGAGGCCAGTCACCTCGTCGCGCGCGGGCGGCTCAAACATTCCTACCCGCATTCCTGGCGGTCGAAAAAGCCGGTGATTTTCCGCAACACGCCGCAATGGTTCATCGCGATGGACCGCAGCTTCGGGGAAGGGCAGGGGGCCAACGCGCCCACGCTGCGCTCCATTGCACTTGAGGAGATTGCCCGCACGCGCTGGGTACCCGCGTCCGGCGAAAACCGGATTCGCGGCATGATCGAGAACCGGCCGGACTGGGTCGTCTCGCGCCAGCGTGCTTGGGGCGTGCCGATCACGGTGTTTGTCAAAAAGGGCACGAGCGACATTCTCGTTGACGAGGCCGTTAACGCGCGCGTCGCAGATGCTTTCGAGAAAGAAGGCGCCGACGCTTGGTATGCCGAAGGTGCGGCGACGCGCTTCCTCGCGCCTAATCATGATCCGAATGATTACGAGAAGATCGACGATATTCTCGACGTGTGGTTCGATTCAGGTTCGACGCACGCGTTCACGCTCGGCGATCCGCAGCGCTTCCCAGGTCTTGCCGGATTGGAGCGCGTGCGCGACGGCGGCAGCGACGAGATCATGTATCTTGAAGGCTCGGACCAGCATCGCGGCTGGTTCCATTCCTCACTGCTCGAATCCTGCGGTACGCGATTGCGCGCGCCCTTCGATGTCGTGCTGACCCACGGCTTCACGCTGGACGAGCAGGGCCGCAAAATGTCGAAATCGCTCGGCAATGTCACGGTACCACAGAAGGTGATCAGCGAAGCCGGCGCCGACATCCTGCGCTTGTGGGTGGCAAGCGTCGACTATTCCGACGATCAGCGCATTGGCCCGGAAATCTTGAAGAGCATCACCGACAATTACCGCAAACTGCGCAACACGTTGCGCTGGATGCTGGGTTCGCTCGTGCATTTCAATGAAGACGAGCGTGTTGCAATGCGCGAGCGGCCTGAACTCGAGCGCTATATGCTGCATCGCTTGGCCGAGATCGCTGCGGGCGTCAGCGAGGCGTACCGCGAGTTCGATTACAAGAAAGTCGTGGCGCTGATCACCTCGTTCATGACGACCGATCTCTCCGCTTTCTATTTCGATATCCGCAAGGACACGCTGTATTGCGATCCGCCGTCGAGCGCCGCGCGGAAAAGCGCGCTTTGCACGATCGACGAGATTTTCGAACGCGTCGTCATCTGGCTGGCGCCGATCCTCGCCTTCACCTGCGAGGAAGCATGGCTGTCGCGCCAGCCTTCCGAGGATGGCTCGGTGCACACCGAGTATTTTCCGGAGACTCCGTCCAATTGGTGCGATGACGCCCTCGCCGCGAAGTGGCGAACGATCCGCAACGGGCGCCGCGTTGTCACCGGTGCATTGGAAATCGAGCGCGCGGCCAAGCGCATCGGCTCGTCGCTCGAAGCCGCACCGATCGTCTACATCGAAGATGCCGCCATTCGCGGGGCGCTCGAAGATATCGATTTCGCCGAAATCTGCATCACCTCCGACATTGAAATCCGAGCGGGGAAGGGTCCGGCGGACGCCTTCCAGCTCGACGAGGTACCGGCAATTGCCGTCGTGCCGAAACAGGCCGAAGGCCGCAAATGTGCGCGCTCATGGAAAATTTCGCCGCTCGTCGGTACCGATCCCGAATACCCGGACGTCACACCGCGCGACGCGCGGGCACTGCGTGAGCTGCGCGCTCATGAAGCGGTCCACGCATGAGCCCGCGCGTCTTCGGTCTGATTGCGCTTGCCGCGACCCTCGTCATCGATCAGAGCCACAAGCTGTGGATGCTGTTCGTCTACCGAATATTCGATCATCAGCCCGTCCATGTCGGGCCGTTCCTCGATCTGATCGTCGCTTGGAATCCCGGCATCTCCTATTCGCTTTTGCGCGCTACGACCGAGGTCGAGCGCTACATGCTGCTTGCGCTGGCGCTCGCTGCGATCATGCTGCTTTTTGCCTGGCTATGGCGGGCGCGCTCCCGCCCCACCGCCCTGGCGCTCGGCCTGATCATCGGGGGCGCTGCGGGCAATGCCTACGACCGGTGGGCGTACGGCGCCGTCGCGGATTTCTTCCGCTTCCATGTCGGCGACCTCTCCTGGTACGTGTTCAATCTGGCCGACGTGGCGATCGTCGCCGGCGTTGCCCTCCTGCTGCTCGAATCGCTTTTCCCGACGGCTTTCGCCCGTCCGAAGCGCCGGGACGCCCCGGTTCTTTCCGACTGAGCTTTCCCCACTGGGCCTCGCCGCCCACAAATTGCCGCGAAGGCAGAGCCTTTAAGACCGGCAAAGGTCCACCTTCCCGCGCCTCCCGCGGGATTTCGTGAGGACAAGGGAATGACTTCTCGAATTCTGCGCATCTCTGGCGCGATCGCCGGCGCGGCGGGCATCCTGCTCCTGGTTGGCGTCGCCTCGCATCCAATCCCTGTCCGGGCGGAGGAGGGCAACCAGACCCTGCGGCAGCTTTTCGGCCTGGTGACCGGTGATACCGGGCAGAAGGACACGGACGGGATCGATTATCGCGAACGTCCGCCGCTGGTCCTGCCGCCCAAAATGGAGTTGCCGCCGCCGCAAGCGTCCGCAGCCGCGCAAAACCCCGCCTGGCCGAACGACCCCGATGTCGGCCGCGTCAAAAAGCTGAAGGCGGAAGCGAAGGCGCCCGCACGTCAGGTCAATGAGGCGACGGCAAACCCGCATATCACGCAGGCGGAGCTGGAACGTGGGCGCGTCGCCGTGAGCGATCCAACCACGCCCCAGCAGAATCCTTGCAACAATTCCGATAACCCCGACTGCCTCTATACGCCCTGGTCGATTCTCAAGAAGGTCACGACCGACAGCAACGCGCCCTCTAAAGACGTGCTTGTGCCCGGGGAAGAGCCGACACGCGAATACCTGACCGAGCCGCCGCCCGGCTTCCGCAAGCCGACGCAGGTGGTCAAGGCGACCCGCGAAGCGCCGAAGGAGAAGGAGGACGCCTCCGATGCCGCCGCCTACATCCGCAATCAGGCGAAGCATAAGAATTCGGTCGACGATTGATGATGCCCCCAGGGGCGCTTGGGCTTCATCCCTATTGCGCTGCGGTGGCGGATCGCGTAGCCGGCGGATAACTCCAGCCGCGGGCCTTGGGTCCGCTTCCGGATTTGTATGCAATCAGGTCCTTCCCTTCCGCAAGATACGCTTACGCCGCCAGTGCCGTCCGGCGGCAAGCAAGGTGCCGGATCCGCGATTACCCATTCGCGGCTGGAAAACGGGCTCCAGATCGTCGTCATCCCCGACCACCGCACGCCGGTGGTCACACACATGGTCTGGTACCAGAACGGCTCCGCCGACGATCCGCCGGGCAAGTCGGGCATCGCGCACTTCCTTGAACATCTAATGTTCAAGGGCACGAAAGCGCACCCGAAAGGTTTCTCCGATCTCGTCGCTGAACTCGGCGGTCAGGAGAACGCCTTCACCGCCTACGATTACACCGCCTATTTCCAGCGCGTCGCCAAGGAGCATCTCGCGACGATGATGGGCTTCGAGGCCGATCGCATGATGGGCCTCGTTCTTACCGACGATGTTGTTGCGCCGGAGCGCGACGTTGTTCTCGAAGAGCGGCGCATGCGCACCGATACCGATCCGGCGCAGCAGCTCAACGAGGCGGTGCAGGCATCGCTCTTTCCGCACCATCCGTACGGAACACCTGTCATCGGCTGGGGGCACGAGATCGAGACGCTCGATCGCAGCGATGCGCTGACCTATTATGAGCGCTTCTATACGCCGGCGAATGCAATTCTGGTCGTCGCCGGCGACGTCGAGACATCTGAAGTCGAGCGTCTCGCGCGCGAGACTTACGGACGCATTCGAGGGCGTGAGAAACCACCGCGGCGCTTCCGCCCGCAAGAGCCGGAGCCGCGTGCGCACCGGCTCGTCACGCTCGCGGACCCGAAGGTCGAGCAGCCGGCGCATGAGCGGGTCTTCATGGTGCCGTCCTACACAACCGGGGCACCGGGTGAAGCGGAGGCGCTCGAAGTTCTGACGCACTTCCTCGGCGGCGGCCACACAAGCCTTTTTTATCGCGAGCTTGTCATCGCGCGGAAACTCGCGGTTGCTGTCGGCGCCTACTATATGGGCACCTCGCTTGATGCGACGCGGCTGTGGATTTACGCGATGCCGACGCCGGCGACGAGCCTCGAAGCTCTCGATCGCGCCCTGGACGAAGTGATCGCACGTGTCGCGGATCATCCGATCGATGAAGCCGATCTCAATCGCGCCCGCACGCGCCTTGTGGCGGATGCGATCTATGCACAGGATAATCAGGCGAGCCTCGCTCGCTGGTATGGCGCCTCTCTAGCGACCGGCCTCACGATCGACGATATTACACGCTGGCCGGAACGGATCGAAGCGGTTAGCGCGGATGATGTGCAGAAAGCCGCGCGCAAATGGCTCGATAAAAGGCGCGCCGTGACCGGATTCCTGCTGCCCGAAGCGGCGGCGTAACCTCCATGAGCGCGATCGCCGAAGCTGCTTTGTCATCCCGCGCCGGACGCGTGCAGCGCGTATTCTCGCCGGGCGGGATCGAAGCCTGGCTCGTCGAAGATCACGCCGTTCCGCTCGTCGCGCTGGAATTTTCGATCTCCGGCGGCGCGTCGCAGGACGTGCCCACCCGGCCGGGCATCGCCACGCTTCTCGCGGGCCTCCTCGATGAAGGCGCGGGTCCCTACGATGCCGAAGCCTTCCATCGTGCCCTCGACGACAAAGCCATCCATCTTTCTTTCAGCGCCGACCGCGATCACTTTTCCGGTCACATGCAGACCCTTGAGCGCAACACCGATGCCGCGTTCGATCTCCTGCGCGTGGCGCTGAACGAGGCGCGGCTCGATCCCGAGCCGATGGAGCGCGTGCGCGAGCAGATGGCCGCCGCACTGAAGCGCGACTTGAACGATCCCGAAGCGATGGGGAATCGTGCCTTCCGCGCCGCTGCCTTCCCCGATCACCCCTACGGCCGAGCGGTGCGCGGTGAACTCGGCACGCTGCCATCCATCACCCGCGCCGATCTCGACGATTTGCGCACGCGCGCCTTCGCCCGCGCCACGCTGAAGATAGCCGCCGTCGGCGCTCTCGATGCCGCAACGCTCGCGCGTCATCTCGACGAGGTGTTCGGTGCATGGCCGGAGCTGCCGGAACTCGTGACCGTTCCGGCAACCTCCATCGCCAACCTTGGCACGCGCAAGATTGTCGATCTCGACGTGCCGCAGACGACGATTCGCTTCGGCCGTCCTGGCATCCATCGCCGCGATCCGGACTTCATCCCGGCAATGGTCGTGAATTACATTCTCGGCGGCGGCGGTCTGACGACGCGGCTCTTCCATGAAGTGCGCGAGAAGCGCGGCCTCGCTTATTCCGTTTATTCGCAGATCCAGAGTTTCGACCGCGCCGCGATGCTCGCCGGTTCCACATCGACCAAGAACGAACGTGCCGCGGAATCGCTCGCTGTCATCGAGAGCGAGATCAAGCTTCTCGCACGCGAAGGGCCGAGCGAAGCGGAGTTGGAAAAGGCCAAGAGATACTTGACGGGGTCGTATGCGCTTTCCTTCGACACATCGACCAAGATCGCCGCGCAATTGGTGCATCTGCGGCAGGAAGGCTTCGATATTTCCTATCTCGACGAGCGCAACAAGCTTGTCGAAGCGGTGACGCTCGCGGAAGCCAAACGCGTCGGCGAGCGGCTTTTCGGCGACGGGGCATTGCTGGTGACGGCAGTCGGGCGTCCTGGGGGCATGTGATCCGCGGCTCTCGCCGAATCACGTGATTTGATAAGACCTCGAGCGCAATTTCAGGATTCCGCTTGAGCTATCTCGATCCGCCCCCGCTGCCGGCCGCCGTGATCGTCACCAAGGACGTCGGCGGCTACGTCGACCAATATCGCGCGGCGACGGAACTTTATCGCGCCCAGGATCGAGAGGTGCGGCTGCACGAATGCCGCTCGGCGTGCACGCTCGCGCTGAGCCTGCCGAATGTCTGCGTCTATCCCGATAGCGCGGTGAAATTTCACGCCGCTTACGATCCGCGCAACAAGGCGATCAACTGGGACGAGACGCAGAAGCTTTTCTCGACCTATCCGGCGCCGGTTCAGGCGCGGCTCGGCGCGCTCACGCGCGAATATAAGATACTTTCCGGCGCGGAGCTGATCTCGCTCGGCGTGCGCGATTGCAACGAGAAGCGCATTCTGGTTGCCAAAGCGGCGCCCGTGCCGGAGAGCGGCGACAAGATCGCCAAGATCATCCAAGGCATGAAGAGCGCGCTCCTCACCGGATCCGGAACAACCGGCGAGAGCGGCAGCCCGCACGCGCCGGCGTCCACGCCGACGCCGAGTGCGCCCGCTCTTCCTGTCAAAACGCAGGCTGTCACAAGCCCGCAGAGCACCGGCGAACCGGCACCGGCGGACGTGCCGCTGCCGCCAGCGCGTCCGGAAGAACCTGAGGCAACGGCGCCTGCCGCTGACGTGCCGCTGCCGCCGCGACGGCCGACGAGCGTCATTCTCGCTCAGGCGAGGATCGCCTCGATTCCGCCGGCGCATCGGCCGATGCCGGGTTCGTCGCGCATCCTGCCGGATCGGTTTACGCCTTACGCTTACGTGATCGTGCGGCGCTGAACCTTGCGCGGCCGCATCAGGATGACGATCGCGGCGGACAAATCCAACCCGGCGCACACAATGATCGGCGCGGTGTAACTACCGGCAAGATCCTGGATCGCGCCGAGGAGCAGCGGTCCGGTCGAGGCGCCGATCTGCCAGACTGAGCTCACGAGCGCTGTGAGCATGCCGAAGGATGCGGGCTCGAATTCGCGCTGCACGATCAGCGCCGGAAACGTGATCAGGTTGCCGACCGAGAAGCCGAAGACCGCGACCGCCACAAACAGCGGCAGCGGCTCGCGCGTCGCGATCATCACTGCGAGCGCAGCGACCTGCGAGGCGAGCGACAGCGCCGTCACCCAGCGCTGATCAAGCCGGTCGATCACCATGCCGAGTGTCAGCCGTCCGACAATGGCGAACGCCGTCGTCAATGCGACCGCCGCACCTGCCTGGGCGCGGCCGAGGCGCGGCTCAAGAAACGCGATCTCGTGGACGAGGAAACCCGCCTGCGCCATCAGCGCCAGCGCGAAGGGCAACGCGATCGACCAGAAGCGCCAGCTCTTGAGTGCCTCGCCGCGCGTCCATGGCGCGATCACCATCCCCGCCGCGTCAAGGCTCGGGCGGTTGATGAGCGCGACGGGCGGGCGGTCGACCCAGAAGAACAGCATCGGCAGAATCAGCGCCAGCATCACCACCACCACCACCATCAGCGCCGGCTCGAAGCCGATCTTGGCGACGAGCAGCACCAGTGCCGGGATGACCACCACGCCGGCCATGCTGGCGCCGTTCAGCGCCAGGTTGATGGCAAGGCCGCGCTTTGCCGAAAACCATAAGCCGAGCACATTGGAGATCGCGCCAACCGTGGTCGCCGCCCAGCCCGCCGACATCAGGAGATAGGCGGCGTAAAGCTGCCACGGCTGCGCGACCACTCCCACCAGCAACGCCGCCGCGGCGAGCATGAGCACGCCAGCGAGCATGACCCAGCGCGGGCCGAAGCGGCGAACTGCGTCACTCACGTAAATTACCGCGATCGCGCCCACGAAATAATAGAGCGTCGTCGCCCCCGAGATGAGCGAGGCCGGCCAGCCGCGCGCCGCGCGCAACTCGGCGAGAAAGACGCCGTGGCCGTAGAAGCCGAAGCCCCAGGCAAACATCGCGACAGTGAAACAGGCGATGACGACACGCCAGCCGCGATATCGCGGGGAGGTTTCGTCCGACGTTGCGGCGGGCGTGAGTTTCGGCTGAAACAACATCGCTCGAATCATCATGCCGACAGGCGCGAGGCAAACGGTAAAAGTTCGTCCAAGCCCGAAGCTTCGCCCGAAGTTTGGCCGCGGCTCACCCCGTGAGGCCGGCAAGGCCCTGCCGGAGGTGACTCGCAGTTGCGCTTGACTCGCCTTCTCGATTGCTCCTCGATTGCATGAAATACAATCGAAGCAACTGGGACGATACGCTGATGGACGGTAACGCCACACATGCAAGTGCTCGCGACAGCGTGGCCGCAAAATCTTGGCCAGCGGCCGGCCTGACACGCGTTCCCTATCGTGTCTTCCAGAAAGACGACAGCTACGAACAAGAGCAGAAGCGAATCTTCCAGGGGCCGCTGTGGCACTACCTCTGCATGGAAATCGAAATTCCTGCGGGCGGTGATTTTCGCACCACGAAGGTCGGCGACACGCCTGTCGTCGTCTCACGCGATTATGACGGTGAGATTTACGCCTTCGAGAATCGCTGCGCACATCGCGGTGCGCTGATCTGCCTCGATACGCACGGCAAGGGGCGCAAGGATTTCAGCTGCGTCTATCATGCCTGGACCTACGACACGAAAGGCAATCTCATCGGCGTCGCGTTCAAAGACGGCGTGAAGGGCAAGGGTGGCATGCCCGACACGTTCCGCATGGCCGATCACAATCCGCGCAAGCTCCGCGTCGCATCGGTCAACGGGCTTGTATTTGGGTCCTTTTCCGAAGAGGTGCCCCCCATCGAGGAATATCTCGGCGAGGAAATCCTCTCGCGCATCGATCGTGTGCTCGGACGGCGCAAGCCCGTGGTCCTCGGGCGCTACACGCAGGTGCTCCCGAACAATTGGAAGCTCTACATGGAGAACGTCAAAGACTCATATCATGCCAGCATCCTGCATCTGTTCTTCACGACGTTCGAGCTGAATCGGCTCTCGCAAAAGGGCGCGATCATCGTCGACGAAAGCGGCGGTCATCACGTGAGCTATTCCCAGATCGATCCTGAAGCGGGCAAGAGCGAGGAATATGCGAAGCAGCAGCTGCGTTCTGAAAGCGAGTACAAGCTCGCCGATCCCTCGCTGTTGCAGGGTTTTGACGATTACGGCGACGGCGTCACGTTGCAGATATTGTCGGTGTTCCCGACATTCGTGCTGCAGCAGATCCAAAACGCAATCGCGGTGCGCCAGATCGTGCCGCGCGGCGTCGAGCGCACCGATCTCAACTGGACCTATCTCGGTTTCGCCGACGATACGCCGGAACAGCGCATGGTGCGGCTGAAGCAGGCGAACCTCGTCGGCCCAGCGGGATACATCTCGATGGAAGACGGCTGCGTCGGCGGATTCGTGCAGCGCGGCATCGCCGGCGCCGCGAATCAAGAGGCCGTGCTCGAAATGGGCGGCGCTCTGGCCGAAAGCAGCGAGAGCCGCGTGACGGAAGCTTCCGTGCGCGGCTTCTGGAAGGCCTATCGCAGGCATATGGGCGTTTGAGGCGCGCCGGGGATGGATGTCTTTCGCCTGATCGTGCAAGCGCAATCCGATTACATCCGCTGCATCGACGATGACCGGCTTGAGGAATGGCCGGATCATTTTCACGGCGCCTGCAAATATGTCGTGACCAGCGCGGCGAATTATCGCGAGGGGCTCGAAGCCGGCATTATCTTCGCCAATTCGCGCGGCATGTTGCAGGATCGCGTCTCGGCGCTGCGCGAAGCCAACATCTACGAGCGGCAATCCTACCGGCACATTCTGGGGCAACCGGCGATCTTGTCGGAAAGCGGCGCGGAGGTGCGGACGGAGACGCCGTTTCTCGTCGCGCGAATCCTGCAGGACGGCGACACCGATCTCTTCGCGACCGGGCGCTATCTCGACCTCTACCGGATCGAGGATAGCAGCGCCAAGCTGCAGGAGCGGATTGTCGTCTGCGACTCCTCCCGCATCGACACGCTGCTCGCGCTGCCGCTTTGAGCAACGAGGCACGAGAGACAATCGCGCTGGCGATTGGCGATCCGAACGGGATTGGTCCGGAGATCGCCGTCAAAGCGGCGAGCCAATTCGCAGGCGATCCGCGGATCGACATCGTGCTCGTCGGCGACGAGCACGTCGTGCGGTTTTATGCGGAGCGATTTGCGCCGGATCTGCCGATCGGCATTTTCAGCGGCGGATCGGCGCTAGCTGGAATGCTGCAACTCATGCCGGTTCCCTCGCTGCCGCGCGACGCCTTCGCGCCGGGGCAGGGGAGCGCCGACAGCGGGCGCGCCACTGTCGATTATGTCACGGCGGCCGTGCACCTCGTGAAAGACGGGCGCGCGGGGGCCGTGGTCGCGTGCCCGCATTCGGAGACGGCCGTGAACGCGGCCGGCATTCCGTTCTCCGGCTATCCCGGTCTTATCGCCAGGTTGATGGACATTGCCGATAGCGAGGTCTTCCTGATGCTGGTCGGTGGCGGCTTGAGGATCGTGCACGTTACGCTGCACGAGCGGCTGCAAAACGCGCTCGCGCGCATCACGCCCGATCTCATCTGCAAGGCAGCCAACGCGACCGCCGACGCGCTGCGCTCGCACGGGATAGCCCGGCCGAAGATCGGGCTCTTCGGCATCAATCCGCATGCTGGCGAAGGCGAGCTCTTCGGCGACGATGATTCGCGCATCACCATTCCCGCGGCGGCGGCGCTTCGCCGTGCGGGCCTCGACATTGAAGGTCCGCTCGGCGCCGATCTCATGCTGGCGCGGCGCGACGTCGATGCGTTCGTCGCGATGTATCACGATCAGGGGCACATCCCCATCAAGCTTCTCGCCGGGCGCGATTCCGCGGCAATGTCGATCGGCGCGGGTTTTGTTTTCTCGAGCGTAGGCCACGGTAGCGCCTTCGATATTGTCGGTCGCGGCGTGGCCGATCCGGCTGCGCTCATCCGAGCAATCGAACTCGTCAGCGGTAACGTGGTTCTCGAGCGTCACGCAGGTGCGGCATGACTTATCAGGTCGCCGTCGGGCACAGCGACATCGTCTTTCCCGCAAAGTCCGGCGAGACCGTTCTAGATGCCGCAGAGCGCGCCGGCTATTCGCTGCCCTATTCGTGCCGGAAGGGCGTCTGCAGCACCTGCGAAGCGGGATTGCGGGCCGGCGCCGTCGAGATCGGCGCGCGCTCGATCGAAGGGCCGGCGTCGGCGGTTCTGCTTTGCCGCGCCAAGCCCGTGTCCGACATTGTCGTGCATCCGCGCCGGATTGAGCGGCGCGATGTCTCGAGAACCAAGGTGATCGACGCCTGGGTGTTCCGGCTGAACTGGCCTACGGAGGACGTCGCGACGTTGCTTCTGCGCTTTCCGGTCAGCATCCGGGCGAAGTTCAAGGCAGGCCAATATTTACGCGTGCTGTCGCCCGACGGCACGGCGCGCAATTTCTCGCTGGCAAACCCGCCGCAGGAAAGCGACGGCGCGCATCTGCATATCCGGCATATCGAGGGCGGGCGCTTCTCGGAAGCCGTGCTCGAGCACCTGAAGCTCGGTGACCGGGTTAAGATCGAACTCCCCTTCGGCGACTTCTTTCTGCGCGAGGATACGCAGCGCCCAATCATATGCCTCGCCACCGGAGCCAGCTTCGCGCCGGTGAAATCGATCGTGGAATATCTGATCCGGCGCGACAGCACGCGACCAGTAAGATTCTACTGGAGCGGACGCCGGCCGCACGACCTCTATATGCGCGAGCTTCCGGAGAAATGGGCGCGTAAACTCTCCTGGTTTGAATTCACGCCGGTTCTCACCGCCCCCGATCCATCGTGGAGCGGCCGCAAGGGTCTTGTTCATCGCGTGGTGCTTGAAGATGTGCCGGACCTCTCAAATTACCAGGTCTATGCCTGCGGCAATCCGCTGATGATCCGCAAAGCGCGAGCCGATTTTGCTCGCGAGGGAAGGCTACCGGAAGACCAGTTCTTTGCCGAGCCCTTCGTACTGACAGGCACGTGAGGCGAATCGGGCAACAAACAACAATAGGGGAGGATTTCGAGATGGCTCTGCAGGAGGACACGTTTCATGTCCCGGCCTTCATCAATGAAAGGCCGATCGGCGCCTCGCAATATATGATCACGACGCTTTGCGGGCTGGTGATGTTTCTCGACGGTTTCGACACGCAGTCGATCAGCTACATGGCGTCGCTGATCGCGAAGGACTGGGGTCTTTCGCGCGAGGTGCTCGGACCGATCTTTTCCGCAGCCCTCACGGGTCTCATGGTCGGCTACCTGTTTCTGTCGCCTTTGTCGGACCGTTTCGGTCACCGCCGCATGATGCTCGTCAGCACGATTGCGTTCGGGCTGACGACGCTGATCACCGCTTTCGCGACAAACGTCACCGAGCTCATTGCATTGCGCTTCATTACCGGGCTGTTTCTCGGCTCCGCCATTCCCAGCGCTGTGGCACTTACCGGCGAATATAGCCCGAAGCGCTTCCGGGCCACGTTCGTGCTGGCGATCTATTGCGGCTTCTCGCTCGGTTTCGTCGCGGCGGGCGCGCTCGCGGCGTGGATGCTGCCGCTCTACGGCTGGCGCTCGCTACTTTGGGTCGGCGCGATCGCACCTCTCGTGCTGTCGGTGTTCCTGTTCTTTTTCTTGCATGAATCGCTCGATTTCCTGGTCCGCACCAAGGCCGAAGGTCCCCGGATATGGCGCATTCTGCGCCGTGTCGATCCTGCGCTGCCGGAGGCGGCGCCACGATCGTTCACGAACGAAGAAAAGGAAGTCGGAAGCGCCGTCGGCAGTCTCTTCAGTTCCGGGCGCGGGTTCGGCACGATCGTTCTCTGGATCATCTTCTTCCTCAACCTCGCCGAGTTTTACGCGTTGCAGAGCTGGCTTCCGACCATCCTGACGAATCTGCACTATCCGCTGCCGAGCGTCGCTCTTGCGACCACACTGACGACGGTCGGCGGCATCGTCATTGCGGTTGTGATCGGTCCGGCCATGGACAAACTCGGTCCGTACCGGTCGCTTGCCGTGCTTTATCTGCTCGGTGTTGTCTTCGTCGCGCTGATGGGCGTGGCGCTGTCACAGCCTGAATGGGTGCTCATGTGCGCGACGTTTTTCGCCGGCTGTTGCGTCAGCGGCGGGCAGAAAAGCGTCATTGCGCTCGCTGCGGTGTTCTATCCCGCGCCGATCCGCTCGACCGGCGTCGGTTGGGCACTCGGCATCGGCCGTGTCGGCGGCATAGGCGGCCCCTTGCTGATCGGCCTGCTTCTCGGCTGGCACCTCAACCCTGCGAGCCTCTTCTATGCGGCGTCGATTCCCATGCTGCTTGCCAGTCTCCTCGTCGCGCTGCTCGGCTGGCGCTATGGGACGCGCACACTCGCACCCCAATCGGCACTCGCCACTTCTGACGCGCGATAACGCCCTCAGCCGCCCTTCACGCTGCCCGCGGTCAGACCGACGATGATCTGGCGCTGCGCGACGATCGTCAGCACCAGGACGGGCACGGTGACGATGATCGCCGCCGCCGCGAGCGGACCCCAACTTAATTGATCGAAGGAGATCATGTTGTAGACGGCAACGGGCAGCGTGCGCGTCTCGCGTCCGGCGAGCACGATGCCGAAGACGAAATTGTTCCACGAGAAGATCACCGCGAGAATGCCGGCAACCGCAATGCCGGGACGCGCGATCGGCAGCGCCACGTGACGGAACACCTGCCAGCTCGTCGCACCATCGATGACGGCGGCTTCTTCGAGTTCGGGCGGCGTCGTCTCGAAGTAGCCGATCATGATCCAGATGACGATCGGCACGGTGACGACGAGATGGATGATGATCTGCGGCCAGAGCGTGCCGAGGAGGCCGAGCCACTGGAACAGCAGGAACAGCGGGATGAGATAGGAGAGACCCGGCGTGATGCGCGCGACGAGAATGACGATTGCCGCCTTCGTCGCGCGCGTGCGCGCGATGCCGTAGCCAGCGGGCACACCGGCGAGAAGCGCGAGCAGGGTCGCGCTGCCGGTAACGATAAGGCTGTTTGCGAAGTACGTCGAGAAGCGGGTGGAGGCGAGGACGTCGAAATAATTTTTCCAGGCGAAACGGTCGGGGATGAAGACCGGCGGATAGGCGGAATTGTCGATCTCGTATTTGATCGAGAGCGACAGCATCCAGACAAAGAAGAGAACTGCCGGCGAGACGATGATGAACACCGCGACAGCGAGCGCAAGCTTGTCGAGAAGCCTGCGCGCGATCATGTCGCGGCCTCTTCCTGCGCTTGCATTCCAAGCTGTGTCCATTGCGTCCGCTGCCTGACATAGAGCAATGCGGCGGTGAGCCCGATGATCAGAACGAAGAACACGCACGCCATTGCCGAGGCATAACCGACGTCATAATAGATAAAGGCGACACTGTAGAGATATAGGTTGATCGTCTCGGACGCGGTGCCGGGCCCCCCTTGTGTCATAGCGAAAATGATGTCGAAGCTCTTCACCGCGTCGATTGTGCGCACCATCGCGGCGATGAACAGGAACGGCATGATCAGCGGCAAGGTGATGAAACGAAACACCTGCCAGCCGCTTGCCCCATCGATCTGCGCGCTCTCGTAAGGCTCGGCGGGAATCGCCGCGAGTCCCCCAAGCACGATCAGCATGACGAGCGGCGTCCACTGCCATGTCTCGACGAGCACGAGCGATGGGATCACGCTCGCGGGATGGAATATCCAGAGCTGCGGCGGCAGGCCGATCAATGAGAGCAGATAATTGAGCACGCCGAGCTGGGGATGGAACATCATCGTCCAGACAAGCGCGATCGCGACCGGCGTCGCCATCATCGGCATGATGAAGAGGCCGCGCAGAAACCCACGCAGCGGAAAGCGCGCGTTAAAGATGCAGGCTGCAAAGGTGCCGAAGATCAGCGGCAGAATGACGGAGAGCGCGGTGTAGAGCAGCGTGTGCCACACCGCCTCGACAAAGCGCGGGTCGCCGGGCAGGCGCAGGTAATTGGCGACGCCGACAAACGTCGTCGGCGCACCGACTTTCCACTCGTTGAGGCTCATCCAGATGGTGAACGCCCAGGGAAAGACGATGACCCCGACGACGATCACCAGCGCCGGTATGATGAACGGCCAGTAAGACGGCCGATGCAAGGCGCGCGCAGGTGTTCCGCGCGCTTTGCCAAGGCCCGCCGCTCTCTCCGCGACTTCGCTCACGCCTTCTCGCTGCGCTCCAGGATCGGACGATATTGATCCGTTGCCTTCTTCATCTCGGTCGCGGGATCGGCGCCCGATAATGTGGCGGTAAGCGCTGAGCCGATGATGTCGCGGAACTCGGCAACCGGGACCACCACTGGCAGTCCAAGCTTGCTGATCTTGGCCGAACCGATCACCGAATCGAGCCATTCTGCCGGCATCTTCACGCCCTTGCGGACGCTCTCGTCATTCAGGATGGAATTGCGGAACGGCACGCCGCCGCCATTCTGCAGCAGCCGCGCGCCCATGATCTTCGACACCGCCCATTGGCAATAGAGATAGGCCGCCTCCTTGTTCTTGCTTCCCTCCGCAACGCCGATCCCGTCGCCGAAAGTGGCGGAATAAGCACCCTTCGGCCCCTTCGGCACGACGGCGTAGCCGACCTTGCCGACGACGCGGGAGGCGTTCGGATCTTCGAGCGGCGGCGCCCAGCCGACGCCGTCGAGCCACATCGCCGCGCGCCCTTGTGAGAAGGCCGCCATCGATTCCATCCAGTTGAACCCGGCGACGCCGGGCGGCGCGTCCTTGGTCAGAAGCCGTTGGTAATATTTCGTCGCCTCGATGGCTTGCGGGCTGTCGGTGAGAAGATTGCCCTTGGCATCCAGGAATTCGCCGCCATAGTTGAAATAGAAGCTCGGCCAGAGCGCCATGTTGGCGTTGCGCAGGCCACGCCCGACGAAACCGAAAATACCGGCCTTCGCATCGGTCAGCGTGTCGGCCGCCTGCGCCATCTCATCGAGCGTCTGCGGGAACGCGACACCTTTCTTCTGGAAGAGTTCCTTGTTCCAGTAGAGGATAAAATAATCAACCGACCATGGCAGCGAGCGCATCTCGCCTTTGTCGGTCTTTGCGTATTGCAGTCCGGCCACGGAGAAATCGCTTTCGATGAGATCGGGCGCGGTCAGCTTCGGGTCCTGCATGAAACCGGAGAGATCGGCAAGCCATCCGGCTTTGTCGAACTGGCGCTTCTGCACGTGATAAGAGATATGCGCGACGTCGAAGCTCGGCCGGCCCGAGGTCAGCTCGATCACGAGCTTCTGCCGCTGCTGCTGCTCGGGGATGACCTCGGAATTGATCTTGATCCCGGTAAGCTCGGTGAACTCGGCGGCGTGGCGCTGCAGGAGCTCGCCGCGCGGGCCCTTGATGAGATTGGCCTCGATCGTCGTGCCCGCGAACTTTTTCCATTGCGGCTCGGCGCGCGCAGGCCAATTGAGCCCGGCTGCAGCGAGTGCGGTGCCGGCAAGCACCGACCGGCGGCTAAGTTTTGTATCGGACATCGTTTCCTCCCGTTATCTTTCGACTATAACAGCCGAACGGCTTCGAGCGCAGCTAGGTTCAGCGCCACGCATTCCGGCTGATCAGGCCGCCGTGCTCTGCGGCGCGTACAATCCTTCGATTTCCGCGGCGAATCTCGCGTAGATGCTGGCGCGCCGTACCTTCATCGTTGCGGTCACTTCGCCGTCATCGTGATCAAGTTCCTTGGTGAGCAGATGGAGGCGCTTGACCTGCTCGACGGGCGCGAGGTCGTCATTGGCGTTTTCCACCTCCTGCGAAATCAGGCGGAAGACGGCCGGGTGTTCCGCCAGCGAGCGGAAGGTCGTGAACGCGAGGCTCTTCTGTTCGGCCCATTTAGCGACGTTGTCGAAATCGATTTGGATCAGCGCGGTCACGTAACGCCGCGCATCGCCGATGACAATGCATTCCTTGATAAATGGGCTTGCTTTCATCGCGTTCTCGATGAGCGACGGGCTCAGATTCTTGCCACCCGACGTGATGATCACGTCCTTCTTACGGTCGACGATCTTGAGATGCCTGCCGTCCCATTCGGCAATGTCGCCGGTATGCAGCCACCCCTTAATGACGGTCCTGCGCGTGAGATCGGGATCCTTGTAATAGCCGGCAAAGACCATGCCGCCGCGCACCAGCACTTCGCCGTCCTCCGCGATGCGGATTTCGGCGCCGTCGACGGCGGCACCGACCGTGCCGAGCTTCACATCATTCGCGAGCTGTCCGGTGACGCCGCCCGAGGATTCGGTCTGGCCGTAGACTTCGATCAGCGGCAGGCCCATCGTGCGGAAGAACATGAACACTTTTGGTGGGATCGGCGCCGCGCCGGTCACGCACATGCGCGTGCGCCGCAGGCCGACGAAATTCTGCAATGGGCGGAATACCAGCGCGTACCAGAATAGAAACGTGAGTTTCTCGCGGATCGTGCGTGAGCCGGTCAGCGCAAACGGTTCGCATGCGAGGAAAGCGCGCTTGACGAGCATCCGGTTCAACCTGCCGCTTTCAAGTGTCTTGATGTGGATCGCCGAATGCATTTTCTCCCAGATTCGCGGCACGCCGAGGAACAGGCTCGGTGCGACCTCACGCAAATCTTCCTGCACGGTGCGCAGCGACTCCCCAAAATTCACCATCATGCCGTATTGCAGCGGCGCGAATGTCGTCAGCGCCTGCTCGGCGACGTGACAGAGCGGAAGATACGATAGCGTGGTCGAGCTGGCATCGAGGCGCAGCCGCTCGGCATAACCGGGCACCGCCGCGGCGATGTTGGCATAGGAGATCATCGCACCTTTCGGCTTGCCAGTGGAACCGGAGGTGTAGATGATGATGCCGATCTCGTCGGGGCGCTGGCGGTCGACGAGCGCATCGACATAATCCGGTTCGTTCGCATCGGCCGCAGCACCGAGTTCTTCGAGCGCATCGAACGACATCACCTTGCTTGCATTATAAGCGCGGAAACCTTTCGTCTCCATCACGATGATGCGCTTGACCTTCGGCAGTTCGTGCCATGTCTCCAAAACCTTGTCTGCCTGCTCCTGATCTTCGCAGAACACGACCTCGCAGTCGCCGTGTTCCAGGACGTAAGCGACTTCCGGCGCCGGGCTCGTCGCATAGACACCGACCGTCACCGCGCCGATGGCGCCGGCACCAAGCTGCGCCAGCACCCATTCGATCCGGTTCTCGGAAATAATCCCGATATGCGCACCTGGCTTTAAGCCGAGCGCGCGCAGGCCCATGCCGATCGCGCGAGCACGCCGCCAATACTGCGCCCAATTCGTCGGCTGCCAGATGCCGAAGCGCTTCTGGCGAATGGCAAGCACCTTTGGCCGCACCCGCGCATGGTGGCGCAACCATTGCGGAAGCGTCTGCGGGTTCATAGAGGGATCGGCAGCCATGACAGGCGCTCCGGTTAACTGAGCCAGCGCTTGCGGCGCTTGTACTGTTTCACATCGCGGAAGCTTTTGAAGCCGCCGGCGCCAACACCGGCGCCGAGATAAAACTCCCGGACGTCCCGATCGCCGGCAAGCTTATCGACCGTCCCGTCAATGACGATCTTGCCTTGCTCCATGACATATCCGTAATTTGCGACCGACAGCGCGACCGCCGCGTTTTGCTCGACGAGCAGGATCGATACGCCGCGTTCCGTATTGATGCGCCGGATGATCCGGAATATCTCCTCCACCAGCATGGGCGATAACCCGAGTGAAGGCTCGTCCATAAGGATCAGCTTCGGCCGCGCGATCAGCGCGCGCCCAAGTGCCAGCATCTGCTGCTCGCCGCCGGAGAGATACCCGGCGACGCCGGTGCGGCGCTCGCGCAGCCGCGGAAAATAGTCAAACACCGCGTTGAAATCCGCTTGCCCCTTATCTCTGCCTTGGAGCGCATAGGTGGCCGCAATCAGATTCTCGTCGACTGTGAGATCGGGAAAGATGCGGCGGCCTTCCATCACGTGGAAAAGCCCGCCGCGCACCAGCGCATGCGGTGCACTCGCCTTGATGTCGTTGCCCTCGAAGCGGATCGTGCCGGCGGTGATCGCGCCGCGCTCAAGGCCGAGCATGTTCGAAACCGCTTTCAGCGTCGTCGTCTTGCCGGCGCCGTTCGACCCAAGCAGCGCGACGATCTGGCCGGCCTTCACCGACAGCGAGAGGCCGCGCAGCACCTGGATCGTGTGATTGTAGACGACCTCGATATTGTTGATTTCCAGAATCGTCTCGGCGGTAATCGACACCTCGCTTTTACGCCTCCGCCTTGATCCATTCCGAAACGGGTTCCATTTTGCCGGCCTTCAGATTGGCGCGGAAAATACGGCCGACGCCGAGCGAATTGCCGGGAATGCTGATCGGCACGCCGATGACGCCGCCCATGTCGTAATCCTTGATCGTGTTCAGCGCCGCCTTGAGATTGGCGCCGGTCATCTCCTTGCCGGCCTCAAGACAACGGCGCATCGCTTCCGTGCCGAGCGTCAGATTGGTCCAGGGCTGCAGATAGGAGTTCGTGCGGTACTTGCCGCCATTGGCTTTCTTGATGAACTCCATCGCGGGACCGTTCACCCCTTCCTGATTGACGTAATTATAGGCGTTGACGCCGAGATACCCGTCGGCGACGTCACCCATCTTCTGGAGTATTCCCAAATCGGAACTGTAGAACGTTCCCATGAATTGCGTCTCGACGCGCGCTTCCTTCATCTGCTTCATGAATTCGGGAATAGGCGCCATGACGTAGCCGTGGAAGATCGTGAATTCGGGCCGCGCGCGCCGGATTTTTAGAACCTCAGACGAAACGTCGAAACTGCCCGGCGGCGTGACGATCTTCTCGACTTGCTCGAGCCCGAGGGTTTTCGCATAGGCTTCGCTCTTCGCGATCGGATCGCGGCCAAACTCTGTGTCGGAGTGAACAAACGCGATCCGCGCGCCCTTTTTGGTCGCCGCGATGTGCTTCAGGAGCATTCCGACCTGCGCGGAATAGCTGGGTCCCGGCATATATTGCAGCGGATATTTTTTGGGATCGTCGATCTCGGACGAGAAGGACGCGCCGGCGAGCAGAAGCCCGCGGCGATTGACTTCCTCATTGATCGTTTTCTGGAAGCCGGTGGAATCGCCTAAAAACAGCGGCACCTTGTATTCGGCGACAAGCCGATTGAACACGGCAACCGCCTGCGGAACCTGGTATCCCGTATCCTCGACAATCAGCCGCAGCTTGCGGCCGGCGATGCCGCCACGCTCGTTCAAATATTGTGCGAAGTGGTTGGCGCCGTCGGTTCCCTCGATCCCGGCAAAGGCGAATACGCCGGTCATCGGCGAGGCGATGGCGACGGGAATCTCGCTCGCCTCCTGCGCCCGCAAACCGCGCACCCACGGCGCCGGAAAGGTCGACGCCACCGCACCCGCACCAAGCCCGGCCAGGATTTTTCTTCGGTCCGATCGCATGTATTCCTCCCTGTTTTCATTTTGCGCATTAGGCCACGATTTCCTAGGTTCGGAAAGGCCAGAGGGCGAAGCGGCGGCGGGTGCGCTGCCAGATTTCATTAAGGCCCAGCGGCTCGAACATGAGGAAGCCGACGATCAGCGCGCCAAACACGATGGTGCGGACCGGCGACAGCAATTTGACGGCGTCCGGCCAGTACGGCGCGAGGTCGGAGGCGCCGATTTTTAAAAACTCGGGCACGAGGGTCATGAAGATGGCGCCGAAAATCGCGCCGCGCACGGAGCCGAGGCCACCGACGATGATCGCGGCAACGAAGAAGATCGATTCGAGCAGCCGGAAACTTTCAGGCGTGATCACGCGAAAGAGATAGACCCAGACCGCGCCGGCCATCCCGGCATAAAACGAGGCGAGCGCAAAGCTCATCAGCTTGTAACGCAGGAGATCTATGCCGAGCAGCTCCGCCGATATGTCGCGATCGCGGATCGCGATGAAGGCGCGCCCGACCCGCGTACGCAAAAGATTTCGCGCCCACCAGACAGAGAGCGCCGCGATCGGCATGGCGATCCAGTAGATCGCGCCGGGGGTGACGAGCGCATGTCCAAAGATGCTGGCGGGTTCGATGCTCAATCCGCGCGCACCGCCGGTGACCGCAGGCCAATTGAAGAAGATGGATTGCAGAATGAATGACGCGGCGATCGTCGTGAGCGCGAGATAGAGGCCTTTCACCCGCAGGCTTGGAATGCCGAAGATCGCCCCGACAGCGGCAGCAACAAAGCCGCCCGCAGGGATCGTCAGCCAGAACGGCAATGCGACATGATTGGAGAGATAAGCGGCGGTGTAGGCGCCGACGCCCATGAAGGCCGCGTGGCCGAGACTGACCAACCCGGTGAAACCGGTCAGGATCATCAGGCCCATCGCGGCGATGACATTGACCGCGATCAGGCAGGCGAGAAGCTGCCAGTAATCGGAGGCGACGAACGGGAGCAGCACGAGCGCGACTGCGAGGGCGGCAAACCACAGGCGCTGCACGTTGGTTTTGAAGATTGCCTCGTCGGCGGCATAGGTTTGCCTGGCCGAGCCGATCCGCATCTGTCACAGCCTCTCGATGTCGTGCGTGCCGAAGAGGCCGTAGGGCTTCACGACAAGAACGAGCAGCAGAATGACGAAAGTCGCAACCTGCTTGTATTCGCCGCCGATATAGAGGCTCGCCATGGCTTCAAGCCAGCCGATGAGCAGGCCGCCGACTAGCGCGCCGGCAAGGCTGTCCAAGCCGCCGAGAATGACGACGACGATGACCGACAATCCGATCGCGCCCATGGCGGAGGAGATGCCGGAGATGGAGCCGACGAGAATACCGGCTGCGGCGGCAGTGGTCGCGCCAAGAATCCACGCGAAGGAAAAGACGCCGGGGACGTTGATTCCGACGCTGTAAGCGGCCTGCTGATCGGCGGCTGTCGCGCGCAAGGCAATTCCGCCGCGCCAGAAGCGAAACACCGTGATGAAGGCCGCCATGATCGCGGCGACGATGATAAAGCTCCAGCCATTCTTCGACGCGAGAAAAGCTTCCGCGCTGCCGAGTGGCACAAAGAATGGCTGATCGGGCAGAAATGTCGGCAGCGAGCGCGGGTCCGCGGTCCAGGCGATCTCGACCAGGCCGACCATGATGCTGGCAAGCCCGATCGTCACCATGAAAACGGAAATGGCGCTTTCGCCGATCAACCGCCGGAAGATAAAGCGCTCGAGAAAACCGCCGACCGTTCCTGCTGCAATCAAGGCCAGGATAATCGCCGCCCAATTCGGCAATTCCGCTTGCGCGGCAAGGCCGAAGAAAAAGTAAGCACCGATCATCATGAATTCGCCAATGGCAAAATTAATGATCCGTGTTGCCTTGTAGACCACGACAAAGCCGATGCCTGTCAGTGCATAAAGCGCGCCGACGCAAAGCCCGGCGAGGCTGAATTCGATGAAATCGAGGATGGCCGGATTCATGAAACGGCGCTCTCCGCCACCGCCTGGCGCACTTCGCTGCCGATCTCGCCGCTGCCGAGATAGGCTTTCGCCACCTCCTCGTTCTTCTGCACGTCGGCAGGAAGACCGCGGGCGATCACTTCACCGAAATTGAGCACGATCACATGGTCGGAAATATCCATGACAAGGC
>JAXDNJ010000061.1:0-17797 GCA_034669505.1 Methylobacteriaceae bacterium
TGATCGGATCGTCCCAAGGATTTTTGGATGCGGGACTTGGGTCTGCAAAGCGGCAAAGAGCGGCACGCCGGGCGGGCAGGGAGCGCCCTGCGCGGGTTCGTCGCGGCGGCGCTGCTGCTCGGCCTCGGTGCCTGCGCCAGCCTCGAGCATGTCGGCGTGCCGCCGCTCGCGACAGCCGTGCCGGCCGCGGCGCCGCGCACACTGCAGATCGATTCACCGGCCTCGCTCGAGGCGAAACGCCTCGCCGCGACTTTCGGTGGCGAGTACCGCGCTCCGGCGGCCGAGGCCTACCTCAACGACATCTTGGCCAAGCTCGCGCAGGCGAGCGAGATTCCGGGCGAGACCGCCTACAAGGTGACGATCCTCAATTCGCCCGTGATCAACGCCTTCGCGCTGCCCTCGGGCAACCTGTTTCTGACCCGCGGGCTCTTGGCGCTCGCCAACGACAGCGCCGAGATCGCGGCCGTCATGGCGCACGAGATCGGCCACGTGACGGCGCGGCACGCCTATGCCCGCGCCGAGCGCGAGAAGGAGGCCGCGGTCGTCAGCCAGGCCGCGAGCATCATCCAGAGCCGGCAGAAGGGGGAGGAGGTGGAGGCGCTGAAAAAGCAGACGCTCGCCGGCTTCTCTCGCCAGCAGGAGCTCGAGGCGGACGGAATCGGTATCCGCGTCATCGCGCGGGCGGGATACGACCCTTACGGCGCGTCGCGCTTCCTGACTTCGCTCGGGCGCTCGATGACATTGCGCGCGGCGCTTGTCGGCCAGAAGTCGTCGGCCGACAAACCCGACATGCTGTCGACCCATCCCTCGACGCCGGAGCGGATCGCGCAGGCGGTGGCAGCGGCCCGGCAGATCGGCGCGCCGGGGATCGGAACGCGCGACCGGGCGGGGTACCTGGCCTCGATCGACGGCATGGCGTTCGGCGACGATCCCGCCGACGGCTACGCGCGCGGGCGGAAATTCGTGCATCCGCGGCTCGGCTTCGCCTTCGTCGCGCCGGAGGGCTTCGTGCTGGAGAATTCTGCGCAGGCGCTGCTCGGTATAAAGAACGGCGGCGCCGAGGCGCTTCGCCTCGATAGCGCGCGCGTACCGACGACGACGACATTGGAAACCTATGTCGCCTCAGGCTGGATCGAGGGCCTGCTGCAAAGCTCGGTCGAGAACACGGAAATAAGCGGCATGCCCGCAGTCTTGGCGACAGCGCGCGCTGGCGAGTGGAACTTTCGGCTCGCGGCAATCCGCAAGAACGAGGATGTCTATCGCCTGATCTTCGCCGCGCGCGCGCTGACCGGCGAGGCGGACGGGCGCTTCAAATCTGCGATCGCCAGCTTCCGCCAGACGACGCGGGAAGATATGAGCGATATCAAGCCGTTGCGGCTCGCCATCGTGAAGGCAAATGCCGGTCAACGCGCCGAGGAACTCGCGCGAGGGATGGCGATCGCCGACCGGCCGCTGGAGCACTTTCTACTCCTGAACGGCCTCGAGGCGGCCGGGCCGCTCACTGCCGGGGAATCGTACAAGGCCATCGCAGAATAGCTCACGAGCTTGTGAGCCCCATGCGTGGTTCTGCCGCAAGGCGGAACCCCCTCTCTCAGCCGTTCGTTTAGGGGTGTCAGCACGCGCGTCGAGAGCGCTGCCGCCGCGGGCTTGCACCGGCGCTCCACTGCATCTGGGGCCCTCGTCGTGCAAGTAAAGAGGGTGATTTATGGCGCAGGTGAATGGCGTAAGGCGGCAGTTCGTGAAGGCGGCGATGGCGGCGCCGTTCCTGGAGCGGGGCGAGGAGCATGCACTTGCCGTGCGCTGGAAAGACCAACGCGACGAGGATGCCTTGCACCAACTCGCCTCGGCTCATATGCGGCTCGTGATCGCAATCGCTGCGCGGTTTCGCCATTACGGGCTGCCTATGGCCGATCTGATCCAGGAGGGTCACGTCGGCCTGCTTGAGGCGGCGGCGCGGTTCGAACCGGAGCGCGAAGTGCGCTTCTCGACCTACGCCACATGGTGGATCCGCGCCTCGATTCAGGACTACATTCTGCGCAACTGGTCGATCGTGCGCGGCGGCACGAGTTCGGCGCAAAAGGCGCTGTTCTTCAACCTGCGGCGGCTCAGGGCCAAGCTCGCGCAGGACCGCTCTGCCGGCGGCAACACCGCGATGTTTGCCACGATCGCAAAAGCCATCGGCGTTTCAAGTGCCGATGTTGAGCTGATGGACACACGGCTCTCAGGCCCGGACGTTTCGCTGAACGGGCCGGTGATCGAGAGCGATAATCAGGGCTCGGCCGAACGCGTTGATTTCCTCGTGGATGACAAGCCGCTGCCGGACGAGACCGTCGGCGAGACGATCGATTCAACGCGGCGCGTACGCTGGCTCAATGACGCTTTGACCATCCTGTCGGACCGCGAACTCCGCATTGTGCGTGAGCGCTGCCTGAATGAAGAGAGCTCTACGCTCGAATCGCTGGGCAACCGGCTCGGCATTTCGAAGGAACGCGTGCGCCAGATCGAGAATCGCGCGTTGGAGAAGCTGCGGCGCGCCCTCGAAGAGCGGTATCCGGTAGCGGCGCTTCACGCCTCGCTTTAAGGCGCAAGGTCCCGCCAAACGAAAAAGGCCCGGCAGTTCTGCCGGGCCTTTTGCAGGTATTCGCGATCTTACGCGGCCGCCTCTTCGACTTGCGCGTCCGCCCCCTCGGCCTCCCCGTCGGTCTCACCCTCGGCTTTGAGGCCGCGGCGGGGGCCCTTCTGCAGCTGCGTCTCGATGACTTTCAGCGTCTCCGTCTCCGTCATCTTCTGCACCGCGCCGATCTCGCGCGCCATCCGGTCGAGGGCCGCCTCGTAGAGCTGGCGCTCGGAATAGGACTGCTCCGGCTGCGCCTCCGAGCGGTAGAGGTCGCGGATCACTTCGGCGATGGCGATGAGATCGCCGGAATTGATCTTCGCCTCGTATTCCTGAGCACGGCGCGACCACATCGTGCGCTTGATACGGGCCCGGCCGGTCAGCACATCGAGTGCCCTCTGCACGAGCGCGGGGTCAGCGAGCTTGCGCAAGCCGACGCTGACGACCTTGGGGGTGGGAACCTTCAACGTCATCTTATCTTTGGCGAAGCTGATGACGTAGAGTTCGAGCTTGAAACCAGCGACCTCTTGCTCCTCGATGGCGACGATCTGGCCGACACCGTGGGCAGGATAAACGACGAATTCCTCGAGCCTAAAACCAGGCCGCGGACCGCTCGGCTTGGCGACCGCGCGGGACTGAAGCTGGTGCAGCCGGGGGTCGACGGGCCGGCCGGCCATCGCCGCACTAAATCCCGGCCGCTGCGGAGCAACGGCTGGAGCTGCAGCAGCGGGCTCTTTCACAGCCGTCTCGGGAGCAGGCGCGGGTGCGGCAGACCTTGACTCCGGCCGTGGCGCGGTGGCCGGCGCAGAGACGACGCTCGACACAGCCGCGGCTGCCGGTGCAACGCGGGCTTTCGCTTCGGCCGCAGCCGCCTGACCGACTCGGCGAATCGTTTCAAGCAGGATCGTGCTGGCGGAGGTTTCCGGCTTGGCTGAAATCTTGGACGTGGCCGCCTTGGCCGCGGCGGGCTTGTGGGCTGCCGCCGGCTTGGCCGTAGACGCCGGTTGCACGACGGCTGCGGCAGCGGTTTCGGCCGCCTGTGTCGCCTGAACCGTCACATCCTTCACCTTCTCGACGAGGGTTTCGACGGGCGTCGCAGGCTTAGATGTGCCGGCAATCTTCGTTGCTTTTGTGACGTTCGTGGCCTTCGCCGGCTTGGCGACGGCGCGACGGCTCGTCTCCGACACCTTGCGCTGTGTCGCGAGTGTCATTTTGTTGCGAGGCGCCTGGGCCTTCTGGGCGCTCGCCGTCTTCTTGTTCCGCATCTCCACTGTCGTGGGTTTCCTTTCGATCGAATTCCTGCGTGCCGCCGCTGCTTTGCTCTTTGAGGTTCCCGCCCGTGTGGCCGTTCTGGCGCTCTTCTGAGCGCTCTTGCCGCTCGCTTTGGCCGTATGTTTGCGTGTCTCACTCGCGCGCGCGCTTGCCGTGGGCGTCGCGGTAGTCTTCCGCGATCGCGTAGACGTGCTCGCAGCCTTGGCTAAGCTACGCTTTGCGCTCGCTTTGGAGGACTTCGTTTTCGAAGAGCTCCGCGCTCCCGCTCCCGCCTTTGATTTCTTTGAACTTTTCTTGAGAGACGCCATACGCGGTTCACTCCTGCCTCGTTCCGCTCGACAGCGGAACACGCGACCGGCGATGCGATACGCGGCATCGCCTCAACACGGCCATCGATCGGCAATCACCCGCCATCCGGCGCGTCCGCCGTGGCTCAAACCTGAGCTACGGACTAGAGCCGGCCGAGTCGGAGTCGCGTGTCGAAAAAGGCCCCGGAATCGGAGCCAAGCTAGGGATGATCGACAGGCGCGGCGGTGAGGAGCGAAAGTTAACCGTTAAGAATTCGTATATCATATAAGGAGGGCAAAATCAAAGAAAACCCGCCTTCGCCAAAGACTTCAGCGCCCGGAAGGTTAAAACATGGCAAGGTAAAAAGGCGCAATCGGAGGCGCCGTCGATCGAGCTACAGCTCAGTCCCCCTCACCGGGCTTTGAGGAAAACAGCTCAAGCTTGCCCTCCATCCCATCGTATTCCTTGGCGTCCGGCGGCGGCTCGCGCTTGACCGTGATGTTCGGCCAGTTCTTCGACATGTCGGTGTTCAGCTTCAGCCAGTCTTCGAGGCCCGGCTCCGTATCCGGCTTGATCGCTTCGGCCGGGCATTCCGGCTCGCAGACGCCGCAATCGATACATTCATCGGGATGGATGACGAGCATGTTCTCGCCCTCGTAGAAGCAGTCCACGGGGCAGACCTCAACACAATCCATGTACTTGCACTTGATGCAGTTTTCCGTGACGATGTAGGTCATTCAACCCTCTCCACGCGGAACGGTCCCGCGGGCCAAGTTTGCGCGCTTGCTAGCCCCTTTGGCAGGGCTCTGCAACCACCCAGAACAGCCCGTGCGGTGCTTACTCGCAGGGGCCGTGAGCCGCTCGATCGGCGCTCTTTGGCCCGCTCAATTCATCATAGAGCAGGCGCGCTTCCGAATAAGGTCCGCGGCGCTCGGCATTTGCCACGATCCGCAGGACCTTGACGTCACGATCGAGCGCGATGGTGAGGACGTCGCCCGGCCCGACCGGCTTCGCCGGCGTCTCGACGCGCACAGAATTCACCCTGATGCGGCCGTCGGTTACGAGCTTTGCTGCCAGTGTCCGGCTTTTAACGATGCGGGCAAACCACAGCCACTTATCGACGCGCTGGCGCGTGGATACGGGATCGTTCATCGCGCGGTGTCACATCGGTATGTTGCAGGTAACCATATGTTCCTGCCGATGTTGTACTTTCCTTTACGATATGAGCTTTTGCTGCGGTGACCCATAGCGCGTGAATGCGGCTCTCGACGCGATGTCCGATACAATCAGCATAACGCCCGTCTCTGTCGAGTCTTTGCCGATCGATGGCAATGCCGAGCGCGCGGCCTCGCTTGCCGAAATAACGCGCCTGCTCGCGCAGCATTTCGGCCGCCGGCCAATCTCAGTTTACGAAGCGGGCGGAGGGTCGACATCCTATGTTCGCCTCGACGCACTGAATGTCGCCGGCATAACGGTCGTCGACATCGATCCGCGCCAGGTGGCCCGCAACGATATTGCGCACCAGACCATCGTCGGCGACTTGCAAACGATCGAGCTTCCGGCGGAACGTTTCGATCTCGTCATCTGCTACAATGTCGTCGAGCATCTTCCACAATTGCCTGACGCGATTGAGCGCATGGCACGTGTGCTGAAGCCCGGCGGCCTGATCGTGATCGGCGCCCCAATGCCGATGTCGCTGAACGGGCTCGCGGCGCGATTCACGCCGCATTTCGTGCATGTCTGGATATGCCGCAATCTGCTCAAATGGCCGGACGCCGGAAAGCCCGGCTGTGCGCCGTTCCCGGTCGCGTATCATCGGCTCGTCAATCCGCATGCGTTACGGGCGCATGTAAAGCGGCTTGGTCTCGAACCGGTTTATTTCCGGTCTTATTTCGGTTCGCTCATCGAGGAGATCGGGCGCAAAAACGCGCTGCTCGGGCGCATGCTGATTGGCGCCGCCAAGCTGATCGAGGGCGCAACCCGCGGCGGGCTCGATCTCCTGCGCGGCGACTATCATCTCATATTGCGCAAGGAATGACGCGCGGGCGTTATCGCCCGGTCTTCTCCTTCAGCGCATCGATGCGCATCGAGGCCTCAGCCTTCGTCAGTGACTCGTCGAAGGCGTCCGGCTCGTCGGCGATCTCGGACAGCGTCTTCATGTAAGACGCCTGCGCGCCGGTCATCGGCTCGCCGCCAGTGACCCAATCCGCTGGATCCTTTTCGGTATTCGATTGCGGCGCGGGGTCGCGCTTCGGATTGTGGTCCGGTTCTTTGCTTTGCGTTTTCCGTGCGGCTTGCGACATGCGTCTTCCCTTTTGCGATGAGAACGCATAGGGAACGGCGGGGTTCCTCGCGGTAAACGCCTATTCGGCTCCCTTTTGTGCCTTCAGGCCCGCGGCTTCGATGCCGGCGACGCAGCAGGTCTCGTCGTTGTCGGACGTGTCGCCGGAAATGCCGACGGCGCCGATGATCTCGCCAGACGCGTCCTTGATGATGACGCCGCCAGGCACCGGCATCATGCGGCCCCCGCTCGCCGCCGCGTAGCCCATGACGAACATCGGCGCCTTCTGCCAGCGCTCGAACAATTCGCGTGAGCCAAAGCCCATGCCGAGCCCGCCCCAGGCTTTGCCGGTGGCGATCTCGACGCGGGCGATGCCGGAATTGTCCTCGCGCTTCAGCGCGACCATGTGGCCGCCAGGGTCAAGCACGACGACGGTCAGCGGCAGGAGCTTCAGCTCGCGCCCCTTCGCAAGCGCGGCGTCAACGATCGTGCTCGCTTGCGCGAGGGTCAGGCGGGGCATGGGCGGGCTCCTTAGCGGCGGGCGTAAGTGAGGAAGCGGACGTTCGCCTCGTCGTTTGCCGCACGCGGCGGCGCCTCGCAAGCGATCTCGAGCCATTGCGCCGGATCGAGCGGCGGAAACTTGACGTCGCCGTCCGGTGCGAGATCGACCTCAGTCAGGTGGATGACGTCGGCGCGATCCATGAGCGCGGCGAAAATGTCGGAGCCGCCGACGATCATGATCGTGTCGGCGCCCATGCGCTCCGCCTGCTTTTCCGCGAGTTGCAGTCCCTGTTCAACCGAGTGCGCGACGTGCGCCCCTTCGACAGAAAAATTCGGATCGCGCGTGACCACGATGGTCTCACGCCCCGGCAGCGCCCGGCCAATCGAATCCCAGGTGCGCCGCCCCATGACGATCGGCTTGCCGATCGTGAGTGACCTGAAGTGCTTCAAGTCGGTCGGCAGCCGCCACGGCATCCCACCGTTGCGGCCGATAACGCCATTCTTCGCGGCCGCAACGACGAAGGCGAGGTTTACAGGGCGGCCTTTAGTCGTGCCAGTCACACCGCAACCGCCGCCTTGATCGCCGGATCGGGCGCGTAGCCCTCGATCGCAATATCTTCGTAGCGGAAATCGAACAGGTTCTTCACCGCCGGATTGAGTTTCAACCGCGGCAGTGGCTTTGGGCTGCGCGAGAGCTGCAGGCGCGCCTGTTCGAGGTGGTTCAAATAGAGATGCGCATCGCCAAAGGTGTGGACGAAATCGCCGGGCACACAGCCCGTCACCTGCGCGACCATGTGGGTTAGTAGCGCATAACTCGCGATATTGAACGGCACGCCCAAGAACACATCGGCCGAGCGCTGGTAGAGCTGGCAGGAGAGCCGACGCTGGCCTTCCACCTCAGCAACGTGAAACTGAAAAAGACAGTGGCAGGGCGCGAGCGCCATCTTGTCGAGATCGGCCGGATTCCATGCCGTAATGACAAGCCGGCGCGAGAACGGATTCTTGGCGATGTCGTCCATAAGCCAGGCGATCTGATCGATCGTGCCGCCGTCCGGTTTCGGCCATGAGCGCCATTGCCGGCCGTAAACCGGGCCGAGCTCGCCTTCCTCGTCTGCCCACTCATCCCAGATCGAGACGCCGTTCTCGTTGAGATAGGCGACGTTGGTGTCGCCCTTCAGGAACCACAGGAGCTCGTGGATGACCGATTTCAGGTGCAGTTTCTTGGTCGTGACGAGCGGAAATCCTTCGGCCAGATCGAAGCGCATCTGATAGCCGAAAATCGATTTCGTGCCCGTGCCGGTGCGGTCGGGCTTTTCGACGCCCTCATGCAGGACGCGGGAGAGGAGTTCGTGGTATTGCTTCATGGCCAGATGTAAGCTTTCGTCAGGCACTTTAACCGCTTCCTCGATGCGCGTCCCGGGCCGAAGCGGCGCGGATTTGAGCTTTCCACTGTGGGCTTCCGCGTTTCATGGCAAACAAGCCGCCGATCCCGCCATCGCCTCCCGCTCCCGACCAAAGGGAGAGCTTTCGCCATGGCCGGCTCGCCACGGCGCTGCGCGAAAATCTCGCCCGCCGGAAAGCTCAGGCCCGCGCGCGTAAATCGCAGGCCGAGGTGTCGTGTCCACCCGGCAACAGGTCCGAGACAAATGAGAACGGGAGCTGACCCGGCCCTGAATGCGCCGTAAACGGCGCCCGACGTTAAGTCCGTACTTTGGCTTCAGCGTTCTTCGCGGGGATTCATGGATCGCATTCGCATTGTCGGCGGTAACAGGCTCCACGGCACGATCCCGATTTCGGGTGCCAAGAACGCCGCCCTTCCGCTGATGATCGCCTCGCTGCTCACCCGCGAGCGCCTGACGCTCAAAAACGTGCCACGCCTTGCCGACGTGAACCTGCTCGTGCGCATTCTCGGCAACCACGGCGTCGATTATGCCGTCGACGGCAAGCGCAATGGCGGCGCGCCGGACGCGCAGACGGTGCATCTCACCGCCGGTGACATCGTCGACACGCTCGCGCCCTACGACCTCGTCTCGCGCATGCGGGCGAGCTTCTGGGTGGTCGCGCCGCTCGTCGCCCGAATCGGCGAGGCGAAAGTCTCGCTGCCGGGCGGCTGCGCCATCGGCACGCGGCCGGTCGACCTGCTCCTGATGGCCCTCGAGAAGCTCGGTGCCAGCGTGGAGATCGAGGCGGGCTACGTCATCGCCAAAGCGCCCAAGGGCCTGCGCGGCGCCGAAATCACCTTCCCGAAGGTTACAGTCGGCGGTACGCACACCGCGCTCATGGGCGCCGCGCTCGCGCACGGCCACACCGTGATCCACAACGCCGCGCGCGAGCCGGAAGTGGTCGACCTCGCCGACTGCCTGATCAAGATGGGCGCGCGCATCAAAGGGGCGGGCCACTCAACGATCGAGGTGGAGGGCGTCGCCAACCTCTCAGGCGCCTACCACACGGTCCTGCCCGACCGCATCGAGACCGGCACTTATGCGATGGCCGTGGCCATGAGTGGCGGCGACGTGCTGCTCGAGGGCGCCCGGCCGGAACTCCTGCAATCGGCGCTCGACCGCATCGAGGCGGCGGGCGTGAGCGTCGATGCGACCAACGAAGGCATTCGCGTGCGGCGCAACGGCTCGGGAATCGCCGCAGTGGACATGACGACCGCGCCGTTCCCGGGCTTCCCGACCGATCTGCAGGCGCAGTTCATGGCGCTGATGACGCGGGCCAAGGGCACCTCGCGCATCACCGAGACGATTTTCGAGAATCGCTTCATGCACGTGCAGGAGCTGGCGCGCCTTGGCGCCCACATCCGGCTCGACGGCGATCAGGCGATCGTCGAAGGCGTCGAGCGGCTGGAAGGCGCCCCGGTCATGGCCACGGACCTGCGCGCCTCTGTCTCTCTCGTCATCGCCGCCCTCGCCGCCGAGGGCGAGACGATCGTCAACCGCGTCTACCATCTCGACCGCGGCTTCGAGCGGCTGGAACACAAGCTCTCCGCCTGCGGCGCCGAGATCGAGCGGCTCTCCTCGCCTGGGTGAGATAGGCGCGCAGTTTCTAAGAACTGGGAGGCGGCCGGCGGCGTTTCTGCCGCGGGATTGCCGCCCTCCCGGCCGGCAGCTAAGAGCGCCTGATGACCGCCTCCCAGTCCGCCGCCGCGAAATCCGACCCGCACCTCTTGAAGCTCCTCGTCTTCGACGAGGAGGATCTCGCCGTCGTCTCCGCGAACCTCCAGGATGCCATCGTTCGCGCGCGTGACATGGCGTACCTGCAACGCGAGCAGCGATTTGCGCTGCTCGCCGCCCGCTTCGACTGGATGGCGGCGGACGAGGGGCGCTGCGAGCGCCTCGAGACCGGCATGCATTTCGAGCGCGTGACGAACGTGCGCACGACCGGCTTTCGGCCGGGAAAACCTGAAGACGTACTGAACCTCCTGTCGATTGTCTTTGAGCCCACAGATGCGCCGTCCGGTGAAGTGGTGCTCACATTCTCCGGCGGAGCCGGCGCGCGCCTTTCCGTCGAATGCCTGGAAGCGCAGATGGCCGACACCGGGCCGCGGTGGCCTTGCAGCGGCAAGCCTGGGCATCCCCTCGAGGATGCGGCGGGCGAACGCGTGTGAACCGACCGCGCTTGCAAAGAAGCGAAAGAGTCTAGACATGCCGCTGCGGCTCGATACCGCGATGCCCGATTTCGCGGAGCGCTTTGCCGAGCTTCTCGCGAAGAAGCGGGAACTTTCCGAAGATGTCGATGCTGTGGTGCGCGATATCATTGCCGATGTGCGCTCGCGCGGTGACGCGGCGCTCATCGATTATTCGCAGCGGTTCGATCGAATCGATTTGAGAAAGCTTGGGATCGCGATTGCGGCTGACGAACTCGGGCGCGCCGAAGCGGAGTGCGACGCGCAAGTTCTCGCCGCACTCGATCTTGCGCATGCGCGCATTCGTGCTTTTCACGAAAAGCAGCGGCCGCAGGATTTGCGCTTCACCGACGACATCGGCGTGGAGCTCGGCTGGCGCTGGACGGCGCTCGAATCGGTGGGACTCTATGTTCCCGGCGGAACGGCGAGCTATCCGTCTTCCGTGCTGATGAACGCCGTGCCGGCGAAAGTCGCCGGCGTCGAACGCGTGGTCATGGTCGTGCCTGCTCCCGACGGCGTCATCGACCCGCTGGTCCTCGTCGCGGCGAAGCGTGCGGGCGTCGATGAAATCTACCGCATCGGCGGCGCGCAGGCGATCGCCGCGCTAGCTTATGGCACCGAGGCCATCAAGCCGGTCGTCAAGATTGTCGGACCTGGCAACACCTATGTCGCGGCGGCCAAACGGCGTGTGTTTGGCACGGTGGGTATAGACATGATTGCCGGGCCCTCCGAAGTGCTCGTCCTTGCCGATCGCACCGGCAATCCCGTTTGGATCGCCGCCGACATGCTGGCGCAAGCCGAACACGACGCGGCGGCGCAAGCGATTCTCATCACGGACGAACCGGCGCTCGCCGATGCGGTCGCAACCGAGATCACGCGCCAGCTGGAGACACTACCGCGTCAGGCCATCGCCGCAGCGAGCTGGCGCGATTTCGGCGCGATCATCCTCGTGCGACAGCTCGAAGACGCCGTGCGGCTCGTCGATCGGCTCGCGCCGGAGCATCTCGAAATCATGACGCGTGATGCCGACGCGCTCGCCTCGCGCATTCGCAATGCCGGGGCGATTTTCATCGGGCCGCATACTCCGGAAGCGATCGGGGATTACGTCGGCGGCTCAAATCACGTTCTGCCGACGGCGCGCTCCGCTCGCTTCTCCTCGGGACTCGGCGTGCTCGATTTCATGAAGCGGACGTCGATCCTGAAGTGCGATGAAGCGAGCTTGCGTGCACTTGGGTCCGCGGCCATCGCCCTTGGCCGCGCCGAAAAGCTCGAAGCGCATGCACGCTCCGTCGCCATGCGGCTCGGAGCCAACGCGCCGTGAGCGCGCCCGACTCGAGCAAGAACCGGCTCGTGTCGGTGACGCTCGATGACGCATCGATCGGCCGCGGCAATGCCGATCAGGAGCACGAGCGCGCCATCGCGATCTACGATCTCGTCGAGGAAAATACGTTCGGCGTTCCCGACGAGGATCGCGGGCCCTACGCGCTGACGATCGCATTGCACGACGCGAAACTCGCGCTCGACATACGCTGCGAGAACGGCGATCCCGTCATGACGCATATACTTTCGCTCAGTCCCTTCCGCCGCTTGCTGAAGGATTATTTTATGATTTGCGAGAGCTATTACGCGGCGATCCGCACCGCTTCGCCGAGTCAGATCGAAGCGATCGACATGGGCCGGCGCGGGCTGCACAACGAAGGCGCGCAGCTGCTTGCCGAACGGCTCAAGGGCAAGATCGATTGCGATTTCGACACTGCGCGCCGGCTGTTCACGCTTGTCACCGCTCTGCACTGGAAAGGCTGAGCGTGAATGAATGGGAGCGAGCCGCCGCGTCGTCCGCAATCGGTCCTGTTTGCCTGTTCGATGAACGCGGTCCGCTCGCCGATGGCGGAAGCGGTCGCGCGGCACTTTTTCGGGCGGGATATCTATTTTGCATCTGCCGGGGTGCGGCAGGGCAAGCCGGATCCGTTCGTCACTGCTGTCATGGAAGAGATCGGCATCGATCTGCAAAAGCACAAACCGCACACATTCGAGGACCTCGAAGATTCGACTTACGATCTGATCGTCAGCCTGTCGCCTGAAGCGCATCATCGCGCGCTCGAATTCACCCGCACCGATGCCGTAGACGTCGTCTACTGGCCGACGCTCGATCCGACCGCGATCGAGGGCTCGCGCGAGATGAAGCTGGACGCCTACAGAGGGGTGCGCGATGGCTTGGTGAAGCGCATCCGCGAACTTTTGGGCGTGCGGCCGATGGGCAGCGTGTGAGGTGCGAGATCGCGCCTACATCTGCCTTTCGATCAACATGTTCTTGATTTCTGAAATCGCCTTCGCTGGGTTCAGTCCCTTCGGGCAGGCCTTGGCGCAGTTCATGATCGTGTGGCAGCGGTAGAGGCGGAACGGGTCTTCGAGGTCGTCGAGCCGCTCGCCCGTTGCTTCGTCGCGCGAGTCGCGCAGCCAACGATGCGCCTGCAGCAGCGCCGCGGGACCAAGATAGCGTTCGGAATTCCACCAATAGCTCGGACATGACGTCGAACAGCAGGCGCAGAGAATGCACTCGTAAAGCCCGTCGAGCTTGCTGCGATCGGCGGGCGTCTGGCGCCATTCATGCTCGGGCTGCGGCGTGTCGGTCTTGAGCCACGGTTGGATCGAAGCATGCTGCGCATAAAACTGGGTGAGGTCGGGCACGAGGTCTTTCACCACCGGCATGTGCGGCAGCGGATAGATTTTCACCGCGCCGGAAATCTCGTCCATGCCCTTAGTGCAGGCGAGCGTGTTCGTGCCGTCGATATTCATCGCGCAGGAGCCGCAAATCCCTTCGCGGCAGGAGCGGCGGAAGGTCAGCGTCGAATCGATCTTCGATTTGATCCAGATGATCGCGTCGAGCACCATCGGCCCGCAATCATCGCGATCGACGAAATAGGTGTCAACGTGCGGATTGGCGCCGTCGTCGGGGTTCCAGCGATAGATGCGGAATTCCTGGAGGTTTTTCCCGGCCGGCTTCGGCCAGGTCTTGCCCGTCGTGATGCGTGAGTTCTTGGGGAGAGCGAATTCAACCATGATCCGTCCGCGTCAGCATTCTGTACATGACATAGCGGCCTCCAGCGCGACTTGCACCGGCTTTCCGCGCGGTCAGACGACGCGCCGCACCTTTTCGGGCTCGGTCCCGGGATCGTCTGGCGGCACCGGCTGCGGAAACATCACCGGGCGCGCGGCTGAAGAGCGGCGCGCGCGATGCGAGCGTGGTTCCAGTTCCGTGCTCGCCTCCGCTGCAAGGGCGTCGCTATCCGAAGCCGAACCATCGGCCGTGTTTTCGGACGCGGCGATGATCTCCTCGCGGGGTTCGCTTTCGGCGACCGGCTCTGGCGCGGTGAGTGCGGGCGGAGACTCCTCCATTGCGATCTGTTCGGGTATCTCCGGCATCGCCTCGATGTAATCGAGCCGCTCGTCGGGCTGACGCCATTCGAAGGCATCGAGCTTGCCGGTCACCGGGGAGATCGGCGCCCATTGCGAGGAGATAATGCCGTCCGCGACCCAGGCGGCATCGCGCGGCGCGCGCGAGCCGCGCGCGAGCCATTCGCGGACAATCCCGGTGTCGCCGTGTTGCGCCTCTTCGATTTCCGCCATGAGAAGGCACATGCGGGAGGTCGGGCGCTCCCCGGGAGCGACCAGCGGCGCCATCGCCTCGCGCGCTGTCTTGAAATCCCGCGCGGCGAGCGCCGCCCGGGCGAGCGCGATGCGGCCCTCGGTGCTGTCCTGTTTCAGCCGGAATAGGCGCCGCGCGCGTTCGAGCCGATCGGTGCTCGCATCTCCGGGACGCACGTCGAGATAGGCGGCGGCAAGATCGGGATGCGGCATGTTCTGCCAGGCGCGCTCGACCACGGCCGACGCCTTGCGGATATTGCCGTTGCGCGCGAACAGACGCGAGGCGAGTGCGACGGCGGGAATGAGGTCCGGCCGGCGCCTCAGCGCGCGCCGTGCGAGGGCAAGCGCGCCGACAGGATCGGTCGCCTGTCTCTCCAATGCGATTGCAGTCTCGAGCACGGCGCGCTGACGCTCCGCGGTTTCTGCATCGATCGCATGCGCCTTCAGATTGGACTCGACCGTCGCCAGCGCGTCCTCCCAGTCGGCGCGCGAGGCGTGATGTTCGAGCACGGCGGTGCCGGCCCAGGGTAGCGGCGCAATGCGATGGGCTTGCGAGGCATAGTGATGCGCGGCGTCGTGATCGCCGCGCCGGCGCGCCTCGATATGCAGGCCACGTAGACCGAGAAGCCGCGTCTCGGGCCGCGTCATCATCTCGTTGAAGGCCGCTTCCGCGGCGGCGCGATCTTGCGAGAGCTGCGCGGCCTGCGCGCGCAACAGCAATGATAGCGGCTCTTCCGGCAAATGCCGGCTCGCCTCGTTCGCGGATTTGCGTGCGAGACGCACGTCGCCGGCGCCCGCCGCGAGAATGCCGCGCGACAGCGCCGCGTAGCCCTTGTTGCGGCGGCGGGCCTTGCGCGCCAGCGCCATCAGCGAGGGGATGCGGAAGATGAAGCGTAGGATCGTCCAGACGATCGCGATGCCGATTGCGCTCAAGAAAACGACGCCGAGACCGACCAAGAGCGACGTCTCGAGGCGATAGCCCTGCCAGCTGAGCACGATGTCGCCCGGCCGGTCGGCGAGCCAGGCAAGGCCGAACGCGATGGCAGCGAGGACAGCAAAGAAGGCGAGGATGCGGATCATGATCTAAGCCACTCTCATGATCGAGGTTTGGCGAGGCGCGCGATAGACTCGCTTGCGAGACCTTGCGCGGCATTGTCGGTGGCAACGCGTGCTTCAAGCGCGCGGGCCCAGTCTTGCGAGCGTGCTTTGGCGCGGTCGGGGAGTTTCGTCCAGAGATCGCGCGCGCGATTAAGGTCGCCGCGATCGAGCGCCGCCTGGATTTGAGAAGCGAGTGCGGCCGGATCGCTGCCCTGCTTCTCGCCGGCGGAGCGCACGCGCACGAGATGCGAGGCGCTCTGCATGATGCGATCGACGAACGATCCGTCGGCTGGCTGATCCTGTTTGGCGATCTCGTCGGCGAGTGGGCGGAAGCGGTCGGCGAGCGCGCGCGACGTCGGCGCGCCGGTTTGCGCGAGCGGTTCGAGTGCCGCGACTTTCGCCGGATCGGCTTTGAGGCTCTTGAGCGCGGAGAGTTCGGTCGCAAACGGTGTCCCGCGCGGTAGCGCCTGGAGCACGCTTTGCGCGACGACGGCGAGCGCCGCGGGATTGTCGGCGGCGGCATCCGTCTCTTTGTCTGCGGTCGGAGCGCGTGCGTCGGTCTTCGGCTGATCGAGCTTGGCCTGCAGCGCGCCAAGGCGCGCATCGATCGCCCCGAGCTTCTGATCGAGCGCGCCGATGCGGGTATCCGCCGCCCCGATCTGCTGACGCAGCGGCGACAGATCGGCCGCAGGAGCCGCAGGAGCGGGCGGAGCGCTTGCTGGGGCCGGCCGGTCGGCAGCGCTTTGCGCGGCGGCGGTGGCAGCTTTGGCATCCCCCGTCGCCTTATCGGCGGCCGCCTGAGCGCCTCGCGCCAATGTCTCGCTGCTGGCGACGCGCTTATCGAGTGCAGCGACCGTATCGCGCAGCGCGCCAGCGTCGGGCCGCTTCTCCAGGGCATCGACGCGACCCCCGAGCCGGCTGATGTCACTGCGAAGTGCGCTTACAGCGTTGGCCGTATCATCCTGCCGCGGCTGCAAAGCGAGCCAGAGCGCCGCGGCGCCGGGAAGCAGGCCGATCAATGCCGCCGCGACGAGCGGCCAAAGCGGCCATCTGCGGCTCGGCTCTCGCGCGATCGGTGGTGACTCGCTCGCCTCGCGCGGTGGCGGCGCTCGCCCCACATGGGACTCGAGGGCGTTCTCTACGGCAGCCTTCAACTCATCCATGGAGCCCGGCTGAGTCTCTTCCACGGGGTCGGCGGGAGGCGATTCGAGTATGGTTTCATGAACCTCTTCCGCCTTGCCCTCGAGCACCGGCGGCTCGCGGTAAGGCAGGTCGCCCGGAATGGGCGGACGCTCCGGCGTGGCATCCTCGCCCTTGTCCCTCGCCATTCCCTGAGTTTCTCCTGTGGTCTCGCTTTATCCGATTCTGGGGCGCTCGCGGCTCAGCTCAAGCGCGCGCCGCAATTGCGCGGGCGAGCGCAACGGTACGCTGCGCCATCTCCGCATGCATCCGCTCGACCATGCGTCCCTCGACCTGCACCGCGCCCTTCGTCCGGTTCTCCGGCGTCTCGAAAACCGTGATGACCTTCTGGGCCCAGGCGATTTCCTCGTCGGCCGGCGCAAAGATGGCATTGGCGGTTGCTACCTGGTTCGGATGAATCAAGGTCTTGCCGTCCATGCCGAAATCCCGGCCCTGTTCGCATTCGGCCTTGAACCCCGCGTCGTTGCTGAAGTCGTTGTAGACCCCATCGAGGATTTCGAGACCGTGGGCGCGCGCCGCCGCGACGCAGATCGAGAGATAGGCGAGCATCGATAGCCGCCCGGGTGTCAGCCGGGCGCGCGTGTCCTTGGCGATGTCGTTCGTCCCCATCACAAGCAGCGACAAGCGTGAGGCGGGATCGGCCCCGGTGCGGGCGATGGAGTCGGCATTGAGAATGGCGAGCGGCGTCTCCATCATCGCCCAAAGCCGCGTGCGGTCGGGGGCAGAGCCCTCCCGGATGCATTTCGCCGCCATCATGATGTCCCCCGGCGTCGAGATTTTTGGCACCAGGATCGCATCAGGTCCAGCCTCGGCGACGGCTGCCAGATCGTCTTTGCCCCAGGGCGTATCGGGCGCGTTGACGCGGACCGTGATCTCGCGATTGCCGTAGCCGCCCTGGCGCACCGCCGCGACCACCTGATCGCGCGCCGCAACCTTGCTGTCGGGCGAAACGGCGTCTTCGAGGTCGAAGATCAATATATCGGCCGGCAGGCTCTTGGCCTTTTCGAGCGCCCGGGCATTCGAGCCCGGCATGTACAATGCGCTGCGGCGGGGCCGAAGGATCATCAAGCACTCCTGGTTTGGCCCGAACCCTAGTGGGTCAGGACGGCGGATGCCATCGGGATTTTGCGGCCCCGATCCCGGCCCGGGTTACACGGACATCATCCTTTAAGGAAGTATTAATGAATTCGGCAAATCCTGCCGCGTCGCCATCATTATTGAAGATTCGTTAAATGGATCACGGCACCGGCCCGCATTTCCTGTCCCGCCG
>JAXDNJ010000062.1:0-23927 GCA_034669505.1 Methylobacteriaceae bacterium
CGGAGGGGCTTTCGCAAGAGGCCGCGCGTCACCCAGGGATGCGCGGGAACCTCCAGGTCTCGCCCGGCGGGCACTAAGACCCGTCGCGTGGAATCCACGCCTCTGGGGATGGAAAGGTTGATCTTCAGCCGGTCCATCGAAGTGCGGGACGCGGGACTCGTCCAAGTCGCCGCCACGGGACGCCGGGAAACCGGCTCTCTACATAAAACCATCGGTGACCCGGCGTCCCGTGTCCTCTTGGTTTCTTCTTTCTCGTACGCGTTGGCGTGCGGCGGCGATGGCGCGCGCCTATGTGAGCTGAGGGCGACCGCCCGCCGTGCCAAGTCGCTACGAGGCGCACCTCCTGGCCCGGAACTCCCGCAACCTGGTCACGTTAGCTCGCATCGGAGCGTTTTCCACGAGGTTGCGTCATGTCTGCAAAACTAATCCCCGCGATCGCCGTGCTCGCCGCGTTGGCCTATGCCGGCCCTGGCATCGCCAAAACCCCTGCGGGCAAAGCTTTCATCACCAAAGCCATAGAAGGCAATCTGGCAGAGGTTCAGATGGGGCAGTTGGCCCAGGAGAAGAGCCAGAACGCCGATGTGAAATCATTCGGCCAGATGCTCGTCAAAGATCACGGCGACGCGAATGCCAAGGCGACTGATGTGGCAAATCAGCTCGGCGTCACGCCTCCGGAAGAGCCGAGCAAAAAGCAAAAGGCCGATTACGCGAAAATGTCAAAGCTGTCCGGCGACGCGTTCGACAAGCAGTTCGCGAGGCACATGGTGATGGACCACAAGAAGGACATCAAGGAATACCAGGCCGACACCAAAAAGAAGGACGCGACGGTCGACTACGCGTCCCAGACGCTGCCGACCCTGCAGAAGCATCTTGAGACCGCCGAGAGCCTGACTAAAAGCCTGGCGGGTAAATGACGTAGGCCGCGGTGCCTAGAGGAGGCGCGCCGGTGCGAAGCGGTGCGGCTTACGCCGTCGCCGCGGCGGCCGCCCGCTGCGGCGCCGGCCGCCGCGTCGGCACCGACACCCGCGCTTCGCCATCGAGCACCAGCTTGTTGTCGACGACGCATTCGCAGCGCAGAAGCACGCGCCGGCCTTCGGCCACGAGCTCGGCGACCTCGACGCTGATCGTCACGACGTCGCCGATCCTGACCGGCCCGCGGAAATTCAGGGTTTGCGAGAGGTAAACGGCGCCGGGACCCGGCAGGTACATGCCGAGCACGGCGGAGATCAGGCTCGCGGTGTAAAGCCCGTGGGCGATGCGCTCGCCGAAGCGCGTCTTGCGTGCAAAATGCTCGGAAAGGTGAATCGGGTTGTGGTCGCCGGAGAGATTTGCAAAGCCGATCACGTCCTCGTTCATGACCGTCTTCATCAGCGTTTCGCGCATCCCGACGCTGAGATCCTCGAAGTAATGCGTGGTGAACGGCGCGGTCATGGCTACCCTCTTTGCGACAAAATGAGTGCCGGGGGTGATCCGTTCCGGTACTTACCCCGGGTAAAACTTCGCAACCGGAATTAAGAGAACATCAAGCGCTGCTGCATAGCATCCTCACCAGGGCGGATGCCGGCGTGAGGGGAAGTTGCGCGCGCGGGCCATTTGCCGCCTCAGACGAGGGAGTGCCATGCCCGCCAATTTTTCCATGCCGATTCTGGTGGTCGATGATTATCAGACGATGGTGCGCATCATCCGCAACCTTCTGAAGCAGATCGGCTACGAGAACGTCGACGAGGCTGCGAATGGCCAGGCGGCACTCGCGATGATCCAGAGCAAGCGTTATGGGCTCGTCATCTCCGACTGGAACATGGAGCCGATGACCGGCTTCGAACTGCTGCAGAAGGTGCGCTCCGATCCGGCACTTACCGGCGTGCCGTTTATCATGGTGACCGCCGAGTCGAAGACCGACAATGTCGTCGCCGCGCGTAAGGCCGGCGTCAGCAATTACATCGTGAAGCCGTTCAACGCGGCGATGTTGAAAGCCAAGATGGATGCGATCTTCTCCGCTGAGGCGGCCTGAAGATCACCAGGTCAGGCTGGAGATCGTCCCCATCGGCGGCTTGACGCCGTATTCATCGAGCAGCTCCGATAGGGTATCCGGATCGAGCGGGATGCCGGAGCGGTCCTCGGGATGCAGTCTGTCGCGGTGAATGCCCGATGAGACGAACAGCATATCGATTCCGGCATCGATCGCCCCTTTGAGATCGGTTGCAAGCCCGTCGCCAATCGCCAGCACGCGGAGATGTTCTTGGGGGGCGGCCCGTCCTTGCGCCGCGGCTTCGATCGCGCGCCGGTAAATCGCAGGGTATGGCTTGCCGGCCTGGATCACCGGCCCGCCGAGCGCCGCGTAGCGCTGGGCAATGGCGCCGGCGCAATAGATCAGGCGCTCGCCACTGTGGACGACGATGTCGGGATTGGCGCAGATGAACTCCATGTCTTTTTCGCGCATGCGCTCGAGCAGCGGGTCGTAGTCTTCGAGTGTGTCGTTGACGTCGTCGAGTAGGCCGGTGCAGACGACATAATCCGCCGCCTCGAACGGCACCCGCGGATCGGACCGGCCGGAGCGCTCCGCCACCTCGCGGAACAGCGAATTGTCCCGCGGCGGTCCGACATGATGCACGCGCTTGTCCCGGCGCTCGAGCATCAGCGAGACGGTGACGTCGCCCGAACTGACGATTGCGTCATAGGAGTTTGGCGGCACGTCGAGTCGTCGCAGCATGCGTTCGATGCCACTTGCCGGCCGCGGCGCGTTGGTGATGAGCACGACCGTGCCGCCCCCTTCGCGGAAGCGCGCCAGCGCTCCGACAGCCTCGGGATAGTGCTCCATGCCGTTATGCACGACGCCCCAGACGTCGCAGAGAACGGCGTCGTAGCGCGCCGCAATTTGCGAAAGCCCGGAAATCGGATGCGCGGCGTGCCGGTGCAGATCGAATTGCAGCATCGGGCGCCGCTAAGGGTCGGGATAGGGGCTGTCAAGCCGGTCGACTGGTTCACGCGGCCGGCCCGCGGTCTATATAGGCGGGACCGGCGGGAGGCCGGCTGGATCGCGTCAAAGCGGTCGAACTCAGGAGGATCGAGAGTGAGCGTCAAAGTCCTATTTACCGCGAAGGCCCGTGCTACGGGCGGCCGCAATGGTCACACCGAAGCCGACGATCGCTCGGTCGCCGTCGATCTCTCCGTGCCGAAGGCCATGGGCGGACCCGGCAAGCCGAACACGACGACGCCAGAGCATCTCTTCGCCGCGGGCTACGCCGCGTGTTTCGGCGGCGCGCTCGACTTCGTCGCCAAGCAGCACAAGAAGGACGCGACGAAGGCGACGGTCGAGAGCGAAGTCGGCATCGGCCCGCGTGACGCCGGCGGGTTTGGGCTCACCGTAAAACTCCGCATCAGCGACCCCAGCATCCCGCAGGCGGAGCTCCAATCGCTCGCCAACGAGGCGCATGAGAAAATCTGCCCTTATTCTCACGCGACGCGCGGCAATGTCGACGTGCAGATCGACGTCAAGGGCGGCTGACCCGCCGCCCCTTGGCGAAGGGTTCACCTTCGTTCGGGAATGCGGGTGCGCCGTTGCGTGAGGCTTGGTAAAGAGACGCGATGGCATCAATGGAGCACCCGGACGCGCGCACGGCGGCCGCGATTGCGCTGGCAGACACCCTGCTGGCGCATTTCGCTGGCGCCGGATATCCACGCTGCGAGCCGCCGATCCTGCAGCCCGCGTCGGTTTTCCTCGACCTTTCCGGCGAGGATATCCGCCACCGCCTTTTCCTCGCGAGCGACGCATCCGGCGCTGAGCATTGCCTGCGGCCTGAATTCACCATTCCTATTTCGCGCACCTATCTCGCCTCGGCGGATGCGGGTCGGCCAGCCGGATATTCCTATTGCGGGCCGATCTTCCGCTACCGTCCCAACGCCTCGGGCGAGTTCGTCCAGGCGGGCGTCGAGAGTTTCGGCCGCAAGGACCGCGCTGCGGCAGATGCCGAGGTCCTGACCCTGACGCTCGAAGCCGCGGTCGCAGCTGGGCACGAGGCGCTCACCGTGCGTATCGGCGATGCCGGTCTCTTCTCGGCGCTTCTCGCTGCCCTCGATCTGCCGTCGGTCTGGTCGCGGCGCATTGCGCGCGGCCACGCCAAGGGCTTGCCGCTCGATGCAATCCTTGCCGCGCCATCGAACGGCAGCGCGACCGATCATTCCGGCGTGCTGGCGGCACTCGCGGGCACCGACAAGCGCGGCGCCCGCGCCCTTGTCGAAGACGTGCTTTCGATCGCCGGCATTTCCTCGGTTGGCGGCCGCACGGCTGCGGAGATTGCCGAGCGCTTTCTCGAACAGGCGACGGCGCAGAGCGGCGGCGGCGTTCCCGGTGAGGCGCGCGCGCTGCTCGCACGCTATCTGCAGATAGCGGGCAATCCTGACGAAGCTTCCGTGGAGCTGCGCGCGCTCGCGAAGGATGCGCAGATCAATTGCACGCAGACTCTCGACGAGTTCGATGCGCGGCTCGGTTTCATTGCCGCGCGGGGCATCGATCTTTCACGCGTGACCTTCTCGGCGGAATTCGCGCGCAATCTCGATTACTACACCGGCTTCGTCTTCGAGGCGCGGCATCGTGGGCGCAGCGGCGATCATCCCGTGATCGGCGGCGGCCGCTACGATCGTCTGCTGCGATTGCTTGGCGCGCCGGAGGATATCCCGGCCGTTGGAGCCGCGATCTGGCTCGATCGCTTAAGTGGGCCCGAGCCGGGAACACTGCAATGAACGGCGCCGCTACGAACGGCTCGGGCGCGCCGCTTGTCCTTGCCGTCCCTTCAAAAGGACGCCTGCAGGACAACGCCGCTGCGTTCTTCGCGCGCGCCGGTCTCGATGTCGTACGCGGGCGCGGCGTGCGCGATTATCGCGGCACGCTCAAAGGGCTCGACAATGTCGAGATCGCGTTCCTCTCCGCCGCGGAAATCACGACGCAACTCGCCGCCGGTGCGATCCACATGGGCATCACCGGCGAGGATCTCGTGCGCGAGACGATCACCGATGCCGATGAGCGCGTCGAGCTTTTGGCGCCGCTCGGCTTCGGCAATGCCAATGTGGTCCTCGCCGTGCCGCGCGCCTGGATCGACGTGCGCAACATGGCCGATCTGGAAGATGTGGCCTCCGCGTTTCGCGTGAAGCGCGGACGGCGCATGCGGGTTGCGACCAAATACGTGAATCTGACGCGTCGCTTCTTTGCAGCGAGTGATATCAGCGATTATCGCATCGTCGAAAGTCTCGGCGCCACCGAAGGCGCGCCCGCGGCGGGGCAGGCGGAACTCATCGTCGACATCACGACGACCGGCGCGACGCTTGAAGCCAATGCGCTCAAAGTGCTCGACGACGGCGTGATCCTGCGCTCGGAAGCCAATCTCGTCGCGTCGCTTTCGGCGGAATGGTCGCAAGCGGCACGCGAAAGCGCGCGCCTGATCCTGTCGCGCATCGCGGCGGAAGAAGAGGCGCGCACGACACGCGAGGTGCGCACGCGCTTGCAAGCGGACGAGGACACGATCGGCAACGAGGCCGCACGGTTGTTCGATGCGCGGCTGGGCGGTCGCGGCCGTGCCGGTCTCATCGTGCTCACCTGCGCGAAAGAGCGCGTGTCCGATCTCGCCGACTGGCTGATCGGCCGCGGTGCGGAGCACATCACCGTCGGTCAGCTCGATTATGTTTTCAGTGCCAAGAACGCGCTTTACGACAGGCTGGCACGGCGGTTGGCTTGAGCTTCGCCCACGCCGGCCAGCCGTGGCAATAAAGCCACTATTCCGCCGCGCTTCGATTCTATCCGGGCCGCCGACCAGGACAGGAATGGTGGACATGAAGCTTGCCTATACCATCGCCCTCGTCGGGCTTGCCGCTTTGATGGCGCTCCCCGCCTCGGCTCAAGGAAAGAAGCCGAAGGGAGCGCCTCAAGAAAAGCAGGAACAGGCGCAGCCCGCGGGGGAAAAGAAATTCGACAAGGAATTTCCGACAAAGGCCACCTGGAATTTGAAGGAAATGAACGGCAAAGCACCGCCCGCCGACGCTTCCTTGCTGATCGACGGAACGCTGCGCGGGTCCGGGTCGAGCGGCTGCAACACCTGGTCGGCAACGATCTACCCGATCAAGGGGCAGAAACTAGCGATGGGCCCGGTCGTGATGACCAAGAAAACCTGCGACGCGGCGCTCACGACTTTCGAGAAGGAATATCTGACGATCCTGCATTCGGGGCCGACCTGGGACCAGCAGGGCGATACGCTGACCGTGAAGGGTCCGACCGGCAGCCTGGTCTTCGCCAGATCGCTTTAGCCGGAGCGCTGCCGCTCGAGTATCTCGCGCACGGCGTCAACCAGCCGTTCTTCCGCCACTGAGACCTGCGCGGGGCGCGCCGCCTTCCATTCTTCGTTCGAGGCGATCGAGGCCGCGGCGCGCGTGCCTTCGACCAAATCCTTGATCTGCACTTCGCCTTTGGCGCGCTCATCAGAGCCTTGGATGACGACGCACGGACTCTTGCGGCGATCGGCGTAGCGCATCTGCGCCTTCATGCCGGCGGAGCCGAGATAAAGCTCGGCACGTATGTTTGCGTCGCGCAGGCGCGAGACCATCTTTTGGTAACCGACGAGGTGATCGCGGTCGAGCACGAGCACGACGACGGGAGCGGCGAGATCGGCGCCGGAGACGATCGGGCTATCGATCAGTTTCAGCGCCGCGTACAAGCGCGAGACGCCGATGGAGAATCCCGTCGCCGGCACTGGCTCGCCGCGGAAGCGCGCGACGAGGCCGTCATAGCGTCCGCCGCCGCCGACCGAGCCGAAGCGCACGGGTCGGCCGGATTCGTCTTTGACGCCGAAGGTGAGCTCGGCTTCGAAGACCGGCCCGGTATAATATTCGAGGCCGCGCACGACGGAAGGATCGATGCGGATGCGTTCTTCTGAATATTCCGCAGAGGAGAATATCCGGTGCATCTCCTCCAACTCCCCCAAACCCTGAGTCAACGATTGGGTGTCGCCCAAAAAAGCGAGTCCATGTTTGATATTAGCATATGCTGTCGAAGGATCGTGGCTTCGCTGGAGGTAGGCATCTGGGTAGTAAGCTTCAGCACACCTTATCGCGAACTCCATAAACCGTTTAAGATCATCGATCTGGCGAGCATTCAATTCCGCGCCACGCGTGAAATCGCCGCTTTCGTCTTTCCGGCCTTTGCCCAGTAGGAGCTCCACCCCTTCCATGCCGAATCTGTCTAATTTATCGAAAGCGCGGAAGACGGTTAGTCGCCGGCCGACATTCTCCGCGCCACCGAGCCCGATCGCCTCCATCACGCCATCGAGCACCTTGCGATTGTTGACCTTGATCACGTAATCGCCGCGCTTGATGCCGAGTCGCTCCAGCGTGTCGGCGGCCATCATGCACATCTCCGCGTCGGCAATGACGGATGCAGCGCCGACCGTATCGGCATCAAATTGCATGAATTGCCGGAAGCGCCCGGGCCCGGGCTTCTCATTGCGGAAAACAAATCCGGCGCGATAGGAGCGATACGGCTTCGGCAGCCGATCGAAATTTTCCGCGACATAGCGCGCGAGCGGCGCCGTCAGATCGTAGCGCAACGACAGCCACTGCTCGTCGTCGTCGCGGAACGAAAACACGCCCTCGTTCGGCCGGTCCTGATCCGGCAAGAACTTGCCGAGCGCGTCGGTGTATTCGATGAACGGCGTCTCGACCGCCTCGAAGCCGTAGAGTTCGTAAGTCTCGCGGATGACGCCGAGCATGCGCTCGACCGCGGCGATTTCGCTAGGTCCGCGATCGGCGAAGCCGCGCGGCAATTGCGGCTTGAGGGAAATGGGGTTGGCTTGCTTATTCATCCTGACGCTTTGCAATTAAGCCACTTCCCCGGACGTGTAACCGAAGCGAATGCGATCCGGGTGCAGGGGCAGATGCGTTTGCTCTGGGTCCCGGATCGCGCTTCGCGCGTCCGGGAATGTGGGGAGAGCGGCGCTAAGCGACCTTCTTCAGTACGTTCCCGAGCTTTTGCACGATCTCGTCGATCTCCGCCTCGCTCACAATGAGTGGCGGGGAAACGGCGATCGTGTCGCCGGCAGGGCGCACCATCATGCCTTCGTCATGAAAGGCGCGCTCCATCACCTCGAACCCGCGTGCGCCGACTGCGTCCGGCTTCGCCGCGAGATCGATGGCGCCGACAAGCCCGATGGTGCGGATATCGAGCACGTTGGGGAGGCCCCGTAGCGTATGAAATTTGTCCGCCCATACGTCCTCGAGGCCCTTGGCGCGCTCGAACAGCTTCTCATCGCGGTAGACGTTCAGGGTCGCGACCGCCGCCGCGCAGGCGAGGGGGTGCGCCGAATAGGTATAGCCGTGGAAGAACTCGATCGCGTGATCGGGACCCGACATGAAGGCGTCGTGGATGTGATCGCGCACGATCACGCCCGCCATTGGCACGGAGCCGGAGGTCACGCCTTTCGCGAAGGTGATCATGTCGGGGATGACGCCGTAACGCTCCGCCGCGAACGCATGTCCGAGCCGTCCGAACCCGGTGATCACCTCGTCGAAGATGAGCAGGATGCGGTACTTGTCGCAGATTGCGCGCAGCCGCTGCAGATAGCCTTTCGGCGCCGGCAACACGCCGGTCGAGCCCGACATCGGCTCGACGATCACGGCGGCGATCGTCGAGGCATCGTGCAGCGCGACGATGCGCTCGAGCTCGTCGGCTTTGTGTGCGCCCCAATCGGGTTCGCCACGCGAAAAAGCCTGGTGCTCGCGATCATACGTCGCCGGCAGATGATCGACGCCGGCGAGCAGCGTGCCGAAGAATTTGCGGTTGTTGACCATGCCGCCGACGGAAATTCCGCCGAAGCCGACGCCATGATAGCCGCGCTCGCGGCCGATCAGCCGCTGGCGCGATGCCTGCCCGCTCACGTTGTGATAGGCGAGCGCGATCTTGAGCGCGGTATCCGCGGCTTCCGAGCCGGAATTGCAAAAGAACACGTGGTTGAGATCACCCGGCGCAAGCTCGGCGATTCGCGACGCCGCCTCAAACGCGCTCGGATGCGCATACTGGAAGGTTGGCGCGAAATCGAGTTCGGCCGCTTGCGCCTGGATCGCGGCAACGATCGGCTCGCGATTGTGGCCGGCATTGCAGCACCAAAGCCCCGCCGTTGCATCGAGGATCGGCCGGCCTTCCGGCGTGTAGTAATGCATGTCCTTGGCGCGCGCGATCAGCCGCGGCCGCAGCTTGAAGGCGCGGTTGGCCGTGAACGGCAGCCAAAAGCTTTGCAGATCGTTCGGCGCCTGCGAAGAGGGGCGGGCGCGCAGAGCTGAGCTCGACATGGGTAACTCCTGTTGGTTCCCTTAGACGCTCACGACGGCCGCTTTTCAAGCCAGAGCGCATGCGCCCGAGCGCCCCCATGGGCGTAAGCTACCGCTCCTGCATCTATTCCGCCGCTTTGGCGGGGAGGTCACGCGGTACGAAACGGCCGTCGCGCGCCGGCTGCATCTCCACCCGGCGGTCGTGGAACGAACCCAGCGTCGAGCGGTGGCCGATGGAAACGACCGTCGTGCGCGGCAGCCGCTCTGCGATCACCTTATAGAGCGCCGCCTCTAACGCCTCGTCGACGGAAGCTGTTGCTTCGTCAAGAAAGAGCCAATCGGGCTTCGCAAGGAGCGCGCGCGCAATCGCCAGCCGCTGCTGCTCGCCGCCCGAGAGACGCTGCGGCCAAATATCCTCCTGGTCGAGCTGATGAGCCAGCAGAGGCAGTTCCACCGCATTCAGCGCGGCGGTCACTTCCTCGTCGCTATAAGTTCCCGGCGCCGCGGGATAGGTAGCGGCGTTCCGCAGCGTGCCGATCGGGATGTAAGGCTTCTGCGGCAGCAGCATGATGCGCGCCTCAGCGGGCAGACTGATATGCCCCTCGCCGAACGGCCATATGCCGGAGATGCCGCGGAACAGGGTCGATTTGCCCGAGCCCGAGGGTCCGGCAACGAGCGTCGGCTCGCCTGCGTGGAATGCGAGACTTGCATCCTCGACGATGCGGCGCCCGTCCGGCAAGCCGAGCGTGACGTGTTCGAGGTTCACGTCGCGATTCGTGGAGGGCTCGAGTTCGATCTTCGGCGGCCGTTCGCCGAGCGTTTGCGCGCGCCCGATGGCCGCGTCGAACAATGTCAGTCGGTCGAGAACCGATTTGAAGCCCGCGAGCGACGTATAATAGGTGACGAAAAACGTCAGCGCGGTATCGACCCTGTTAAATGCGCTAGCGGTCTGCGTCATGACGCCGAGCGGAATACGCCCGGCAAAATAGAACGGTGCCGCGAAGACGTAAGGGATGATCGGCGCCAGCTGACCGTAGAGCTGCGTGAAGGCGATCAGCCTTTTGCGCGTGTTGATGAGATCGAAATAGTTGCCGACAATGGCAGCGAAACGCCCGCCTAACGAGATCTTCTCGGCTGCTTCGCCTTTGAGCAGCGCCACCTGCTCTCCGTATTCGCGCAAGCGGGCGAGCGAGAAGCGGAAGTCGGCTTCGAAACGCTGTTTTTGGAAGTAGATTTTGACAAGCGGACGACCGATCAAATGCGTGACCAACGTGCCGACGCCGGCATAGATCAACGCTACCCAAAACAGGAATCCGGGGACTTTGATGTCGGTCCCAGGCAGCACGTAGTTCGCCGACAGCGTCCACAGAACGATCGCGAAGGAGACAAGCGAACTCAGTGTCGAAATGAGCAGGATCGAATAGGAGTAGATGCCGTAGCCCTGCTCGCCGCCGTCGATGAAGCGGTTGATGTCTTCCGAAATGCGCTGGTCGGGGTTGTCCGCGTCGGAGCCGATAAGGCTCATGCGATAGTGCGTGTTGCCGTCGAGCCAGCGTGAGACATAATAGCCGGTGAGCCAGCGCCGCCAACGGATGATCAAGGTTGACTGCACGACGAACTCGATCACCGTGCTTGCGACATAAGTGAAGGCCCAGGGCACGAAGACGAAGAACAGAAGCTCCCAAAATACGAGCGCGTTCTTCTCCTGGATCGCGTTGAACCAGTCCCGATTGAAAAACGAGAGCCGAACGGTGATCCCGACCTGCGCCTGGTTGACGACAACGAGGAAGACCACCATCGCAACGGCAAGGCCGCGTTCTGCCGGACGGAAGGCGGGCAGTGGCCAAATCCGCGCTTCGGTTCGATCGCGCGCTTCGAAATAACGGTCGGCGATTCCTGTGATGCTCCGAACAACCCGGAGATGCGAGACGCTATAGACAAGGATCGAGAAGATCGCGACGGTAAGCGCCATACTCTGCGGCGGCAGAAAATCGGCATAGGCGTCCGGCCAGAGCTTCAGCGCGCCGCCTAGAACCATCAGCCCGAACACGATCGTCTCGACCGAGAAGATCGCGACAAAGATTTTGAGGAAGCACGAAATGTTGCGCGATAGATAGGTCGTGGCCGCGCAAAGAGCCGCGATGCAACCCAGGAGATAGAGTCCGTCGCCGGACATCTGTCCCACCGCGAAGGCAGCGGCGGCAAATGCGCCGACAGCAATAGCTAAGCCGATCATCCAATCGCCAATCGAGGAGGTCTCACAACCGCGTTCCGACACAGAACCGTGTCCAGATTGTGCTGCGGAGCACGGGCCGGTCAGACAAACCGGAGAACCCGATTAGAGCGCAAGTAAATTTTCGGTCATGAACGCATCGCGGCCCGCCAGTCAGGCCTCATCTTCAGAGAAGTTCGCCCGGCCGTCGCCGTTGACCCTGCCGAGCAGGACCGGAGAGGGGCGAAAGGTCACGACCCGGCGCGGCGCGATCGGCGCCTCGACACCGGTGCGTGGATTGCGCCCGATTCGCTCGCGTTTGGAGCGCACCGCAAAATTGCCGAACGAGCGCAGTTTCACCGCCTCGCCCCGCACCAGTGTGTCGCAGATTTCGTCGAGCGCCATCTCGAAGATTTCGCGTGCCTGCGTCCGCGCCAAGCCGGGCGACGTCGCATAGAGAGCCTCGAGCAGATCGGCCCGCGTGGTTGTACGTGAACGACGTTCTGCCGTCATCGTTGCAACGCTCGCGTGCCCCGCCACCGGTGCGAGAACATCCAGGTTTCCGTCGCGAAAGGTGCTAATTAGCGCCGCAGATCAGCAGCTTGGATGCTGCTAAGGCCAAGAGCTTAAACCCAAATTGATGCCGATCAAACAAATCTCTGCGCAATTTTAGGCTTTGCTGGCAGGCCATCGAGAAAAGAAAAGGCCCCAGCTTTCGCCGGGGCCTTGTAAGTACAACCGAGAGGTATGGATCAGAAGTCCATGCCGCCCATGCCGCCGCCGCCCGGCATCGCCGGCGCCGATTCCTTCTTCGGCAGTTCGGCGACCATGGCTTCGGTCGTGATGAGGAGGCCGGCAATCGAGGCGGCGTCCTGAAGGGCGGTGCGCACGACCTTGGTCGGGTCGATGATGCCCTTCTTGAACAGATCGGCATATTCGCCGGTCTGCGCGTCGTAGCCGTAGCTGTAGTCGTTCGACTCGAGCAGCTTGCCGATTACGACAGCACCATCACCACCAGCATTATCGACGATCTGGCGCGCCGGCGACACGAGCGCGCGGCGGACGATCTCGATGCCGGTCTTCTGGTCGGTGTTCTGCGTCTTCTCGGTCAGCGGTGCCAGCGCCTTGATGGCGCGGAGCAGCGGGATGCCGCCGCCCGGCAGGATGCCTTCCTCGACTGCGGCGCGGGTGGAGTTGAGCGCATCATCGACGCGATCCTTCTTCTCCTTCACCTCCACCTCCGTCGCCCCGCCGACGCGGATTACCGCGACGCCGCCGGCGAGCTTGGCGAGGCGCTCCTGCAGCTTCTCCTTGTCGTAGTCCGACGTCGTCTCCTCGATCTGCGCCTTGATCTGGGCGATACGGCCCTCGATCTCGCTCTTCTGGCCCGACCCGTCGATGATCGTCGTATTCTCCTTCTCGATGCGGATGCGTTTCGCCCGCCCGAGCATCTGCAGGGTCACGTTCTCGAGCTTGATGCCGAGATCCTCGGCGATCATCTGCCCGCCGGTGAGGATGGCGATATCCTCGAGCATGGCCTTGCGGCGGTCGCCGAAGCCCGGCGCCTTGACGGCGGCGATCTTCAGCCCGCCGCGCAGCTTGTTGACGACGAGCGTCGCCAGCGCCTCGCCCTCGACGTCCTCGGCGACGATGACCAGCGGCTTACCCGCCTGCACCACCGCCTCGAGAATCGGCAGCATCGGCTGCAGCGAGGAGAGCTTCTTCTCGTGGATGAGGATGTAGGGGTCGTCGAGCTCGGCGACCATCTTCTCGGCGTTGGTGATGAAGTAGGGCGAGAGATAGCCGCGGTCGAACTGCATGCCCTCGACGATATCGGTCTCGGTTTCGGCGGTCTTCGCCTCCTCGACGGTGATCACGCCCTCGTTGCCGACCTTCTGCATCGCCTTGGCGATTTCATTGCCGATGAAGCTGTCGCCGTTCGCCGAAATCGTGCCGACCTGGGCAATCTCGTCGTTCGAGGTGACCTTCTTCGAGTTCTTCTTGAGGTCGGCGACGACCGCCTCGACCGCCGCGTCGATGCCGCGCTTGAGGTCCATCGGGTTCATGCCGGCCGCGACCGACTTCACGCCTTCCTTGACGATCGCCTGGGCGAGAACCGTCGCGGTCGTGGTGCCGTCACCGGCCGCGTCGTTCTGCTTCGAGGCGACTTCGCGCACCATCTGCGCGCCCATATTCTCGAACTTGTCGGCAAGCTCGATCTCTTTCGCCACCGTCACGCCGTCCTTGGTGATGCGCGGCGCGCCGAACGACTTCTCCATGACGACGTTGCGGCCCTTCGGGCCGAGCGTCACCTTCACCGCGTTGGCGAGGATGTCGACGCCGCGCAGCATCTTGTCGCGCGCGTCGGTCGAAAACCGTACTTCCTTGGCTGCCATCTTTATAAGCTCCTGTTATCTCACGAATTTGCGGGGGAGGGCTCGGCCGGTCAGGCCGCCTTCTTGGTCGCCTGGGCGGTGCCCTCGACGATGCCCATGATGTCGGATTCCTTCATGATGAGGAGGTCCTCACCGTCGATCTTGACCTCGGTGCCGGACCACTTGCCGAAGAGGATACGGTCGCCCTTCTTGACGTCGAGCGGGACGATCTTGCCGGCCTCGTCGCGGGCGCCGGGCCCGACGGCGATGACTTCGCCTTCCTGCGGCTTCTCCTTGGCCGTGTCGGGGATGATGATGCCGCCTTTGGTCTTCTCTTCACTGTCGACACGCTTGACGACGACGCGGTCGTGCAATGGACGGAAGTTCATGGATGGATCCTGTTTGCTGGGCCGGCCGGGAGCGGCCGGGGGGTTGAAAACCGGCTGTTAGCACTCTGCTGAGGGGAGTGCCAACAGGCGCCGCGGAGATAATGTCGCGGGGCGGGGGCTGTCAAGGGATTTTGAGCTCCGGCTCAACGCGGGGGCAGTGTGATAAATCCCGTTCCCGCCGGCTCCCTGTGCGCCGGATTGAAGGCGAGATCGACGGCAGCGATTTGGCCGAGCGTCCCATCCGCGTGGGTGAATGTGCTATCGGCGAGTATGGTGTTGCCGAAATTGTTGGTTCCGTCCGCAACCGCGTTCAGATTGATCGAGGTGATGCCGAGCTGATCGAGAGACACGACGGGTTCGGCTTTGGCGCTCCCATTGGCGATCCAGGCGCCGAGGCTGCTCCAAACGGGATCGCTCGCGTCGAGAACTCCGTCGGAATTCGAATCGAGCGTTCTCATTTGATCGAAACCGGAAACGAGATCGCTTTCCTGGGTCGGCGAGCCCGTGCGGCCAGGATCGTAAACGAGCAGGGCCTCGCCTTGGCTTATCCAGGCGGTCTGGATGGGCTGTCCTATATCTGAGCGATCGAAATAGACGTTCGAGCCCGCAAGCGGCGTCGTCTGCACCGGTCCTCCACCGAGGGACAGCACGACGGGATCGCCGAAACCCTCGTCTCCCGCGTCGGAGAAGTAATAATCGCCGATGTTGGCCGTATATGCCGCATCGTAAGGGTCGTAGCCCCAGCCATTGAAATTCTGAGATGCTCCTGTCGGGTTGTAATAAGTCGTATATTCAGGGTCGTTCGACGGACCCGTCGCGAATTGCGTCAAGGAGCTGGTGCCGTCGGGATAATAGATCCTTTCGCTCGTCAGCTGGTCGTAGCTGTTGAAGCTATCGGAAAAGCTGCTCCACTCGGCTCCCGAAGCGCTATCCGAGCCGGTTTGCGATCCCGAACCGTCCGCATCCCACGTCGTATCGACAATACCGCCGCTGTCATAACTATCCCGTTCCGACGTCTCATAGCCGCTGGGGCCGAAATCCGCCGAGAAATGGTAGGCATCCTGCGGATTTGTCGGATCGTAGCCCGACAGGTTGATGACGCCGCCCTGCTCGATGGTCGCATGTTCCTGCACGCCGTCGGCGAAGTCGATGTATTCGACGCTACCGATCGCATCCGGAATCGTGATGTGATTGGCCGTTTCTCCCGGCGAGGTCTCCGTTAGTGTCTCTCCGCTCATGTCCAAATGGATGGTGTTGCCGGTGCCGTTGAGCGTGATGCTCGAGCCGCTTCCCTGGACGTCAATCGTGTTGTTTGACGAGTCGATGACGTCGCCGGCTCCAAAGATCGTCATACCGACATTGTTTTGCGCGACGATGTGGTCGTTGCTCGCGTACACCGATTCATTCTGATCCCCGGCGATAAGTCCGATATAGGAATTGCCGCCGAGCGTCGCGCTGTCGTTGCTGCCGATGAGATTGAAGCTGACGCCGTTCTGCGTGACGATGCTGTCGCCGCTGGCGTAGACGTTGTCGCTCTGCGACCCCGCGATCAATCCGATGTAGGAATTCGCGCCGAGCGTCGCGCTATCGTTGCTGCCGATGAGATTGAAGCTGACGCCGTTTTGCGTGACGATGCTGTCGCCGTTGGCGTAGACGTTGTCGCTCTGCGACCCCGCGATCAATCCGATGTAGGAATTCGCGCCGAGGGTCGCGCTGTCGTTGCTGCCGACGAGATTGAAGCTGACGCCGTTTTGTGTAACGATGCTGTCGCCATTGGCGTAGACGTTGTCGCTCTGCGACCCCGCGATCAATCCGACATACGAATTAGCCCCGAGCGTCGCGCTGTCGTTGCTGCCGACAAGATTGAAATTGACGCCGTTCTGCGTGACGATGCTGTCGCCGTTGGCATAGACGTTGTCGCTCTGCGAACCCGCGATCAATCCGACATACGAATTGGCCCCGAGCGTCGCGCTGTCGTTGCTGCCGACAGGATTGAAATTGACGCCGTTCTGCGTGACGATGCTGTCGCAGTTGGCATAGACGTTGTCGCTCTGCGACCCCGCGATCAATCCGATATACGAATTAGCCCCGAGCGTCGCGCTGTCGTTGCTGCCGATGAGATTGAAATTGACGCCGTTCTGCGTGGCGATGCTGTCGCCGTTGGCATAGACGTTGTCGCTCTGCGACCCGGCAAGCAATCCGATATATGAATTCCCGCCGAGGGTCGCGGTGTCGTTGCTGCCGATGAGATTGAAGCTGACGCCGTTCTGAGTGGCGATATTGTCGCCGTTGGCATAGACGTTGTCATTCTGCGAGCCGGCAAGCAGGCCCATATAGGAACTGGCGCCGAGCTGCACGGTGTCGCCGCTGCCGATGACATTGATGCTGGAACCGGTCCCTGTGGCGATCGTCGCATTGGCGCCGCTGATCGTCTCGCCCGTGCCGGTGATATTGGCTGACGCGCCGGAATCGAGGTTCAGCGTGTTGTTGTCGCCGGTGAGAGTGACGGCGGCGCTCCGATGCTCTACTGGTTCCCCTGGATGAGGGCCTTCTGCAGTCACATTATTGCCGCTTCCATTGACTGTCGCTGTGCCATCCGGTTGAACGGCAACAGTTTGGTTAGTGGTATTCACACTGGCGTTCTGCCCAGCCAATTGATATTGCATCTGGCCGTCGGGCTGCCGCGTGTTGGATAGGACGTTAACCACTCCGCCGCCATCTTCCGCGACATTCACGGTTAGCGACTGACCAGTGCCATCGGTTATCTGCGTCGGAGTAGTTCCTGCGTTGCTGCCGAACACGAAATTGTTCATGTTCGGATATTGATTCCCGAACTCGGTCTGCAGTTGCAGGAACGAGCCTACCGCGTGAAAGGCGTCTCCGAAGCTGCCGTTCGACAGCGAAGTTATTCCGGCATTCTCAAGATTCGTCAATGACGTCGCTATTTGATCTCCGTTGAAAGCGCGAGCAAATGCATTGTCTCTGGGGTTTGCATCCAATTCCGCAGAAGTCAACGTGCTGAGGGACCAATCTATCCCAGCGCCGCACCCGCCGCGCCGCCCCATGCCGTGAGCGGAATGCCGTCGTTTGCAAATACATTGGCATGGTAGTCGGCGATCTGATTTGCGGTGGGAACCGCGTTTGGATTCGCCTGGATAATTTGAAAATCTGCGGCGGCAAGGTCGACTTGCAACCTTGGTTGTACCGCCCCGTATTCCGAGATGCCGATCGCGTTTGTGACCTCTTGATTTGCTGTTGTTCCGAACAGGCCCACATTATTGACGACTTGCAGCGCGTCTGTCGCGTAGCCGCGAATATCCGTCTGGCTGTTGTAATAGAGGTTAACGTAGTTGAGGGCGTTCTGAGTATCGCCATTGGCCAACGCCGCTTGTGCCCCCGCGATATAGCCTCGTAGAGTCGCGATTTGTGAAGACGAATACGCCGGCATTTGTGTTCCCCTCAGAATGTAAGCTCGCTTATGGCGTGACAGCAAACGTCGTTGCTTGTTCACGAATTCTGTCGTCGATCCAGACAGCCAGATCGACGTATTTCCGGCTGTAGTGATAGATAACCGTTGTGTTCCCGCCGATGTTCTCGATAACCGTGCATGACGGAAAGGAAGCATGCCGTGTGTCGCATGTTATCTTGATAACGTAAGCTTCACGCGGGCAGACATACAGTTCGTTAGAGACGGCCATTTGCCCCTGATAGAATCTGCAGCCGTTCTCCTTTGTCTGATATCTGTCCTTACTTATTCCGGCCGACTCCAATGTTTCATCGACGATCTCCATTTCATCACGAAAATGTAAGCCATACTCAAAGAGCGCTGTCAGTTGATTATGCCAACCCGTTCTTCTGAACTCCTGTGGATCAGTCCCGGCCGGCTTAAATTCTGGCAGCAGAATGCCGATCGTGAATGCCGCATAATTCTTGTCTTTGTTGAACGGGGTGACGCCGGGAAGAAAGATGTCCGGTATCTTGTATGTAACCGGGCCGAACTGCACGGTCCTGAAGCTTGCATCCGAACCCCGCCGTTCAGCGCTTTGTTGAGCTTGCGAATGAACCGTTAGAAGGCCCAGACCGAATGTGACCGCCAGGATGCGGACATGCTTCTGGGCACGAAACGGCAGCGTGGCGATCTGGTCGTTGTTTGCATAGAAGGTTTCGTTGTCGCCGCGGATCAGGCCCATATAGGAGTTTGCGCCGAGCTGCACCGTGTCGCCGCTGCCGAGAAGATTGAAGCTGACATTGCCGAGTGTAGCCAACTGATCGTTCTCGGCGTAAACGACGTCGTTGTCGCTGCGGATGAGGCCCATATAGGAACTGGCGCCGAGCTGCACGGTGTCGCCGCTGCCGATGACATTGATGCTGGAACCGGTCCCTGTGGCGATCGTCGCACTATCCCCGCTGATCGTCTCGCCGGTGCCCGTGATGTTGAGGGAAGAGCCGGCGTCGAGATTCAGGGTGTTATTGTTGCCGGTGACGGTGACCGCGGCGCTGCGGTGCTCCTCTACTGTGTTCCCAGGCCCGTGAACGGTCAGGGTCGGCAGCTGGTCATCAGGCACCTCGTTGAAATTGGCCTCGATTCGTCCACTGGTGGTGTTTACAGTCCCACCGCTGCCCTCGACGATGACGTTCTCTGTTCCGGCACTGCCGCTCTCGTTCACGGTCTGATTGTTCCCCGCTGCAATAAAGAGATTCTGCCCAGAGCTGCCATTCAGCGTCCCACTATTGTTGGCATTGAAAATGAGATTGTCGGTCCCGCCCGTCTGTCCATCCGCGAATTGCAGAACGTCACTGCCATTGTTGTCGAGGTAACCGCCGCGCATGTTGCCTTGCATCGCGTTGGGAAGGTTCGAGAACCGTGTTGCGTCCTGATAGCTTGGATCGACACGGAGGCTTCGGAGCGCTTCGAGAGTGGCAGTGGTGGCTTGATCTGCCGTGATCGTTTCCGGGGCACCGGTAACAGGGTCGAAGCGCTCTAATCTTTGCCAAACGCCACTCGCGGTCCGCTGCCATCCATTGGTCGCATCGGGGTCGCCGGCATAAACTCCTGTCCGGTTTCCATACACCGCCGTAGTGGCAATCTCCTGCGCCACATTGGCAGGCACCTGCGCATAAATTGAACCCAAAACTACATCACGGGTGACGGCCGCTACCCCGCCCGTTGAATAATCCGATATGAGCGTGTCGTGGAGAGCGCGCGCGTTGGTCGCGATGAACGTCTCGTACTCATCCGGATGGGATTGGATATATTGACCGACAGTCTGTTGTGTCGTGCCGTCCGGATTTGTGAGATATGGCTCGTTCCAGTAATAGAACGCGCCGCCCCAGCCGCCGACGGTCTGGTTGCCAGTCTGAATTGCTGCCGATATGTCGTTTGCAATCAGTGTCCCGACCGGCGGGACGCCACCGCTATCGCTAATTTGGTTGATTACGGCGGTGCCGATTGTGTTGGAAATAGCCTGCAGGTCCGGGACGCTCCTTCCGTCCAGAAGCAAGCCTGCCGCGGTGACTTCGCGGACAAACAAGTTCGCATTGCTTGCCGGATCATTCGCGTTGATGGCGACCGCTTGTTCAAACCAGTAACGCGTCGGGTCATCTAGCGCAGACAATCCTGCTTGCCGATGTGCATCGTCGATTGCTAGGACCGTACGATAGGCAGCCGAGTATTGCCCCACCGAACCCGGAGCGCCGACCTGACTCCGGATTTGTGCGATCTCCGCGCTTGATAAGTTGAGTTGGTTGGCCACGATATTCTCTCTCGTCGAGTGGAGATTTCAGCTTCAAGACTTCTGTGTCAGGTTCCTCCAGGAAAAAACGAGATCGCGTACCGCACTGACAATCTCGCTCCAGTCCTGGATATGATTCATGGGAAAGCGCACGAAAAACGAGAGTTCGTCGCGCTGGAAATAGACGTCACCCTGACATAGCGAATAGAGTCCCTCGTAGCAGTGGAACAGAAACTGCGGACTGCGGCCGGGAGCGTTCCGAAAGCTCTTTGATCTCACGCGGTCTTTTTCTAACGCGAACTCCTGCAGTCCGTATCTGTCGATGAACAGATCTCCCGGACCGCTGTTGACCCTCGATGCATTACGAAATTGCTGCTCCGGCAGGATGATGTCGGGATCGTTCGGTTTCGCGAATCTCGGATGCAGGACGACGACGGGGTATTCGTCGGGACCCCAGGTGCTGCCGCGCCGTTTCAGTTCGGGCAGCAGCATCGGCGGCCCGGTCTTGATCAGCTCCGGCCGCTTGCTCGGCATCCAGAAGGCAAAATCCGGTAAGCCGCCGCGATCATTGGCTTGGATGGTGGCCAGCACCTCGGCCTTCGGCCAGTCGGTGAGATATGCAGCCGGAATGTCGTAGCGCACCCCGTTGACGAGATATCGAGCGATGGAATCCATGTAGATCGCCGGTCCAGTGCAGCGCGCCGTCGGACCGTCCCAAGGACACGGCGCGAGCTTATGAGGGACGTCGGTTGCGGAGGACGCACCCGTTGCGGCGAACGCGGCTAAAACAAGCAGCATGCGAGCGAAGAACGGCCTCGGTATCCGCCCGACGTGACGCCGCTCCACTCTCTCTCCTCGAATTCGCAAAACGCCCGCCTGCGAGAACTTTCTTGCGCTTTTCTGCGCACGGTCGGCGCGTCCACTAATCGTGGGTGCGCTTGGCGTCCAATTAAATCAGCGCGCCTCGATGCGATTCGTAGCTGCGTGTAGCCGAGATGCAACACAATTACAGATCATTGCCGCGCTTACGCTCGCTTCGCATCTGATGACGATGCCGCTCATCTCAACAACCTCGGTTGGTTGCGCTGGCTTGTTTCGTTGCTCCGGTGCAATGGCCGAATTGAGCAGAGATGAATCGTGCAAGAGGAACGGCACTGATCGTCGGCGCTCCTTCCCCATTCGAAGTCGCCTCTTGGCGACTCGACATTAGAAGTGCGGTCAACGGCCGACATGTGATGGGGGAAGGTGCCCTTTGCGTGAGCAAAGGGCGGATGAGGGGTTGGCGCGCAGCGCCGTCATTGCGAGCGATCCGGATTAAATCCGGGGGAAGCAATCCAGGGGCAAACGCTCGATGATTGCAGAACTTGCCCCTGGATTGCTTCGTCGCTCACGCTCCTCACATCACAATGACGTCCCCCACCACCCATCGTGACCGCAGCTCGCGCGGCTAACTCCGCTGGCGCGCCGGCGACGTGCGAAGCGCCTTTTCCCTCAAACCCCAGACCGAAAGGCCGGCCGCAACGACAGCGGTGACGCCCGTGGTGACGAGCAGCACGCTCACCAGCGTTTCCGCGACGAACGGGCCCGGGCTGGTGCCCGCCGCAATCGGCGTCATGCGGCTCGCGCCGGTCGCGGCGCCGAGGAGGCAGCCGAGCCAGTTCGCATAGCCCGAATAGACCCAGCACCATTGCATGATCGCTGCCTGCGCCGGTCCCAATCCGAACACCGGCCAGATCGCGCCGACGAGGACCATCAGGATGCCGCTCATGATTCCGATCGTGTGGGCGGACAGCGCCAGGCGCGGCACGGGCATCGCCGGAATGAAGAAGGAAAGCGCGAGCGAGATCAGGACGAGGATGAATCCGTAGCGAAGCAATCTGAGGTTCATCGCGGCTCGACAGGTAGGAAGAAAGCGGGCGGCGGCGCCGCGCCAATATGGCGAGCATGCCAGCAAACGCCGCACCTCGCGAGGCGCGACGCGGCGCTGCGCGCGCGTGGCAATCGCGCCACAGGCGCCAAACTCTTTCAGCTGAGCGGGAACCTTGGCCGTACACGCCACGTTTTCCCGGCGAATCTCGATCTGTGGGGGATCGCCATGAAGCTCGTGCGGACACTTTTGGTTGCGGCGGCCTTGGCGAGCCTTCCCGCTCTCGCGCTGGCGCAGGGCAACACGGCACTCGGTGCCGCGAGCGGCGCGGCAGCCGGTGGCGCCTTTGCCGGTCCGGCCGGCGCCTTTGCCGGCGGGGTGTTCGGCGGCACGGCCGGTACGGCGGCCGATGTCGCGATGCCTTCTTTTGAAGGCCGCTCCGTTTATGTCCAGCCCGGGCCCGCCTATGTCGCGCCAGGTTCGGTCTACGTGATGCCCGACGCCGGGCCGCTGCAGCGCCGCTGCTGGACCAACGTCTACGGCGAGCGGCAGTGCGAAACGTTCCGGTGACCTGCCGGTGACCTGCCGGTGACCTGCCGGTGATGTGACCTGAGTTGAGAGTTGCGTTAAGGCCTCGGAGTTCCTCCGGGGCCTTTTACTTGCCTGACACCTCTTCGCCCGACGCTGCCGGCGAGACGCACGAATTTGCGTTGCGTGCCGACGAGGAGGGGCTGCGCCTCGATCGCGTGCTGGCGGCGCGCAGCGATGCCGAGGCGCTCGGCCTGTCGCGCACCCGGCTGCAGCAGCTGATCCGCGACGGACAGGTCGAGATCGACGGCGCCGCAACGCACGATCCCGGCGTGAAGACAAAGGCCGGCGCGCATGTGCGGATCGCCGTGCCGCCGCCGCAAAAGCTCGACGTCGCGGGCGAGGATTTGCCGCTCAATGTCGTGTTCGAGGACAAGCACCTCATCGTCATCGACAAGCCTGCGGGGCTCGTCGTGCATCCCGGCGCGGGCAATCGCAGCGGCACGCTCGTCAACGCGCTGATCGCTCATTGCGGGGCTGAGCTCTCGGGCATCGGCGGGGTCGAGCGGCCGGGCATCGTGCACCGGCTCGACAAGGACACGTCGGGTCTCCTGGTCGTCGCCAAGACCAACGCGGCGCATCGCGGGCTGGCCAAGCTCTTTGCCGATCACGGCCGGACATTCCCGTTCCTGCGCGAATACAATGCGCTCGTCTGGGGCTCGCCGGATCGCGCGGCAGGCATCATCGACGCGCCGCTCGGCCGCGCGGCTGGGGATCGCGAGAAGATGGGCGTGGTTTCAGCCGAGCGGGGCCGCGCGGCGCGCACCCATTGGCGGGTACTGGAGCGCTACGGTCCGGCGGCAAAGCCGGTGGTCAGCCTTGTGGCGTGCCGGCTGGAGACCGGACGCACGCACCAGATCCGCGTCCACATGGCCCATATCGGCCATCCCATTGTCGGCGATCCGGTCTATGCGACGGGCTTTAAATCCAAGGCCGCGCAATTGCCCGAGGCGGCGCGCGAGGCGGTCTCACACTTGCGGCGGCAAGCCCTGCACGCGGCGGTGCTGGCCTTCGATCATCCGATCAGCGGCGAGGCGTTGCGCTTCGAAAGCCCGTGGCCGGACGATCTGCAGCCGGCGCGCGAGGCGCTCTCGCCGCTCGGCGCTAGACGGAGACTCTAGGGGTTCGGGTTGCGGCCGAGGAGCTTCGCCATCTCTTCTTCGAGCGACTCGAGCGGATCGAGCTCGATCTTCGGCGCGGCAGAGGGCTGACCCTCCGCTGGGGGCTGCGGCGCGGTGCTTTCGCCCGTCGGAGGCAGGGTTGGCGGCGGTGTCGCGGCGGTGCTCTCCGGCGCCGGCTCGGCGGGGGTCGGTTCCGCCGCTGCTGCGGGCGGCGGCGGGATGGCGGCCGGGGGCTGCTCCGCCGGCTTGCCGCGGTTGGCAAGGAACGGCGGCAAGGGTCGCGGCTCCCGCCTGAGCGGGGGCGGCGCGGGACGCGGGGGCAGCGTCGGCCGCTCGC
>JAXDNJ010000063.1:0-47049 GCA_034669505.1 Methylobacteriaceae bacterium
GCCACGCGGGGTGCTTTGGCACTTCACGCGCCCGATCTTCCACGTCTGCGTCGCATTATTTGCTATCGTGTCGCCGCAGGCACTCGCGGATCAAGCTAAAGCACCTTCCGTTCCCACGCCACATCACGTGCCGATCCAGGCCTATGCAAACGATAACCCGTCGTGCCTCGAATGGACCGACGGCTGCACGATCTGCGCGAAATCCGATACGGGCGCGGTCGCCTGCTCGACGCCAGGCATCGCCTGCCAGAAGGCGGGCCTGCAATGCAAGAAGAGCGCGCGTTGACGCTCTGCGTCTATTTCGGCCGCAGCGGCCAGAACGCCGAGCCGGTAAATTCATAGACGAGCACGCCGTCCTGATTGATCCCGGTATTGTGGCTGAAGATGAGCCCCCATCCCTGACGCGAGGTCACGCGCTTATCAGCGAGCTCACTCCTAAACGAGATCGTGTCGCCGACATAGACGGGGCGGTGCCAGCGCAGCTTCGTGAAGCCCGGAGATGGACCAGGCCGCGGCGATGGTTCGCTGCTTGGACCGCGTTCGCTCTCGAATTTTTTGCGCGTGTCGACGAACTGCTTCATCCACATGGAAGCGGTGTGCCAGCCGGAGGCGGCGAGCCGGCCGAACAGGCTCCGGCTTGCGGCTTCCTCATCGAGGTGAAAAGGCTGCGGGTCGTATTTGCGCGCGAAGTCGATGATCGACTCGCGCGTGAACGTCTCCTGGCCGAGGTTGGTTTTCGTTCCGATTTTGAGGTCCTCGAACCAACCGGAGATAGGAGGCGTTTGCGGGGCCGGCGCGCCGGCGTGCGGTGCCGACGCGTTCCCTTGCGGCGGCGGCGCAAAATTCGCTTCTTCCGCGCCGCGCCGCCGGATGATTTGCGTATGGCGCTGCGTCAGCACGACTTCACCGGACTGATTTTCGACGGTGCAGGACATGCCCACCAGTCCTATTTGCGGCCGCGACTTGGATGCGCGCGTGTCGAGGATTTCAAGCCGACCGCTGAGCCGATCGCCGGGCCGCACCGGTTTTGTCCAACGCAATTCCTCGATGCCCGGCGCGCCCAAAGACGCAGTGTCCTTCAGCCAGCTATCGTAATTCATGCGCATGATGACACAGGCTGTGTGCCAACCCGACGCCGCCAAGCCGCCGAGCATCAGCTTCTTGGCGGCTTCCTCGTCGATGTGAAAAGGCTGCGCGTCATAGATCGAGGCATAAGCGATGATCTCGTCTTTGGTGATCTCGCGTTCGCCGATCGGCAGGACATCGCCGGCGCGGAAATCCTCGAAGCAGCGTTGCGACATTCTCTGTTCCGTTGTGATCGGGTGCACTCTAGCAGACGTTCGCATGTATGCTGCGCAGGACACGCCTACGGGAAAGGCGCGTCGGTTCTACCGCCGCTCCTGCTGGTATCCCCCGCTAACATCGAGAAGAGCAGTCGCGCGACCTGCACCTCGCCGCCCTCGGGACGGCCCGGCAGCGTCGTCGGATTCCAGGCATAGACATCGAAATGCGCCCAGGCTTTGGCGCGCTCGACGAATCGACGCAAGAACAACGCCGCAGTGATCGAACCGGCAAACGGGGCCGACGATACATTGACGAGATCGCTGATTTTTCCATCTAGCTGCTTGTCGTAGGGCGTCCAAAGCGGCATGCGCCAGACCGGGTCATGCACTTTGCGGCCATGCTCGAGACATGAAGCGGCGAGCGTATCGTCATCGGTATACATCGGCGGCAGATCGGGGCCGAGCGCGACACGGGCGGCGCCGGTCAATGTGGCGAAGTCGAAGAGAAGATCGGGCTCGTCTTCATCGGCGAGCGCCAGTGCGTCGGCAAGGATGAGCCGCCCCTCGGCGTCGGTGTTGCCAATCTCCACCGTAAGGCCCTTGCGGCTGCGATAAATGTCGCCGGGGCGGAAAGCATTCCCTGCGATTGCATTCTCGACGATCGGAATGATGACGCGCAAGCGCAGCGGCAATTGCGCATCCATGATCATGGATGCGAGCGCGAGCGCGGTCGCAGCGCCGCCCATATCCTTCTTCATGATCAGCATGCCCGCGCTCGGCTTGATGTCGAGGCCGCCGGTATCGAAACATACCCCCTTGCCGACGAGCGTTACTTTCGGTGCATCCTCCGGACCGAACGTGAAATCGACAATGCGCGGCGGCTCCGCGGCGGCGCGGCCGACGGCGTGGATCAATGGAAAGTTCTGCGCGAGCAAATCAGCGCCGCGCACGATCGTGCACGGGCGGCCATGTTTGTTCGCTAGCGCAATGATCGCGTCTTCCAGCGCCTGCGGGCCGAGATCGTTCGTCGGCGTGTTAATGAGGTCGCGCCCGAACGCCACCGCGGAGGCGAGCCGCTCGATTTGCTTGCCGTCGACGCTCTCCGGCGCGATCAGTCGGGGAGACTGCTTCTTGGAAGATTTGTATTTGTCGAAGCGATAGGTCGCGAGCAGGAATGCAAGCGCCGCCAGCGCCCTGTCGTGCGGCTCATTGGCGAAGCGATAGGTGCCTTTCGGCAGGCGCGTCGCGAGCTCGCCCGCCAAGAACGGATCGGCGTTGCGCGCCCCCGCCTTGTCGACTGCAAACAGCACATGCGCAATCGCGCCGTCATCTCCTGGGACCAGCAACATCCGCCCGGGCTTCGGCTCGAACCCGCTCGCCCCAGCGAACGAGCGCGCGCGCGGGGACAGCGCAGCCTCCTCGGTCTGCCAGGTCTCCGGCGTGACGAAATGGATCGGGACGGCGTCGAACGCCGGTTCTGCGAAGGCGAGGGGCATCGGCTCTCGGGCGTTAACCGGCGATTAGGGTTAACGCTTTATTGCTGACCAATACGCGTTCGCAAAGCCCTGACCGGACATCGCCCGTGATCCAAGGTAAGCTCTTCCGCCCATTGCGCACCTTCGTGCCGCTCGCCGCCGCGATGGCGCTATCCCTCGCCCTCGCCGGATGCAACAGCGTTCGCGAGATGACAAGCTCGGTCGGCCTCAATGAGAGCACGGAACTGCCGAAGAATGAGGGGGCCCTCGGCCGTTTTGCCGAGGATTGGGGTCAGCGCTACGACCGCGATCCCAAGGACAAGAACACGGCGATGACGTATGCCAACGCGCTACGGGCGCTCGGCCAGCATCAGCAGGCGGTCGCGGTGCTGCAGGGCCTCGCCGCGCGCAATCCGCAGGATCGCGAAGTGCTCGGTGCCTACGGCAAGGCGCTTGCTGACGCGGGGCGTCTGAAGGAGGCTTCGACCGTTCTTGCCAACGCGCACACGCCGGAGCGGCCGAACTGGTCGATCCTTTCGGCGCAGGGCTCGGTCGCCGATCAACTCGGCGATCACGATCAGGCGCAGAACTATTATAAAGCCGCTTTGCGCATGCGGCCGGACGAGCCAGCCGTGATGTCCAATCTCGGGCTTTCCTACGCGCTGAACCGGCAATTGCCGCAGGCCGAAGAGACGCTGCGAAGTGCCGCCGGCAATTCCAAGGCCGACATGCGCGTCCGCCAGAACCTCGCGCTGGTTCTGGCGCTGGAGGGCAAATTCGGCGAAGCCGAGGACTGGTCGCGCCGCGATCTTGCGCCGATCGACGCTGCCGCGAACGTCGCCTCGATCCGCAAGATGATCGCGCAGTCGAACACTTGGCGCGATCTGCAGAAGCTCGATCATCAGGCGCAGCGCCGCGACCCCGCAAAGAACAGCACGAGTGTCGCGGCGACGCGGCCGGTGAAGCAGGAAATTCCGGCCAGTCTCGCCAACGCGGAGTAGGAGACTAGTGCCCCTCGAACGCGATGAGCGTTCGCACCGGGACGCCCAGCGCCTCAACCTTTTTGGCGCCGCCGAGATCCGGCAGATCGATGACAAAGCAGGCGACGACCACGTCAGCGCCGAGCTGCTTCAATAGTTTCACCGCGGCTTCCGCCGTACCGCCGGTCGCGACGAGATCGTCGACGAGCACGACCCGCTCGCCCTCCGCGACTGCGTCGGCATGCATCTCCATCTCGTCGATGCCGTATTCCAGGGAATAACCGATCGAAACTTTGTTGTGGGGCAGCTTGCCCTTCTTGCGGATCGGCACGAAGCCGGCCGAGAGCTGATGCGCAATCGCCCCGCCCAGGATGAAACCGCGCGCCTCGATTCCTGCGACCTTGTCGATTTTCGTGCCGGCGAAAGGGTGGACGAGTTCATCGACAGCGCGGCGAAAGGCGCGCGCATCGCCAAGCAGCGTCGTGATGTCGCGAAACAGAATGCCCGGCTTCGGATGATCCGGGATCGTACGGATCGCGGCTCTGAGATCATCTTGCAGCGTCATGCAGACCTCAAGAATTCAGGCGGGTGCGCCGCCGCCGAAAGTCCAAAGCTTGTTAGCAACGAAATTCCAAAACATGACGATGCCCGTCGTCAAAATCTGCGCCGGCAAGTATGGCGCGCCGATCCTCTCGACAAGAATGTGCATGATGATCCAGGTCAGCGTGAAGCCTACGGCCGAGACGATCGCGAATCGCCAAGTCGCCTCTTCATGCGGACGATCACTCGCAAATGTGTGACGGCGGTTCAGAAGGTAAGAAACAAAGCCGCCGCAGACGAACCCGACAAGGGTGGCCGGCACGGGGCGCCAGTGCGCACCTTCGACGAGGATGAACAGGGTTCCGTAATGCACGCCCGCGGCGATGAAGCCGACGATGATGAAGGTCGAGAACTGCCGCTGCAGGGACATCATCCGCGCTCGCCGGCGCGATTTAGTTCCGCGAAGCCGGCAGCGCCCATCGCGAGGTGCACCTTGCTTTGGAAGTGCGCGTCATCGCCTTGGACGAGAAGCGGGATTTCATCGGCGGTCGCTTTGCACAAAGCTTCGACCCAGGGCTCTTCGCTTTTGGCGAAATCGCTCAGCACATAGGAGTAGACGAGCGCCTTGTCGCCAGGATGGCCGATGCCGAGACGCACGCGCTTGTAATCGTTGCCGAGATGCGCGGTGATCGAGCGCAGGCCGTTATGCCCGGCATTGCCGCCGCCGATCTTCACCCTGAGCTTTCCCGGCGCGAGGTCGAGCTCGTCATGGAAGGCGACAATGTCGCCGAGTTCGATCTTGTAGAAGCGCGCAGCCTCGCCGACGGCGCGGCCGGACTCGTTCATGAATGTCTGCGGCTCGATAACGACGATCCGCTCGCCGCCGATCTGACCTTCGCTGGCGCGCGATTGGAAGCGCGTGCGGAAGGGCGCGAAATTGTAACGCCGCGCGATCGCCCCGACCGCCATGAAGCCGATATTGTGGCGATTGCGCGCGTGGCGTGACCCAGGATTGCCGAGGCCGACGAAGAGCAGCATGGCGATCCGTGCACCTGTCGGGATCAGGCGATGCGGAAACTCTTGCGCTCCGCATCGCTCTGCGTAGCGCGTTACTTCTTTTTCTCGTCCTTGGCGGGCGCGGCTTTTGCGCCAGCGGCCGGGGCAGCGGCGGCAGGCGTCGCGCCGGCAGCCGGCGCCGCCGCGCCGGCGGCAGCTGCGGCAGGTGCCGCCGCCTCTTCGGCGCGCGCGCTCGGGGGCGCGAGCGTGATTACGGTGAAGTCGCGGTCGCGGATCGTCGGCGTGCACCCCTCCGGCAACTTGAATGCCGAAATGTGCAGCGAATCGTTGAAATCGAGCCCTGTCAGATCGGCGGTGAGCGAATCCGGGATGCTGTCGGCCGGAACCAGCATCTCGACGGTATGCCGCACGATATTGAGCGAGCCGCCGCGCTTCAGACCGGGCGAGGCCTCGTGGTTGACGAAGCGCACCGGCACGTCGACGCGGATGCGGGTGCCGGGCTTCAGCCGCAGGAAGTCGACATGCAGCGGAATGTCCTTGACGACGTCGAGCTGGTAGTCGCGCGGGATCGTCCGCTGCTTGTTGCCATCGACGTCGATTTCGAAGATCGTCGTCAGGAATTTACCCTGATAGATCAGATGGTTGAGCGTCTTGTGGTCGAGCGAGATCGGCTGTGCCGGCTCGCCGCCGCCATAGATCACGCCCGGAATACGACCTTCACGGCGAACGCTGCGGGCGGCCCCCTTGCCTGTCCCGCTACGCACCGCGGCCGCGAGTTGCTTTGCCTCGGCCATTGCGATGTCCTTGTCTGATTGGTGCGCCCTCGCCTCCAGGGGTGTCGGAAACGGACGCGCGCGGCTTATAGCGGACCCAAAGCGGACTTTGCAAATGTATCCCAAGGCGAGGCTCGATGCGCTGACCGACGGCATTTTCGCGGTCGCCATGACGCTGCTTGTTCTCGAGCTGCGCGTGCCGGACCAGCCGCTCTCCGACAACGCAGGCCTCTGGTTGGCGCTGAAGGACCTGTGGCCGAAATTCTTCCCCTATCTCCTGAGCTTTCTCGTCCTCGGCAACAGCTGGCTATCGAAAATCCGCGTCCGCATGGCGGCTGAACATGTCACCCGCGCCTACGCAATTGCCTGGCTCGCCGATCTCCTGCTCGTCACCTGCGTGCCGTTCTCGACCATGCTGGTCGGGCGCTATGCCGATGTGCCGCTCGCGATCTGGGTCTACGTGGGTAATCTCGCACTGAATGGCGTGACGGCACTCGCGATGGTCATGTCCATGCCGGAAGCGCACCAAGCCAGCGCGGAGCGGCGCGGCGGTGTCATCGTCCTGATAGCGTCTTGTGCGCTTGCCGCGATCATTGCGGTTTTCGCCCCGCAGCATGCGCTGTGGGCTTTGATGCTCAATGCGGTGCCAGTCTTCGCGTATGTCAGCGTCAGCAAGCGCCGCTCGGCTCCCCACACAAACAGATAATAGGTCTGCGTTTGGCTGTGGCGCGGGCGCCACGCGAACAGGAATAGATAGATCGTGGCGCCGGCACTTGCTTGTTGACCAGCATGTCCACCGCCATGATGGTTTATGTTGCCCTGGAAGGCTTTCGTCCCAAGGCTCAGCGTTTTTGCCGCCGGACTCCTCGCAGCCGCTGTGGCCTGCCGCAGCGGGGAAGCCTTTGCCGCCGATGCCGCGGCTTCCTCGATCAAGGCAGATTCCGCGCCGGCGACGTGCGCCAGCGTTTCGGACTTTATCGGAACGAACTGCCAGCTGACGTGGCACGGCATCACGCTCTACGGCACGGTTGACGCGGGCGCCGGCTGGCAGAGTCACGGCGCGCCGTGGGACCCGCGATCGGCTGTCGGGGCTTCGTACCTGATCCAGAAACAAAACAGGTCGCCGCTTTGGAGCCTCGCGCCTAACGGCTTGAGCAATTCAACCATTGGAATCAAAGGCACCGAGCCGATCGGCGATAATGTCTCCGTCGTCTTTGCTCTGGATGCCGGCTTCGACCCGTATTCCTTCCGATTGTCCAATGGGCCCGGATCGGTTGCTGCGAATATCGGCGTGCCACAAAATCAGCAAACCGCTTATTCCGATTCAAGCAGAGCGGGCCAATGGTACAACGGGCAGGGCTATGTTGGGGTCAGCTCCCCGACATACGGCACCCTGACCGTCATGCGACAGAACTCCCTGACGCTCGATGCCGTCTTCGATTACGATCCATTCGGCGCCTCCTACGCCTTCTCACCTATTGGCTTTCAGGGGATCACCTGCGGCGGGGGTAATACCGAAAACTGTAGACACTCCACGTCGCTGAAGTACCGGGTGAATGCCGATCATTTCCGGCTCGCGGCGCTCTGGCAGTTCGGCGGCTATAGTTTGAATAATGCCTCCAATGGAGCCTACCAGTTCCAAGCCGGCGCGGATATCCCGGCATGGGGCGGCGGTATGCTCTCGGTCGACGCGATTTATAGCTATGTCAGGGATTCGGTCGCCGTAGCGCTCGCGCCTGGGAGCAATGATGCGAATGGAAATCCGATACCTCCGTTTTTACCGCAAACGCTCACCGCGACGATCTCGGATAACAGCGCGGTGATGGTCGTCGGCAAATACACGCAGGGACCACTGAAGTTATTTGCCGGTTATGAGCATATTCGATACACAGCCCCTAGCGATCCGCAAATTGCTTTTACGGATATTGCGGGAAGTTTTGTTTGCCAGGGCTGTGACGCACTCAACAGGACCAATATCAGCAACACAGCCTTCGGCGTGAACGGTCTAGGTAACAAGACTCTGCAGATTATGTGGGTGGGAGCAAAGTACGCCCTGACCGACAATCTCGACGTCATCGGGGCCTATTACCATTACATCCAGAATTCCTTTTACGGAACCATCGCTGCAGGACCTTCTCCCTGCTCCGGCACTCAGCATCCGCAATGTGCCGGAACGTTCCACGCGGTTTCCGGCGCTATTGATTGGCGTTTTGCACCCAAATGGGATCTTTATTTCGGAGCCATGTTCTCGCAAGTGAACGGCGGACTAGCCTTTGGTTTTCTCAAGCACAACAACGTCGATCCTACGGTGGGAGTGCGTTTCCGCTTTTGATGAGAGATGCAGGCCAGTCTTGGCCAGATGCATACCCATTGCGATGCCTGCGGCAATTCAAAAGCAGAGAACACGAAGATGGAAGCCGCGGCTTTCGGGGTTGCGGCAGGTAACGCCTAAAACCGATCAGTCGAAAAGACTAGACACGCTCTCTTCTTTCGCGGTCCGCGCGATCGCCTCACCGATCAGCGGTCCGATGGACAGCGTGCGGATGTTTTTCGCGACACGGAGCGCTTCCGTTGGATGTATCGTGTCGGTAACGACGAGTTCCTTCAGGTGCGAGGCGGAGATGCGCGCCACCGCGCCGCCCGAGAGCACGCCATGCGTGATATAGGCGCGGACCTCGGTCGCGCCCTCCTTCAGGAGCGCGTCGGCGGCATTGCAGAGCGTGCCGCCGGAATCGACGATGTCGTCGACGAGGATGCAGCTTCGCCCCGATACTTCGCCGATGATGTTCATGACTTCCGACTCGCCGGCGCGTTCGCGGCGCTTGTCGACGATCGCGAGCGAGGCGTCGATGCGTTTTGCCAATGCGCGGGCGCGCACGACGCCGCCGACGTCGGGCGACACGACCACGACCTTCTTGACGTCCAGCCGCTCCTTTATGTCGCGCACCATGACCGGCGCGGCGAACAGATTGTCGGTAGGGATATCGAAGAAGCCTTGAATCTGTCCGGCGTGGAGGTCGACGGTGAGGACGCGGTCGGCCCCGGCGCGGGTGATCAGGTTGGCGACGAGTTTGGCCGAGATCGGCGTGCGCGAACCCGATTTGCGGTCCTGCCGGGCGTAGCCGAAATAGGGGATCACCGCCGTGATGCGCTTGGCCGAGGAGCGCCGCAGCGCGTCGGCCATGATCAGGAGCTCCATCAGGTGGTCGTTCGCCGGGAAAGAAGTCGACTGGACGACGAAAGTGTCCTCGCCGCGCACGTTCTCCTGAATCTCAACGAAAATCTCCATGTCGGCAAAGCGCCGGACCTGGCAATTGGTCAGCGGCAAGCCGAGATAGGCGGCAATCGCCTCGGTCAGGGCGCGATTGGAATTCCCCGCCAGGATTTTCATTCCAGCTCCGCAGCCAAGCTCGCCGCGGCGGTCTTACCAGCGCTGTTGCCGCGCCGCAATATGACGGCGCTGCGACATGCCAGGTGTGGCGCCGGCGCTACGCCGTGCTCGCGACCTCTTTACCGAGAGCGGCCTGCGCCGCGGCCAGCCGGGCAATCGGCACCCGGAACGGCGAGCAGGAGACGTAGTCGAGGCCGACCCGGTCGCAGAAAGCAATCGAGGCGGGGTCGCCTCCGTGCTCGCCGCAGATGCCGAGCTTGATGTCCGGCCTTGTCCGGCGCCCGCGCTCGACCCCGATCTCGACGAGTTCGCCGACGCCCTCTTGGTCGATGGTGATGAAGGGGTCAGAGATAAGGATCCCCTTCGACGTGTAGGAGCCGAGAAACGAGGCGGCGTCGTCGCGCGAGATGCCAAGCGCGGTTTGGGTGAGATCGTTCGTTCCGAACGAGAAGAACTCGGCCGTCTCGGCGATCTCCGCAGCACGCAGGCACGCGCGCGGCAGTTCGATCATCGTGCCGACCTGATAGGGAACGTTGACGCCGGCCTCCTTCTCGACCGCCGCATGCATCGCGTCGATCCGCGCCTTGATCAGATCGAACTCGGCGCGGGTGAAGACGAGCGGCACCATGACTTCCGCTATCACGGGCTTCCCGGTCTTCTTCGATGCGGCAACCGCCCCCTCGAAGATCGCACGCGCCTGCATCTCCGCGACTTCCGGAAAAGCTATCGCGATACGGCAACCCCGGAAGCCGAGCATCGGGTTGAACTCGTGCAGCTCCTGGGCGCGGCGCTTCAGCTTGTCGGGTTCGGTACCCATCGCCGTCGCGACTTCGGCGATCTCCTCGTCCGTATGGGGCAGGAATTCGTGCAAGGGCGGATCGAGCAGGCGGATCGTGACCGGCAGGCCCGACATGATCTCGAAAAGATCGGCGAAATCGGCCCGCTGGATCGGCAGAAGCTTGGCGAGCGCGGCGCGGCGGCCTTTCTCGTCGTCCGCGAGGATCATCTCGCGCACTGCGACGATACGGTCGCCTTCAAAAAACATGTGCTCGGTGCGGCAGAGGCCGATCCCCTCGGCGCCGAATTTGCGCGCCACCCGCGCATCGTTCGGCGTGTCGGCATTGGCCCGCACGCCGAGGCGGCGCGCTTCATCCGCCCATTCCATGATCGTGGCGAACTCGCCAGAGAGTTCCGGCTGCAGCATCGCGACCGCACCTTCGATCACCTGGCCGGTCGAGCCGTCGATCGTGATCGTCGCGCCTTTCTTGAACGTCCTGCCGGCGACGCTCATCGTTTGCTTGAGGTAGTCGACGCGGATGCTGCCGACGCCGGAGACGCACGGCTTGCCCATGCCGCGCGCGACGACCGCCGCATGCGAGGTCATGCCGCCGCGCGTCGTGAGGATTCCCTCAGCCGCATGCATGCCGTGGATGTCTTCCGGGCTTGTCTCGACGCGGACCAAAATGATCTTGTGACCGGAGCTTTTCAGTGTCTCGGCCTCATCCGAATTGAAGACGATCTCGCCCGACGCTGCGCCCGGCGAAGCCGGCAGGCCGGTCGCAAGCACATTGCGCTCGGCACCCGGATCGATCGTCGGATGCAGCAATTGATCGAGCCCGCCAGGCTCGATGCGCAAAAGCGCTTCCTCGCGCGTGATCAGGCCTTCATTCGCCATCTCGACCGCGATGCGCAATGCCGCCTTTGTGGTGCGCTTGCCGCCGCGGGTCTGCAGCATCCAGAGTTTGCCGCGCTCGACGGTGAACTCCATGTCCTGCATGTCGCGATAATGCGACTCGAGCTTCTGCGTCGTCTCGACGAATTGATTGAAGACCTCCGGCATCACCGTCTCCATGGACGGCTTGTCTGACTTGGCCCCAATACGCGCCGCTTCGGTGATGTTCTGCGGGGTGCGAATGCCGGCGACAACATCCTCGCCCTGCGCATTGACCAGAAACTCGCCGTAGAGCTCCTTGTCGCCGGTCGATGGATTGCGCGTGAAGGCGACGCCCGTCGCTGACGTCTCGCCCATATTGCCGAACACCATCGCCTGCACGTTGACCGCAGTGCCCCAGCTTTCGGGAATGTTGTTTAGGCGGCGATAGGTGATCGCGCGCTGGTTCATCCATGAGGAAAAGACCGCGCCGATCGCACCCCAGAGCTGTTCGCGCGGGTCCTGCGGAAACGGCTTGCCGCTCTCGCGCTCGACGATCCCTTTATATTCGGCAATCACCTCGCGCCATTCCGCCGCGCTGAGGTCGGTATCGAGATCGTGGCCTTTCTGGCTCTTGAGGAGGTCGAGCACCTCTTCGAAATTGTGGTGTTCGACGCCGAGCACCACATTCGAATACATCTGGATGAAGCGGCGATAGGAATCGTAGGCGAAGCGCTCGTCTTCGGCACTTTTCGCCAGCGCCTGCACAGTCGTGTCGTTGAGCCCGAGGTTGAGCACGGTGTCCATCATGCCCGGCATCGAGGCGCGCGCGCCGGACCGTACCGAGACGAGCAGCGGATTCTCATTGTCGCCGAACGAGCGGCCGGTCAGCTCGCCGACGTGGGCGAGCGCCGCGTCGATCTCGCCGGCAAGCTCGTCCGGGTACTGCTTCCCGTGCGCGTAGAAGTAAGTGCAGACCTCGGTCGTAATCGTGAAGCCGGGCGGCACCGGTAATCCGAGATTTGCCATCTCGGCGAGATTGGCGCCCTTGCCGCCGAGGAGGTTGCGCATCTCGCTTGCGCCCTCGGCCGTGCCGCCGCCGAACCTGTAAACCCACTTCGCCATATCGACCGGATCCATTTAGCGAAGAAGCCGCCGGTGTCGGCGGCTTCTCTTCGAGGCGCTCTATTGGCCGAAACGGCCGGCCTGATCAACGGCCGAGTTGGACGGAGGTTCAGGCGTTCCGAAGCCGCATGCCGAAGGCGATCATGCTGGCGCCGTAGAAGAGCAGGTCGAGTCCGAGAATGATGCCGAGGACGAAAAACGAGTTGCCCGGCCAGCCGAGGACGATCACGAGCCCAAAGAGCAAGGTCGCGACACCAGCGAGGATCATCATCGATTTCGACCCGCGCGGGAGATGCGTGCCGAGCCAGATGCGGACTGCGCCCGTCGCGATGAGCGCCCATCCAAGCATCAGGGTCAGGACGGCCGCGGCAAGCAGCGGCTGGGCGAGCGCAAAGGCGCCGGCGACGATGTAGAGCAGCCCAAGCAGGATAAACAGGAAAAAGCGGCCCCAGGTCTTGCTGCCGAAGCCCATCACGACTTCCATCCCCCCCGTGATGATCATGAAAATAGCGATCGTCAGCACCGAGGCGATCGTGGCGGAGACGACCAGGACGAGCGCGGCGAGCCCAAGAATCGCGGCAAGCGCGCCGAAGCCGACGAACCAGCCCCAGCGATGGCGTAGCCGCTCTGTTACGCCGCCGAGCGGATGCGGGCCGGGCGGCATGGTGCTGTAGGAAGGATCGTTCGGGAGGGTCATAGCGATCTCAGCTGTCGATGGGGGCGGGCGGCGCTTCCATGGTTGCCGCAGTGGCGAGAGTTGCCGGCTGTTGACGAGCCTAGGACTGCGGGTGGACATCGGCAATGGTATCCCGCATCCGGGCCGACATCGCTCTCGTCGAGAGGGGCTTGTTCGAGAGCCGCGCCAAGGCACGCGCGGCGATCGACGCCGGGCTCGTGACCGCCGACGGGGCGCGGGTCGCGAAAGCATCGGAGGCGCTGGCGCCGGGGGCTCACGTCGAGGCGAGCGCGCCGCATCCCTGGGTATCGCGCGGCGGCGTAAAGCTCGCGCATGCGCTTGCCCATTTCGGCTTCGATCCGGCGGGCCGGCTTTGCCTCGACATCGGCGCCTCGACCGGCGGCTTCACGCAGGTCCTGCTCGCGCGTGGCGCGGCGCTGGTGATCGCGGTCGATGTCGGACACGGCCAGCTGCATGCAAGTCTGGCGAGCGATCCGCGCGTTGTTTCCTTGGAGAAGACGGATGCGCGCACGTTGACGCGGGAAACGATCGAAGGCGCTGCGCGCAGGGTCGGCCTTAATGCACATGCAGCAATGTTTATTGCCTGCGACGTGAGCTTCATCGGACTGGACAAGGTGCTGCCGCCGGTTCTGGTGCTCGCCACGCGCCGCAGCGAACTCGTTGCGTTGATCAAGCCGCAATTCGAAGCGGGCGCCGGCCGGCGCAAGGGCGGCGTTGTCAAAGATGCCGCTGTGCACGAGCAGATTTGCGAGGACGTTAGACGACTCGTGACATCGCTCGGCTGGAACGTGCTCGGCATGGAGCCGTCGCCAATCCTCGGCGGCGATGGCAATCGCGAATTCCTGATCGGAGCGCGCCGCGGGTGAGCAAGCGGCGTGTGTTGACCATCGAGCGGCTCGGTCAACGCGGCGAAGGTGTTGCGCGAATGGACCAGGGAAACATCTTCGTCCCCTACACAGTGCCGGGCGACTCGATCTCTGCCGAGATCAACGGCCAGTCCGGGCGCCTCATCGACATCATCACGCCGTCGCCGGATCGCGAGGCGCCGTTCTGTCCTTATTACGGCATCTGCGGCGGCTGCGCGATTCAGGGCTATCGCGAGGAAGCTTACCGCGAATGGAAGCGGGGACTTGTTGTCGATGCGCTCGCGCAGGCCGGTGTCCACGCGACAGTTGATCCGCTCATCGACGCACACGGCGAAGGACGCCGCCGCGCGACCTTCCACGCGCGCTTCGATGCGGGAGCGGCGCGCGTTGGCTTCATGCAGGCGCGCAGCCACGATCTGGTCGCCATCGATTTCTGTCCGCTGTTCGCGCCGTCGCTCGACGGTGCCGTCGCGGCTGCAGGCGGAATCGCAGAAGAACTTGCGAGGTTGCGCAAGCCCCTCGACATTCTTGTGACCGCCACTCGGTCGGGCCTCGACTTGGATTTGCGCGGTGCGGGAAATCTCGATGAACGTACCACGCAGGTGCTGATTGCCGCGGCGGAACGCCTCGATCTCGCGCGGCTGTCAAATCACGGCCGCTTAATGGTCGAGCGCAGGCCGCCAGAGTTGCGGATCGGCAGCGCGATCGTGCATCTTCCGCCCGGCGCTTTCTTGCAAGCGACCGAGAAGGGCGAGACAACTCTCGCCGAACTCGTCGGACAAGCGGCCGTCAACTCAAAGCGCGTTGCCGACCTCTTCTGCGGCATCGGCACATTTGCGCTGCGTCTGGCGGAACATGCCGAGATTGTTGCAATGGACGCCGACAGCGCCGCTCTCGAGGCGCTGACACAGGCCGCACGCACGGCTTCCGGTCTGCGTGCCATCAGAACAGAGCGTCGCGACCTCATGCGCAGGCCGCTATCGCACGAAGAGCTCACGCCTTTCGACGCCGTTCTCTTCGATCCGCCGCGCGCCGGTGCTGAGGCACAAGCGCACGCGCTTGCACGTTCGTATGTGCCGCTCGTCATCGCCGTTTCCTGCAATGCGCAAACTTTTGCGCGCGATGCTGCGGTTCTCGTCGCGGGCGGCTACATGCCGGAGCGGATCACGCCTGTCGACCAGTTTCGTCAATCGCCGCATGTCGAGATTGTCGGAATCTTCCGGCGGAGAGCGACGAAAGGGCGCGCCCGCCGCTCGCTCCTGTCCGGCTGATCCCGCTTGACAGGATGGCGATATGTCCTGCCGACTGAGCGCCTGCGACAGGAGAAGTCTAATGAGCGACTTCACGATCTACGGCGTGCCCGGCAGCCCTTACGTTCGAACCGCCCTGCTTGGACTTGAAGAGAAAGGCTGCGCCTGGCGCCTGCACGCGATGCCCTTCGGCGGCTTCAAGAGCCCGGAGCATCTAACGCGCAATCCCTTCGGCCGCATCCCGGTCATGGATCACGGCGACTTTCGTCTCTACGAAGTGCAGGCGATCCTGCGCTATCTCGATCGCATCGTGCCCGAGCCGAGCCTCACGCCGCGCGATCCCCGCGCCGAGGCGCGCATGAATCAGCTCTGCGGCATCACCGACTGGTATGTCATGCCGCAGGTTTCTGCGACGATAACATTCGCGCGGCTCGTCGCGCCGAAAGTCGGTCGGCCGGTCGATGAGGCCAAGGTCAGGGAGGCGATCCCGAGGGCGCAGGTTTGCATCGCAGAGATCGCCCGGCTCCTTGGTGATGGGCCGTTCATGGCGGGAGAGGAGCTATCGATTGCCGACCTCATGCTCGCACCGCATCTGACGATGTTCGCGGAGACGGCCGAGGGCGCGCCGGTGCTGCACCCTCATGCCAATATCAGGGCATGGGTCGAGCGCATGAACGCGCGTCCGAGCATGATTGCAACGACCTGGGATAGGCTTCACGAGCTCGCCCGCGCTGCTTAAGCGGCAGTGACAGCCGGCGAGCCGGACGATAGTTTGCCCTCGTCCTGAAGAAAATTCACGAGGGTGGAAATGAAAGCCGTACCTGCCGCCGCCTTGCTGGCGCTGTTGACCTTTGGCCCTGCGGCGGCGGAGGAGCCGATCAAGATCGGCTTCATCTCGACTTTCTCGGGCCCAAGCGGCGTCCTCGGCCAGGAGCTTCTCGACGGCTTCAAGCTCGGCGTCGATAGCCTCGGCGGCAAGCTCGGCGGCCGTCCCGCAATGATCATCGATGGCGACGATCAGACCAAGCCAGACGTCGGCCGCCAGCTCTCCGACAAGATGGTGGAGCGCGACAAGGTCCAAATTTTAACGGGTGTGAATTTCTCGAACGTGATGCTGGCGTTGGCGAAACCGACCCTCGACGCGGGCGCCTTCATCATCAGCGTCAATGCCGGCCCGTCGCAATATGCCGGCGCGCAATGCCACCCGCATTTCTTCGTCGCCTCCTTCCAGAACGACACGGCGTCGGAGGCGATGGGCGTCTACATGACGAACAAGCAGATCAAGCGCGCGTATCTCATGGCGCCGAATTATCCCGCCGGCAAGGATTTCCTCGCCGGCTTCAAACGCACTTTCAAAGGCGAGATCGCGGGTGAAGTTTACACGACGTTCGGCCAGCTCGATTACGCCGCGGAGATCGCGCAACTGCGCGCGGCGAAGCCGGACGCGGTTTATTTCTTCTATCCCGGCGGAATGGGGATCAACTTCGTCAAGCAATATGCGCAGGCCGGGCTGAAGTCGGAGATACCGCTCTACGGGCCTTCCTTCTCGCTCGACCAGACGGTGCTTCCCGGCATGGGGGACGCGGCGCTCGGCGCCTATGCCTCGGCGTTCTGGAGCGAGACGTTCGACAATCCGCAGAGCAAGAAATTCGTCGCCGATTTCGAAGAGAAGTACAACCGCATCCCCTCGCCGAACGCGGCGCAGGCCTACGATACGGCGATCCTGATCGATGCCGCGTTGAACCAGGTCGGCGGCAAAATCGAGGACAGGAAGGCGTTCCAGACGGCGCTGGAGAACGTGAAATTCACCTCGCTCCGCGGCAATTTCAAATTCAACACCAATCATTATCCGATCCAGGATTTCTACCTGACTCAGATCGAGAAGGATGCGCGCGGCCGGCTCGTCATGGCGATCAAGGAGCCGATCGACCGCAATCATCAGGACGCCTATGTCGGCCAGTGCAAGATGCCGCAGAGCCCGTGATGGGGCGGGCGCTGCTTCGGGTCTGACATGAGCCTCGCGCTTGCCGTCGAGCAGTTGCTGAACGGCATTCAGCTCGGCGTGCAGCTCTTCCTGATGTCGGCGGGGCTGACGCTCGTCTTCGGCATCATGAACCTCATCAATCTCGCGCACGGCTCGCTCTACATGGCGGGCGCGTTTCTGGCGGCGGTGTTCCTGAAGCTGACCGGCAGCTTCGTGCTGGCGATCGTGCTGGCACTTCCGGGAACGGCGCTGGTCGGCGCGGCGCTGGAGATCGTGGTGCTGCGCCGGTTCTATCAGCGCAGCCATCTCGACCAGGTGCTGGTCACGTTCGGGTTGATCCTGGTCTTGAACGAGGTGACGCGCATCATCTTCGGACCGGTGCCGTTGCCGATGGCGGTGCCCGCGTTTCTCTCGGGATCGCTGCAGATTCTGTCCGGTGTGTTTTATCCCGCGTTTCGCCTGGCGATTCTCGCTGTCGGCCTGATCGTTGCGCTTTGCCTCTACATCGTAATCGCGCATACGCGCGCCGGGATGTGGGTGCGCGCCGGCGCGAGCGACCGCGCGATGGCCTCGGCTCTCGGCGTCGACGTGCAGCTTGTCTTCTCCATCGTGTTTGCGTGCGGCGCCGCGCTCGCCGGACTCGCTGGCATGATGGCGGGGCCGATCACGGCAGTGCAGGTCGGCATGGGCGAGCCGGTGCTGATCCTCGCCCTTGTCGTCACCGTCATCGGCGGCATCGGCTCAGTCCGGGGCGCGCTCATTGGCGCGTTGATGATCGGCATCGTCGACACGTTCGGCCGCGTTCTCTTGCCGCCGGCGCTCGGCAACATGATCATCTTCATGCTCATGGCGGCGATCCTCGCTTGGCGGCCGAACGGCCTGTTCCCGGTGCACGCTTGAGCGGAGCGAGCGAGACCGGGATCGTGCCGCCGACGCGCAGCGCGGGGCTGACAAATCTCATCCCGGTTGCAGTGATCGTCGCGGCATTTGCGCTGGTCCATCCCGCTTCGATCGCGCTCAACGATCCCTTCTTGATCAAGATCGGCACGCGCGTGCTGGTCTTCGCGATCGCCGCGGCGTCGCTCAATCTGGTGCTCGGCTATGGCGGCCTCGTCAGCCTCCTGCATTCCGGACTGTTCGGTATCGGCGGCTATGCCGTCGCGATTCTCGCCTTCCACGATTTCAGTGCCGAGCCCTTGTTCGGATTCCTGCCCGGCACGTCCAATCTGGCGATCTCGCTGCCGCTCGCGCTCATCGTCAGCGGCACCGCCGCCGGGCTTCTCGGCCTCGTTTCGCTGCGCACCAGCGGCACCTATTTCATCATGATCACGCTCGCCTTCAACCAGATGCTTTATTACGTCTTCGTTGCGCTCCAGCAATATGGTGGCGACGACGGCCTGCAGATTCTGAGCAATCTCAATCTCGCCGGCTTCGACGTCAGCAAACGCGTGCCGTTCTACTATCTCTGCCTTGCCGTTCTCGCGCTCGTGTTGATCCTCTTGCAGCGGATCGTCGACAGCCGCTTCGGCATGGTTCTGCGCGCAAGCGCCCAGAACGAGCGGCGCGTCATCGCGCTCGGCATCCCGGCGATGCGCTACAAGCTCGCCGCTTTCATCCTCTCAGGCGCGCTGACCGGGCTTGCCGGGGCGCTGCTCGCGGCTGGCCAGCAATTCATCAGCCCCGCCGACATGTCCTGGGTGCGTTCCGGCGATCTCGTCGTCATGTGCGTGCTCGGCGGCATGGCGATGGTCTGGGGTCCGGTGATCGGCGCCGCAGCGTTTCTCGTTTTCGAGCTTGTGCTCTCGTCCTGGACGCAGAATTGGCAGCTCGGCTTCGGTCTGTTGGTGATTGCGATCGTCGTGTTCCTGAAGGGCGGCCTTGTCGACCTTGCGGGAACGCTGCGGCGCCAAAGGACGGCGGCATGAGCGCCCCGCTGCTTTCCGTCGTCGGACTCACCAAGCGCTTCGGCGGTCTTATCGCTACAAACAACCTCGATCTTCATGTGCATCAGCGCGAAACGCACGCGATCATCGGCCCGAACGGTGCCGGCAAGACAACGCTGATCGCCCAGTTGCAAGGGGAAATCCGCCCGGACGCCGGCGCGATTCATTTCAGCGCGCGCGACATCACCCGCGAGCCGGCGCATCGGCGCGCGCAGCTCGGTCTCGCGCGCTCGTTCCAGATCACCTCGATCTTTCCCGCATTCACCACGCTCGCGAATGTCGCGCTCGCCGTGCAGAGCATTGCCGGCCACAGCTTCCGTTTCTTCGCGCCGGCGCTCGAGGACCGTGCTTTGACGGCACCCGCGCGCGAAGCGCTCGGCATCGTCGGCCTCACCCACTGCGCCGCCGTCCTCGCCAACGATCTTTCGCATGGCGAGAAGCGCCAGCTCGAACTCGCCATGGCGCTGGCGATGCGTCCGAAACTGCTCTTGCTCGACGAGCCGATGGCCGGCATGGGCCGGCAGGACGGCGCGCGCATGACGCGCATTCTCGCCGGCCTGAAGCGCACTTACGCGATCCTGCTCATCGAGCACGACATGGACACGGTCTTCGCGCTCGCGGACCGCATTACGGTGCTTGTCGCCGGCCGCGCCATTGCGAGCGGCGCGCCCGACGCCATCCGCGCCAATGCGGATGTCCGCGCCGCCTATCTCGGTCACAAGCATTGAGGCCGCGGATGCTGCTCACCGTGCACGGCTTAGAGGCGGCGTATGGATCGAGCCGGGTCCTGTTCGGCGTGTCGCTGCAAATCGGCGAAGGCGAGGTCGTGACGCTGATCGGCCGCAACGGCATGGGCAAAACGACGACGGTGCGGTCGCTGACGGGACTGCTTCCGCCGAAGAGCGGCGAAATCATATTTCGCGGCGAGCGGATCGACACGCTGCCGCCGCATCGCATCGCGTGCATGGGCGTAGGACTCGTGCCGGAAGGCCGGCACATTTTTCCCAATCTGTCGGTGCGCGAAAATCTGATCATGGCGTATGCCAATCGCACTGACGCGGCCGATCCTTGGACGCTCGACAAAGTGCTGCGCTTCTTTCCCCAGCTTGGCGAGCGACTCGCCAATGGCGGTAGGCAATTGTCAGGCGGCGAACAGCAGATGCTGGCGATCGGCCGCGCGCTGATGACCAATCCGTCGCTGCTCATTCTCGACGAAGCGACCGAGGGGCTCGCGCCCGTGGTGCGCGAGGAAATCTGGGCGCGCCTGCATCAACTGAAAGAGACCGGCCTCTCGATTCTCGTCATCGACAAAGAGATCGAAGCGCTCTGCGAACTCGCCGATCGCCACTACGTCATCGAGAAAGGCGAGATCGTCTGGAGTGGCGACACGCCCGCTTTGCAGGGGGACGCGTCGGTCCAAGAGACGTATCTTGGGGTCTGATCAAATCAGCGGTTTGCCGCCTGTGACTGCGATCGTCGCGCCAGAAATATAGCTTGCCTCCGGACTGGCGAGCAGCACATAAGCGGGCGCGACCTCCTTCGGCTGGCCCGGCCGCTGCATCGGCACCTGCTTGCCGAAATTCTTCACTTTCTCTTGCGGCATCGTCGATGGAATGAGCGGCGTCCAGATCGGACCCGGCGCGACGCAGTTGACGCGGATTTCCTTCTCCGCAAGCAATTGCGCTAATCCGCCGGTGAAATTCTGGATCGCGCCTTTGGTCGTCGCATAAGCGAGAAGCTGCGGGCTTGGGGTGTCGGCGTTGATCGAACTCGTATTAATGATCGAACTCCCTTTCTTCATGTGCGGCACGGCGGCTTTCACGAGATAGAACATCGCATAGATGTTCGTCCGGAACGTGACGTCCCATTCCTCGTCGCTGATCTCCTCGACATCCTTGAAAGTGGCCTGATGCGCGGCATTGTTGACGAGAATGTCGACACAGCCGAAATCTTTCACTGCCTTGTCGATCATGGCGCGGCAATGCTCGGCATCCTTGATGTCGCCCGGCATGAGAATCGCCTTGCGTCCAGCGTCTTCGACAATCTTCCTGGTTTTTTCGGCATCTTCATGCTCGTTGTAATAGCTGATGAGCACGTCGGCGCCTTCGCGCGCAAAAGCGAGCGCAACGGCGCGGCCGATGCCGCTGTCAGCGCCGGTGATGATCGCCTTCTTGTCCTTGAGCTTGCCACTGCCTTTGTAGGACTCCTCGCCGTAATCCGGCTTCGGATCCATCGCCTCTTCGCTGCCCGGCATCGGCTGTTTCTGTTCGGGAAATGGCGGCTTCGGCTTGCTCATCGTCTTTCCTTAACGGTTTGGCGCACTAGCATATGGAGCCACAATCGAATTCGTCACGACCTAACCTATGTGAAGCGCGAGAAGCCTCCGCTCACGAATTGATCGCGCGCAACAGGAGACGCACATGGCCGACACGGCAAAGATCAGGGAGCATATGGAAGTCTTGGGCTCGGACGGCCAGCATGTCGGCACCGTCGACAAGATCGAAGGCCAGCGCATCAAGCTGACGAAGAGCGATCCGGCGGCGCCCGGCGACCATCGCTACATTCATTTCGACAGCATCGCATCCGTCGATGCTGCCGTACATCTCAACCGTACCGCCGCGCAGGCAAAAGACGAATGGGGCGTCGCGAAGGTTTAAGGCCGCATTGCGAAATGAACGGGGCCGGGCGTCAACACCGGCTCCGCCAACCGCGCGAAGTCGCAGAGAAGCGGACGCGTCTCGCGCGGATCGATGATCTCCTCGACCCAGAATTTCTCCGCCGTGCGGAACGGCGAGCGCAATTTGTTCAAGCGATCCTCGATCTCCGCGAGTTTCGCTTGGGCGTCATCGGCCGCATCGAGATCGGCGCGATAGGCCGCCTCGATGCCACCTTCGAGCGGCAGCGAGCCCCAGCTTGCCGAGAGCCATGCGTAGCGCAATGACAAACGTCCGGCGGGCTGATGCGCGGCGCCGGCAACGCCATAAGCGTTGCGGATGATGACCGTGCACCACGGCGTCTTGGTCTGATTGAGTGCGGCCATCGCGCGCACGCCGTGGCGGATCGTCGCGGATTTCTCCGCCTCGAGGCCGATCATGAACCCCGGACAATCCGCGAGATAGACGACGGGAAAATGGAAGGTCTCGGCAAGATCGACGAAGCGCACGATCTTCTGGCACGCCTCCGCCGACCACGCGCCGCCATAATGGAAGGGATCGCTCGCAAGCAGCGCGACCGCGCGTCCGCCGAAGCGCGCAAAGCCGGTTATGATCGAGCGGCCGAACATCTGGCCCATCTCAAAGAACGAGCCTCTGTCGACGAGCGCTTCGATGATCGGCCGCATTTTGTAGACCTGCCGGCGATTGCGCGGCACGGCATTCATGAGACTCTCTTCTCGCCGGTTCGGATCGTCATTGCCGGGCAGCGTCGGCGGCAGTTCGTAGATCGATGATGGCATGTAGGAGAGAAAGCGCCGTGCGGCGGCGAAGGCTTCCTCTTCGATGTCGACGGCGTGATCGATCGCGCCGCTGCGCGTCTGGATCTTCCAGCCGCCGAGTTCCTGCTTGCCGAGATCTTGTCCGAGCCGCGCGACCACCGGCGGTCCCGCGACAAACATCGCCGAACTCTTCGTCATCACCGAATAATGCGTCGAGGCAAGACGGGCCGCGCCGAGCCCCGCAACCGAGCCGAGGCCCAACCCGACCACCGGCACGACCGGCAGATTGGCCGTCATCATGTAGAAGCCGCGCGTCTGGTTCACTTGGCCGGGTAGATTTGCGCGGCCTGTCGTCTCGATTGTCTTTACCGAGCCTCCCCCGCCCGATCCTTCGATGATGCGGATGATCGGCAGATGGAACTCGTGCGCCATCTCTTCAGCCATCAGCGGCTTGGCGTAGATCGCCGCGTCCGCCGAGCCGCCGCGCACCGTGAAATCGTCGCCGACCACCACGACGGTGCGGCCATCGACAGTCGCGCGTCCGAACACGCAATTCGCCGGCGTGAGACTCTTCAGCTCGTTTGCCGAATCATATTCCGCGACGCCGGCGATGGCGCCGATCTCGCGGAAACTGTCCCTGTCGACGAGGCGATCGATGCGCTCGCGCACGGTCAGCCGGCCACCTTCGTGCTGGCGTTTGACCTTGTCCGCGCCGCCCATCTCGCGCGCCAGCGCCTCGCGGCGCCGGAGCTCGTCGAGTTCGGGCTGCCATGTCATGTCACTCTCCTCGACGCGTTTCCCCTTCCTGCCTTATAGCAGTGAAGCTGAATTTGAGAGCCGGGGCACGGAATGGCGGAAGAGAAGGTTGTCACCGAGGTTGCGGGCCGCGTCTGCGCAATTCCAGCGGAGCCCGGCGCGAAGGTCGGCGCCGGCGAGAATGTCGTGCTCATCGAAGCGATGAAGATGGAAATCGGCGCCGCGTCGGAGAAGGGTGGCACGGTAAAATCGATTCTCGTCAAGACGGACGAGATGGTCGAAGAAGGTCAGGTGGTCGCGATCGTGGAGACGTGATCGCGCTCACCGCCCGAGCAGAAAATTCACCGCCATCTTCTGCAGGCGTCCATAAGGTGGCGCAAGGCGGTCGAAGCCGTTCATGAAGCCGACCTTGTGAATCGCGCGGGCGTGGCTGAAGCGCTTGAAACCATCAAACCCATGATAAGCGCCCATGCCGCTCGGGCCGACGCCACCGAACGGCAGATCGTTCTGCGCGACATGCAGAAGCGTGCCATTGAGCGTCACGCCGCCTGAAATCGTGCGGCCCAGAATCTTGCGCCGGCTCGCCTCGCTGTTGGTCAGGACATAAAGCGCGAGCGGGCGATCTTTCTCATTGATGACGCGCAGCGCGTCTTCGAGCGAATCGGACGAGACGATCGGCAGCACGGGGCCGAAAATCTCTTCGCGCATCAGCAGCGACTCGCGCGGCGGATCAACGACGATCGTCGGCGCAATCTTGCGGCTGTTGCTGGCTTTGTCTTCCGCGAGGGTAAGCACTGTCGCGCCGGCACTGCGTGCTTCCTCGATCGCGTTCATGAGGCGCTGGTAATGCTGGTCGGTGACGATCGAAGTGTAATCCAGATTATCGGCAATGCTCGGATAAAGCCGCTTCGCCTCGGCAAGAATGGCCTCGGCAAGCTCCAACGCGCGGGACGCGGGTGCGAGCACGTAATCCGGCGCGATGCATGTTTGCCCGGCATTGACGAATTTGCCGAAGGCGATGGCGCGCGCCGCTTTGTCGACGGGATAATCGGGGCAGACAACGACAGGCGACTTGCCGCCGAGTTCGAGCGTGACCGGCGTCAGATTGGCGGCTGCGGCCTGCATCACCTTGCGGCCGATCGACGTCGACCCAGTGAACAGGAGATGATCGAAGGGCAATCTGCTGAACGCTTCCGCGACGTCCGGCCCGCCGGTGACGACCGCGACATCACCCGGATCGAACGCCTCCGTCACGATTCCTTTCAGCAACTCCGAAAAGCGCGGCGTCAGCTCCGACGGCTTGATCATCGCGCGATTACCCGCCGCGAGCGCATCCGCGAGCGGCGAGACCGCGAGAAAGAGCGGGTAATTCCACGGGGAGATGATGCCAATGACGCCGAGCGGCTGATATTCGACCCAGGCTTTCGCCGGCTGCATCGTTAGTGCGACGCGCCGCCGCTCCGGCCGCATCCAGCGCACGAGATGGCCTTTGGCGTGCCGGATGGCTTTGATTGACGGGACGAGTTCCAGCAGTTCGGTTTCTTCCCTCGAGCGGTGGCCGAAATCCTCGGAGATCGCCTGGGCAATTTCGGCGCGATAGGAGAGCAGCGCTTTTTCAAGCCGCTCAAGCAAGGCATGGCGCCGCGTCGCGCCCGGCGTACCGGCGTCGGCGAAGGATTGCTTTTGCGCCTCGAAGAGGAGTTCGGCTTCGCTGCCGGCGCTGGCCGGCGGATCGGAAATGCGCGCGGTGGCGGCCTGTGCCGATCCATCCATTGTCATCGCTCCTGGCTAGCCCAACGGGCGGCCCGGAGGCGATGTTAGGAAAGTTTCAGAGCCGCGGCCAATGGCCGGCCGCGGCGGCCTTGTCAGGCCCGGGCAATGCCCAGCGACTGCAGCTGGAAAGGCTCGCGCACCGATTCGACGAGGGATTTCTCGCGTCCGTCGAGCGTCTGCACCTTGGCGTGCTCCGCGATCGCCTCTTCGAGGTGGATCTTCGCGTCTTCGAGCTGGCCGCGCAATTCGGCCGTCGAGTTTTTCAGATTGTCGCGCCGGGTGCGTGCCGCCCGTGCATAGGTCGGATATGCGAAATGGCTCGGGTCGGAAATGCCGGCCCGCTGCTCCTCCGCGAGAATTTCGCGGTCGAGATCGGCCGCCATGCGGACGAACTCGGCGATCATCGCCTCGATCTGGGCGACGCGCCGGCGCTTCTCATCGACCTGGAAGCGCTTCAGCCGAATAAGTGTATCCCGCGACTTCATTTCACTCCACTCCAGGACGCTGATCACACCAACCAACCGCGAGACGAGGAGGAGGATGATGAAGGGAAGTTGCCGCTTCCTTACAGAGGCGCCGGCCCGGGAAGGAAAAAGGCGGAACTAAGCCGGTCTGGCAGGACCCCTGCGACCGGCAGAAGCAAAGCGTAAGCTTCGGTTAAGATTCAGCGTTAACACTTAGGGCAGAGATGCTTCGCGTAGGTGTCTGAAACGATGTCAGGTCCGGATGTCCTGTGCCCTTTTGATAAACTTTTGGCCGAGGACTCCGGTGCAGGCATCAGAGATCGTTAACCAATTCTCGGTAACGTTACGAAATCGAATTCCGTCGCGTTTGCCTCAGGACGTGGGCCGCCCGGCCAGGACCCGAAGAACGGCGAAGCGCCGCCTTGGGAATTTGCGGGGCAAGGGTGGGGACCTCACATGCGCGTTTTACTGATCGAAGACGACCGCGCGACCGCGCAGAGCATCGAGCTGATGCTCAAGTCCGAGAACTTTAATGTCTACACCACCGATCTCGGTGAGGAAGGCATCGATCTTGGGAAGCTCTACGACTACGACATCATCCTCCTCGACCTCAACCTCCCCGACATGTCGGGCTACGAGGTCCTGCGCACGCTGCGTGTCGCCAAAGTCAAGACGCCGATCCTCATCCTGTCGGGCCTCGCCGGGATCGAGGACAAGGTGAAGGGCTTAGGCTTCGGCGCCGACGATTACCTGACGAAGCCGTTCCACAAGGACGAGCTTGTCGCGCGCATCCATGCGATCGTGCGCCGCTCCAAGGGTCACGCGCAGTCGGTCATCACCACCGGCGACCTCACTGTCAATCTCGACCAGAAGACCGTCGAAGTCGGCGGCGCCCGTGTGCATCTGACCGGCAAAGAATACCAGATGCTAGAGCTGCTCTCGCTCCGCAAGGGCACGACGCTGACCAAAGAGATGTTCCTAAACCACCTCTATGGCGGCATGGACGAGCCGGAACTGAAGATCATCGACGTCTTCATCTGCAAGCTCCGTAAGAAGCTCGCGAATGCGAGCCATGGCCGCAATTACATCGAGACGGTGTGGGGCCGCGGCTATGTCCTGCGCGAGCCGACCGACGCCGACGAGCGCATCACGGCGTAATCGGACCGCGGACCTCCCGGTCGGCATCCAGTCTCAATATCCAGAATGCGCGAGCTAAGAGCTGCGTGGCGCATCACTTCGCGTGAGCCCTTAAGAACTCGACGATCGCCGCATTGACCTCGTCCGGGCGCTCCTGCTGCACCCAGTGCCCAGCGCCTTCAATCAGCACCTTGCCCCTGATGTTCGGCAGCATGCGCTCGATCTGGGCGAGCGCACGCTCGCCGATCACTCCACGGATCACCGCGTCTTGCGTGCCGGCGATGAACAGAGCGGGCTGCGAAATGGCCGCGCCCTGCCACGGCGCGGTGAGGTCCCAATTGCGATCGATATTTCGGTACCAGTTCAAGCCGCCGCGAAAACCGGTGCGGCGGAACGTCGTAGCGAAGCGCCGGATGTCGCTTTCGGTGAGCCAATCCGGCAATTGATCCGCCGGTTGGACCAGCGACAGAAAGCCTTCGCCCGGCTTCAGATTCAGCCCGCCGCCTGTGCCGCGTAGAGCCTCGCTTGCCCTGGGATAGAAGAGCTTGCGGAAGGTCGAAACCGGATCGGCCTCGAACTCCGCCTCGGCCACACCGGGCTCCTGGAAATAGATCCAGTAGAACCGCTCAGGTCCCATCTTGCGCATCATGCCGAGCGGCCGGGCTGGTCCACGCGGCGAGGGCGGCACGCTCAAACCGACGACCGCCGTAAACACATCCGGCCGAAACATGGCGCAATGCCACGCGACCGGCGCACCCCAATCGTGGCCGATGATCGTCGCCTGCTTCTCGCCAAGCGCCGCGACCAGCCCGACGATGTCGCCGGTCAGATGGAAGAGGGTGTACTCGGCGATGTCCTTCGGCGCGCTGGTCTGGCCATAGCCGCGCATGTCGGGTGCCACGGCATGGAAGCCCGCTGCCGCGATCGCCGGCAGCTGATGGCGCCAGGAATAGGAGAGCTCCGGCCAGCCATGGCAGAGGATGACCAGCGGTCCGCTGCCGGCCTCCGTAACATGCATGTCGATGCCGTTCACCTTCAGCTGCCGCTCGGCGATTTGCGATGTCATGGAAGACCCTTATGTAAGACACATGCCGAGCGGCTGGTTGACGCGGGCCCGAGCTGGGGTCAGCATAACCGCAGATGTGCGGCTTTGGAGGCCCTTCCGGTCGGGAGGGCCTTTGCGATTCCGGGCAGACCCGCGGATGAGATGACCACGCCGAACAAGACGAGTCACATAAGGCTGACGTCCCACCCGGAGCCCGGCCAGCGGCCGATCCGCTGGGGCGCGGAGACGGCCGAAGAGCGCGGCCCGGTCATCGGCACGGTCACCCGGCAGGGCGAGCGCAATGTCATCGGCTCGCATGGCGGCGCCTACGGTCTTTACCGGGCGCTGGCGGTGTCGGCGGGAGCGCTCAACCCGCTCGCCAAGCCCGATCTCACCAATACCAGCCCGGCGCTGAAGATCGGACCTTATCCGCAATGGTTCGAGAAGGACCGCATCGTCGCGCTCGATCCGTTCGGTCATATCGCCCAGGAGGTCTTTGCCCGCGAGATCGCAGAGGGTCTAGACATCCGCCCGACGATCGCCGTCACCAGGGCGCGGCTGAATTTGTCGGAGATCGGCGAGGCGATGCGGCTTCGCCGGCTGCAGCCGGACAACAAAATTCTGCATGAGTCTGGCGATATTGCCGTCACTAAGATCGCGATCGATCCGGTCTGGCATCTTCCTGGAATCGCGCATCGCTTCGGAATCGACGAGACACGCTTGCGGCGAACGCTTTTCGAGCAGACCGGCGGCATGTATCCCGAACTCGTGACGCGGCCCGATCTCGCCGTGTTCCTGCCCCCGATCGGCGGCGCCACCGCTTATGTTTTCGGCGATGTGCAGGATTTGGCGCTAGGCAAAGCGCGGCTGACCTGCCGGGTGCATGACGAATGCAACGGCTCCGACGTGTTCGGCTCCGATATTTGCACCTGCCGTCCTTACCTCACGCATGGCATCGAGGAATGCGTCCTCGCCGCGCAGAAGGGCGGCGTCGGGCTCATCGTCTACAATCGCAAGGAGGGCCGCGCGCTTGGCGAGGTGACGAAGTTCCTGGTTTATAATGCGCGCAAGCGCCAGGAGGGCGGCGACACCGCCGCGACTTATTTCGAGCGCACTGAATGCGTCGCGGGCGTGCAGGACGCGCGCTTCCAGGAGCTGATGCCGGACGTGCTGCACTGGCTCGGCGTAACGCGCATCGACCGCTTCGTGTCAATGAGCAACATGAAGTACGATGCGATTGTGAAGACCGGAATCGAGATCGTCGAGCGCGTGCCGATTCCCGATTGGCTGATTCCGCCGGACGCTTCCGTCGAGATGGAAGCCAAGAAGGCAGCTGGGTACTTCTCATCCGGCGATAAGCCCAGCGCCGCCGATTTGGCGCGCACCAGTGGACGATCGCTGGAGAAGTATTAAGCCGTGCAGGCGGTCGCGACGCCGCAGATTGATCAGGCGCTTGCGCTCTTAAGCGCTAGCGCCGTTCGCGAGCGGGCACATCGCATGCGGGCGCTCTGCGAAGACGGAAACTTGCAACACTGGCGGATCGACGCAGCGCGGCTCGATGCCGTCGCCGATTACGTTTGCGAGACGATCTGGGACAATTACCCGCTGCTCAACATTCCCTTTCATGCGCGCTGGCGGCATTTCGCGGTAGGCGGTCACGATCGTTGGGCGGCATTGCAAGCGAGGGCGGACTGGAAGAACGCAGCAGAAAAAGCGCGTGCCTCGTTCGATCTCGTCATTGTCAGCGTGCTGCTCGACGCGGGCGCCGGGCCGGATTGGCGCTACAGGGATCCGCATGGGTCCGTTCTGTCGCGGTCGGAAGGGCTGGCAGTTGCCTCGCTCGAAATGTTCTCGAGCGGAGCGTTCTCCTCAGACAGGGACGACCCGCTGCGCGTCGATGCAGAGCGTCTGCGCGAGTTGACGGCGGACGATCTTCGCCGCGGCTTCCAGGTCTCCGCGAGCAATCCGCTCGTTGGACTGGAGAGCCGCGCGTCGCTGCTCAATTTGCTGGGCGAGGCGAGTCTTGCGTCGGCCAATATCTTTGCGCGCAAAGACAAGGCCCGTCCCGGCGGCTTGTTCGACTATCTCCATGCGCAAGGAGATGGCGGCATCCGTGCGGACGCCATCCTTCACGCACTGCTGCGCCATTTTGGCTCCATCTGGCCGTCGCGCCTGTCGGTGGATGGCGTTCCGCTCGGCGACACGTGGCGACATCCGGCATTACAGACGGATGACGCAACATCCGGCCTCGTGCCGTTTCACAAGCTGTCGCAATGGCTCGCCTATTCGCTGATCGAGCCGCTGCAAGCCGCGGGCGTTCGTGTCACCGACATAGATGCGCTCACGGGATTGCCGGAATATCGCAATGGCGGCCTTTTCATCGATTTGGGCGCGCTCGTGCCAACGGAGCCTTCCGCACTCGACCGGACTCACACCGTCGATTCGCTCTTCATTGTCGAATGGCGCGCGCTTACAGTCGCTCTGCTCGACGATATCGCCGAACGCGTCCGCGCGCGGCTCGAGCTCGATGCATCGCGCCTGCCGCTCGCCTGCGTACTTGAGGGCGGCACGTGGGCTGCAGGCCGGCGCATCGCGCGCAAGAAACGCGCCGACGGTTCGCCGCCGCTGAAAATAGCGAGTGACGGAACGGTCTTTTGAGGGGGTGATTTTGGAAGGCGTCCATGTCGTCGATCATCCCTTGGTGCAGCACAAGCTCACCTTGATGCGCGAGGTCGGGCGCTCGACCAAGGGCTTTCGTCAGCTGCTCAACGAAATCGGCATGCTGCTCTGTTACGAGGTGACGCGCGACCTGCCGACCGAGATGGTCGAAGTCGAGACCCCGATGGCCAAAATGCAGGCGCCGATTCTTGCGGGCAAGAAGCTTGTGCTCGCGCCGATCCTGCGCGCCGGCGTCGGCTTTCTCGATGGAATGCTCGAGCTCGTGCCGTCGGCGCGCGTCGCCCATGTCGGACTTTATCGCGATCCGGCGACGCTCGTTGCCGTTGAATATTATTTTAAAGCCCCGCACGATCTGCACGATCGCCTCGTCATCGTCACCGATCCGATGCTGGCGACGGCGAATTCCGCCACAGCCGCAGTCGAGCGGCTGAAGGAACGCGGTGCCAAGGACATTCGCTTTGTTTGTCTCCTGGCGGCGCCGGAAGGCATCGCGAAATTGCGCGGCGAGCATCCCGACGTGCCGATCTGGACGGTCGCGATCGACGAGAAGCTCGACGAGCATGGTTATATCGTGCCGGGCCTCGGCGATGCCGGCGACAGGATGTACGGCACGAAATGAGCGGCGCACTCGATGGCATTCTCGTCGTCTCGGTCGAGCAGGCGGTCGCGGCGCCGTTCTGCACCTCCCGTCTCGCCGATGCCGGCGCGCGAATCATCAAGATCGAGCGGCCGGAAGGCGATTTCGCCCGCGGTTACGACGATGCAGCGAAGGGACAGAGCTCGTATTTCGTCTGGCTCAATCGCGGCAAAGAATCGCTCACACTCGATCTCACCAAAGAAGATGACAAAGGGCTGTTCCGGCGCATGATCGCGCGCGCCGATGTGCTCGTGCAGAACCTAAAGCCCGGCGCAATGGCGCGACTGGGATTGTCGTCGCAGTCGCTCTGCGCCGCGCATCCCGCGCTGATCGCCTGTTCGATCAGCGGTTATGGCGACAGTGGTCCGCTGGCGCAGCGCAAGGCTTATGACCTTCTCATCCAAGCCGAATGTGGCCTCGCCTCGGTGACGGGCCGGCCGGAGGGACCCGGGCGCGTCGGACTCTCCGTTGTCGATATTGCAACGGGAATCACCGCGCAGACGGCGATTGTCGAAGCGCTCATCGCGCGCGGCCGCACCGGCAAAGGAGCAGATATCCGCATCTCCATGTTCGATGTGATGGCGGACTGGATGACGGTGCCGCTGTTGAATGCCGAAGCGGGCAAGCCGCCGCAGCGGCTCGGCCTCGCGCATCCCTCCATTTCGCCCTATGGCGCGTTCAAGAGCGGCGGTGGACGCGACGTGCTGATCTCGATTCAGAACGACCGCGAGTGGCGAATCCTTGCTGCGGATGTGCTCGGCGACGCGGGTCTCGGCACCGATCCGCGTTACGCCACGAACATCGCGCGGGTGAGTAATCGCGCTGAGACGGACGGCATCGTCGTGCGCGCATTCGCCGCGATGGCGACGGACGAACTCGTCGCGCGGCTCGACAAGGCGGATATCGCCTTCGCGTTGGTCAACAGTGTCGACGATCTCTCGCGCCATCCGCATCTACGCCGCGTCGACGTCGGAACCCCCAACGGGGCGGTGCAATATCCGGCGCCCGGCGCGATCAGCGGGGAGATACGAAGCGCGCTTGGACCAGTGCCGGCGATTGGCGAACATTCGGCAGCAATCCGTGCGGAATTCGCCGGCTAAGACTAGTACATCGCCCCGATCGCCCGCGGGAACCAGAGCGAAATCTCCGGCACGTAAGTGATGAACACGAGAAAGATCAGCATCGCCAGGAGCCATGGCCAAACGGCGATCGTTAGCTCCGTGATGCCCATCTTGGCGACGCCGCTTGCCACATACAGATTGAGCCCGACAGGCGGGTGGCAGAGGCCGACCTCCATATTCACCGCCATCAGCACGCCAAGATGCACGGGATGAACGCCGAGATTGGTCGCGATCGGGAACAGGATCGGGGCCATGATCAGCAGGATGGAGGAAGGCTCCATCACGTTTCCGGCGACGAGCAGCACGATGTTGATGACCAGCAAAAATGCCGCGACGCTGAAATGCTTCTCGACGATCCACGCCGCCATCGCTTGCGGGATGTTCTCGCTGGTCATCAGAAATGAGAACAGGACCGCGTTGGTGATTATGTAGAGCAACATGGCGCTCATGTTCGCCGCGTTGAGCAGCACGCCCGGAACATCCCTCAGACGCAGGTCGCGATAGATGAAGACCGCGATGAAGAAGGCATAGACCGCAGCGACCGCCGCGGCTTCGGTCGGCGTGAAGATGCCGCCATAGATGCCGCCAAGCACGATGGCGATCAAAGCGAGGCCCCACACGCTTTCACGAAAGGCGTGCAGCCGTTGCGCCCAGGTCGCGCGTGGCAGGCGCGGATAACCTGCGCGCCACGCCATCACGAAAGTAAGTGCACCCAGCGTCGAGGCGAGAAGTATGCCGGGAACGACGCCGGCCATGAACAGCGCGCCGATCGAGGTGTTGGTCGACACCCCATAGAGAACCAGGATGATCGAGGGCGGCACGAGAATGCCGAGCGCACCCGATGTCGTGATCACGCCGGCGCCGAAGCGTTTCGGGAACCCGTGATCCACCATGGCCGGCAGTATGATCGAGCCGATGGCAACGACGGTCGCGACGCTCGAGCCGGACACCGCGGCGAAGAGCGCGCACGCGGCGACGCCGGCGAGACCAAGCCCGCCCGGCCAATGACCGCAGAGCGACGTCGTGAACGCGATCATCCGCCGCGCGACGCCGCCATGCGTCAGAAACGTCCCCGCCAGGATGAAGAACGGGATCGCCATGATCTGGAAGTTATCGAGGCCGGTGAAAAGCTTCAGTCCGACGCTCTCGATTGGTACCTGCGTCATCGTGAAGAGGAACGTCAGCACTGTCAGCCCGAGCGCGATCGAGATCGGCATGCCGGTGAGCATCAGCGCGATGAGGAGCGCGAAGATGATTGTGGCAGTCATCGCGCAGATCCCGCCGACTGCCCCGGCTCGTGCTTCGGCGGGTGGCCCAACAAGGGATCCGTCTCGAGCGCTTTTGCCGCGTCTTCGACGCCGGCAACCCCGTGCTCGCGATGCGGCACTTCACCGGTTTGCACGAAGTGCCACGCGACCTGCAGAAACCGGAAGCACATGAGATACGAGCCGAGCGGGATGCAGAGATAAATAATCCAGCTTGGGAGCTCGAGTTCGGGCGTGCTTTGATCGGTATCCATCAGGCCATAGACGAACTTCGCGCCCATCGTGCCGACAACGGCGGTGAAGAAGGCGCCGCAAAGCAGGCTGAAGAGAACGACGCTTTTGCGCGATTTCGGCCCGAGCTTGTTGATCAGAACGTCGACGCCGACATGGATGCCGGTGCGTACGCCATAGGCGGCGCCGAACTTCGCCATCCACACGAACATGTAGATGCAGAGTTCCTGGGCCCAGGAAAGGTGGATCGCCGCCGTCACCTTGTAGAAGATCGGAATGCCCGAGGCGTAGCGATGCACGACGGCGACGAAGATCAGGAGAGTGGCCGCGGCCATTAGGCTGGCGATCAGCACCTCTTCAAGTTTGTCGAGGACGCGGAGAAACATCTTCAATCGAGCGCTGGTGCGAGCCGGAGACCTCGAAGCAACGTCGCCTCCGCGCGGCGGCATGGAAGCCGAGTCGGAAGCATGCGACGCCCGACGCTCAGTGCGTGACGGCCCCAGCTTCCTTGCGGAACTCTTCGATCGTGCTCTTGCCGACGCGCGATTCCATCTCGCCGTAGACCGGCTCGAGGGCCTTGCGCCACGCCGCTTTCTGCTCGGCAGTCAGCTCGATGAAAGTAATGCGTCCCGACTTTCGCATCGCATCCAGCGCGTCGTCGTTTTCTTTCTGCGAGATGTCGTTCGTGTAGGCGGTCGCGTCGTGCATCGCCTTTTCGAGTTCGCCGCGGATCTCGGCCGGAAGACCGTCCCAGAACTTCTTGTTGGCGATCACGGCGTAACCGATATAGCCGTGATCGGACAGCGTCCCGTATTTTTGCACTTCGAAGTGCTTCTGCGAATACATGTTCGAGGCAGTGTTCTCCGACGCGTCGACGACGCCGGTCTGCAGCGCCTGATAAACTTCGGAGAAAGCCAGCACCTGCGGGTTTGCCCCAAGCGCGCGCATCTGCGCTTCGAGAACTTTCGAGGATTGAATGCGGATTTTCAGACCGCGAAAATCCTCGGGCATACGCAACGGCTTGTTTGCCGACATGATCTTGAAGCCATTGTCCCAATAGCCGAGGCCGAGGATGCCTTTCGACTCGAGTTTCTTGAACAGGGCCTTGCCGGTTTCGCCTTCGGTCACGCGGCGCAGCGCGGCTTTGTCGGGCAGGATGTACGGAAGATCGAATACCTCGAATTCCCTGACGCCAAGCGGGCCGAACTTCGCCAGCGAAGGCGCAAGCATCTGCACGGCACCGAGCTGCAGCGCCTCGACTTCCTCTTTGTCCTTGTAGAGCTGCGAGTTCGGATAAACCTCGATCTTCACGCGGCCGTTCGTGTATTTCTCGGCGAGTTCCTTGAATTTCTCGGCGCCCTTGCCCTTGGGCGTATCCGGCGCGACGACGTGGCTGAACTTGACGACGATCGGCTGCTGCGCATGGGCGTGCGCGCTCGCCAAAAGCACTCCTGCCGCGAGCGCGGCAAGCAGGGAAATGCGCATATTCTTCCTCCCGGTCTTCTTTGCCGATGCCTCGGCCCGGCATTGTGGCATGCCAGCTGCGATTCCTCTCACTCAATCAGAGGCAGAGGGCAAGCACCAGACCCGGCGCGCGAAGGCGCGATAGACAAAAGGCTTAGACGCGCGCCAGCGTGTTATCTTCCGGGCAGAACTAGCCGATGACGTTGCCGCTTGGGCGCGCTATAGCAGACCCCGCATTCGTTCCCGCCGGAGGCGCCATGCCGGAGCATGATTCGATCGTTGTCGTCGGTTCGTCGCGCACCCCGATGGGCGGCTTCCAGGGCGATTTCAAGGACGTAAAGGCGGCGGAGCTCGGTTCGTCGGCGATCAAGTCGGCCGTTCGTCGGGCCAAGCTCGCCGACGACGACATCGACGAAGTCATCGTCGGCTGCGTTCTTCCGGCTGGGCAGGGCCAGGCCCCGGCCCGCCAGGCCGCGCTCGGCGCCGGGCTGCCGAAGTCTGCGACCTGCACCACCATCAACAAGATGTGCGGCTCCGGCATGAAGGCGGTCATGCTCGCGCACGACCTCATCTCGGTCGGATCGGCAGACATCATGGTCGCCGGCGGCATGGAGAGCATGAGCAACGCGCCCTACCTGCTCGACCGCGCCCGCGGCGGCTATCGAATGGGCCACGGCAAGGTCTTGGACCACATGTTCCTCGATGGCCTCGAGGACGCCTACGACAAGGGCCGCCTCATGGGCACCTTCGCCGAGGATTGCGCGCAGAATTATCAGTTCACCCGGCAGGCGCAGGACAATTACGCCATCACCTCGCTGAAACGCGCGCAGAAAGCCATCGCCGACGGCAGTTTCGAGGGCGAGATCGTGCCGGTCGCGGCGAAATCCGGCCGCGAGGAGAAGCTCATCAAGGACGACGAGCAGCCGCCGAAGGTGAAGCTCGATAAAATCTCGACACTGAAGCCGGCCTTCCGTGAAGGCGGTACGGTCACCGCGGCAAATGCAAGCTCGATCTCCGACGGCGCCGCCGCGCTCGTCCTTATGCGCCGCTCGGACGCGGAGAAGCGCGGACTGACGCCGCTCGCCGAGATCAAAGGCCATTCCTCGCATGCCGATCTGCCGAACCTTTTTCCGACAGCGCCGATCGGCGCGGTGAAGAAGCTCTTCGAGCGCACCGGTTGGTCAAACAAAGATGTCGATCTCTTCGAGATCAACGAGGCGTTCGCAGTCGTCGCGATGGCGGCAATGCGCGATCTCGATCTGCCGCACGACAAGGTAAACGTGCATGGCGGCGCCTGCGCGCTCGGCCATCCGATCGGCGCGTCGGGGGCGCGCATCATCGTGACGCTGCTCGCCGCGTTGCAGAAATATGATTTGAAGCGCGGAATCGCCTCGCTTTGCATCGGCGGCGGCGAGGCAACCGCAATCGCAATCGAACGGCTGCATTGAACGCATGATCCCGAGCGAAGACCAGATCCAGATCCGCGACATGGCGCGTGCGTTTGCGCGCGAGCGGCTCGCGCCGAATGCGGCGGCATGGGATCGCGAGCATCGCTTTCCCGCCGAGGCGATCCGCGAAATGGGCGAGCTCGGCTTCATGGGCATGCTGGTACCGGCGGAGTGGGACGGCTCGGAGACCGGCCAGGTCGCCTATGCCATGGCGATCGAGGAGATTGCCGCCGGTGACGGTTCGTGCTCGACAATCATGAGCGTGCACAATTCCGTCGGCTGCATGCCGATCTATAAGTACGGCACCGACGAGCAAAAGGAGCGCTATCTGAAGCCGCTAGCGCGCGGCGAGTGCCTCGGCGCGTTCGCGTTGACGGAGCCGCAGGCGGGATCGGACGCGTCCAACATCAGGACGCGGGCGATGCGCGACGGCAATTCGTCTTACATTTTGTCCGGCACGAAACAGTTCATCACCTCCGGCCGCAACGCCAATGTCGTGATCACGTTCGCGGTCACCGACGCGCAAGCTGGCAAGAAGGGCATTTCCGCGTTCATCGTGCCGACCGATAGCGATGGCTACGAGGTCGCGCGCGTCGAGCAAAAACTCGGGCTGCATGCCTCGGACACGTGCCAGATCAATTTCAACGACGTGCGCGTCTCCGTCGAGCAGCGCCTCGGCGAGGAAGGCGAGGGCTACAGGATCGCGCTGTCGAATCTCGAAGGCGGGCGCATCGGCATCGGCTCGCAGGCGGTCGGCATGGCCCGCGCCGCCTTCGAGCACGCGCGCGATTATTCCCGCGAACGCGAGACCTTTGGGCAGAAGCTGATCGAGCATCAGGCGGTCGCATTCAAGCTCGCCGACATGGCGACGCAGATTGAGGCGGCGCGGCAGATGGTGCTGCATGCCGCATCTTTACGCGAAGCCGGGCAGCCGTGCCTCACGCAAGCATCGATGGCGAAACTGTTCGCCTCGGAAATGGCGGAGAAGGTGTGCTCGACCGCCATCCAGATTCTCGGCGGCTACGGCTATCTCGCCGATTTCCCGGTCGAGCGCATCTATAGGGATGTGCGCATCTGCCAGATTTACGAAGGCGCGAGCGATATCCAGCGCATGCTGATCGCACGCGACCTGGGATGAGTTATCGCGGATGAATTTTGCGCTCGACCGTTTGCCAACGCCGATCGGCACGTTGCTGATCGTGTTCGATGAAGAGGCTCGGCTGCGGGCACTCGACTGGGACGATTACGAAGATCGCATGCGGCGGCTCTTGCGGCTGCAATACGGGATTGAAAATAAATTGCGCGAGGGCAGCGCGCCGAACTCCATTCGCGATCCGCTGAACGCTTATTTTGCCGGCGATTTTTCCGCGCTCGATTCCATTGAGGTCGAAACCGGTGGAACGCCGTTTCAACGCAAGCTCTGGGCGGCGTTGCGCTTGATCCTGCCGGGAAAAACCTCGACCTACGGAGCACTTGCCGCGCAGATCGAAACCCCGAAAGCCGTTCGCGCCGTCGGGGCGGCGAACGGCGCCAATCCGATCAGCATCGTCCTGCCGTGCCATCGCGTCATCGGCTCGAACCGGCGCCTCACCGGCTATGGCGGCGGCTTGCACCGCAAGCATTGGCTGCTCACCCACGAAGGCGCGGCGTTTCGGGTGTGAGTGTTATTCCCGACGCGCGGCAGCGCGATCGGGAACCCAGAAAGTACGCATTTGCCCGTAGATTCCCAGTCGGTCTTCGACCGCCGGGAATGACATTGCGCTAAGCTCGTAGCAACTGCCGTTCTTCTCCGATCTGCGACTCCACGATCACCTGCGGATCGGGATCGCGTGCATGCAGGCGCTCTACCAACTCAGCGCGACGCATCAGCACAGCGCGCTGATTGATGTAGCCTTTGTCGGTGATCTCGTTGGCGTCGATGGACGGGGGCTCGTCGAGGATCAACACGCGCCGCGGCAGCGTCGATCCGCCGGAAGATTCTTCTGCGAGCTTGCGCAATGCATCTTCGATGCGCCGCCGCACGCGCGGATCCCTGATCAGCGATTCCAAGGTCGCGTCGCTCGGGATGTCGCCGCATAGGCTGCGGCAGCCGTCCACGTTCGGGAACACCAACAGCCCGATTTCATCCTGGTTATGCCCGGTCACCACCGCGTCCTGGATGACGGGACTGCCGGCCGAAATCGCGCGCACGCGAACGCTGCCGACATTCACCCACGTGCCGGACGTCAGCTTGAAGTCCTCGCTGAGGCGCCCATCGAATTCGAGGCCCATCTCGGGTCTGTCGGGCTCGGCGAAACGGCCGGCATCGCCGGTCTTGAAGAACCCTTCCTCGTCGAAGGCTTTGTGCGTGAGATCAGGCCGCTTCCAGTAACCCGGCGTGATGTTTGTGCCGCGCGCGCGAATCTCCAGCCGGCCGGAATTCGGCACGAGCTTGATCTCGCAGCCGGGAATAGGCAGGCCGATATAGCCGGCGCGTTCGATCGGGAAATGTACGATCGTCGCGCCCGGCGCCGTTTCGGTGGAGCCCCAGGCGGCGATCATCGGCACGCGCACGCCACGCGCGGCGATTGCGACGTCTTCGAGCCTGCCCCACAGCGCCGGCGGCAGCGCCGCGGCGGCGTAGAACAGCATGTCGAGATGGCGGAAGAACGTGTTGCGCAGCGCCTCGTCTTTTTCGAGATGCGGCAAGAGCATGTCGTAGCCGCGCGGCACATTGAAATAAACCGTCGGCGAAATCTCGCGTAAGTTTGCGAGAGTCTTCGCGATCAGCTGCGGCGCCGGCTTGCCCTCGTCGATATACATCGTGCCGCCGTGGCGCAGCACGAGGTTCAAGCAGAAACTGCCGCCAAACGTGTGATTCCACGGCAGCCAATCGACGAGAACCGGTGGCTTCTCCGAGAGAAACGGCCAGAGCTGATAAATGCCCTGCTGATTCGAGCACAGCATGCGCTGCGTCGTGATGACGCCTTTCGGCATGTCGGTCGAGCCGGAGCTCAGGAGGATTTTGGCAATCGTGTCGGGGCCGACTTTTTCGCGCGCAGCGTCAACCGCGGCGGTGGCGCCCGTGTCGAGGAGATCGCGCAATGGTGTTGCCGCGATATCTTGAGGTGCGGACGCGCTCGCAACCAGCTCCGCGCCCTCAAGGTCAACGGCCTTTAGCGCAGATGCGAATGGCGCCGCGTCGGCGACAAAGATCAGCCCCGGGCCGATCAGCTCCAGCGCGTATTTGAGCTTGCCGAAATCCTTCGACATCAGCGAGTAAGCCGGCGAAATCGGCGCAACGGGAATGCCGACATGCATGGCAGCAAACGCGACGAGCGCATGATCGATGCTGTTGTCGGAGAGAATGACGACAGGTTTTGCCACCGAAAGCTTGCGGTCGATCAGCGCCTGCGCGATTGCGCGGACCGCGCGCAAGGTCTCGCCATAGCTGATGCGCCGCCAGCCCTGCCCGGCGCGCTCGGCGAGAAAAATCGTATCCGGCGTCTCAGCGCTCCAACGTTCGAGCATGTCGCCGAGATTGCGGCAGTATGGCTCCAGCCGCTGCGGCGAGCGCAGGATCATGCTGTCATCGGGCAACGAGGCAACATCGACGCGCGGCGCGGCAAAACGAATGTCGGCGAAAGGCGGCTTCGTCATTTTCGCTCCCCCATTTCTGCGCATCTGACGTGCGCTTTCGACCTTATTTCGCTGCGCTCAGCACGGCCTCATCGGTCTTCAGTTTGGATGCGATCACCGCATGGAGCCGCTCTGCCGCTGCGTCGACCGATAGTCCCGCCGTGTCGACCGTCGCGCGCGCCCGCGCATAGAACGGCTCCCGGCTGGCGAGGATCGCGCGAAGCTCCTGCATCGCCGATGCGTCGCCGCCCATCGGCCGTAGATCGCCTTGTTCGCGCACGCGGCGCATATGTTCTTCGGGCTCGGCCTTGATCCAGATCGTGTAGAACGACGACAGGATGAGATCGAACGTCACCGGCTCGGCGACAATGCCGCCGCCGGTTGCGAGCAGCATCGGTCCCTCGCGTGCGATCAGCTTGCGCAACGCGGCCTGCTCGAAGCGGCGGTAGCCCTCCTGGCCATACATCGCGAAAATTTCGGGGACTGACATATCGTTGTCGCGCTCGATCTCCTTGTTGAGCTCCACGAACTCCCATCCGAGTTTTTCGGCCACCATGCGCCCAAGCGTCGATTTGCCGGCGCCGCGCAGGCCGATCAACGCAACCCGCTGATCAGCGCGCGCCTGCGCGCTGCCGTTTCCCGAGAGCAGATGTTTGACTTGCGCGATCGTCTCGGCCGAGGCGCCACGCACGAGATCGCGGATGACCGGCCAGTCCGGCGAAGCATCCGCGCCGGGCACCAAATCCTCAAGCCGCGCGCCTGTCGCGAGCGCGACGCGCCGCAACAGAATGATCGAGACGTTGCCCTGGCCACTCTCGAGCTGCGCGATGTAGCGCTCCGACACGCCGGACGCCGCGGACAGAACCTTGCGCGACATGCCGCGCATGGCCCGCAAGTGACGCACGCGGGCGCCAAGCGAGGCGAGGAACTCGGCTTCCGCGTCGAGAGCCTTCGGCGCCGCGCTCTCGACCGCGTCCGCGCGCGTCCAGGCCCGCTCCGGCACGTCGTCTGATCTGTCCATCGATGTGAACGATAATGCCTATCGCTGTTGACAGCAAGCGCGCGGGCGACGTTAATATGCAGTATAATTCAAAAAGCCTCGGCCGTTTGCCAGCAGGCGTGGGGGGAGACCCGTGAGCAGCCAGACCTACAACGCGGTCACCGACCTCCTCGATGGCAACATCGATAAGCGGCGCGGCGACAAGGTCGCCTTCATCGATCGCAATCGCCGGCTGACGTACCGCCAATTGCAGGCGGAGAGCTGCCGCGTCGCCCATCTTTTGAAGAAGCTGCAAATACGCCAGGAGCAGCGCGTCGCGCTGATCATGCTGGACACGGTCGACTATCCCGCAATGTTTCTCGGCGCGATGCGTGCCGGCGTGGTGCCGGTTCTCTTAAATACACTGCTGCCCGCCGAGCAATACGCCTACGTGCTGAAGGATTGCCGCGCCCGCGCGCTGTTTGTCAGCCCGCAGCTCCTGAGTATTGTCGAGCCCGTCCTGCCGCGGCTCTCGGATTTGGAGCACGTCATTGTCGCCGGTGACGCGCCGGGCGGTACCTCCTTCAAGACGCTGCAAGGATCGCTGGACGGTTTGCCGCGACAATCCGACACCGCAGAGACCCATCCCGACGAACCGGCCTTCTGGCTTTATTCCTCCGGCTCGACCGGCATGCCGAAAGGCGTGAAGCACGTCCACACGAGCTTGATGGAGACGGCCAAACTTTACGGGCAGGGCGTGCTTGGCATGCGCGAGGACGACGTCGTCTTCTCCGCGGCCAAACTCTTCTTCGCTTACGGGCTCGGCAATTCGCTGACCTTCCCGATGTCGGTCGGCGCCACCGCGGTGCTGCTCGACGAGCGGCCGACGCCGGCGAAAATCTTCGAAGTCATGCATCGCGACCAGCCGACGATGTTTTTCGGTGCGGCGACCGGTTACGCCGGCATGCTCGTCGATCCCGCCTGCGCGCCGGAAAAAGGCTCGCAGCGGCTGCGGCTCTGCATCTCGGCCGGCGAGGCGCTGCCGGAACATGTCGGCTTGAAATGGAAGGAGCGTTACGGCGTCGACATTTTGGACGGCATCGGCTCGACCGAGATGCTGCACATCTATGTCTCGAACGCGCCGGGCGACGTGAAATACGGCACGACCGGCCGCGCGGTGCCGGGGTACGACGTGCGCCTTGTCGATGAAGACGGCCGCGATGTCGCTGACGGCGAGATCGGCGAAATGGTACTACGCGGGCCGAGCGCTGCGGAAGGCTACTGGAACCAGCGCGAGAAAAGCCGCAACACATTCCAAGGCCAGTGGATGCGCACCGGGGACAAATTCATGCGGGACGCGGATGGGCGCTACACCTATTGCGGCCGTTCCGACGACATGTTCAAGGTCTCCGGCATCTGGGTGTCGCCGTTCGAGGTCGAGAACGCGCTCGTCAGCCACCCGTCCGTGCTCGAAGCAGCGGTTATTCCCGCTGCGGATCGCGATGGGCTGTTGAAGCCCAAAGCCTTCATCGTGCTGAAGAATGCGGAGGGCACAGCCGCTCTCGACGATGATCTCAAAGAGCATGTGAAGCGCTCGATCGGCCCGTGGAAATATCCGCGCTGGATTGAAGTCGTCGACGAGTTGCCTAAAACCGCGACGGGGAAGATCCAGCGCTTCAAACTGCGTGAAATCTCGAACGTCGCTTGAGGTCAGCTCGTGCAAGCGCTTCAGCCGTCAGGGATGTTGAAGGTCGGTTCGTCTGAACTCGAATACCGGATGATAGGTCCGCTTCCGCAGGGGGCGCCGACGCTGGTAGTACTGCACGAGGGCCTCGGCTCGGTTGGGCAGTGGGGCGATTTTCCCGATCGCCTCGCCACCGCAACGAGTGCGGGCGTGTTCGTCTATTCCCGCGCCGGCTACGGGCAGTCGAGCCCAGTGCCGCTGCCGCGCCCGCTCACTTACATGCATGACGAGGCGCTGGAAGTTTTACCAAAGCTGCTCGACGCGATCGGCTTCCGCCGTGGAATTCTGATTGGACATTCCGATGGTGCGTCGATCGCGACGATGTATGCCGGCGGCGTGCAGGACCATCGCATTCGCGGACTGTCGCTGATCGCGCCGCACTTTGTTGTCGAAGATGTAAGCATCGCCTCGATCGCCGCGGCAAGGCAGGCTTACGAGAGTACCGATCTGCGCGACAAACTCGCGCGCTGGCACAGGCACGTCGATGTCACGTTCCGCGGCTGGAACGAGGCGTGGCTCGATCCCGAGTTCCGCAATTGGGACGTTTCGGAATCGCTCGCCTACATCCGCGTGCCCGTGCAGATCGTGCAGGGCGAAGCGGATCAATACGGCACGATGCGGCAGATCGAGATCGCGAAAGAGGAATGCTATTGTCCCGTCGACGTGACGCTTCTGCCGGGCATCGGCCATGCGCCGCATCGCGAGGCGCCGAATCGGACGCTGATTGCCGTGTCGGATTTCGTGAACCGCATCCTGCATCTGCATGGCGAAGGCGCACTTGCGGCGTGATCCAGAGGAGTAAACTTGTCCGCTGGAATGGCGATGCCGGGCTGGGCCTACGATCCGGGAACGGATCGCCCACCCGACCGTGAGCCACTGAAGGCGGTGAAAAAGCTGGTGCCGCTCCGCTTCGATGGCTTTGTTCCCGCGGATCATTCCGCCTTCCAATACGGATTGGCGCTGCACGATGGCGGCTTCTTCTGGGAAGCGCACGAAATCTGGGAGGCCGTCTGGAAGGCCGCGCCGATGAACGGGCGTGATCGGCTTGCCTTGCGCGCGCTGATTCAAATCGCGAATGCCGGACTGAAGCAGCGGCAGGCGCGCTCGCGCGCGGCGGCGCGTCTGATCGACGAGGCGAAAGCGCTCCTCGGCGAACTCATCGCCCGTGGCGTGGCCGCCGAGCCGGAAAGCGTCGCTGGCCGCCTGCGAGGCGACCTCCTGCAGGAAGAACTGCAGCATGGGCTGAAGACTTGTCTGGCGCCGCTGGCGCGGTTCTTCTCGTCGGAGAAGATGAAGGAAAATGCATGGCGGTGCGGGTTTGTGGCTGGACGGAAGGAAAAACTTGCATTATTATGCATAAAACGGTGGATGGAAGCACATGGCGGGTGAGGCGCGCAGGCTGGCGAATGGAGCCGAACGGATCGATTTTGCGACCGATCCGTCGCGTTACAGGCACTGGAAGCTCGCCGCCGACGGCGAGGTCGCGACCCTCAAAATGGATGTCGACGAGAATGGCGGCCTGTTCGAAGGCTATCAGCTCAAGCTGAATTCCTATGATCTCGGCGTCGATATCGAGCTTGCCGATGTCATCCAGCGCCTGCGCTTCGAACATCCGGACGTGAAGGTCGTCATCCTCCGGTCGGGCAAGGACCGGGTGTTTTGTGCCGGCGCCAACATCCGCATGCTCGCGGGATCGACGCATGCGCACAAAGTGAACTTCTGCAAGTTCACCAACGAGACGCGCAACGGCATGGAGGATTCGAGCGAGAATTCCGGCCAGCGTTTTATTTGCGTGGTCAACGGCGCGGCCGCAGGCGGCGGTTATGAACTCGCGCTCGCGACCGATCACATCATTCTCGCCGACGATGGCTCTTCATCAGTGGCGCTGCCGGAAGTGCCGTTGCTCGCGGTTCTCCCGGGCACCGGTGGGCTCACCCGCGTCGTCGACAAGCGCAAGGTCAGGCGCGATCACGCCGACTTTTTCTGCACGACGGAAGAGGGCATAAAGGGCCGCCGTGCCGTGCAATGGCGGCTCGTCGATGAGACGGTGCCGAATTCGCGGCTTGAAGCGAAAGTTGCGGCGCGGGCGAAGGAATTCGCGGCGTCCTCGAAGCGCAATGGAGCGGGTAAGGGGATTACGCTGACGCCGCTCGAGCGGCGTTTTGAAGCCGACAGCGTGCATTACGGCTTTGTGACAGTCGAGATCAATCACGCCGATCGCATCGCGACGATCACGATCAAGACGCCGGAGGCTGATGCGCCTGCCGATCTTCGAACAATGGCGGAACAAGGCGCATCGTTCTGGCCGTTGCAGGTTGCGCGCGAGCTCGATGACGCGATTTTGCATTTGCGCATCAACGAGCTCGAGATCGCCGCGCTTATTTTCAAGACAATCGGCGAAAGCACCAAGGTGCTGAGCTACGACTCGTTTCTGCACGCCAACAAGGATTATTGGCTCGCCAACGAGATCCTGCATTATTGGAAACGCGTGCTGAAGCGCATCGACGTGACCTCGCGCACGCTTGTCGCGCTGGTCGAGCCTGGCTCCTGCTTTGCCGGCACGCTCGCCGAACTCGTGCTTGCCGCCGATCGCTCCTACATGCTTGTCGGCGAGAAGGAAGGCGACAATCGCGGCGCCGCGACGATGGTGCTGCACGAATTGAATTTCGGCGCCTATCTGATGTCGCACGGGCTGACGCGGCTGGGTCAGCGGCTCCTTGCCGATCCAAACGAGCTCGACCATGCGCGCGAAAAGATCGGCGCGGCGCTCAAAGGCGACGAAGCCGAGCAACTCGGCCTCGTCACCTTCGCGCTCGACGATATCGATTGGGAGGACGAAATCCGCGTCTTCCTCGAAGGGCGCGCCAGTTTCTCGCCCGACAGTCTCACCGGAATGGAAGCGAACCTCCGCTTTGTTGGGCCGGAGACGATGGAATCGAAAATATTCGCTCGCCTGACCGCTTGGCAGAACTGGATCTTCCAGCGTCCCAATGCAGTCGGCGAAGAAGGCGCGCTACGCCGCTACGGCACCGGACAGAAGGCCAATTTCGACTTGCAGCGGGTGTGATCGCTTTAAGGCGCAGCCGCATCAGAATCTGGGAGCGTAAGATGAACCTGCTGAACGTCGATTACACGACGAAAATCCCCAATAATGTCAATCTGACGAGCGATCGCCAGGTGCTGAAAGCCCTCGAAGGCTGGCATCCCGGTTATCTCGACTGGTGGAACGACATGGGCCCCGAGGGTTTTCAGGAATCGCTCGTTTATCTCCGCACCGCAATCAGCGTCGATCCGAAGGGCTGGGCGAAGTTCGATTACGTGCGCATGCCTGAATATCGCTGGGGCGTGCTGCTGGCGCCGCAGGAGGAAGGCCGGCAGGTCAATTTCGGCGAACACAAGGGCCAGCCCGCCTGGCAGGAAGTGCCCGGCGAATATCGCGCGATGCTGCGCCGGCTCGTCGTCATCCAGGGCGACACCGAGCCGGCCTCCGTTGAGCAGCAGCGCCATCTCGGCAAGACCGCGCCCTCGCTTTATGACATGCGCAATCTTTTCCAGGTGAACGTCGAGGAAGGCCGGCACCTCTGGGCGATGGTTTATCTCCTGCAGAAATATTTCGGCCGTGACGGACGCGAGGAAGCCGACGACTTGCTACGCCGCCGCTCCGGCGACGAAGACGCGCCGCGCATGCTCGGCGCGTTCAACGAAGCGACGCCGGATTGGCTCTCGTTCTTCATGTTCACCTTCTTCACCGACCGCGACGGCAAGATGCAGCTCGAGAGCCTGGCGCAATCGGGCTTCGATCCCTTATCGCGCACCTGCCGTTTCATGCTGACGGAAGAAGCGCACCACATGTTCGTCGGCGAGACGGGCGTCGGCCGCACCATCCAGCGCACCTGCGAGGCGATGAAGCAAGCGGGGATCGAGGATGCGAGCGAGGTCGCGAAGATCCGCGCGCTCGGCGTGGTCGATCTGCCGACCATCCAGAAGAAGATGAACCTGCATTATTCGCTATCACTTGATCTCTTCGGCTCGGAGGTCTCGACCAATGCCGCGAACTTCTACAATTCCGGTTTGAAGGGACGATTCCAGGAAACCAAGATCGACGACGACCATCGCTTGACCGAGACCACCTATCCCGTTCTGAAGATGGTCGACGGGCAGATCAAGATGGTGGATGAGCCGGCATTGACCGCGCTCAACATGCGGCTGCGCGATGATTATGTCGTCGACTGCGCCAAAGGCGTCGAGCGTTGGAACAAGATCATCGAGAAGACCGGCGT
>JAXDNJ010000064.1:0-13924 GCA_034669505.1 Methylobacteriaceae bacterium
GGCGCTGCGACGAGCCCGGGCGGCGGTGGGGGCGGCGGAGCCGCGACCACGACGGGCGGCGCTGGCGCCGGACGCGCCGGCATGAGCGGTGGCGAGCGTGGCGGCCGCGAAGGTATGCGCGGCGAGGAGCGCGGCGGCCGCGAAGGAATGCGCGGCGACCGGCGCGGCGGAGCTGATGTGAATGTGCGGATTGGCGGCCGCGGTGGCGACCGCGAATTCATCCACGGCCGTCGTTTCCATCGCGGTGTTGGTGTTGTGGGCGTCGGCGTCGGAGGCTGCCGGATGATCGTGAAGCGGGTCTTCTTCCGCCACCACATGGTGGTTAGGCGCATCAAGCGCTGCTTCTGAGATCAATAGGCTAGAGGGCTCCCGCGGGAGCCCTCTCTTTTTTGTCCTCACTCCAAACTCAAGCGGCTGACGACTTCCGCCCGAATGAATGCGATCTCTGTGTTCGTGCGTTCGATGCGGGGAAGCGGAATCGGAACTTCGGCAATCAATCGCGCCGGTCGGCTCGATAAAATCAGTACTCTGTCGGCGAGCGCAATCGCCTCTTCCAGATTGTGCGTGACGATGAGGCTGGTTACGCAACGAGCTTCGATCAAAGCGAGTAGTTCTTGCCGAAGCCGCAAGGCGAGCGCCGCGTCGAGCGACACGAACGGCTCGTCGAGCAGCAGGACGTCTGGTTCAATCGCAAATGCGCGCGCAATCGCCACTCGCCGTGCGAGACCAAGCGAGAGGCTCGCGGGAAAATCGCGACGATATTCCGACAGGCCGAGCGCGGCGAAGATCGTCTCAAGTTCGCTTGAGGTTGCTTGAGGTGCGGCGAGCCGGACATTCGTTTCGACATCGCGCCAGGGCAGAAGCCGCGGCTCCTGAAAGACAAAGCCCAGGCGTCCATCTTTCGGCAGACGAACATAGCCCTCTTGCACAGGCACGAGCCCGGCGAGCGCGCGGAGCAGCGTGGTTTTCCCGCAGCCAGATGGCCCGACGAGCGCGGCGACTTCGCCGGGCGCGACAGAAAACCCAATATCGCCGAGGATTTGGCGATGCACGCCGAATCCCTGCGGCAGCGACAGGCGCTCGATTGCGACGTCAAGCCGGTCGGAATCGCCAGCGTGCAACATGTCGTTCAAAGGGCTGCACCAGGAAGGTCTCGATCGCGAGCATCACGATGACGAACGGAATCGCATAAGCAAGCAGCAAGCGGATGTCGAAGAGCTGAAATGCGACGCCGATCTCGAAGCCGACGCCGTTCGATCGGCCCATCAACTCGACCACAAGCACGATTTTCCAGACGAGCGAGAGACCGGAACGCGCTGCCGCGGCGATATAAGGGGCGAGCTGCGGCAGAAGCACATGGCGTAGTCGTACCCGCGCCGGCATTCGAAAGACCTGCGCCACCTCGTCCAGTTCGCTGTTAAGCGCGCGTGCCCCTTCGCGCACCGTGACGATGGCATTCGGCAATTTATTCAGCGCGACGGCGCCAATCGCCGCGACTTCGTTGAGGCCGACCCAGACGTAGGCGAGCACGATGATCACCAGCGCCGGTAAATTCAAAAGGATGACAACCCAGGAATCAGCAATGCGATCGAAGCTCGGGTGACGGCCCATGAGCACACCGATCACCGCTCCAAAACTCATTGCCAGGATGAACGAAGCGGCAACGCGCGCGAGCGTCGCGGCAAGGTTAAGGACGAGTGCGCCGGAACGCGCCTGCTCCGCAATCGCGGCGAGGACCGACAATGGGGTCGGCAGGAGCCGCGGCCCGAAATGGGCCGAACCGAATTGCCACAGGCCCAGCAACAGCAGAAGCGACGCGATCCGAAGAACGTAATTCATTTCAACTCGGACCACATCACCCTGGCATGCGCCGCTTCATCAAGAGCCGCTCTTGTAATAGGTGCCGGGATCAAGCGCGTCCGCGCTGCCGACAAGCTCGCTGCCGCCGATCTCCGCCAGCACCTTGAAAAGCCGGCGCGCGTCGGCCTCTTCATCTGCAATGGGGCGATCGGGAATGCCGCGGGTATAATATTTTTGGTATGTTGCGAGCGCGTCGGGGCTTTTGGCGGGAAGTTGCCGCGCAACGATCTGCCATGCTTCGGGAGACGTGGCGATGAGCTGCTTTGCACGCCGCGCGGTGGCGAAGAACCGATCGAGCGCGTCGCGGTGCGCTGCCGCGAAATTTGCGTCAAACACATAGCCGATCGCCGCAACCGCCCCCTGCGCACCGAGCGCCTTCTCGACATCGGCGATTTCGATGAGCCGCGTGAAGCCGCGTGCTTCGAGATCGGCGCAAAAATTCCAGTATTCGAGCGCGGCGTCCACCTCGCCTTGCGCCGCCTTCTCGGCGAGAAGCGGTGGCGCGCCGTAAACCACATCCACCGCGCGCCTGAGATCGAGGCCCGAGCGGCGCGCCCAGGCCTGCAAGAGAAGCCAGCTCTTGTCGAGCGGCCCGCCGGCGACCGCGAGCTTGCGGCCGATGAGATCCCGTAGACCTGAAAGGCCTTTGGCCGGGTTCGCCACGACCGCGCCGATCGCGCTCGAATAGGGGTAGAAGGCGAAATTCGCCCCGAGGCTCCGCTCGCGCGAAACCCACAGCCAGTCTGTCACGATGATGTCGGCGGCGCCGCTGCGCAGCGCTATGATCGCCGCATCGAGCGAAGCAACGTTGACGGTCTGCAGATCGAGATCGGCGGCTTTGTCGAGCCCCTGCGCACGGATGACGCTCATCTCCCAGGCAAGGGTGCCGGTCCGTTGGACAGCGATCCGCAGCCGGTCCGCCGCGCCCGCAGGGCTCGCAAGCAGTCCACTCAGGGATGCCGCAGCGGCGAGGACGAGCGCGCGAAAGGATCCAACCCGCCGTGCCGATCGCCCTCGGAACCCGACCATCCGCGAAGCCATTTCCCCTGCGGCCATTGCCGGCCGAGCGCCTGCAACATACAACGGCAGGAGACCGGACGATACGGCTGGCAGCGGGCCGAGAGTACTCCGCGGGAGAAGCGTCGATGTTCATGGGCCGAATGATCGCGATTATCGGAGGCGCCGCGCTGCTGGCCGGCGCAAGCGGCATTGCCCGTGCAGCCGGTGATCCGGCCGAAGGCGAGAAGGTCTTCGCCAAATGCAAAATCTGCCATCAGATCGGCGAGGGCGCGAAGAACGCGGTCGGGCCCGAGCTGAATGGCCTGATTGGCCGGCATTCCGGGTCGGCGCCCGGATACAACTATTCCGATGCGAACAAAAATTCCGGCATTACCTGGGACGAGGCGACGTTCCGCGAATACATCAAGAATCCGAAGGCAAAGATTCCCGGTACGAAGATGATCTTCGCGGGCCTGCCGAAGGACACCGATATCGACAATCTGCTCGCCTATCTCCAGCAGTTTGGTCCCGACGGGAAGAAGAAATAAGATTGCGCCCGCGCCGCGCGCGGTGGCGATGATGGCTCACACGTGGAGTATCGGGGCGCTGCCCCTGCTCGCCGCGCTCGGTGCATGTTCCGTCGCTTTCGCTGCGGAAAAGCCGGTGCGTTTCTGGAATCTTACGTCCGCAACTGTGACGGAGCTGCGGCTCGCTCCCGCCGGCTCGGATAAATTCGGGCCGGACCAATGCAAGAACGACAAGGACGGCAGCATCGATCACGACGAGCGGCTGCCGATTACCGCGGTTGCGCCCGGCCGCTATGACATCAAGATCGGCTACAAGGACGGCAAGAGCTGCCGGGTTCCAAACGTCTCGATCGAGAGCGGAAAGGTGTTCTCGATCGAGGACAAGGACCTGAAGGATTGTTCGGCGGCCGCGCGCTAGCGCACGATGAGGGTCACTAGAACTTCGCCTTCACCCCGACATAGGCGCTGAACGGCTGCGCCGGCGACACGGTGCGAGGATCGGTGAACGGCAAGAATCCGATCGCCTGCGTGTCGAACAATGTGCCGAAGGTGGCATAACGGCGATCGAGCAGGTTCTCGACGATCCCGTAGACCTGCACGTTCTTGTCGATTTGATACGACGTGCGCAGATTGACGACCTGATAGGCCGGGATTTTCGGCAGGAGATTGATCTCGTCGCCACGCAGATATGAGCTTCCGACAAAGCTCGCGTCAGCGCCGACCTTCCATTTGTCGGTCAGAAAATAATCGCACCCGACCTTGATGCGATTGCGCGGAATCGACGGGAGACGATCGCCCGGTACGACATTGATGTTGCCGTTCGCGTCGGCAACCGGATTGAAAGGCGAGGCAAGCTGGATATTGCTGCGGAAGGTCGCGTCGACCAGCGCATAATTCGCATAGGCCGATAGTTTATCATCCGTGTAGCTGATTCCAGCTTCGACGCCCTGCCGCCGCGTATTGCCGGCATTTTCAAAAAAGCCGCGGCCGGCGATCATCGATGGCACGTTCAGGATATCGTCCTGATTGTTTGTCCGGAAAAGGCCGGCATTCCAGTTGATCTTGCCTTTGCCGAAGAGGGAAACGTCGAAATTCCCGCGGATGCCGGCCTCGATCGTGCGCGCGACAACCTGTTTCAGCGGCGGGTCGGCGACGAGAAAATTGTCGATGAGGCATGGCCGCGCACGGTCGGCGCAGCCATTTTCGAGCGGTGTCGGCGCGCGGTTCGCCTCGGAATATCCGCCATAGATCGACAAATTGGGCAGGATCTTGAAGGTAAGGCCGGTGACCGGATTGATGCGGCCGTAGCTCGCGAAGCTCGTCAGCGCCGTCCCGATCTGATCCTGCAACTCGATCTTCGCCAGATTGTAACGGGCACCGGCGGTCAAGGTCAGAGCCGGCATGATGTCGAACGTGTCGAGCGCGTAGACGCCGTAATAAGTGTTGATTGCGCGAAGCGACACCGGGGAGATGTCACTGGCAGGTTCATTGATGACGAGGCCGGTGCTCGACACGACGAGATTCGGCTGAATGATGCCGAGTTCGCTGATCGCATTGAACTGCGTCCAGCCGCGATCGTAACTTAGGCCGAAGATGAACTGATTGCCGTGCTCCGCGATTTTCTCGCTGCTCGTTGCCTGCAGCGTGCCCCCGGCCCGGCGCGAGCGCGTGAAAGTGCGGTCCAACGAACCGAGCGTAGCAGTGCCGAATACATCCGGCAGGCTCGTCTGATTGCCGCTGGGATCGCAGAGCAGGCCGCTGCCGTCATTGCACGGGACGAAATCGCTGGTGTTGCCGTCGAGGTGATTTTGGCTGAAGCCGCGGAAATAGATATTTCCCTGAAGCGCCAACGTCGGTGTGACATTATATGTGCCGTTCAGCGCGATTTGTCCGAGCACGTTCCGCGTCGTCTGCGGACTTGTGTAAACGGCGGAATAATCCTGCTGCAGAAGTTGGATCGGCACCGGCGCCGTTGCGCCGAAGAAGTTCGACGCCGAACCGACGTTGAGATGCAATTCCACGTCCTCGGCGCGGTAACCGAGATCGCCGTAGAGACGGCCGACATAGGAGGGCGAAAACTTGCGGTAGCCGTTATCGTTGATGGCTTCCGCCGCGATATAGGTGGCGAAATTGCCGATCTGCTGGCCCGATTGCAGGCTTGCCTGCGCTCTCCCGCGCGAGCCTCCGCGGAAATCGATCTCGGTGCCCTGGTAAGTGAATCCGTTCTTCATTTCGAGCGAGATGGCACCGCCAAGCGCGTTCAGCCCGAACACGGGATTGTTGGTGAAGACGACGGCGCGATCGATGGCGTTCGTCGGGATCAAATCCCAGTTCACCACATCGCCAAAAGCTTCGTTGATGCGCATGCCGTTCTGATAGACGGCAAGCCCCTGCGGCGTACCGGGAACCGGCGATGCGGCAAAGCCGCGATAGGTGACCGTCGCCTGGAACGGATTGCCGGCGGAATCGGTGACCGACACGCTTGACAGCCTGCGATCCAGTACCTCGATCAGGTTGGACGTTCCCGTTCGTTCGATATCCTGCGACGTTACCACCTGAACGTTTGCCGGAATCTTGGCGCGATCCATGCCGACATTGGGCGCGGGCTCGGTAGTCGTGGAAGCCGCGGACGCTTCCACCGACGGGACAACCTGCTGCTGCGGCGACCGCCTCACCGCGACGCGCCGCGCCCCGCTGGCGCGAGCGCGTGTGCCTCCGCCGACGCGGGCAACCGCGCGGGGCCGGGCAACCTCCGTCTCCACAACTGGCCGGCTCGGTCTGGCTATCCGTCGCGCCGGAATCGGTGAGGGACTGACGATTTCGATTTCCGGAAGAGCCTGCTGGCCGCGCGCGTCTAACCGGAAAAGCGCGGAAGCGCTCACGCCAAGCATGCAAGCAAGTGCGAGTGCGCCATCACGGCGAAACATTTCCGCCCTTCCCTGATCCTGCGCCCGGCGCAGCAGCTTGTTATGTGTTTGGGCCGATTAAACCTCGTTCGCATCCGAGCGAAATGCGGAAGCTGCCCGAATCGCTGGAATTTATCCGAGTGTTGCGGTCGAACCACGCGAGGCGAGGCGCTTGTGTTCTGTCCGCGGGCTAGAGCGCCTCTAAACTGCGGGGGCCGGCGTGGGCTGCATGCGGCGATACACATAATCCGGCGCGGTCTCGGCCGTATCTTCGCTGACGATCGCCTCCACACGATGATGATAAGGCGAGAGATGGCAGACGGGATCGGCGTTCCGGGCGTCACCTGTGAGCGCCATCGCCTGGCAACGGCAGCCGCCGAAATCCACTTCCTGGCGTGGGCAGGAACGGCACGGCTCGACCATCCAATCGGTACCGCGGAACGCCTGGAACGCGGGCGAGGCGTACCAGATGTCGGCGACGCCATGCTCGCGCGCGTTCCAGAATTCAAGGCCGGGAATCGTCTCCGCGGCATGGCAGGGCAGAACCTTGCCGCTCGGCGTGACATTCAGCGTCCGCCGCGCCCAGCCGCCCATGCAGGCTTTCGGAAAATGCGCGTGATAATCGGGGATGACGTGATCGATGACGATCACGCCTTTGTATTCTTCGCGTAGCGCCTCGACTTCGGCGATGGCGCGCTCTGCCTGGGCGCGCGACGGCAGCAGCGCGGCACGGTTGGTCTTCGCCCAGCCGTAATATTGCGTGTGCGCGACTTCGACGCGCTTGGCGCCGAGCTCGATCGCGAGTTTCACCATTGCGCCGGCGCGCACGACGTTAGCGCGATGGATGACGGCATTCACGGTCAGCGGAAAACCTGCAGCCGTCACCCAGCGCGCAACATCGCGTTTGCGCGCGAACGCGCCTTCATAGCCGGCAATGCGATCGGCCGATTCCGCTTCGCTGCCCTGGATCGAGAGCTGCACGTGATCGAGTCCGGCGCGCGACAGCTCGGCGACACGATCTTCGCTGAGGCCGATGCCGGAGGTGATTAGGTTCGTATAGAGGCCGACCTTCGCGCAATGAGCGACAATCTCGACAAGATCGCGCCGCGATGCGGGCTCGCCACCCGAGAGATGGATGTGCAGGATGCCGAGCTCGGCGGCTTCGGAGAAGATGCGCAGCCATGTCTGCGTATCGAGTTCGCCGGTGCGTGCATCCATTTCCAACGGATTGGAGCAATAAGGGCAGCCGAGCGGGCAGCGATGCGTCAGCTCCGCGAGCAGCCCGACCGGGCGCGGAACGTTGACCGGCGCGTTCATAGTTCGACCATCCGCTTGTCGGCGAGGCCGGCAAGCAGAGTGCGCACATCGGTGTCGATGCGGGCGCGGTCGGCGCCGAACGAGGCGGCGAGATCGTCGACGATCGCGGCGAGGGTCGCCTCGCCCGTGCAGCGCTTCAGGATTTCGGCGGCGATCGGATCGGCTTTGAGGATGCGCTCCGGCGCAAGCAACAGCCATTCGTTGCGCGTGTCGTCGTGTTTCAAACGCACGCCGCGCGGCAGCCGCGGCACGCTGGTCTCGCTGAGGGCTGCGGCGCTCATGCGGCGCTCACGCGTGTCTGCAGGCCCGCGCCCGGCCGCCAGGCGCCCGGCGGAATCGCACCGGCGACATAGGCGCCCCAGAGCCCGTCGAGCTGCACCCAGAGCACGTCGGTCTTGAATTCGAGCGCGCGGATCACCGCGTCCTGCTCGGCGCACGTGCGCGCGTGTTCCTTCACGTAAGCCAGCGCGAAATCGGAATCGCGCTGCGCCTGCGGCGGCCGCGCGGTGAAATAGGCGAGTGTCTCGCGGCTGACGAAATCGTAATGCGCCAGCATGCCGCTCACGCGCTCATTGATGATATCAGGCGAGAACAGCTCGGTCAGCGATGAGGCAATTGCTTCGAGCAGACTCTTCTGCGCACAGAAATTCACGTAAGCTTCGACCGCAAAGCGCGTTGCGCCGAGAATGCCGCGCGTCGAGATCACATAACCGCGCGCGAACCCGAGACTCTCGGTCAGCTTCAGCCAGCGCTCGATGCCGCCCTCGCCCTCGCGCGTGCCGTCGTGATCCTCGATGCGCTTGCGCCATTCGCGGCGATCGGCGGAGGAAGTCATGCGCGACAAGACTGTCGCATCCTTTATTGGGATCACCGCCTGATAATAATAGCGATTGAGCGCCCATGCCTGCACTTCCTCGAATGTGCATTGGCCGGAATGCAGCCTTTTGTGAAAGGGGTGCAGGTTGTGGTAGCGCGTCGCACCGACATGGCGCAGAGCCGCTTCGAGTTCCTGCGGTGTCAGCGGCTCACGCGCATTCATAGCGCGATCTCCAGCCCGTCATGCGCGACGATCCAGCCGGCGGCCTCCACCTTGGCGCGCTCAGGCGAGTCCTCGACAAGAATGGGATTCGAATTGTTGATATGCGTGTAGACGCGCTGCCCGATGTTTGAATTGGCGAAGCGAACCAGCGAGCCGCGCTCGCCGTCGATCGCGCAATGTCCCATCCGCCACGCGGTTTTCTGCGACAGGCCCATGCGGACCATCTCGTCATCGGTGAATGTCGTGCCGTCGAAGAATAGCACGTCGGCCCCGTCGACGCGCCGCAGCACATCGGCAGAAACTTCGGCGCAGCCGGGAATGATCACCGCTCGCTGCCCACCCCACGTGACCTCGACGCCAATCGTCATGTCGCCTTCTCCGCCGATCTCGACGTCCTCGCCTTCGAGATAAAGCGGCACCTTGCCGGGGACGGCGAAAGCACGGATCGAGAACCCGAGGCCGGCATCGATCTGTGCCTCCAGAGCAACGGGCATTCTCTGCACAAGCTGCGGATTGAGCACGCCGAACGCACCGTGCTTCGTCTGCTCGAGCACGCTCGGACTGCCGTAAATCGTAAAAGCTTGCTGCTCGCGCAAAGTCAAAAGACCCGCGAGGTGGTCGACGTCACCGTTGGTGAGGAAAACTCCCGCAATGGGAGTTTGGCGCGTCGCGCCCCGCGGGTGAAGACAGCTGTTTGCGAAAATCTGCTGCCGCAGGTCAGGCGAGGCGTTCAAGAGCAGCCAACGAGTCCCGTCGGCGCTGATAGCTAGGCTCGACTGTGTCCGGGGCCGGACGCGAGGATCACCTTGCCAAGCGAGGCGGCAATTTGGACAGAGGCAATTCCATTGTGGGAAGCCGCCGCCCGCCGCCGAACCAAGAACGCGAATCCGCAGCGTATCGGCCATTCACATCCGCTCGGAAAAGCGGACGTGCGGCCGTTTAGATTTCCGCTGACGCGTAGCTGGTGACTTCCATGCCAACGCAAACTTCGGTGAGAACTGGGGTTGTCCAGGCCATTGATCGACTCCTCTCAGGATTAGCCGCCACTGCCTTTTGGATGAGCAGGACGCCTGACCCTAATCTAGGCTTCGGCGCGCCGTTTGCCAACTCTTTTCCTGCGCTGGCTGAGGGGGTTTTGCCACAGATCGGCTTGCCGCCTGAATGAGCAACCAAGCCCCGGACCTGGCGTTGTCTCACGTCAAGAACCACAGCGGAGGAAACCAATGCACGCAAAAACAATCTTGACCGGAGCGGCGCTCGCATCGGCATTGCTCATCGGCTCGGCAGCCTGGGCTCAGCAAACAGGCGGGGCGGGAAGCACCACTGGGCCCGCGGCGGGAGGCAACGTCCAGCCGAGCACAGCGATCCAGAAGGAGAACACCGGCGGCTCAGACGGCAGGTCCGCCACGAGCGCTCCTACGGCCGCCGGCGGCGCGGCTGGCGTGGAAGGCAAGCCCGGCAACAAGTCGGGCCGGTCCGAGAAGAAGTAGCACTCCGCGGGTTACAGCAAAGCGGCCGGGGCTTGCCCGGCCGAATGCTGCCTACCGATACCGCTGGATCTCGCTCTTCCGCTGTTGCTTGCGCGCTTTGCGCGCAGCGTAGCGAGCATCGCGCTCGGCCTTTTGGTCGGTTTCCAGCGCCTCTTTGCGCGCGATCTCTTCGAGCCGAAGCTGCTCCTGCAGCTCGGCTTCGAGCCGTAGCTGCTCCTGCCGGGCTGCCTCTTCGGCGGCCTTGCGTGCAGCCTCTTCGGCTTCCTTGATCTTGCGCTTGCGCTCGCGTTCGGTCTCGCGAACCTTACGCGCCTCGATGACCTCCCGACGCTTGGCTTCTTTTTCGAGAACGGCGGGATCGTTGGGCTCCGGCCTGGAGCGGAACTTTTCGAGCTGGGCTTTTCTTGCGTTCGCCGCTTCTGTTTGGCGGTCTTGAAAGTTGTGTCCGTTGAAAGGCGGCATCTCTTCCAGTGATCTGATGATGAGGGTGGCGGCGCGGTCCTGCCATAGCGGCCCGCAAAGGGCAACTGACCATGGTGCGCCGCAGCAATGCAAATGGGTTATGGCACAGCAGGCGTCAAGTGGGCTCGCCTGAGCTGCACCTCAGATTCCCGCGGCGCCGCCGTCGGAGCGAGGGTCGTGCATCGCTTCGACGTGCCCATCGCGATAGCGCACCAGCGCACCGGCGTGGCCGACATTCTCGTCATATGAGGACAGCATTTCTACCTCGTGACCGACGGAGCGCAGGCGCTCGATGATCTGGGGATCGAAGCGATCTTCGAGCCGTAACGCGCGACTCGGCGATGCCCATGTCCGCCCGAATAGAAAACGCGGTGCGTCGATCGCATCCCCGAGGCTTTCGCCAAGCAGGTAGCGCGTGAAAACCTGCGCCTGGAATTGCGGCTGGCCGTCGCCGCCCATCGCGCCGTAGGCCATCACGCGTCCATCGTCGAAGGACGCGAGCGCCGGATTGAGCGTGTGAAACGGCCGCCGGCCCGGGGTGAGCGGATTCATCGCGTTCGCATCGAGCGAAAATGAAACGCCGCGATTTTGCATGAGCACGCCAGTTCGCGGCAGCACGCAGCCCGATCCATATTCCCAATAAAGCGACTGGATGTACGACACCGCGAGGCCGCTCGCATCGATCGCGCCCATCCAAACCGTATCGCCATTCGCTGGCGCAACGGGATAGGACGCGGCCTTGTTCATCGATATCGCATCGGCTTCGCCCTGCAGTGCTTGCGGCGTCAGGAAAGATGCGGGCGCATGTTTCAGGCGCTCGAAATCGGTGCAGACCTGATCGCGAATCGTCAGCGCGCGCTTTGAGGCCTCGATCAAGCCGTGAATGTGCTCGAACGAATCTCTGCGGGCAACCTTCAGCCGATCGAAAATCCCGAGGATCAGCAGGGACGCGAGCCCCTGCGTCGGCGGCGGCGAATTATAGTGGCTGCGGCCTTGGAGATGCAGTTCGAGCGCGTCGCGTGCGATGGCGCGATAAGCCGCGATGTCCTCGCGGGTAAGCGGCGCACCGATTTCCTCGAGATCGGCCGCGAGCTCGCGTCCGACGTCGCCGCGATAGAAATCGTCGAGACCGGCACGCGCCAGCTGGTCGAGCGTGTCGGATAGTTTTTCCGCGCGCCGGATCGTGCCAGCTTCCGGAAACTTGTCGTCGACGAGAAAGCGCGCGGCAAATCCCGGCGCTTCTTTGAGCATGTCGAATTCGAATGGCTTTCCATGCGCCTCCGAGCGCGATTGCGGATAGCCGTCGCGCCCGAAGCGGATCGCTTCGCGCAATAAATCCGCAAGCGGCAGCCTGCCGCCAAGCGCCTTCGCAAGTTCGAGCGCCAGCGCCCAGCCGCCGATCGCGCCGGGCACCGTCAGCGCGGCAAGCGGCCCACGCGGCGGGATCGCGTCGTAACCGAGCCCGCGATAATAGGCGATCGTCGCGTTGCGCCCGGCAAAACCGCAGGCCTCGATATAACGCACGCGGCCGTTCGCCTCGCGCACAAGCCAAAAACCATCGCCGCCTACCGAGTTCATATGCGGGTAGACCATGGCGATGGTCGCCGCCATGCTGAGCATCGCCTCGATCGCGTTGCCGCCTTCGGCGAGAATGTTGCGGCCGGTTTCGGCGGCAAGAATGTGTGGCGCCGCAGCCGCGGCACGCGAAAAGGTCGGCGTGTCGATCAAGAGAAAGCTTCCTCATTCTGTTTCGTTGCCATGGTGTGCTCCGGCACTCCCATCCATCCGCAGGCTTGCAACGCGGCTTGCATATGGTCCGGCACGGGCGCCTCGACGGCGGTCGGCGGTTTGTGCTTGTCGATCGGCACGACGATGCGGCGCGCATGCAGATGCAGCGGCGGCGCGCCGACCGCTTTGCCATTTCCGTAAACGGCATCGCCAAGAATCGGCCAGCCCATTGCGGCGCAATGGACGCGCAGCTGATGCGTGCGTCCGGTCAGGGGCTCGAGTTCCATGAACGCGAGCGGCGCGCCCTGCGGCGATACGCCCCGCCCGAGCACGCGCCATCGCGTTTGCGACGGCAGGCCCGCAGGATCGATCTTCATCCACCAGCCGCGATCGGCATCGAGCCGGCCGAGCGGCAGGTCGATTTCGCCCTCATCCGCAGCGGGGTTGCCCTCGACCACAGTCCAATAGGTCTTCTCGATGCGTCCCTGCTTGAACAGCTGCATCAGCCGCTGCAGCGCCTTGCGGTGGCGACCGAGCACCAGGCAGCCGGAGGTGTCGCGGTCGAGCCGATGCGCCAAAGCCGGGCTGCGCGGCAGGCCGAAGCGCAGCGCGTCGAAATAGGCCTCCAGGTTTTCGCCGCCTTTCGGGCCCCTATGGACGGGAATACCTGCGGGCTTGTCGACGACCAGCATCAGACCGTCGCGATGCAGCAGCCGGGCGATAAGCTCTTCCGGAGTCATGTGAAGGCTATCCGGGAGAGAGGCTGGTATCGTCAAGGGCGCGGCCCCATTTGACGGTTTCCCGCGCACTGTGAGCCGATGAGCAACGAAGACGTAAAGGAGTCCCGCCCGGGATTTTTCGGCCGCCTCTTCCGTGGCGCGGTTGAGCCCGAGCCGCAAGCGCCGCCGCCTGCAGACGCGCCATCCGTCATCGTGCCGGAGCTGCCCGTCATTGCGCCGGAGCCTGCCCCGCCCCCCGCCGCGCTGGCCGAGCCGAAACAAACCTGGTGGAAACGGCTCTCCTCCGGCTTGTCGCGATCGTCGGCGGCGATCGGCCAGGGCATCACCGACGTTTTCACTAAGCGCAAGCTCGACGTCAGTGCCCTCGAAGATCTGGAAGACGTGCTGGTGCGCGCCGATCTCGGCGTCGCCGCAGCCCAGCGCATTTCGGAGGCGGTCGGGCGCGGGCGCTACGATCGCGAGATCGACCCGCAGGACGTGCGGAGCGTTCTCGCCGAAGAGGTCGAGCGCACGCTCGTCGCTGTCGCAGAGCCGCTGAAGATCGACTGGTCGAAAAAGCCGTTCATCGTGTTGGTCGTCGGCGTCAACGGCTCGGGCAAGACCACGACGATCGCCAAGCTCGCCCATCTCTTCACCGAGCAGGATTATTCGGTCCTGCTCGTCGCGGGCGACACGTTCCGTGCCGCGGCGATCGAGCAATTGCGGATCTGGGCCGATCGCGCCGGCGTGCCGATCATCGCCGGCCCGGAAGGTTCGGACAGCTCGGCGATCGTCTATGACGGGGTCAAGAGAGCCACGGCGGAAGGGATCGACGTCCTGATCGTCGACACGGCCGGCAGGCTGCAGAACAAGAAGG
>JAXDNJ010000065.1:0-35383 GCA_034669505.1 Methylobacteriaceae bacterium
AGATCACCGGCCTCGACATAACGGCGAAGGATATCCGCACCGGGGCCGGCACCGTGCTTGCCGCGATGGCATTGTCGGAATTCGAAGCGGTCGACAGCCAGGCGCTCGCCAAGAAGAACATCAAGGCGGCAATCGAGCGCGTGTCGTCGCGGCTCGGCAACACGCCGACGATCTGCCGCAAATGCTATGTGCATCCGGAGGTGTTCAGCTCCTATCTCGACGGCAATTTGCTTGCCGACATCAAGCAGGAGGTGGAAGAGGAACTGAAGCAGGACATCTCCGACTTGCGGCCGGAAGAGGCCGCCCTGCTTGCGCTCTTGCATAAGCGGCTCGGAAAGGAATTGAAAAAGCCTGAAGTGAAGGAAAGCCGCCGCAAAGCAAAAGAGGCGGCGTAAGTGTCACGCGCGAAGCGCGATCATCTAATTGCGTCGCGCGACGATTGCCGCTCTTAGCCTATCCGGCGTCACCGGCACGCGGTACATGCGCACGCCTGTCGCGTGATGGATGGCGTTGAGAATCGCCGGCGCGGTTGGAATGAGCGCCTGCTCGCCGACCCCCTTGGCGCCGTAGGGCCCGAGCGGCGACGCATCTTCGATCAGGATCGATTCGATCGGCGGGACGTCGCCGATCGTCGGGATGAGATAATCGTGCAGATTCTCGCCGCGGCCGGGGAAGAATTCTTCCATCAGCGCCAGCCCGAGGCCCTGCGCGATGCCGCCTTCGATCTGGCCTTCGACCAGCGTCGGGTTGATGGCGCGGCCGACATCATGCGCGGCGGTGATTTTCATGGCTTTCACCGTGCCGAGTGCGGTGTCGACTTCCACTTCCGCCATATGCGCGCCGAAACCGTAGACCGCGTAAGGCACGCCCTGCCCGTCCTCATCGAGCGGCGAGGTCGGCGGATCGAATGTTTCCTGCGCCGACAAGGCATAGCCGTGCGCGTCTCTCGGCAGAGACGTGAGATCGATCTGCCGGATGGTTTCGCCTTCACTGATGGCAAGATGCCCGTCATGGAAACGCAGCGCGGCATTCGCGCCCGCATTGGCGAGCCGCAAAATCTTTGCGCGCAGCGCCTGCCCCGCGAGGTACGCGGCCCTGCCCGTCACAAATGTCTGGCGTGACGCAGAGGTCTTGCCGCAATCGGGCGTCATGTCCGTGTCGGCGGACACAAGGTCGATCGAGTCGAGATCGGCGCCGAGCGCGTCTGCCGCGATCTGCGCAATCACGGTGTTCGAGCCCTGGCCGATATCGACGGCGCCCTGATGCAGCGCGACGCGGCCTTCGCGCGTGATCCCGATGCGAACCGTCGACGGGTTCGACAACGAGGTGTTGCCGCAGCCATACCACATGCCGGCGATGCCGACGCCGCGGCGCTTCGGCCCCAGGGCACTCGCATTGAATTCCTCTGCAGCCGCACGCGCGCACCGCCAGTGCTGACGCAGCGCTTCGAGACACGCCTTGATGCCGACGCCGGCGCCGAGCACCTGGCCGGTCACTGTCGGCGTCTCCGCCGTCAATGCGTTCTCAATGCGGAACTCGAGCGGATCGAAACCCGAGCCGATCGCGAGCTCATCGAAGAGCTGCTCCTGCGCAACCGCCATCTGCGGCACGCCGAAGCCGCGGAAGGCACCGGCCGGCACGCAATGCGTATGAATCGCGCGCGTCAAGGCGCGATAATGCGGCACGACATACGGGCCCGACGCATGCACCGGCACGCGATTGGCGACGGTCGGACCCCAGGATGCATAAGCGCCGGTGTTGAAGTCGCCGGAGAAATCGACGCCGGCGAGTTTGCCGTCTCGCGTTGCGCCGGCACGCATACGGATCGAGGCGGGATGACGCTTGGTGGTCGAGGCCAGTGATTCCGGCCGGCTGTAGATCATCGCGACGGGGCGATCGAGATGCCACGCCGCGACAGCGACAAAGGGCTGGATCGACAGATCGAGTTTCGAGCCGAAACCGCCGCCGACCGCGGTCGGGACGATGCGCACAGCGTGCGGCGCGATGCCGAGAATCGCGGCGATATCGTCGCGGTCCATGTAGGGCGACTGCGTGCAGGCGGTGACCTCCATGCGCTCGCCGACGCGCCGCGCAAAGCCTGCCTCGGGCTCGATATAGGCATGTTCGACGAAGCCCGTCTCGAATGCGCCTTCGACGACGAGATCGGCGGACGCGAGCGCGTTCTCGACGTCGCCTTTGACGACGCGCCCGCTGACCAGAATGTTCTGAGGCCGCCCGGCGTGGATCAGCGGCGCCGACTCGGCGAGCGCTTCGGCGATCGACAGCAGCGGCGGTAGCGCCTCCCATGTCACCGGGAATGCCGCGAGATCGAGCGCGACGATCGCATCCGCTTCGCCGATGATAGCGGCGACAGCCTCGCCCTTGAAGCGCGTCTCTTCGCTCGCGAAGACGGGCTGGTCGGCAAGCGGCGCGATCACGCCGTAGCAATTTCGGCCGGGCACGTCGGCCGCGGTGAAGACGCGCACGATGCCTGGATGCGCCGCTACGAAAGCATCGATATCGCCAAATGCGAATTTCGCCCGGTGACGCGGCGAGCGGATGACCCGGCAAAACAGCGCATCGGCGGGGATCGCGTCGGCACCAAAGAGATCGCGGCCGGTGATTTTCGCCTCGCCATCCAGTCGCAGCACGCGGGCGCCGACTGCCGCGCCGGGGCCAAACACTGCCGCGGGGGCGTCGCGCCGCTCTGCCGCTGCACCCACCGCGGCGATGATCTTGCGATAGCCGGTGCAGCGGCAGAGCACGCCGCCAAGCGCATCGCAGATTTCGTCTTCGCCTGGCGCCTCCACGCGATCCAGCAGCGCGGCGGCGCTCATCAGCATGCCCGGCGTGCAGATGCCGCACTGCGCCGCGCCGTGATCGTGGAAAGCACGTTGCAGGACGGCTCCGCTCCGCGTCTGCGACGGCAATCCTTCGACAGTGGTGATCTCTGAGCCGCCGACCTGGCCGGCGGCGGTCAAACAGGCACAGACCGGCGCGCCATCGACAAGGACCGTGCAGGCGCCGCAATCGCCGGCATCGCAGCCGACCTTTGTGCCGGTCAGGCCGAGATCGTCGCGCAGGACCTGCGACAGCCGCTTCGTCGCGGCGGAGGCGATTCGCACCTGCCTGCCGTTGACGCTGAAGGCAAGCAGCGGCGCGACGTCAAGCATGGGCGGGCGCCTCGCAGGCCTGCATCAGCGCGCGCGCGATCAGTTCGCGCGCCGCATCCATGCGATAGGCAGCGGTCGCGCGGACATCGTCGATCGGCGCCAGCGGTGCAAGTTCGTCCGCGGTGATCGTGCGGGCGAAATCGGCCTCGAGCTTTTGCCCACGCAGCAGCGCCTCGAGCGCCGGCAACCGAGTTGCGACCACCGACGCGGAGCCGATGGCGATCCGCGCGTCGCAGATCGTGTGGTCCGGCGCGCAATCGACAACAACAGCAACCATCACGATCGAGATCACGAGATAACGTCGCGCCCCGAGCTTCACGAATGCCGAGCGGGCGCCGGCATGCGGCTCCGGAACGATGATGGCGGACAGGATCTCGTCGGGTGCGCGCGCGGTGCGGCGATTGCCGAGAATGAAATCGGCAAGCGGCAGGCGCCGCGCCCCGCAGCTCGAGACGAGTTCGACGTCAGCGTCAAGGGCCAGTAGCGGCGGAACGCCATCGGCGGCGGGCGAGGCGTTGCAAAGATTGCCGGCGATCGTGCCGCGGTTCTGGATTTGCACCGAGCCGACCTCGCGTGCGGCGGCCTTCAACGCATCGAACGCGCGCGGCAGCGGCGCCGCGATGATCTGCGACCAAGTGGTCGCCCCGCCGATGCGGATTACTCCGTCTTGCACGGCAATGCCGCGGATTTCCGCCAACTGGGAGAGATCGAGCATCGCGGCCGGCGGCGGCCGGTCAACCAACCCCGGGAACACATCGGTGCCGCCACAAAGGAGCGTGAAATCACGCGCAGCGAGGAGGTTGGTCGCCTCTGCCAGGGATGCCGGGCGGATGAGAATGCTCACGCGCGCGAACTCCCGCCCCTTGAACCCGCTCGAAAAGGCGAGCGAATTTGTTAGTATGCAAATAATCTCGCGCCTGCCGGCGCGTCAAGCGAGGCGTCGTGGCCGAGGCTCTGAACCCACCGCTTGACGAAGTGGCCGCCGGTGCCGCTCCGGCGCCGGCGACCGGCAAACGTTATCTGCTCGACGAGCAGGTCGGCTTTCTGTTGCGCCAGGCCAGCCAGCGTTACACCGCCATCTTCGCCCGTCGGATGATCGAAGATTTGACGCCGACGCAATGGGCGGCGCTGGCGCGTCTCAACGAACGGGGGCCGTGCTCGCAGAACCTGCTCGGGCGCCTGACCGCAATGGACGCCGCCACAATCAAGGGCGTCGTCGACCGGCTTGTTTCTCGGTCGCTTGCCGAGACGCGTTCCGATCCGCACGACAGTCGCCGCCTGATGGTGGAATTGACAGATGCGGGTCGGTCCCTTGTTCAGCGGGCGACATCTGCCGCGCTGGAGATCACAGAGAGGACACTGGGGCCGCTGAGCGCCAGCGAACGGCGCGCGATCGTCAAGTTGCTCGGCAAGCTCAAATGAAAAAGGCCCGGCACAAGGCCGGGCCTGATCTTGAAGTTAGCTGGTCTCAGTAGCGCGCGACGACCGGGGCCGGCGGAGCCAGAGTGAAGTGATAGTTCAGGCCGATGCGAGCGGTATGCATCTGGATTCTCGGGTCGACCCGATGGATGGCGAAGGCGGTTCCGAGGCCACCCACAGTCTCCACCGCCGCGGCGGCGGGTCCACGACGCAGGTCGATGTACTGGTATTCGCCTTTGATCGACCAATTCGGCAGGAACATCCATTCGATACCGCCACCGGCAGCGTAGCCGACGCGGCCGTTATTGCCGATGTTTGCCGCCGTGAAGCCGAACGTGTCCGTCATCAGGAACCCATCACGCACGCCGGCATAAGCGAAGCCGCCGGTGGCGTAGACGAGGACCGATCCGCCGAAACCGCCGCCGCCGTAACCGCCGGGACCCCACCAGCCGGGCCCGCCGAAGGCGATACCGACACGACCGCGAGCGGTTCCGAAGTAATCGATACGCTGCGTGGTCGCGATCGAGATTGCGTTGCCGGCGGCGAGGTACGGCGCGATCGTGCCTGACACGGTTGAGTTGATCCGTGCGGCCTGGGCGTCAAGTTCGGCGCCGAAGACGAACATGCCGGTCTGCCAGTTGATGCCGAGCTGACCGCCACCAAACCCACCGCTACGCGAAGGGAGCGGGCCGAATTCGGAGACGCCCGCGGCAGGAAAGAAGGGGGCGTTGCCGAACGTCTCGAAATACGGCAGGGACTGTGCACGCGTGAAAGCGCCACCGCCGTTCACGCCGACGTAGAAGCCGGTCCAGGTGAACACGGGCGGCGGGGGAAGCATGGGAGCCGGAGCCCGCGAGGGCAGATCAGCGGCATATGCGGAAGCGGTCATCGATGCTGCAGCGATGGCGCCCATTACTAGTTTCTTGAACATGATGCCCCTCCGAGGCTTGGTAACTTTCCCGCAGATCATTGACGGCCAAGCTGAACAATCGCAAGAGCCAAAGCCACACTCCTGCTGCATAAAACCGCGCTGTGTTTTTCTGGTAACAGGACGGACGGGGTACCCGCGTCTGCCCCAGCATGCTCGACGGGACTAACCCAAGAGCAGTTCCGGCACACGTTCGGCCGGCGGCGTGTTGCGGCTGCGCCCGACACGCACCAGCCCATCGATGATGACCATGCCGACGCCCGGCAGATCGCCGAGCGCGATGCTCTCCAGCATGTTGCTCGCCGGCGAGTGCTGCGCCTTGTCCATCAGCACGAAATCGGCGACGCGGCCGACCTCGATCAGCCCGCAATCGAGGCTGCGCATCCGCGCGGTGTTGCCGGTGGCGAAGCAGAAGGCGGTTTCGGCTGGCACCTCCCCGAGCGAGGCCAGCATCGAGATCATGCGCAGGATGCCCAGCGGCTGGACGCCGGAACCCGCCGGACCATCCGTCCCAAGGATCACCCGTTGGAGATCGCCCATATCTTTGGCGACACGCAGCGTGTACAGCGCGGAGCGACCGTTGCCATTATGCACCAGTTCGAGACCGCGCTTGCAGCCCTCACAGATGCAGCGGATCTGGTCGTCGGGCAGCGCCGTGTGGCCGCCGTTCACATGGCCGACGACGTCCGCGTCGCATTCGAGCACGATGTCCTTGTCGATCAGCCCGGAGCCAGGGATCGAGGGGCCGCCGGTGTGAATCGTGCTCTGGATCCCGTATTTCCGCGCCCAGGCAACCATTTTCCGCCCGGTCGGGCCGTCCTTGACGCCGCCGAGGCCGATCTCCCCCAGAAGCTTCACGCCGGCTGAGGCTAGCTCGGCAAAATCGCTTTCCTCCATTCCGTGCTCGATGACCGGCGCGCCAGCATGGAGCTTCACCCCGCCCGGACGGAACGCCGCGTAGGTTCGCTGCGCCGTGATCGCCATCGCCTTCAGCCCGACGATATCGCGCGGGCGGCCGGGCGTGTGCACCTCGCCGGCGGAGATCATGGTGGTGACGCCGCCATGCATGGAGGAATCGATCCAGTTCAGCTGACTCTGCCGCGGCGTCCAGTCGCCGGCGACGGGATGGACGTGGCTGTCGATGAGACCGGGAGTGAGCGCCGCGCCTTTGGCGTCCACCATTGTGGTCGCGCCGTCGGCATCGAGGTCCTTCAGCCGGCCGATCGCACTGATCCGGCCGTCCACCGCCACGACCGCGTCGCCATCGAGGATCGGCCGCTCCAGCGCGCCGCTGAGGATCAGCCCAATGTTGCGGATGACGAGCTTCGTCGGCCCGGCTTGTTGCTGCTCTTCAACTACCATTGCGATTCCGTATTCCCTCGCGGCGATTGGTCCCATGCAAGCACCTCTGTTCCCGAATTGACAGAGGCCTCCTGCCGCACCATAAAAATCGTTAGCGTACAAACGATCACGGACAGGTAAGCTGCTGATTTGGATGGATTTTGTGCAAAGCAACGTATTAGCAGAAACTTTGTTCTCCGCCACCCCCGCAGGACGAGAATGAGCAACTTCAACAGGGAAGAAGTCGTCTCCGTGCATCATTGGACGGACACGCTGTTCAGCTTCCGGACGACACGAAACCCAACCTTCCGCTTCCGCAACGGCCAGTTCACCATGATCGGCCTCGAGGTCGAGGGCCGGCCGCTCTTGCGCGCCTACAGCGTCGTCAGTCCGAATTACGAGGAGAATCTCGAATTCTTCTCGATCAAGGTTGAGGACGGCCCGCTCACCTCAAAGCTGCAGCACCTCAATGTCGGCGACCCGATCATCGTCAGCCGCAAGGCGACGGGCACGCTCGTCCTCGACAACCTGCTCGACGGCCGCACCCTCTATCTGCTCGGCACCGGCACTGGTCTTGCGCCGTTCATGAGCATCATCCGCGATCCCGAGACCTACGAGCGCTTCGAAAAGATCGTGCTCGTGCATGGCTGCCGCCAGGTCGCCGAACTCGCTTATGCCGAGACGATCACCGAACACCTGCCGGAGGACGAATATGTCGGCGAGCTCGTGCGCGAGAAGTTGATCTATTATCCGACGGTGACGCGCGAGCCGTTCCGCAATCGCGGCCGCATCACCGACCTCATCACGTCGAACACGCTGTTTGACGATACCGGCCTGCCGGTGCTCGACCGCGAGCTGGACCGGCTGATGCTCTGCGGTAGCCCACAGATGATCGGCGAGATGCGCGAGCTTTTGGACGATCGCGGTTTCGCCGAAGGCAATCACGGCGAGCCCGGCGAGTTCGTGATCGAGAAGGCCTTCGTCGAGAAGTAGCCAATCGCTCCCGGCGCGACTGTCTTCGCGACCTGTCGCCGCAGCCTTTCCTGTCACACACGCGTCTGCAGGCGAAGCGGCCACGAGCGCGTTGTTACCGCCGTTTATTGCCCTCGTGAGCCCCGGCGGTTATTCCTGCCGCCCGCGCGGAGGTCTCACGCCCGTTCAATCGACCAGGTGCGACCTCAAACTCCAGGCATGGCGGCGACGCCTGCCCGCTCGCTGAGCAAGACGAAATGATTTGTGTCGCCGTCACGCGAATGAAGAACGAGGCGGACATCGCGGAAGCGTTCGTTCGCCATCACGCGCAATACTTCGACACCATTATCGTTCTCGATGACGGCAGCGCGGATGGCACGTACGAAATTCTGCAAAAAATGGAACGAGCGGGTTTCCATCTGATCCTCCGACGTGAAGCGACTATCGGCAAGGACCAAAGTCGTTTCATGACGCGCCTGATGCGCATCGCATTTGACAAACTCCGCGCCGATTGGGTGGCGCCGCTTGATGCCGACGAATTCATTGAATTGCCTGCTGGGACTTTGCTCGCCGACATCCTGCCCGAACGACTCGATCGATTGATTGGAATGCCCTGGAGCAATTTTGTCTGGACGCCGGCAGATGACGAGTCGGACGAGATCAACCCTGTCGTTCGGTTGCGTCTGCGTCTGCCGCCGCGGAGCCGCCTCCCGAAGGTTTTGATCCCCGCCGACGTGGGCGCCTTGGAACGCCAGGCGGTGATCGGGCAGGGGAATCACGATGTCAGTTGCCAAGGTATGTCTGTTCCGACAGTCCATTGCGATCGACTCAATCTTTGTCATTTCCCAATTCGCACGGCATCGCAATATGCGAGTAAAATAGCGATTGGATATTTACAATACGCGGTGTTCCCTGACCGGCAACCGGGGTGGGGCTCGCATTACGACGAATCCTTCCGGCGCCTGAAAATGGGAATGGACGAGTTCGTGGCGACGATGGAAAAGGAGTCGCGGACGTATGCCTTGCCTCCGGGCTGGTGCAACGACGGAGAGCCAGAGGTCGCGCCGTTGCGCTATATGGGCGGCGGCCTGGAATACACGACGCGACAGGATAGCTTTCTTGCGAACCTGCTTCACCATGGCGAGGCGATGGCGGAGCGGCTCCTGAAGCAGACGCGTGAGCTTGTGTCCATCGAGAAAATGACAATGGCAGCGGCGCATGAGATCAGTCGCGGAAGCCTACAGGAAAGACTAGCGGCGGTGTTCGTCTGGCATCAGCGGGAGACGCAAGCGCTCGGCGACCGGAAGATCGCGTTGGAACGGGCCCTCGAAGAGACCACAAGAACAGTAAACGGTCTCGCCTCTCGGCGCGAGGAGCTACAGGGCGAACTCGCCGCGGAGAGAACGCTTGCTACGAGATCGCGCGCCGGGCTGGGGTCTGAATAGCTTCGAGCGCGAGAGTCATGCTTTGTTCGACAATCCAATCTTCGAGAGGAAAATCTGGACAACGGCGCATTTGATGCCGGTCGTGCTCGGCTTTCTGGTTGAGCCGCGCGGCCGGGCCGACCTGGTACATACCTCAGCCAAGACGCTGGAGACGGCGAAAAGCCGATCTGCTAGCCTCCCCAATCCGTGTTCAACGAAACACGCCGATGTCGGGAGGACACAATGCTGTCACGCAGAGACGGTTTGCGATTGGCCGGCGCGGTCGCCGCGGCGAGCTTTGGAGGCGTCAGCCTCGGCAAGGCGCAAACAGCGGGGGCGCCATCCACGGTGAAAACGCCAATCAATTTCACCGTGCCGGCGGGCGCCGTCGATTGTCACGTCCACGTCTTTCCCGATCCCACAAAATTCCCGTTCTGGTCGGGACGCGGTTACACACCGCCGGTCGCAGCCGCGGACGATCTGCTGGCGCTGCAAAAAGCGCTGCATATGGATCACGTCGTGATCGTGACGCCGAGCGTCTACGGCACCGATAATTCCGCGACGCTCGACGGCATAAAACAGCTCGGTCAGGAGCGCGCCCGCGGCATTGCCGTCATCGACGAGAAGACGAGCGCCGCCGATCTCGATGCGATGCATAAAGGCGGCATCCGCGGCATTCGCATCAACCTCGAGACGGGCGGCATATTCGATCCGGCCGTGGCGGCAAAGCGGCTCGACGCCGCCATACAGCAAATTGGCGGCCGCCCATGGCACCTTCAGATGTATGCCCGGCTCTCGGTCATCGAACCGCTGAAAGAGCAGTTCGAGAAGCTCACGATTCCGGTGGTCTTCGATCATTTCGCCGGCGCCCAAGCCGAGCGCGGCCCCGAGCAACCAGGGCTCGGCACGGTGTGCGGTCTTGTGAATAGCGGCAAGGCATACGTGAAAGTCTCGGGCGCCTACCGCGCCTCCAATGCGGCGCCGGACTATTCCGAGGTCGCGACATTGGCCCATGCGCTCGTCAACACGAATCCCGATCGCCTCGTCTGGGGCAGCGATTGGCCCCATCCCGACGCCGCGAAAACGGAAGGGCGCAAGTCGACTGACCTCGCCCCGGCGCTCCTGATCGATGACGGGCGCGTCTTGAATCTGCTCGCCGAATGGGTGGCTGACACCGCGACGCGCAAGAAGATTCTGGTCGACAATCCGAAGCGGCTTTACGACTTCTGATCCGGCGCTCCCCGCGTCCTAAAACGCGCGCCGCCGATTGACGGCGCAGCTTCTTTGTTCCATCTTTGTTCACGGCGATTCGGTAGGAGCGTGTCGTGGGCATTCATGTCAGATGGCCATTCGAGACTGCCGACCGGAGAGCCACGCGGCTGCGAGGAAAAAGCTTCTCGTGCTCGCACTACGGTGCGCTCGGCGAACGCTTTTACTTCTGGATCGGCGAGTCGAACCGGCGCTATGTCACCTCGGTCTTCGCAGCAGGCGACACGGCGCTCGACGGGCTCGATCTCGCGAATGCAGTCGTGATTGCGGTCGAGCGGGCGGCGGACGGAACCTGCCGCGCCCTTTCGCTTCTACCGAGCAGTCTGCCGCTGCGGCTGCATAGCAGCGCCGGCAACTGGCTCGGCGGACGCGCGCCGAACGAATTTCACGTGCATTTGCTTCCGACAAATCGGGAAGAGCGGAACGAGGCATTCGCGGATTTGCAGCGCGCTTTCATTCGACGCCACTAATCTCGATGTCGCTGATCGCCTCGTCGAGGTGAAGCGCACGGACGAGATGCGCGAGCACGTCATCGCGCAGGGAAAGTTCGGCGAGATGGCGGTGCGTGTTCAGGACATAAGCCGGGTTGTCGCCCGACTGCCCAATGCCGGCTTTTACATGTTCGAGGATTGTCTCCATGGGCAGCTTGCCGGCATATTGAACATGCCGACGATCAACGACGTAAGTGATCGCTTGGGCCTCGCGTCCATCATCCAGTCTGATCCGCACACGGCGCTCGACATAGACCGAGGTCACCTGCTCGCGCGCGCGGAGATAAGCGAGCGTCGCCTCCGCCTTCGCCGCTTCGATCCGAAAGGCGACGCCGCGGCATGAGCCGCCGCGGTCGAGGCCGAGCACCAGGCCCGGGCGCTGCGGCGTACCACGATGCACATGCGAATAGATGCAGAGCGCGCGATGATAGCCGCGCAGCCAAGCGAGCTCGCGTTCGACATAGTCGAAGCCCGGCCGCCACATGAGCGAGCCGTAGCCGAACACCCAGAGATACTGCTCAGGCTCCTTCGTTCGTGTGACCGCGCTCATGTCCGACCTCATTGCGCAGCGCCAGCGGCTGAAATGAGGCATGGGCTGCGCTTGACCGGCGATGCGCCAGCGGAAAGGATCGGCGCAAAGCGAGCGGAGGAAGATCATGGCTGCGACAGCACACGCGAAGAAAGCCCGCGCGAGCGAGGCCCCGCAGTCGCAGGAACCGCATGTCACCGCGCTCGATCTGCCGCAGGCGGAACTCACGCCCGCGATGGAGGCCTATTTCCAGAAATGCCGCGACAAGATCGGCTTCGTGCCGAACGTGCTTACGGCTTACGCCTTCGACATGGCGAAGCTCGAAGCGTTCGTCGCCTTCTACAACGACCTGATGCTCGCGCCCTCAGGCTTAAGCAAGCTCGAACGTGAGATGATTGCCGTCGCGGTGTCATCCGAGAACAAATGCTTTTATTGCCTGACTGCGCACGGGGCGGCGGTGCGCCAGCTCTCCGGCGATCCCGTTCTCGGCGAGATGATGGTGATGAATTATCGCGCCGCCGAGCTCACGCCGAAACAGCGCGCCATGCTGGATTTCGCCGTGAAGGTGACGAATGCGAGCCACGCGATCGAAGAGAGCGATCGTGCGCATTTGCGCAACCTCGGATTCACCGACCGCGACATCTGGGACATCGCCGCGGTCGCTGGCTTCTTCAACATGTCGAACCGCATGGCGTCTGCCGTCGACATGCGGCCAAACCACGAATATCACGCGCAGGCGCGGTAGTTACGAGGCATACCCAAAACGACCTCATCCTGAGGAGGTCCGAAGGACCGTCTCGAAGGATGGGCGACGCCCATGCTTTGCCACCCTTGGAGACGCCGCTTCGCGGCTCCTCAGGGATGAGGGTAGGTGCTGACGCGCTCGTTATGCAGCCTTCTCGATCTCGGCCAGTTCGGCCGCATAATTTGCATAGGAGTCCTTCAGCGAGGCAATGTTCAGCAGCATCGTTGCCATGAGGTCGCTCGAACCCGGCGCATAGACGCTCGTTCTGATCCACATGCTTTCCGTCCGTTTGCTGCCGGAGAGCGCCACGACTTCGCGCTCGATCTCATAAGGCTCGCCGACAAAGAGCGGTCCTTTGATCAGCCTGATCTCCTGGTCGGCAAACAATCCGATGGCCCGCCCGCGCACAGGAAGCGCCTCGAGCTTGCTTGTATAGTTTAAAAGCACGCTGATCATTTCGACCGGAATGATGGCGCGGCCGAACGGTGAGTTGCTGGCGCCGCCTTGGTCGTACCAGGGACTCGGTTCGGTGATTTTCGTGAGCTTCTGCTCGAGCGAGAACGGATAAAGCGCGCCCATATTCTGCTGCAGACCCATTTCGACCGGGCGGCGCGGCGTCGTCAGTCCGACATGGATGTCGCGCAGGATGACCAGCGTCCCCGGCCGCGGCAGTGTTTTGATGCGCTCATCGAGTGCCGACGGCGGCGCGGCGCTGCCCACCGACGCGGAGCCGCGCAGCACTTCCGTGCCGTCCTCCTTTTCCATTGTGATCGCGGCGTGATCGGCGCCTTGATGCATTATCGTCGCGCGCACGCGTTCGCCCTCGTAGACCGCGTTGCGGTAATGCGCCGAGATGCAGCCTTCGGTGAACCAGCGCTCACCCCACAACGCAAAGGCAAGCGGCGCGAATTGGCTGAAATGCGTCGGGCCTTCGATCGTGCCGCCGCGAAAGCCGTGCTTTTGCGCGGTGGCATCATCATGGATGGAGCCATCCGCGTCATAATGCTGCGCGGCAAGCATCTGCAGCGGCGCGCGCCAGGGGCCGACGAGCGCATTTCCGGATTTCTCGATCGAGGTTGCGAAAGCCTTCTTCTGCATCGGTCCCTCTCATGCAAGTCGCTGAATTTCTGACATAATTCTCGACGGATCAACAGGGGATTCCAGCTCACCTTCACCGGAACGTTTCCGCTTGGGGCGAGTTTTGAGGCGACATGTAAATCAATCGAGGAGAGACGGGAATGCGGTTCAAGCTTTTGATTGGCGCGGCGGCGTTTGCGGCAGCGCTTCCGCTTACGGCGAACGCACAAGGCATTGTGCGCGGCACGGAACGCGGCGCAGCTGAAGGCGGTGCGGCGGCCGGCCCGGTCGGTGCGGTCGTCGGCGGTGTCGTCGGCGGCGTAACCGGCGGTGTTGCCGGCATATTGGGCGTCGACGAACGTCCGCGCTTCCGCGAATATGTCGTGCGTGAGCACGTTCCGTCCTACAGGTACGCGGAGCCGGTCGCGGTTGGCGCCGTGCTCCCGGAAGAAGGCGTTCGTTATTACGATGTGCCTGCCGAATATCGCGGGGCTCACGGCTATCGCTATACCGTCGTGAACGAGCGCCCGGTGCTGGTCGAGCCGCGCACGCGGCGCATCGTCGAGGTGATCGAGTAAATTTCATGGAGAATCGGACGCGCATTGCGCGTCCGGTTCAGTTCGCGCCTTCTGCCGCGAGCAGCTCGGCCTGATGCGCGGTGGTCAGCGCGTCGATGATCTCGTCGAGCGCTTCGCCCTCCATCATTTTGTCGAGCTTGTAGAGCGTGAGATTGACGCGATGATCGGTGACGCGCCCTTGCGGAAAATTGTAGGTGCGGATGCGTTCCGAGCGATCGCCGGAACCGACCTGCGAGCGGCGATCGGCGGCGCGGGCACTGTCGCGGCGCTGACGCTCCTGATCGTAGAGGCGGGCGCGCAGGACATCCATTGCCTTGGCGCGATTGCGGTGCTGTGAGCGCTCCTCCTGTACGACGACAACAATACCGCTCGGCAGATGCGTGATGCGGATCGCCGACTCGGTTTTGTTGACGTGCTGTCCGCCGGCCCCGCCCGCCCGCATCGTGTCGATCTTCAATTCGGATTCATCGATCGCGACGTCAACGTCTTCCGCCTCCGGCAGGACTGCCACCGTCGCCGCCGACGTGTGAACACGTCCCTGCGTCTCCGTCGCCGGGACGCGTTGCACGCGATGCACGCCGGACTCGAATTTCAGCCGCGCGAACACGCCGCGGCCATTGATCTCGGCGACGATTTCCTTGTAGCCGCCAGCCGTCCCCTCGCTTGCCGAGAGCAGATCGACCTTCCAGCCGTGGAGTTCGGCATAACGCTGGTACATACGGAAGAGATCGCCGGCGAAAAGCGCCGCCTCGTCGCCGCCGGTGCCGGCGCGTACTTCAAGAATGACGCCGCGCTCGTCGGCCGAGTCTTTCGGCAGGAGCGCGAGCCGCAGTTTCTCTTCGGTCGCGGTGAGACGGCGCTCGGCATCCCGCAACTCGGTTTCGGCCAGGCCCCGCATCTCCGCGTCGAGCGCCGGCTCCGCAAGCATGGCGTTGAGGCCCTTGACCTCGTCCCGCGCCGCGAGATAGACGCGCGCCGCCGCGACGACATCGTCGAGCGAGGCGAGTTCGCGCGAGGCCGCGACATAGGAGGCACCGTCGGTGCCTTCCGCCAGTTTGGCAGAGAGTTCGTCGTGGCGGCGCAGGATAAGATCGAGCTTCTGCGTCGGGATCATCGGCTGCGTTTAGCGCGATTTCGCGGGTGAAGAGAAGGGCGCCGCCGGATGTCCGCGGGGCGCTCGCGTTGGCATGAGCGGCCGCAAGGTGCGGCGATGCGGGGCCTATTTCGGCGGTAAATCGAGCGCGGCGGTCAGATCGCCCATCTGCCCGCTACCCGCCGCCGCCATGGCGTCATCGCGCAGCTTCAATCCCGGGAGCAGCGGCAGATCGAAGCGCCGCGTGATGAAGCGCAGGATCGAGCCGGTGTCGTAGAGCGTGTGATCGACGGTGCCGCGTTTTGCAAACGGCGAGATGATGATCGCCGGAATGCGCATGCCCGGCCCCCAGCGATCCGCCTTCGGCGGAGCGACATGATCCCAGAAGCCGCCGTTCTCGTCGTAGGTGACGATGACGACCATGTGCGGCCACTGCGGGCTCTTTTCCAAATGAGCGACTAAATCGGCGAGATGCTCGTCGCCGGCGGCGATATCGGCGTAGCCGGAGTGCTCGGTCAGGTTGCCCTGCGGCTTGTAGAACGTGACCGGCGGCAGCGCGCCGGAATCGATCGCCTTGAAAAACTTGATGCCATTCAGCCCGCCGTCGCGCAGATGTTCGGCTCGCGCGGCGCTATTGGGTGCGAAACTCGCGAAATAATTGAACGGCTGATGATGATATTGGAAATCGGGCGACGGCGTGTATTTTGTTCCATCCAGCGTCGCTTTCCAGGCCCCGGAAAAGTAGGCCCATTTGACGCCGCTTTCGATGAGGAGATCACCGATCGTGTCTTGCGTCTGCGGCACAAGAACTTGCGACGAATTCGGATCGGCAAAGCGCGGATCGCCGCCTCTCGCAGGCGGAACGCTGCTCGGCTGATAGGGCGGCTGCATCGTATTCACCGCGTGAAAATCCGGGGTGAGCTGCCTGTCGTTGGCGAAATGTGCAACTCCCTGCAGGGCCGACTTCGGCGAACCCGGTACGAGTGTCAGGCTCACTCCATCTTTTTCGACGAGGCTGATCTCCGATGCGGCCGGGCTTTCATCGGCCTTCGGGTAATATCCAACGCAGGCGCAGGATAGATAAATGTGGTTCATGAACGAGCCGCCGAACGCGCCCATGAAGAAATTGTCGGCAAGCACATAGCGCTTGGCGACGTCCCACATCTTCAGCTTGGAGCCATCGTAATGGCCCATGACGAGCGCACCGGAATCGCCGTAGGCGACGAAGCGATCGTTCTTGCCGCCGTTGATCTGCATCTGGTTTTGATAGAAGCGATGGACGAGATCGCGCGTTTCGACCGCAGGCGACAGATTGAAGCGACTGTCGATCGCGAAGGCCGCGTTCGGCAGTTGCGCCGTCTGTTCCTGCGTTACCACCGGCGGATGCGACGAAGATTGGGATTTGGTGAGTCCACCCCAAATCGGAGGCAGTTCCAAAAGCGGGCTGCCGTCGCGATCGAGCTGCGGTACCGGTTTCGCCAGGGCATTCTGCAGGCCGTCCGCACCGGGAAAACCACCAAAGAGGTGGTCGAAGCTGCGATTCTCCGCATAGAGCACGACGATCGTCTGAATGGCCTCCAGGCTGGGATCAGCGGCCACCCCGGTCGGCGTTGCGATGAGTCCCGCCGCGCCGAAGGCGAGGCCCGCAATCGTTTGGCATCGTCCTGATTTCATTTCTTGTCTCCCCCGTCACCGCTCGCATGATGGCGCATTTCTGGCGCCCCGTCTCTGGGTTGCATCAAGGCCTCGGAGGAGGGTCTTCGTGGCCGTACCGACCGCGCTCGCTTTGGACTCGCGCCGCGATCCCCTAGAATCGAGGCATGCTGGACAAACCCTCTCTCCTGTCGAGGTTCGGTGATATCGTCGGTGCCCGCCATGTCATCACCGAACCGGCCGACATGGAGCGCTATCTCGTCGAGGATCGCGGCCTCTATCACGGCCGCGCACTCTGCGTCGTGCGTCCCGGCAAGGTTGAGGAAGTCTCGCGCCTGGTCGCCCTCTGCGGCGAGACGAACACGAAAATCGTGCCACAAGGCGGCAATACGGGGCTGGTCGGGGGACAGATTCCGTCCGAGAGCGGCAATGAAATCGTCCTCTCGCTCGCGCGCCTGACCGCGATCCGCGAAGTCGATGCCGCCTCGAACACGATGATCGTCGAGGCGGGCGTCACGCTGCTCCGCGCCCAGGAGGAAGCGGAAAAGGCCGACCGCCTGTTTCCACTATCGCTCGCCTCGGAAGCCTCCTGCACGATCGGCGGCAACCTTTCGACGAATGCCGGGGGCACCGCCGTTCTCGCCTACGGCAATGCGCGGGACCTCGTGCTTGGGCTCGAAGTCGTGCTCGCCGATGGCCGCGTACTTTCGAACCTCTCGAAGCTCAAGAAGGACAATACCGGCTACGATCTAAAACACCTTTTCATGGGAGCGGAAGGCACGCTCGGCATTATCACCGCGGCGGTCTTGAAGCTGTTCCCCCGGCTCCGCGCCCGCACGACCGCATTCGTCGGCTTGGCGAGCCCGAAAGACGCGCTGTCGCTGCTCACGCTTGCCCAGGAGCGCGCCGGATCCTCCCTCGTAACGTTCGAACTGATTCCGCGGATCGGAATCGAGTTCGTGCTGCGCCATTCGCCGGGGGCGCGCGATCCGCTCTCCGGCCGCCACGCCTGGTACGTGCTGATGGAGCTGGCCTCGCAAGCCGAGCATGGGCTCGAGGAGACTGCGCAATCGCTTCTTGCGGACGCCATCGAACGAGGCATGGCGGAGGATGCGGCGCTCGCCAGCTCGCTCGACCAGCGCAATGACTTCTGGCGATTGCGGGAGCACCTTTCCGAGGTGCAGAAGCACGAGGGCGGCTCGATCAAGCACGACGTTTCGGTGCCGATCGCCGCGGTCCCGGCCTTTATCGAAACAGCGAAAACGGCCGTGAAAGCGGCACTGCCGGGCGCCCGGGTGGTCGCCTTCGGACACCTCGGCGACGGCAACATCCATTTCAACGTCTCGCAGCCGATCGGCGCAGACAAGGCCGCGTTCCTGGCGCGCTGGCACGAGATCAACGACGTCGTGCACGGGATCGTCGCGACCTATGGCGGTTCGGTCTCGGCCGAGCACGGCATTGGGCGCCTGAAGCGCGATCTCCTGCCCAAGGTGAAGGACCCCGTCGCTCTCGAGGTCATGCGGGCGCTGAAGCGCACGCTCGATCCGAAGGGGCTGCTCAACCCGGGAAAAGTGCTGTAGCCGGCCTATATATCGCGCCAGAGATACCGACGGAGTGCCGATGCCTTCGAAACTTGACCAGCTCAAAGCGATGACGGTCGTGGTCGCCGATACAAGCGAGATCGATGCGATCCGTAAATTCAAGCCGGTCGACTGCACGACCAACCCTTCGCTGATCCTGAAGGCGGTGCAAAGCGACAGCGAAGCCATCCGCGATCTTGTCGATGAAGCAGTGATCTGGGGGCGCAGTCACCACAAGCCGACCAGCGTCATCGCCGACCGCGTCGTCGTCAATGTCGGCGCGGAATTGACGCGGCTCGTGCCGGGGCGCGTTTCGACCGAGGTCAACGCCGATCTCTCATTCGACACCGAAGGCACGATCGCCAAAGGACGCGCGATCATCGCCGACTACGAAAGCCGCGGCATCGACCGCGAGCGCATCCTCATCAAGATCGCCTCGACCTGGGAAGGCATGCGCGCGGCCGAAGTACTGCAGCGCGACGGCATCGATTGCAACATGACGCTGCTTTTCTCGCTGGCGCAGGCGGCAACTGCAGCAGATGCCAAGGTGTTCCTTGTGTCGCCCTTCGTCGGGCGCATTTTCGACTGGTACACGAAATCGACCGGGGAAAAGTACACAGGCGAGACCGATCCGGGCGTGGTTTCCGTTCGCCAAATCTACGCTTACTACAAGGCCAATGACATCCCGACTGTCGTGATGGGCGCGTCGTTCCGCAATCAAGGTGAGATCGAAGCACTTGCCGGCTGCGATCGCCTGACCATCTCGCCGTCGCTGCTCGAATCCCTTGCCAAGGATCAGGGCACGCTTGAGCGTAAGCTCTCTCCGCAAAAGGCGCGCGGCGAGGCGCCGGCAAAGATGTCGCTCGACGAGAAGAGCTTCCGCTATCTCCTCAATCAAGATGCGATGGCGACGGAGAAACTCGCCGAGGGGATCAGGTTCTTTGCCCGCGATCTCACGGCCTTGCGTGAGCTTGTCTCGAAACGGATCGAAGCGTCGGCCGCGGTTCCTGCCGATCTGCCCTGACATCGTTCCCGCGAGGGTGCGTGTCGCATCTCGCAGATCAGAATTTCGAGAAGCCGCCGTCGATCAGCAGGCAATCGCCGGTGTGGTAAGAAGACGCGCGGCTTGCGAGATAAACGGCGATGCCGCCGAAATCCGCGGGCTCGCCGAAGCGGCGCACGGGGATGCGCGGCATGACGTTCGCGACGAATTTCTCATTGCCGAAGAGATTGTCCGCCGCTTTTGATCCAGCCGGGCAGGATGGCATTCGCAGTGATGCCGTAGCGCGCAAGTTCGACCGCAAGGGCGCGGATTAGCGAATTAAGTGCCGCTTTCGTAGCGGCGTAGTGCTCGTTCCGCGCCACGCCGAACAGCGAGGCGAGGCTCGATGTCGCGACAAGCCGGCCATAGGCGTCCCCGCTTCCTGCACGCTCCTGCATGTGTTTCGCCGCGGCTTGAAAGACATGGAACACACCGTCGAGATTGATCGAAAACATCCGCCGCCATTCGTCTTCGGTACGCTCGACGAAGGAGCGGCGCCCGCCGCCACCGACGCCCGCATTGGCGAAACATGCGTCGACACGGCCGAAGACTTTCAGGGTCTCGGCAAACGCGGCTTGCACCGCCGCGCGGTCGGCGACATCGCCTGGCGGGCCTCGACCTTTGCGGCGCTCGCGGCGAGATGCGCCTTCGCGGCTTCATTCTTTTCCGCGCTGCGGCCCCAGATCGAGACGCTTGCGCCGGCGCCCGCCAACGCTTCCGCCGTGCCAAGGCCGATGCCGCTATTGCCGCCGGTGATCACGACAACACGGCCGCTGAGATCGAAAATGTTCGTCATTGTTCCTCCCGTTATGTCGATCTTGCCGCAGGCCTTCGCACGTGTCACGGCTGGGCTGACGACACGGCCGCAAGAGATCGCGGGGCAGGATGATACCGCCAGCCGATAGTGCCATCTCGCCCTATGCGGGATTCGACATCGCGCAGCTGCTGAGATTGCGAGCCGCCACCCGCAGCGATCATGCCTTCCTCATATGGGCGCCGTTCGACGGGGACGGCGCGCGCCTGACTTATGCGCAGTTCGACCATTGCGTGCGACGATGCGCGGCGGGCATGAATGCGCGCGGCATCAAGCCGGGCGAGCCGGTTCTGATCCACCTCGAAAACTGCGCCGAAATGCTCATCGCCTGGTTTGCTTGCGCCTATGTCGGCGCGATCGCGGTGACCACCAATGCGCGCGCCTCCGCCGAAGAGCTCGCCTATTTCGCCGGGCATAGCGGCGCCGTCGCTGCTATCACGCAGCCGCGCCTGGCAGAGATCGTCAACGCGAGTTCGCGTGACCTGAACTGGATTGCGCTGATCGAGCACGACAACGGCGTGCCCGTCAGCGGCAGCAACGCGCCGGCTCCAGGCGATTCATTTGCTGCACTGCTCGGCGATGCCGCCCTTGCGCCGAGGCTGTCGCCCGATCCGACGCGTCCGGTTGGCGTGCAATATACGTCCGGTACGACGTCGCGGCCGAAAGGCGTGCTGTGGACGCACGCCAACGCGCTCTGGGGCGCGCAGGTCAACGCCCTCCACGAGGATCTGCGCGCCGAGGACGTGCATCTGATTTTCCTGCCGCTCTTCCACACCAACGCGCTCGCCTATTCGCTGCTCGCGACGCTGTGGGCCGGCGCGACCGCGGTCTTGATGCCGCGCTTCTCCGCGAGCCGCTTCTGGGACACTGCCCTGAAGCACCGCTGCACCTGGACTTCGCTCGTGCCGTTCTGCGTCAAAGCGCTGATGGGCCTCGAGCGCCCGGAGCGGCACCACTTCCGCCTTTGGGGCAGCGCGATCTGCTCGCCGCCCTCGGACGCCGTCTTCGGGGTCAAGACGATCGGCTGGTGGGGCATGACCGAGACGATGACGCACGGCACGATCGGCTCCGTCCATCTGCCGAACCGGCCGATGTCGATGGGACGCCCGGCGCCGGAATACGGCATCTTTGTCGAGCGCGACGACGGTACTTCCGTGGAGCCTGGTGAAACCGGGCATCTCCTGGTGCGCGGCATTCCCGGCCTGTCGCTGTTCCATTCCTACCTGCACGATCCGGAGGCGACGGCCGCCAGCTACGACGCGCGCGGGCTGTTCCGGACCGGCGATCGCGTCACCTTGCATAGCGACGGGTTCCTGCAATTCGCCGACCGCGACAAGGATATGCTGAAGGTCGGGGGCGAGAATGTCGCCGCGTCCGAGATCGAGCGCGTGGTGATGGAAGTGCCAGGGGTCCGCGAAGTTGCGGTGGTCGGCAAGCCGCACGCGATGCTCGACGAAGTGCCGATCGTCTTCGTTATACCAGATGCCCGCGAGATCGTCGCGGCGCCGGACGATCTGAAACACGCCATCCTGCAGGCATGCCGAAGCCGGCTTGCATCGTTCAAAGTGCCGGATGAAGTGCGGGTGGTCGAGGACATGCCGCGCGCCACGATTGAGAAGATATCCAAGGCGGCGCTACGCGCGAGCCTGCGAAGCTGAACAGATTTCCGCTCCAGCTCGCAAATCGGGCTCTACGCCCAGCCAACCCGTTGACAAGCTTCACGAACGCTCAATTATGTGACCAACAAGGGATTCAAACCCAGACACGGGAGGAAAGCATGCGTCGTGCATTGGCATCGTCGTTCATCGCGCTCAGTCTTGCAGCCGGCAGCGCCTTTGCCGCCGATACGATCAAGATCGCCTATATCGATCCGCTCTCCGGCGGCGGTGCTTCGGTCGGCGAGGGCGGTCTCAAGCATTTCCAATGGCTTGCAGATCAGATCAACGCCGCGGGCGGCGTGATCGGCAAGAAGATCGAGATACTCGGGTTGGACAACAAGACCAATCCACAGGAAAGCCTAGTTCAAGCGCAGAAGGCCATCGACCAAGGGGCGCGATTCCTGACGCAGGGCAACGGCTCATCTGTCGGCGCCGCACTCACCGATTTCGCGGTGAAGAACAACGACCGCAACCCGGACAAGCAGGTTCTTTATCTTAACTACGCGGCGGTCGATCCCATCCTGACGAACGATAAATGCAATTATTGGCATTTCCGCTGGGACGCGAATTCCGACATCAAGATGCAAGCGCTCACGACCTTCATGAAGGGCCGGCAGAACATCAAGAAGGTCTATCTCATCAACCAGGATTATTCTTTCGGCCAATCCGTCCGTACGCAAGCGCGCGCCATGCTGAAGGAAAAGCGTTCGGACATCCAGATCGTTGGCGATGAACTACATCCGTTGCTGAAGATCACGGATTTCGCGCCCTATGTCGCCAAGATCAAAGCGTCCGGCGCCGACACGGTGATCACCGGCAATTGGGGGCAAGACATCGCGCTGCTTCTGAAGGCGGCGGCTGATGCCGGCCTGCAGGTCGACTGGTACACGTATTACGCCGGCGGCGCCGGCGGTCCGACGGCGATCAAGCAGACGAACCTCGCCCATCGCGTGTTCGCTATCGTCGAAGGCATTCCCAACGACTCACCGCCGGAAGCACAGAAACTGGAAGACGAATTCCGCGCCAAATACGGCCTGGCGATTTGGTATCCTCGCGTCGTCAACGAAGTGCGCATGTTGGTCCAGGCGATCAAGGAAGCTAACTCGGACGAGCCGAAAGCAGTTGCCGCGAAGCTCGAAGGCATGAAGTTCAAGACCTTCGACGGCGGTGAAGCTTGGATGCGTAAGGAGGACCATCAGTTTATACAGGACATGTATATCGCGAGTTTCGGTCCGCTCGATCCCGGCGCCAAATACGATGAAGAAAAGACAGGCTGGGGCTGGAAGAATGCCGGCATCGTGAAGGCCAAGGACACCGAGCTGCCGACGACCTGCAAGATGGACCGGCCCTCCTGATACAAAGGGCGCCGGCCTGCTCCAAAGCAGTCCGGCGCAGACGACAGGGGGCGGGGCCGTGCTCGAGATCATCACGTTTTCGACGCTGAACGGCGTGCTCTACGGCATGGTTCTGTTCATGCTGGCGAGCGGCCTGACGCTGATTTTCAGCATGATGGGCGTCTTGAATTTCGCCCATGCTAGCTTCTATATGCTCGGCGCGTATTTCGGCTTCGAGATTTCCCGCCGTATTGGGTTCTGGCCGGCGTTCATTCTGGCCCCGATCCTGGTCGGTATCGTCGGCGCGCTGGTCGAGCGATTCGGATTGCGTCGCGTGCACAAATTCGGCCACGTGCCGGAACTTTTGTTCACGTTCGGTCTCGCCTTCGTCATCGAAGAAGTCGTGCAGATGATCTGGGGCAAGTTGCCCGCTGATTATCGCGTGCCGCCGTCGCTCGATTTCACTGCGTTCCGGCTCTTCGACACGACCTACCCTGCCTACAAGATGTTCATGCTGCTGGTGGCGATAGGCATGTTCGTCGCGCTGCTCGTGGTGCTCAATCGCACGCGCGTCGGCCTCATTATTCAGGCATCACTCACGCATCCGCATACGGTGGCGATGCTCGGCCATGATGTGCCGACTGTCTTCATGGCGGTGTTCGGCGCGGGCTCTGCGCTCGCCGGCCTCGCCGGCGTGATCGCCGGCCCGGCTTTCGTCACGCAGCCTGCCATGGCGGCGCTACTGGGGCCGATCCTCTTTGTGGTGATTGTCGTCGGTGGACTGGGCTCGCTTGCCGGCGCCTTCGTCGCCTCCCTTCTGATCGGGCTCGTGCAAACATTCGCCGTCGCCGTCAACGGCTCCTTGAGCGATCTCCTCGGACCGAGCGCCGCCGATTGGTTCGGCGACCTCGGCACCGTCTCGGTCGCGCAGATCGCCCCGATCATTCCCTATTTTCTTCTTGTGCTGGTCCTCATCATCAAGCCGACGGGGCTGTTCGGAACACGCGAATCATGAGCGCGCTCGGGAAGCTCGCACCCTGGATCGTGTTCGCGATCCTTCTCGCAATCGCGCCCTATATCTTCACCTCCGGCACGTCGCGCACCATGCTGAGCATAATGGCGCTCAGCATCATCTTCGCGCTCTCCTACAACATGCTGCTTGGCCAGACCGGCCTCCTCTCCTTCGGCCATGCCGTCTATTACGGCCTTGGCGGGTTCGTCGCGATTCACGCGATGAACACGATCATCCGCAACAAATACGCGATTCCTCTGCCGGTGATTCCGCTTGTCGGCGGCGCGGCCGGCCTGCTTTTCGGGGTGATCTTCGGCTCGGTTTCCACGCGCCGCGCGGGAACCACGTTCTCGATGATATCGCTCGGGCTTGGCGAGCTCGTCGCGTCAAGCGCGCTGATCCTGCGGACGTTCTTCGGTGGCGAAGAAGGCGTCACGACCAACCGCGCGCGGCTCGCGCCGTTCTTCGGCTATAAGTTCGGATCGCAGGTGGAGGTTTATTATCTCATTGCCTGCTGGTGCCTCGTTTGCGTGGTGGCGATGTATGCAATCACACGCACGCCGTTCGGGCGCATGTGCAACGCGGTGCGCGAGAATCCGGAACGCGCCGAATTCGTCGGCTATTCCGCGCGCATGGTGCGGTTCATCGCGTTCTCGCTCGCCGGCCTTTTCGCCGGCATCGCTGGCGCTCTCGCCGCGTTGAATTTCGAAATCATGAACACGCAATCGATCGGCGCCGTGCAATCGGGGCTCGTGCTGCTCATGACCTTCGTCGGCGGCGCGGGAACCTTCATCGGACCGATCATCGGCGCGGTGCTCGTCACCTATCTGCAGGTCACACTATCCGACGTTACCGGCGCCTGGCAGCTTTATTTCGGGCTGTTGTTCATTGTCGTCGTGATGTATTCGCCGGGCGGCATTGCCGGCTGGCTCGCGCTGCACGAGCCGCTCTATCGCGGCCGCCAGCTCGGCAAGCTTGTACCGGCTTATGCCATCAACGCGGTGCCGCTGATCGTCATGATCGCCGGAGGAATTCTGCTTATCGAACTCGCCTTTTGGGCGCTTGTGAAATCCGAGACCGAAGGCCCGGAGACGAGCATCTTCCACGTCGCCATGAATACGCATTCCGTTTGGCCTTGGATTGCCGCCGTCGTCCTCTTTTTCGGCGGCGCCTTCGGCCTGAACCGCACCTGGCCGCTCGTCCAGGACGCATGGGGCTCCGCTCTCGCAAGAATTCGGGAGCAACCGGCATGACCGCCCTGTCGCTGCAGAACGTCACCAAAAGCTTCGGCCAGATGGAGATCATCCGCGGCGTCACGCTCGACGTGCCGCCGGGCGAGCGTCACGCGGTCATCGGCCCGAATGGCGCCGGCAAATCCACACTGTTCAACCTGATCAGCGGCCGCTTCGGAATAAGCTCGGGCTCGATCCGGCTGGAAGAGCAGGAGATCAGCGGCCTCACGCCCTATGAGATCAACCGCCGCGGGCTGTCGCGCAGCTTCCAGGTCACCAACATCTTCCCGCGGCTTTCGGTCTACGAGAATATCCGCTGCGCGGTCTTGTGGTCGCTCGGCTACAAATATTCATTCTGGCGCGGTGTCGACGGACTCGCCGACGCGCGCGAACGCAGCGAAGACATAATGGAGCGCATCGGCCTTGCTGCGCGCCGGCGCGACCAGGCGGGCGTTCTCACCTATGCCGAGCAGCGGGCGCTGGAAATCGGCGTCACGATCGCGGGAGGCGCGCGGGTCATTCTCCTCGACGAACCCATGGCTGGCATGAGCCGCTCGGAGACGGAAAACGCGGTCGCGCTGGTGCGCCGAGTAACCGAAGGCAAGACGCTGCTCATGGTCGAGCACGACATGGGCGTCGTGTTCGGGCTCGCCGATCGCATTTCGGTGCTCGTCTACGGCAAGATCATCGCGAGCGACACCCCGCAGCGCATTCGCGAGAATGCCGCGGTCAAGGAAGCCTATCTCGGACAGGCGGCACACTGATGAGCGCGCCACTTCTTCAGGTCCAGGACCTGCACGCTTATTACGGCAAGAGCCACATCCTGCACGGCGTCACTTTCGACATCGGCGCCGGCGAGATCGTCAGCATGCTTGGCCGCAATGGCGTCGGGCGCTCGACGACGATCAAAGCAATCATGGGAGATGTGCCGCCGCGCGGTTCGATCCGCTTCCGCGGCCGCGAGATCACCGGCATGAAGCCGCATCAGGTTGCGCGGCTCGGCCTCGGCTATGTCCCGGAAAACCGCGATATCTTCCCATCATTGACGGTGCGCCAGAACCTCTTCCTCGGGCAAAAATCGGCGAAGAAGACCGGCCGCTGGTCGATGGCCGATATGTTCAAGGTTTTCCCGCGTCTCGAGGAGCGCGCCGATACGGCGGCAGGCGTTCTCTCCGGCGGCGAGCAGCAAATGCTGACCATGTGCCGCACGTTGATGGGCGATCCCGATCTCATCATGATCGACGAGCCGACCGAAGGCTTGGCGCCGATGATGGTCGAACTCGTCGGCAAGCTACTGTCCGAGATCGCGGGGCGCGGCATATCGATCCTGCTCGTCGAACAGAAGCTGACGATCGCGCTGAAGATCAGCCACCGGCTTTACGTAATGGGGCACGGGCAGATCGTGTTCGCCGGCACGCCGGCCGATCTCGCGGCCAATGCCGGCATTCGCAAGGAATGGCTGGAGGTGTGAGGCGGCCCGCAATCTGCTTAACTAGGCAAGAGCGGTTGCGTCCCATGCTTCATTCATGCAAGCCGATTTAAGCAAAGCAGCGTCTGCGATCTTCCTCGCGTGCCTCACGTTTGCGGCATCCCTCGCGCCGGCTCCCGCCGCCGCGCAGCGCAGCTTGGGCTTCGGCTTCTGCGCGCCGCCTTATCCGCCGAAATGTATTTCAGATCCGGCGACCTATGGCTCGCAGGCCAATGCCGATAGGTGTCAGGAGGATGTCAACCGCTACCTTAATTCCGTGGGCGCTTACCGCCTGTGCCAGACGCAGGAGGTCGAACGTGCCGTTCGCGAAACAAACGGCACGCTACAGCGATGGAAATGCAGCCTCGCCGCGAAAGCCCTGTGCCAGTAGCGCCGCGCCAGCCCCTTACTCGATCGGCAATGCCACAAAATGGACATCGCCCTGCAAGCCGGCGACGAGGAGCAGCGCACTCTTTTTGCCGGACTCTTTCAGCGCTTTGAGCTTCTTCGCGATGTCCGCGGGCTGCGCCACCGGCTCCTGATTGATCTCGACGATGACCTCGCCCGGCTGGATGCGCTTGTCTGCCGCATTCGAGCGCGGGTCGACGTTTGTCACGACGACGCCCGACTTCACGCTGTCGCGGATCGAATATTTCTTGCGCAGCTCGTCATTGAGGCCCGAGAACTCTAGACCGAGCGCCTTCTGTACGGGGCTGGCGTCGGCACCTTTGCTCGTGTCGTTCTTGGGAGTGTCGAGGGACGCCTGCTTCTCGCCGTCTTCGAGACGTCCGAGCTTCACGTTGAGGATCACCTCCTTGCCATCCCGAATGACGGTCACGGGCACGTCCTTGCCGACCGGCGTCGAGGCGACAAGCTTCGGCAGATCACGCGATTCCTTGACATCGCGCCCGTCGAACTTGGTGATAACGTCGCCGGTCTTGAGCCCGGCGGGCTTTGCCGGACCCTTGTCGTCGACGCCGGCGATCAGCGCGCCGCGTACCGAGCCGAGATTGAGATTCTCCGCGATCGCGTCATCGATGTTCTGGATGCGCACGCCGAGCCAGCCGCGGCGCGTCTCGCCGAATTTCTGCAGCTGATCGATGACCGGCTGCACGGTGTTCGCCGGTGTCGCGAAACCGATGCCGATCGAACCACCCGACGGCGACAGGATCGCGGTGTTGATGCCGATCACCTCGCCGTCCATGTTGAACAGCGGACCGCCGGAATTGCCTTTGTTGATGGAGGCGTCGGTCTGGATGTAATTGTCGTACGGGCCGCTATCGATATTGCGGTTGCGTGCCGAGACTATGCCGGCAGTCACCGATCCGCCGAGCCCGAACGGGTTGCCGACGGCCATGACCCAGTCGCCGACACGGGCTTTATCACTGTCGCCGAGTTTCACCGCCTTTAACGGCTTGTCGGGTTTCACCCGTAGCACCGCGACGTCGACCTTCGTGTCTTTGCCGATAATCTCGGCTTTCAGTTTCTGGCCATCGGTGAAGATGACGGTGACTTCATTCGCATCGGCAATGACGTGATTGTTGGTGATCACGATGCCGGATGGATCGATGACGAAGCCCGACCCAAGCGAATTCGAACGCCGCTGCGGCTGCTGGCGCTGACTGTCATCGCCCTGCTGCTGACGGCGTTTGAAGAATTCCTCGAAGAGATCGTCGAACGGCGTGCCCGGCTGAAGCTGCGGCGTATTGCCGGCGCGCTTGTCTTCGACCTTTTGCGTCGCCGAGATGTTGACCACCGCCCCGCTGACCTGATCGGCAAGATCGGCGAGCGAATCCGGACCGCGTGCGAAAGCGGGCGCGGCGCTGAAATTGGCCAGCGGGATGGCCCCGATGCCAAGCGCAGCTGCGATTGCCCCGGCCAAGATCGAGTGCCGCAAAGGGCGGCAACCGCGGGAAACATGGTTTTGGACGGGGGGCATCAAATCATTCTCCTTGAGCCGCGCTTTGGTGAAGGACGGCTGATCGAGTGAGCTGCCGGAGCGCCGGCGGCGTCCGTTCAGGCAAGTTGCAACAGGCTTGTCATCGCTGCGCAGATGCACCGCCCGTCGGAGCTGCAGCGCCCGCTGGGGCCGGTGCCGGCTGTCCGGCCGCGCTGCGGAAGTAGCGGAAGAAGTCGGAGACCGGGCTCGTCACAAACCGCGTATCGCGCGGCTTGAACGAGGCGTCATAGGCCTGCATGGAGCGATAGAAGGCGAAGAAGTCCGGGTCCCGGCCATAGGCTTCGGCGAAGATGCGATTGCGTTCGGCGTCGCCCTGGCCGCGGACCTGATCGGCCTGCTGCTGCGCGTCGGCACGCAGCACGACCACGTCGCGGTCCGCCTTGGCGTTTATCTTCTGCGCCTGTTCCGAGCCCTGCGCGCGATATTCCGCCGCTTCGCGGGCGCGCTCGGTCTGCATGCGGCTGTAGACTTTCTCTGAAATCTCGCGCGGCAGATCGGCGCGACGGATGCGCGCGTCGATGATGCGCACGCCGAAACGGCTGCCCTCTATGTTCACCTGCTCGCGAATGCGCACCATCAGATTGGCGCGATCGTCGCGCACGATCTGCGTCTGGTTGGCTTCGCCAAGCACGCGGCGCACGGCGGAGTTCAATACTGACGCAAGCTGATTGTTGGCGCGATCGACGGTGCCAACCGTCTGATAGAAGCGCAGCGCATCGACGATGCGGTAGCGCACGAAGGCGTCGACTTCGATGCGCTGGTTGTCCGAGGCAAGCACCTCCTGCTTCGGGCTTTCCAGATCGAGGATGCGGTTGTCGAGAAGAACGACCGTCTCGACGAACGGAATCTTGAAATGCAGGCCCGGCTCGGTAATGAGGCCGCGTCCTGCGACTGGCTCGCCAAAACGCAGAACGAGCGCCTGCTCAGTCTGTGTCACGACGAACGTCGCGCTGCCGAGGATGATCAGCACGACGACCGCCACGCCGATGAGAACGACGCCAAGAGCGTTCCTCATCGGCGTGCTCCCGGTGCTGGCGCGGAGGATTTGTTCAATTCGTCGAGCGGCAGATAGGGCACGACGCCCTGTCCACCCGGTTGATCAATGATCACCTTGTCGGCGCCGCCGAGGACGCGCTCCATCGTCTCCAGATAGAGCCGCTCGCGCGTGACGTCCGGCGCGCGTTTGTATTGCTCGTAAACGGACAGGAATCGCGCCGTCTGACCGCGCGCTTCGGCGACCGTCTGCTCGCGATATCCTTCCGCTTCCTGGATGATCCGCGCCGCGGCGCCGCGCGCCTCCGGCACGACACGGTTGGCGTAAGCGTCCGCCTCGTTGCGCAAGCGCTGTAAATCCTGCTGCGCAGCGGTGACGTCGCGGAAAGCCGAGATCACGGAAGCCGGCGGATCGACTGAAAGCAACTGGACCTGCAGCACCAGCACGCCGGCTTTATATTCGTTGAGCACGCGCTGCATCAGGTCCTGCGCCGCCGGCTCGATTACCTTGCGCTCGGCTGTCAAAATCTTTTGGATTTGTGAACGCCCGACGATTTCCCGCATGGCGCTTTCGGCGACGGCCTTCACCGTCTCTTCCTGGTTGCGGACATTGAACGCATAATCTTCCGGCCGCACCGGGTCGATCTGCCAGATCACGCGGAATTTAACGTCGGCGATGTTTTCATCGCCGGTAAGCATCAGGCTCTCGTCCGGCACGTCGATCTGCGTCGGATTCGTGCGGCCGCTCAGCACATATTTCGAGCCGACGTCGGTCGAGTTGCGGTCCGTGACCTTGAGCTTCATCACCGAACCGATCGGGTAGGGCATATTGTAATTGAGGCCCGCCGAGGTCTTGCCGGTGTAGCGGCCGAAGATGAGGTTCAAGCCGACTTCGTTCGGCCCGACCGTGTAGAAGCCGCTGCACGCCCAGGCGAGCAGCGCAATCAGCGCGAGCCAAAGGATGCCGCGGCCGCCAAAACTCGACGGGATGATGTTGCGCAGCCGGTCCTGGCTTCGCCGCAGCAATTCTTCGAGATTAGGCGGCGTCGAACCGCCGCCCGGACCCTGACCCCACGGACCTTGGCCCCATGGACTCTGGTTGTTGGGCTTCCAGGGTCCGCCGCCTTGATCACTCCAGGGCATATATCCTCGATTATCCGCGCCGTGTCGGCCGGATGGAGCGGACTTATAAGAGAAGCAGGCCGCGCGGACAATGAGAGGCGCGCCGATCGTGGCTTTTCGACGCTGCGAGCTTCGGCTTAGCGGGCTGGAAATTTGCGCGGCCAGTAAGCCGGCAGATTGGCGCCGTCCTTGCGGCCCCAGCCTTCCTTGGCGGCCTCGTCGTAAATCCGCAGCGTATCTTCGGCGAGCGGCAGCTTGGCGCCGAGGCTGCCGGCTTCCGCGATCATGGTGCGCAGGTCCTTGCGGATAGAATCGACATCGAAGGCCGGGGGCGTCGCCTCGCCACCAGCGAGCGCCTTGCCGATGAGCGGGCCACGAGTCTTTAAGACACTCGGCGCGCCAGACGAATCGGCGAAAAATTCCATGAGCTGAACGGGGTCCATGCCGTTCGGCCGGCACAGAATAAAGGCTTCGGCGAGCGCCTGATAGGCGACGATCAGCGGCAGGTTGATCGCGAGCTTCATCCGCGAGCCGGCACCGACCGGCCCGAAATGCTCGAAGCGGCGGCAGAGCTGGTCAAGGATGGGCTTGGCGCGGGCGACATCCGCTGCCTCTCCCCCCGCCATGCCGAGGAGCTTGCCCTGCCGCGCCGGGCCGGTCGAGCCGCCGACCGGGCATTCGACGAAGGCGCCACCGCGGCGCCGCACGTCCGCGGCGAGCGCGGCGGAGGTCTCCGGCCGCACCGTGCTCATATCGATGACGAGCTTGCCGGAGAGGTCGGCGGCAAGGATGCCGTCCGCAATGCGATAGACGCCATCGATCGCCGCGGCATCGAAGAGAATCGTGACGATCGCCTCGGCCTCTCCGGCGAGCGCGGCGGCGCTCTTCGCCGCTGTCGCGCCCTTTGCAGCGAGCGGCGCGATCTTCTCGGGCGAGCGGTTCCACACGACGAGTTCGTGCCCGCATTCGATCAAGCGCTCGGCAATCGCGCTTCCCATCTTGCCCAAGCCGGCGACGCCGATTTTCATCCTGTGCTCCTATTTGACTGCGAACCGCAAATAGCGCGCTTTGCGGGCCGGCAAAATTTTTGGGGGAAGCAATGAACCAAACGCGGCAAGCGGTCGGGATAATCGGCCTCGGCATCATGGGCGGCGCGATCTCGCGCAACCTCGCGGCCAAAGGCTGGCATGTCGTTGGTTTCGATACCAATCCAGAACGTTGCAAGGAGGCGCGCGAGAACGGCGTCCAGATCGCCAGCGGCACGGCGGACCTCGCGAGCGAGGCGGAAATCATCCTCACAAGCCTGCCGAGTCCGGTGGCCGTTCATGCAGTTATTGCTGAAATCGTTGCGGCAAAAACGCCCAAGCGCATTGTCGTCGAGTTGTCCACCCTCGCGCTCGCCGACAAGTTCGCGATGCGCGATGCGCTCGCGTCTGCCGGACACATCGGACTCGATTGCCCGTTAAGCGGCACCGGCTCCCAGGCGCAAAAGGGCGACCTCGTCGTGTTCGCGAGCGGTGAGATGAATGCCATCGAAAAATGCCGCCCGATATTCGCGGATTTCTCGCGCAAGACCGCCGATCTTGGCGAGTTCGGCAACGGCAGCAAGATGAAGTACGTCGCCAATCACCTCGTCGCCGTGCACAATGTCGCGACAGCCGAAGCACTGGTGCTAGGCATGAAATCGGGTCTCGATCCGCAGACGATCATCGAGGTGATCAGCTCCGGCGCGGGCAATTCGCGTGTGTTCGAATTGCGTGCGCCGATGATGGCGCAGAAGAAATACGATCCGCCAACGATGCGCATCACAACCTGGAAGAAGGACCTTGATGTGATCGGCAATTACGCCGGCGAACTCGGTGTGCCGCTGCCGACGTTCGACGCGACCCTCGCGCTGTATTCCGCGGCAAAATCGATGGGCTATGGCGGACAGGATACCGGTTCAGTCTGCGCGGTGCTCGAGAAGATGGCGGGATTGGAGAGGTAGCGTTGGACCACGGACCTCCTGGTCCGCATCTTTTGGAAGCTGCCGCTGCGCACAAGGGGTACGCGCCCATTCAGAGCAAACTCGCCGCTATGTTGATCGTGAGCGCCAGGATCGTCGTGTTGAAGAAGAACGACACGATGCCGTGCACCAGCGCGAGCGCCCGCATAGTTCGAGAGGATGTGGCGACATCAGCGGTCTGGGAAGCTACTCCGATGATGTAGGAAAAATACAGAAAGTCGAGATAGTGCGGGTCTTTCGTGGCGGGAAAGATCAGTCCGCCGCGCACATCTGTCGGATCTGGTGTTCGCAGTTCATCAGCGAAATACTCATGCGCGTAGTGCAGCGTGAATGTCAGATGCACGAAAAACCATGAGCTGACGATCGTCGTTGCGACAAGCGCTATATGCGCCGCCTTATCCGAGCCCGTGAAATCCTTCACCCCGGTAAGTTCAAGCACGATTGCCGCAAACGAAGCGATCGCCGCGAGAATCGATAGGCCGAGAAAGGCATATTTGCCGTCGTCGGTCAGCTGCGCGCGGCGGCGGATGGACAGCTTGTCGGCTTGCATCATCATGCGCGCGCCGAGGATCAGATAGAGAATCACCGCGCAATTCCAGGCGACGAGAAGTCGGGTCGCCTGCTGCCAATCATGCGGCTCGATGAGCGCGACCACGACACCGATCGCAAGGCAGATAAAAAGCCGTGGGCGCGCCTCGATAATGCGCAGCGGCAGTGCGCGCTCAGAACGCGCGCGCGTCAATTCCGCCGCTCGACGGTAAAGTGCGCGGCTTCCGCCAGAACGGCGCCGCGGGCGCCGAACCCGCCATCCGCAAGTGCGGCGATCGCTTCTTGCGCGAGCATATCGCGGCGTTTGCGCGCGGCGTCCATGCCGAGCGCGGCAACCAGCGTCGCTTTGTTGCGTCCGGCATCTTTTCCGGCGCGTTTGCCGAGCGCAACTTCATCGCCTTCTTCATCCAAAATGTCGTCGGCGACCTGGAACGCCGCGCCAAGTGCGGCGCCATAGCGCGATAAAGCGGCGCTCTGCTTTTTATCGCCACGCCCGAGAATAGCGCCGGCCTCGACAGCGTAGAGCAGCAGGGCGCCGGTCTTCATCGCCTGCAGCTGGCGGACGGCGGCTTCCGTATGCTTTTCGCTTTTCTGCTCGGCCGCGAGGTCGAGGACTTGGCCGCCGACCATGCCGCCGAGCCCCGCCGCCCGCGCGAGCTTCAGCACGAGCTCTGAGCGCACGGCGGGATCAGGACGGGTCGCGGGATCGGCAACAACATCGAAGGCGTAGGTGAGCAGCGCGTCTCCGGCCAGGATTGCCGTCGCTTCGTCGAAGGCGCGGTGCGCGGTCGGGCGGCCGCGGCGTAGATCGTCGTCGTCCATCGCCGGCAGATCGTCGTGGACGAGCGAATCGCAGTGGATCATTTCGAGCGCGGCGGCGGTGCGCAGCACGCCCTCGTCCTCGATGCCGAAGAGCCGCGCCGTCTCGGCGACAAGGAAGGGCCGCAGCCGCTTGCCGCCGCCGAGCGCCACGTAGCGCATGGCCTCGACGAGACGCGGCGGGCGCGCCGTCTCGCCGGGCAGCGATTCCGTCGAAAGCAGGCGGTCGAGCATCGATTCGGTCGCCTGCGCGACATGGTCGAGCCGTTCGCGAAATTGCCGCCCCGCCGCCTCTCGATCCATCCCCATCCCGCGCGTCATCCGGGCGCGGCTTGCCCGATCGGGTCCTCTCGGTCAAGGCTGCCGCCGACCCATGCGCGCGCTGCGGAAGGCACTTCGCTATCTCCTTTTCGTGGGCCTCGGGCTCCTCCTGGTTTTGGCGGGTCTCATCCTGCTCTGGCGCGCCGTGCCGCCGGTCTCCACCTTGATGCTTGCCCGCTGGGTGACCTTCCGCGGCGTCGAGCGCACCTACGTGCCGCTCGCCCGCATCTCGCCGCTTCTGACGGCGGCCGTGGTCACGTCCGAAGATGCGCAGTTTTGCCACCATCACGGCGTCGATTGGGGCGCGCTCAACGAGGTGATTTCGGAGGCCGATGAGGACGGCCCATCGCGCGGCGCCTCGACGATCACCATGCAAACGGCCAAGAACCTGTTCCTTTGGCCGCAGCGCTCGACCATCCGCAAAGGACTGGAGATTCCGCTGGCGCTCGTGCTCGACCGCGCCTGGGGCAAGCGGCGGGTGCTGGAAGTCTATCTGAAGATTGCCGAATGGGGCCACGGCTTGTTCGGTGCCGAGGCTGCGGCGCGGCGCTACTTCCACAAAAGCGCGGCCGATCTCACGCAACGCGAGGCCTCGCTGCTCGCGACGGCTTTGCCCAATCCGATCCTGCGCGATCCGAGCCGGCCGAAGCGCCGGCAGCTTGTGCTAGCGACGATCAATGCGAGACGGGTCGCGGGCGCGGACAGTTATCTGGAATGCCTCCGGTGAGTGCCGCAAGGCGCTCTTGGCGGGGATCGGCGCGTTGTCGCCGCACATCAAAAGC
>JAXDNJ010000066.1:0-95060 GCA_034669505.1 Methylobacteriaceae bacterium
CGATCCTGAGGTCGAGTTTTGCGCCGAGCGTCTCGTCGGCAACCATGCCATAGACGCCGCCGTGCAGGGCTAACCCTTCTTGCAGCGGGAACGCCGGGGAGAGAACCACAGCGCCCGCTGCGGGATAGCTTTCCTCCACGGCTTTGATTTCGACGAGGCTCGCTTGATCGTTGTGGCGCGCGATGGCGCGCATGATCGCGACGCTCGACAGCGCGCCCCGTGCCGCAAAGGAAGCGCGCTCGTCATCATCAAGCGGCCTGTGACTGCGGGCAAACGACACGTCGCCGCCGAGAATCGTGCGGCCCTCGCGCGCGAGCCCATCCGAGAGCGAATGCGATAGGGCGGACACGGCAGTGATCGCCCACACGCCAAGAAAGATGCAGCCGATGAAAATGCCGAAGCCGCTGATGCCACCGCGCAAATCGCGGATCGCAAGCCGCAGCACAAGCGGCAGGCGCAATGCGCCGCGGCCTTCTGTGCGACCGAGGGCAATGCTCATTGCGCCGCCCGCAGAATGCTATCGGCCTCGGCCGGTTCGATCCGGCCGGAGCGCATGCGCACGACGCGGTCGCAACGCGCCGCCAGCGCGGCATCGTGCGTGACCAGGATAAGCGTCGTGCCGCGTGCGCGTTTCAGATCGAAAATGAGATCGATGATCGCGGTGCCCGTCGCATCGTCGAGGTTGCCGGTGGGTTCATCCGCAACGAGAATGGCGGGATTTCCAGCGATCGCCCGCGCGAGCGCGACGCGCTGCTGTTCGCCGCCGGATAGTTGCGCGGGATAATGCGCGGCGCGATCGGCGAGGCCGACGGCCGCGAGCTCTTGCGCGGCGCGCGCGAACGCATCGGGCGCGCCTTGCAATTCCAGAGGGATGGCGACGTTTTCCAACGCCGTCATCGTCAAAATGAGGTGAAACGACTGGAAGACAATGCCGATTCGCGCGCCGCGAAAGCGTGCAAGCCGGTCCTCGTCCAATTGTGCGAGATCGTCACCTTCAACCAAAACGGAACCGCTGTCGGGACGCTCGAGCCCGGCGAGAACCATGAGCAGCGTCGACTTGCCTGAGCCCGAGGGGCCGACGAGGCCGACCGCCTCACCGCGCGCGATGCTGAGATCGATGTCCTTCAGAACGTGCACGCGGGCAGCCCCGCGCCCGAGGTGGATGTTCACGCCGCTCAACTCGACCGCGGGCGCCTCGCTCCCCATATCGTTCCCTCGACGTGACCCGCGCGCCCGTGCCGGGCGACATCATCATATGGCGAACGAGGACTAATCTTGCATATGCGACAAATCGGGCGGTTGCGCTTTGGGACGCTTGTCGCCCTTCTCGTCTCGTTATTTCAGCCGGGGACCGCATTGGCACGCACGCTTCGGATCGTCGCGTTCGGCGATAGCCTCTCGGCCGGCTTCGAACTGCCGGCGAACGGGTCTTTCCCGGCACAGCTCGAGGCGGCGCTCCGCGCCAAGGGCCGCGACGTAACAGTCGTCAATGCCGGCGTCTCCGGCGACACGGCCAGCGACGGGCTCGCGCGGCTCGACTGGTCGGTGCCGGCAGGTGCAGACCTGGTCATCGTCGAATTCGGCGCCAACGACATGCTGCGCGGCTTGGACCCGGCAATCACCCGGCGCGCGCTCGATGAGATCCTCACCAGGCTGCAGGCGCGCGGCGCGTCCGTCCTGCTCGCCGGAATGCGCTCGATGACCAATCTCGGCGAGAGCTATCGGGCGCGGTTCGAGACGATCTATCCCGAGCTCGCCAAGGCGCATGGGGTGCCGCTCTATCCCTTTTTCCTCGAAGGCATCGCCGAGCAGGCGGCGTTCAACCTGGCCGACGGGATGCATCCGAACCGGAGCGGTGTCGGCAAGATCGTTGCCGGCATTCTCCCCTCGGTCGAAGCCGCGCTCGACCAGATCGGCGGTGCAAAGGCGTCTTCCGGCGCTGTCGGAAATCGCTAAGCTGGCGCTTGTCGATTCCAAGAGGCCACAAATGCCCCGTCTGTTCACCGGTCTCGAGATCCCCCCGGATATCGCGACGGAGCTTTCGATGCTGAGGGGCGGGTTGTCGGGGGCGCGCTGGATCGACGTCGAGAATTATCACCTGACACTCCGCTTCATCGGCGACATCGACGAGCGCACCGCCAACGACGTCTACTCGTCATTGGAGCGTGTGCGCCGCTCGCCGCTCACAGTGACACTCAATGGGCTCGACACATTCGGGGGCGACAAGCCGCGCGCGATCGTCGCCAAGGCTAAGGCGGAAAGACCGCTCGTCGAACTGCAGGCCGAACATGAGCGGCTTCTACGCCGGATCGGCATACCGCCCGAGCCGCGGAAATTCGTGCCCCATGTGACGCTGGCGCGGCTGCGCGCCGCCTCGGCGATGGCTGTCGCCGATTATCTTGGGGCACGCGGATATTTCCCAGGCCGCAGCTTCGAAGCAAAGCGCTTCGTGCTTTTCTCGGCGCGCGCCTCCACGGGAGGCGGGCCTTACGTGGTCGAGGCCGCCTATCCGCTCGGCTGATCACATCCTCGCGAATGGCCAAGATACCACAGATTTGCCTGCTTTGGGCCGTTGCATGGCCGAACTCCGCTTCGATTCTTACACGCGTTGCCTCGAACGGCCCCGGTCTCGTGGGCGTTCCGGATATCGTCAGCCCCCCAGCCCCCCGGGGCGTCCGTGTAAGGCCGGGCCACAATCGAGAGAGCAGCATTGAGCCGGTGCCGGAGCGATCCGCACCGGCTCTTTTCTTGGCTTGACCATTCGTTGAAAGTCGTCTTGCAGGCCGCGCGCCTTCGCGCGATCATACCGGCAGGAAGGTCCCATGAGCGACACGGAAACCCTGGAAGCAAGCCAGCACCGCGGCCCGGCCGAGTTTGCCGAGAGCCGCCGCAAGACCCCCATCCCCCTTCACGTCGCGAGGCAATCCTCGATCAATACGGCGGCGCCGATCGTCTCCTTCGATCGCCGCGAACTCCGGGAAATCCTCAATCTTTACGGCCGCAAAGTCGCCGAAGGCGAGTGGCGCGATTACGCCATCGATTTTAGCCCGGCAAAGGCGGTGTTCTCGATCTTCCGCCGCACCTCGGAGGTGCCGCTCTACCGCATCGAGAAGGACCCCAAGCTCGCCCGCAAGCAGGGCGCATTTTCGGTTGTCGCCGCGACGGGGCTCATCCTCAAGCGCGGCTCGGAACTGAAGCGCGTCATCGACGTGCTCGACAAGCGGCTGAAGCTGGTCTCGGGCTAGATGCAAAAAGGCCCCGCATTGCGGGGCCTTTTCGCTTGGGCGCTGTGTACGCTCAGTTGTTGCGGTTGCCGGTCAGGTAGATCAGCGATTGGAAGATGTTGATGAAGTCGAGATAGAGCATCAAGGCTCCGTTGACCGACTTCTTCGTCTGCACTTCGTAGCCGTCGCCGGCGAAGTACATCTCCTTGATCGCCTGCGTATCCCAGGCGGTGAGGCCGGCGAAGATCAGGACCGACAGGATCGACAGGCCGAACTGGAAGGCCGAGCTCTGGACGAACAGGTTGACGAGGCTGGCGATGACGAGGCCGATCAGGCCCATCACCAGGAACGAGCCGATCGGCGAGAGGTCGCGCTTCGTCGTGTAGCCGTAGAAGCTGAGGCCGCCGAACGCCGCCGCCGTGATGAAGAAGGCGCGGGCAACCGAGGTACCGGTATAGACAAGCAGGATCGTTGAGAGCGACAGACCCATCGCCGCCGCAAAGGCGAGGAAGAGGTTCCGCGCGCTCGAAGCCGACATCCGGTCGATGCGGAAGGAGAAAAACAGGACAAAGGCCAGCGGCGCCAGCATGATCACCCAGCGCAGCGGGCTGCCGTAGAGGGCAAGGCCGGTGGACGTCAGGTAGATATTGCCGATGCGCGAAACGGCCTGGGACGGGTCGCTGGTCGTGGCCAGCATGTTGGCGCCGAAGGCAACCACCCCGGTCAGGCCGAGGCCAAGCGTCATGTAATTGTAGACGCCGAGCATGTAGGCGCGCAGGCCCTGGTCGATCTCGGCAGTGCGTGTCCTGGCCGCTGTACCCCAGCGGGCACTGACGTTGCGGTCATAGTCGGACATAAGTTCCTCTCGTGTTGTGGGCATGAGCCCTGCTCCGCTCTGAGGCGGATGCCGCGCATAATATGTAACGAGGCTTCACACGATACAAGAGCAAAGCAGGCTTAACTCGCGGTAACCAAGAGGGCTCCGCGCGCGAGCAGACCTGCGCCAGGCGCCGGCCCTTGCCCGGCCGAGAGCGGGAGTGGCATGCCTCGGCATTCTCAGAAAAAGGCCTGTAATCCGGTCTGGGCGCGGCCGAGAATCAGCGCGTGCACGTCATGCGTGCCCTCATACGTATTGACTGTCTCAAGATTGCAGACATGGCGCATCACGTGATACTCGGCCTGGATGCCGTTGCCGCCGTGCATGTCGCGGGCGGTGCGGGCGATGTCGAGCGCCTTGCCGCAATTGTTGCGTTTGACGATCGACACCATTTCCGGCGCCATCTTGCCCTCGTCGAACAGGCGCCCGACGCGCAATGAGCCCTGCAGGCCGAGGGCGATCTCGGTCTGCATATCGGCGAGCTTCTTCTGCACGAGCTGCGTCTGCGCCAGCGGCTTGCCGAACTGTTTGCGCTCGAGCGTGTATTGCCGGGCGCGATGCCAGCAATCCTCGGCCGCGCCCATCGCGCCCCAGGAAATGCCGTAGCGCGCGCGGTTCAAGCAGCCGAACGGACCTTTGAGGCCCGACACATTCGGCAAGAGCGCGCTTTCCGGCACGACGACGCCATCCATCACCACTTCGCCGGTGATCGAGGCGCGCAGCGACAGCTTTCCGCCGATTTTCGGGGCGGAAAGGCCGGCCATGCCCTTCTCGAGCACGAAGCCTCTGATGTCGTCGCCGTGCGCGGCGGATTTTGCCCAGATGACAAAGACGTCGGCGATCGGCGCATTCGAAATCCACATCTTTGTGCCGGTGAGGCGATAGCCGTCCGACACTTTTTCCGCGCGCGTGCGCATGGCGCCAGGGTCGGAGCCGGCGTCCGGCTCGGTCAGGCCGAAACAGCCGACCCATTCACCACTCGCAAGCTTCGGCAGGTATTTCTTGCGTTGCGTCTCGTCGCCATAGGCGTGGATCGGGAACATGACGAGCGAGGACTGCACGCTCATCATCGAGCGATAGCCGGAATCGACGCGCTCGACCTCGCGCGCGACCAGCCCGTAGGCGACATAGCTCGCCTCGGCGCCGCCGTAAGTCTCGGGGATCGTCACGCCGAGCAGGCCGAGCGCACCCATCTCGTTGAAGATCGCGCGGTCGGTCTTCTCCTGCAGATAGGCTTCGGTGACGCGCGGCAGCAGCTTCTCCTGCGCATAATCGCGCGCGGTGTCGCGGATCATGCGCTCGTCGTCGGTGAGCTGCTCGTCGAGGAGGAAGGGATCGTCCCATTGGAAATGCGCGCGGGCGGCTTTGCCTCCCGATTTCGGCTGGACGACTGCGCTCATCGCGTTCCTCCGTGAAATTCCGTTGCTTCACATCGAACATGCGGCAGCAGGTGCACCGGTTCAAGCCGCCGCTTCCAGTCTTTCGTGCAGGCGTGCGTCATCGCCGCGCGGCAAGAGGCACACGCCGGAAATAGAGGACACGGGACGCCGGGCGGCCGTTCCTAAGATATAAAAGCCGGTCGCCCGGCGTCCGTGTGCGGCGGTTTCTGTCTCTCGCGTCCCGCACTTACACGAAGCCGGTTCGGCTTTGCCTGCCGCCTAGCTCCGTCCCCAGCGTGTCGAGCACGCGGCCCGGTCGTAGTGCCGGACGGGCGGGTCACTCGGCGACACGCGGTCCGCGCCGAAGGGCGCGGGCACGAACCCGCCGTTTGCGAAAGCCTCCCGGGGCTTGAGGTTAGGTGGACCTCATGCCGCGGGCGCCGCTCCCCGCCCGCACCTTCAAGACCACTCTAGAAAGGCCCTCATGGGGGCGGGGATGGCGGCAGGATACGAGCGGGCGGGGAGACGGGGATAAGTTTTTGCGAAAAAATATTTTGCCGATCGCTCGTTCCCTCTCCCCTCATCAGACCCGCGTTGACGCGCGGGCCACCTTACGGGCAAGGGGAGAAGGATCGCGCCCTTCCCTCGCTTGCCACACCCTGCCGTCACGGCCATCTTGCTCCGCATGGCCGCCCATCCCGATCAATTCCGCGAGACCGCGCGCATCGAGCAAAATCGGATCGAGACCGGCGGCCTCGCCAATCTCGACGCGCGCTCGCGCGAGATTTTCCGCCGCATCGTCGAGTCCTATCTCGCCAACGGCGAGCCGGTCGGCTCGCGCCATCTCTCGCGCATTCTGCCGATGACCTTGTCGCCGGCCTCGGTGCGCAACGTCATGCAGGACCTCGAAGAGCTCGGCCTCGTCTATGCGCCGCATACCAGCGCCGGCCGGCTGCCGACCGAGATCGGCCTACGCTTCTTCGTCGACGCGCTGTTGCAGATCGGCGACCTGAGCGAGGATGAGCGCGGCCGCATCGAGACGCAGGTGCGCGCGGCGTCGCGCGACCGCTCCTTCGAGGGCGTGCTCTCGGAGGCGACCAGCCTGCTTTCCGGGCTGACGCGCGGCGCCAGCGTGGTTGTTACGAACAAAGAGAACCCGCGGCTGAAGCAGATCGAGTTCGTGCGGCTTGAGCCGGAGCGCGCGCTCGCCGTGCTGGTCGGCGAGGACGGCTCGGTCGAGAACCGCATTGTCGCGACTCCGCGCGACCTGCCGCCGTCCGCGCTGCAGGAAGCGGCGAATTTTCTGAACGCGCGCATCCGCGGCCATACGCTCACCGAAGTGCGTGCCGACATCGAGGCGTCGCGCAACGCCGCGCAAGCGGAATTGGACGAGCTGACCGCGCGGCTTGTCGATGCCGGGCTCGCGAGCTGGGCGGGGCTCGGCGGCACCGCGCCGCAGCTCATCGTGCGCGGCCAGAGCAATCTCTTGGAAGATTTGACCGCGGTGCAAGACCTCGAACGCATCCGGCTTTTGTTTAACGATCTCGAGACGAAGACGGAAGTGATCGACCTCCTGTCGCGGGCCGAAAGCGGCGAGGGCGTGCGCATTTTCATAGGGTCCGAGAACAAGCTTTTTTCGCTGTCGGGCTCATCGATGATCGCAGCACCTTTTCATGACGAGCAGCGCAGGATCGTCGGCGTGCTCGGCGTCATCGGCCCGACGCGATTGAATTACGCGCGCATCGTGCCCATGGTGGATTATACGGCGAAGGTCGTGGCAAGGATTGTGGGGGGTGGGTGAGGACATCCATTTAGTTGTTATCCTACAGCAATCGTCACGTGTTCCGTATCCGGCCGGACGAATACCCGCATGAAGCGGTCCACCATGCAGCCGGGCAATACGTTGTCGGCCCGGTGGACACCAACACGATTTAGGGCTTCTGGAGCATCTTTAAGGGCGCTGTCGTCGGGTCTTTCCACAACGTAAGTGGCAAATACATGCCGCTATATATTGCCAAGTTCCGGTTCCGATATAATAACCGGGAGAACGCGGACATTTTCAGGACGGCTATTGAGGGATGCTGACCGCAAAAACCTGGACAAACATTGCATGGGCTTCCCTCGGTCTGTTAGGCGCGCTCGAAATTCTGTCATGGCAAACGGCCGCGTATGGCCAGATATGCTATGAAACAGGCCAAACCGCCGACCAAGAGTGCGCCGCTTATGGCATACCGCTTTTCGTTTTCATCAAGATCGGAAAAGCCCTTGAGGACCACAACGCCGCTGTTACAGCCTTTTTCACCGTAGTCTTGGCCATCTCCACTATCGCTTTGTGGCGCTCGACCGACAAACTGTGGTTGGCCGCCGTCGCGCAGGGCCGCGATATGGAAAATTCCATTGCCGAGGCCGCTAGATCGGCAAGTGCTATGGAGAACGTCGCCAGCCATATCGAAGCCAACAATCGCGTTGCCACTGAAAACATCAAACTTGGAGCTCAAATAGCTTTGGAAAATCGACGAGCGTATCTCGCTGTTGATTTCAATGGTGGATTCTATCAAGAGAGCGGGCTTTCTTTCGGAATTACTCCAAGCCTGATGAATGTGGGAGTAACCCCCGCTTATAAAGTTGATTATTGGGCTATAGCCGACATTGTACCTTGGCCTATTCCAGAGGATTTCGTTTTCAGGACAGGCGATGAAATTAAATTCGGCGCGGTCTTGAACCCTCGGCAGGGATTCGGACTCAACGCACGAGTCGATCGGCTTGTGCCAGACGAGGAAGTCGAGCCGATTATGAGAGGTATGGAAAAACGGGTCGTAATTTGGGGAAAGGTCACGTTTGAAGATATCTCGGGCACACCCCGATACGTCAAATTTTGTCACAGTATCTATTGGATCAAGACGTCTCAAGGCGAACGAGCCCTTTCCCAATGGGCACCACGCCACAATGAAGCAACTTAACGCAAGAGCATAGCCCGTCTATCTCAGCCGTTTTGGCGGCTTCTGCGATAACCGCCACTATAGTCCTGAACGTGGCTTCACCCCCGCGTTAGCTTAGACGCCTCTTCATTCACCTCGAAAATGCGTGCCTCGACATGCGCGCCGCGGCGGCGGCGCAAATCCGCACGCCATTTCTCGGCGGCGGCGCGATTGGCGAAGACGTAAACCGCGCCGGATGTTTTCGTCGCCGCATCGCGCAGGATCAGCTTCGACAGAAACTCCTTGCGAGTCGACAGTTTCCGCGCGTACGCGACGCTTTGCTTGTGCACCTCGTCCTCCGGCGCGTCCCACGGGAACGTGACGATCATGACGACGCGCGCTGGCTTATGGTGCGGCCGCGGTTGCGTGATGTCGAGCGGATCGCTCGCCGGAAACGTCTCTTCGAGCTCGCGGTCGAGGTCCTGCTTGTTGGGCGGCTGCTTTGGCATGGACCAACATTATAGCGCGGCACCCTCCGCCGTCATTGCGAGCGAAGGGAAGCAATCCAGGGGCAAATGCTCGATGATTGCAGCGCTCGCCTTGGATTGCTTCGTCGCATCTTTTCGAAGTCGGCTATAGCCGACTTCGCATGAGCTCCTTGCAATGACGGTCCGGTCGCGCGCGCCTTACCCCTCCACCGGCAATTGCTCAACGCTGTAGGCGTGCGTGAGCTTGCGGCCAAGCACGGGGTCTTCAAGCTCCATTTCGAACAATTCGCCCCCCTCGATGCCGCCATGCACCGCCAGCGTGCCGCAGAACATCGCGGTGCCGGGCGAGAGCTCGCTGCCGCCGGCATAGAGGCGGATCAATTCCCCAGGCGGGCGCATCGTCGTGACCGGCCCTTCCTGGTAGAGGCGCCGCTTGCCCGCACGCGTCACATAGGAGCGCAGGGTGAGCTTCTCCCAATGCGGCGCAACTTCGCTGAAGCGCCAGAGAAGCGGGGCGACGGGCTTGGCGCACATCTGCTTCGATAGCGTGACGCCGATCGCTTCCGCCTTGCGGTCAGTGTGATCGGAGCCGAGCCCAAGCCACATTCCATCGGCGAGTGCATAGACCACGCACTCGGCCTCGCCGCTCGAATCGCCGCCGATCACCTCGATGGTCTCGCCAGTCGTGAGCAGCGACGCGGCGACGCGATAGAAGATCGGAGTTGTCTTCGGCCGCGCGATGCCGAGCGCCTCGAGCTCACGTATGTGCGCCTCAAGCGCAGCCTGGTCGCGCCCCGTCCATCCGGCGATCACGACTTGCCGGGTGTCGCGCGGGTCGAGCGTACGCTCGTCAGGCATCCAGTTTCGCCTCAAGCTGCAACAGCGCGCGTTTGCGCTCGACGCCCCAGCGATAACCGGAGAGCGAGCCGTCGGTGCGCACGACGCGATGGCAGGGAATCGCCACCGCGATCCGGTTCGACGCGCAGGCTCCGGCGACCGCACGCACCGATGCAGGTGCGCCGATCCGTGCCGCGATCTCGCGATAGCTCGCCGTTTTCCCCACGGGAATGTCGCGCAAGGCCTGCCAGACGCGCTGCTGGAACGCCGTGCCGCGCACATCGAGCGGCAGCTTGAATTCGCGCTGCGAACCTTCGACGAGCCCGACTGCGGCAGCAACGACGCGCTCAAACTCGGCGTCGCCGCCGACGAGTTGCGCATTCGGGAAATCGTCTTGGAAGCCGCGCATGAGGTCTTGCGCGTCATCCCCGAGCGTGATCGCGCAAATGCCTTTGTCGGTCGCGGCGACCAGGATTGCGCCGAGCGAGCATTCGCCGAGAGCAAAGCGGATCGTCGCGCCGGCGCCGCCTTCGCGGAAACCGGTCGGCGTCATGCCGAGGAGATCATCCGACGCCGCATAGAAGCGGCCGTTCGAATTGAAGCCGGCGCTGTAGATCGCTTCGGTGACCGTGCCCGCGCGCTTCAGCTCGTGCCGCACGCGTTTGCCGCGATGGGCATCGGCATAGGCTTTCGGCGTCACGCCGGTCGCGGCCTTGAACACGCGGTGGAAATGCCAGGGGCTCTGCCCGGCGATCTTGGCCAGCGCTTCCAGAGTCGGCGGCTCCTCCGCCTCCTCAATGGTGCGGCAGGCGCGTGCCACCGCCGCGGCCTGCGCGTCCTCGGATTTGGCCATATTCGGCTTGCAGCGCAAACAGGCGCGAAAACCCGCTGCTTCCGCCTCGGCGGGATTGGCATGAAACGTGACGTTCTCGCGCCGCGGCAACCGCGCGCCGCAGGATGGCCGGCAGTACACGCCGGTCGTGCGGACGGAAAAGAAGAAAGCGCCATCGGCGGTGCGGTCGCGCTCGATGATTGCCTGCCAACGCTCGTCATCGGTGACGAAGCGCTGTGTTGCAGGACGTTCCGCGATCATGCTCGTCATGATCTGCTCCTATGCCGTGAAGTGCGATGACGCGACCCTAAGGACAGGCGAACACCGGCGCACTCCGCTCCTTGCGGTCGAATTCCCGGCCTAGCGAGGCAGCCTTCCGCCCAGCGCTTCCGCCAAGCCCTGCCGCGCCCGCTTCGGTTTCATGGTCTCATCGTATAGCGCAGGGCGCGGGCATTCGGGAGCAGGCACGCATTTCGCCCAGCTTTCAATGTTGAGGCGACCAGCCGAGCCGGTCTCCCGCAGCCATGACGATTTGTCGGAGAAATTCCAGTTGGAGATCATCGTGACCGCCGGCACCTCCAGAGCGGCGGATACCAATGAGCGCATGTAGGTCTCGACCTGCGCATCGCGTTGCGCGATATCGCGCAGGCCGCAATCATTGACGTCGAGTTCGGTCAGATAAATCTCGACACCGCGCTGCGCGACATCGCGCAGAAACTGCACGAATGGCCGCCAATCGGGGTGCGCGGGATCGCTCATCCATTGCGGCACGAGGTGGCATTCGAGGCCGACGGCATCGACGCGCCGTCCGGCGCGCTGCAGCGAATCAATGAGCTTCAGATACGCAGGCCTGACGGCGGGGCCGAAGCGATCGTTCTCGCAGCTGGCTTCATTGATAAACAGGGCGCAATGGAGGCCAGGACTGTAACGTTCGCCGAGTGCGAAGGCAGAATGGATGTAGCGCGGTACACCGTCAGCCTCATACCCGAATGCATCGAGCCACGTGCCTTTGCGCCAGGATGGATCGCCGCCATTCATCACCCACGGATTGAACGGCTCGTTGATCACGCCGCACCAGCGCAGCGGATTCGGGTTCATGTGCTGGAAATGTGCGAACACGCCCTCGAAATGCGTTTCGAAATCGCTGCGCAGCTGATCTTGCCAGCCCTTGGCGCGCTTACGAGTGATGTCGGTCAGCCAGTTCGGCAGCCAGTCGTTCCAGGCGAGGCAATCGCCCCTGATCGGCACGCCGAGTTCTTTCGCGAGCGCGACAGTGTCGTCGCATTCAGCCCAAGTGGATTCACCCGCATTGTTCCGATACGTCATCGACTGGGCATGCAAATTGCCGAACTTCAACCCGTTCGCGATCGCCAGGAATCGCGGCGACTCGCCGCGGATAGCAGCGACGAGCGCCGGATCGTAGAGCCCCGACGCATCAATCGCGGTCCCCCATTGAACGCGTTTGCTGATGACGCCGAGGGGTCGCGGCGTCTGAATTGCCAGCGCACGCCCGGCGGTGGCATCGCTGCAATAGGGTTGCGCCCGAGCTTCTATTGGGGCGCCAAGCGCGAGCGCGCCGGTTGCGCTCAGAAAGGACCGCCGCGACATAAACACGCGCATTTGACTTTCCCTGCGCCGGTCGATGAGCTGACGCGACACGTCCAGAATTGCCACCACGGACTCCTTGCCAGAATATGTCAACGGCACGAGACCGGACCAAGGATCATGGCGGGAGCGATGAGCTGCGCGCTCAGACGGGTTTTCGTCGAAGGCGCTTCTCCTCATTCCTCGGCTTAGTCGACGCGGTAATCGCCGAGAAAGGCGAAGCCCATGTACTCGATATCGGCGGGACATACTCCTACTGGCAAGGGCTCGCGCCGTTATGGGGTGGGCAGCCGCTTCGCTTCACCCTCATCAACCTCGATCCCGAACCGGTCAGCGACGTGCGCTTCGTCGCGCGGCCTGGAAATGCCTGTGCGATGCCTGATCTCGCCGACAGAAGTTTCGATATCGTGCATTCGAATTCAGTCATTGAACATGTGGGCCGCTGGGCCGATATGCGCGCCATGGCGCGCGAAGTGGGGCGCCTTGCACCACGTTATTTCGTGCAGACGCCGGCATTCGGGTTTCCGGTCGAGCCGCATTTCCGGGCGCCGTTCTTCCATTGGCTGCCCGAACCTTGGCGAATCCGGCTCGCGCGAACGATGCCGCTCGGCTTCTATCCACGCGCTCGGGACCTCGACGAAGCGATGCGTTTCGTCGAGGACGCGGCTCTTCTCGACTACCGGCGAATGCGCGAGCTCTTCCCCGACGCTGAAATCGTGAAAGAACGCTTCTTCGGATTGACGAAATCCTTCATCGCGATTCGGCGGTGACGCGAAATGATCAGCGTTGGGCGATGTCGCGGAACAGCGCCTCGTAATTGTCCAGGCAGTTCTCGATCGAAAATTCGCTCGCCCGCGCGATTCGGACGGCGGCATCGCTGGGGTCAACGATCGCTGCATCGAGCGCTGCCGCGAAAGCGGCTTCATCAATCTGCCGCACAATGTGTCCATAGCGGCCATTGTCGAGGATCTCGCTGGGTCCGCCTGATTGGGTCGTAACAACCGGCAGGCCCGCGGCTAATGCCTCGGCCACGACTAGCCCAAATGTCTCGCGTGTGGAGGTCATCGCGAAGCAGGATGCTCTCTCATACCACGGCGACGGAGCAGCGTAGCCCGGAAGCGACACGCGACGTGAAAGATCGAGCCGCGCGATCTCAGCTTCGATGCGCTCGCGCTCCGCGCCTTCCCCGAGGATGACGAGGCGTGCATGCGAGTTCTTCAGCCGCGCAAAGGCGCGCACAAGAAACGGGTAGTTCTTGTCAGGTGATAAGCGCCCGCAGGCAAGCACGATCGGTGCTGCATCGTCGCGATCTCGCGCCGTCCGGACGCTTCGCGGCACCCTTGGCACTCCATTGTAGATGCGCAGGGTCCGAGTCGGCGAGGCATAAAACCGACACAGAAGTTCCGCTCGCAATGTCTCTGATACGCATACGGTGCTCGCCATCAGACGCGAAGAGATCGGTGTCAGCAGATATGACAGGCTCGAGAGCAGACCGGGTTCTCCTTCGAAGAACCCATGATAGGACTGCACGGCGCGCGAGAGCCGGCCTGCGAGAATTGCCGCAAGCAAGTGCTTCAGATTCTGGCCGCAAAGCGCCGACAGGCTCACATCCGGTTGCAATTCCCGCAACAGCCTGCGCAGGCGGATGACGTTTGTTAAGTGGTTTGGGCCCAGGCGGACCTGCTCTATGTCGGCTGCCAAGTAGCTCGCATTCTCGGAGCTTTGCGTGTCGACGACGAAGATCACCTCGTGGCCGCGTTGCGACAACGCGCTGGCAAGTGTCGCGAGCAGACGCTCCGCGCCGCCTCCGGCGAGAGACGGAACATAGAAAAGGAGCCTCAGCATTCCGTTCGCGCAATTTGCCAATATGACTCCTGAAATGCCGGCATCACCGCTGCCTCGCAAAACGTTGCCCGCACAACCGAGGCGAAGCGGCCTGTAGCGCCTCGCCGCGGAGGCGGCCAACATTCCCCATCCTTGTAGTTAAGAATGCTTTCGAGCACACACTGGGCAGTCCCGCGGAAGTCTGGCAATCTGCTTTGGCTGACTGCACTTGCCATGGATCTCCGTTTGACCTCGAACCGGCAAAACGAACGCAGCTTACGCTTCGAGCCCTGGGCGATACCGGCTCTTCCGGGAGAGGCGGACGAGGCTCTGCGAACTCGCCGCGAAGCCGCTTTTTACAAGTGGCAAACGGAAGTCAGCAATCGCGAATTCTGGTCCAGGCTCGGTCCGCTCGAGGTTGCGAACAAGCGGGTTCTGGAGCTTGGCTGCGGCCACGGGGCGCTGGCAATAGACATTGCGCGTCGCGGTGCCGCCGCGGTGCTCGGAATCGACCTCGATGCAGAGCGCATCGCGTTCGCCGAACAAAATCTTGCGGACGAGCATCCTGCCTATCGGAATGTCGTGCGCTTCGCGTGTGTCGATCTCGCAGACATTACCGCCGAGTTTGACATAATCATCAGCAAAGACAGTTTCGAGCATATCGAGGACCTGTCCTCCATGACGCGCGAAATGGCGCGCCTACTGGTCCCTCACGGGCTGATAGCCGTTGGGTTTGGGCCTTTATATTATAGTCCGTTCGGCGATCACGGGCGATTCTTGGGGCGACGCCTGTTGCCGTGGCTGCCGATTCTCGTTCCCGAGCGGCTTCTTCTAAGGTTAGCGCGCCGGCGTACTGATCAGAAGATCAACAGCGTCGCGGATCTGGGCCTCAACAAGCTTGAGCCTGAGGGGTTCAGGGACATCTTCGCTGAACCGACATGGCGGCTCTTGCGGGTTGAATATAATCGCGGAGGCAAGCCGCTCATGGGCATTATGCGCGCGTTGCGGCGACTGAGGCCGTTAGAAAAGCTGTTCACGGTAAATATTTACGCGATCCTGAGAAAAGAGCAGGGCAATTGAGTGTCCAGGAGATGACAAGGATTTCGAGCAAACGAGCTTCTCATTGTCGGCGGTCGGGTTGTGGGCATGTTGGCGCCGCATGCTGATCCGCCACACCTTCTTATATCTGCCGGCGCAACTGATCGGACCCTTCACGCAGTTTGTGGCGGCGCTGGTCTGGACGCACTTCATGGCGCCGGACCTCTACGGCGTGCTCACCTTCATCTTTGCCGCGCAGGATCTCGCCTTCGTTTTCTCGCTGTCCTGGTGGTCGCAATACACGCTGCGCTACTTTGCCTTGCTGCCCGCCTCGGAGCGGCGGCCCTACCGGGTCGCGGAAGCGGCGGTGCTGGCCGCCACATCGCTCATCCAGGCGTGCGTCGCCTTCGGCGCGTTGCTCCTGCTCAAGGTCGAGCCGACCTTCCCGCTCGCGATCGCGGCAATCGCCTACACGGTGACGCGCTGCATCAGCCAGCATCTCAGTGAGCGGGCGCGCGCCGACCATCGCATCTTCGACTACACGATGGCGCAAACTGCGGGGCCAGTCGCCGGCTTCGGCCTGGCGCTTCTGGCGGTGATCGGCCTCGGACCGGCGCCCGAATGGGCGCTCATCGGCTATGCTGCCGCGCAGGGCCTCGCCCTGATCTGGCTGTTGCGCCGTCTTCACGTCGCTGCCTTGAGCTGGCCACTGCCGCGCGAACTCATCCGCAATGCGCTCGGCTTCGGGCTGCCGATCGTCATTGCCGGCGCGATCGGCTGGATCAGCTTGAACGGCATCCGGGTGGTCGTCGAGCACGCGGCGGGCGCAACGGCACTGGGCTTGGTCGCGGTCGGCTGGGGGCTCGGCCAGCGCTTCACCGGCGTCGCCGCGGCATTGGTTTCTGCTGCCTCCTTCCCGCTGGCCGTCAGGAGCTTTGCCTCCGGTTCGCGCCCGCAGGCGTTCAAGCAACTCGCCCAGGGCGGCGTGCTTTTGATTGCGCTGGTGATCCCGGCAACGGCCGGCCTCTGCCTGCTCACGCGCCCCTTCGTCGAGCTCACGGTGTCGCGATCGTTCCAGGATGCGACGATGGTCATCCTGCCGATCGCCGCGATGGCGGGTGCCGTCCGCAACATCCGCATTCATTTCGCCGACCAGGTGCTCATCCTGATGGAGCGGATCGACGTCGGTATCGCCATAAATGTGATCGAGGCGGTCTGCGTCATCGCCGGCGCGTCGATCGGTCTGCGTCTCGATGGGCTCGCCGGTGCGGTCGAGGGATGTCTCGTCGCCTCGGTCATCGGCGCGGTGCTCTGCTTCGCCTATGTCAGATGGAAATTCGATTTTCCGCTGCCCTGGGACAATACCGCCCGCGTGGTTCTCGCCGCCGCCATCATGACCGCCGTGCTCATGCTTGTGCCGTGGACGGATTTGCGGATCGGACCCGCCGCTCACATCGCCCTTGAGAGCGGGCTCGGCGCGCTCGTCTATGCGATCGCGCTCGGCTGTCTCAACCCGGAATTCATCCGGATCGGATGGCGGCAATTGGTTACGCCAGCCGCGGAGGAGAGATGACGAAGACCGACACGCTGCCGCGCTACGAGGTCGAGGCGCAGAATCTGTCCCGTCAATCGGAGAACAGGATTCACGATGACCAAGTCGCGCGGCAATTCGGCTTCAGCGGGGGGCTTGTTCCCGGTGTCGAAGTTTATGCCTATGCCTGTCATGTGCCGGTCGAGATCTGGGGACGCGAATGGCTGGAACGCGGCTCCATCGAATGCCGCTTCGCCAAACCGGTTTACGACGGCCACGCAGTGACGGTGAGCGCGAAACCTGAAGGCGATGCGTTTGCCATTCGTGTCGAGAGCAACGGCGTTCTCTGTGCGAATGCGACCGCCGCGCGGATCGAGCAAGTATCGGCACCGGCGCTCGCATCATATCCGATCCGGCCACTACCGGTGGAGCGCCCGCCTGCCGACGAGGTGTCTCTCGCACCCGGGCTGTTGCTCCGAACGGCTGAGCGCGACATGACGCCGGAGGATGCCGATTGGTATCTCGACGGCGTGCGCGAGACCGATCCGGTTTATCGCGCCGAACGCATCGTCCATCCCGGCCGAATTCTACGGCTGTGCAACACGGCATTGATGGACAATGTCGTGCTCGGCCCGTGGATTCACGTCGGCAGCAAAGTGCAGAATGTGTCGGCCGCGCGAATTGGCGACACGCTGTCCGTCAGGGCGCGTGTGGCTGCCAATTACGAGAAGAAGGGCCACCGCTTCGTCGATTTGGACGCGCTGGTGATCGCAAACGATGATCGCGCCGTCGCGCATGTCCTGCACACCGCGATCTACCGGTTGCGCCCGCCCGATTAAACCGCGGCGGCTTCCGGCTCCCAATTCTCTGCGCTCGCGCCGGCGAGCGCACGGACCCGGTCTTCATCCTTGGCGAATTCGGCGGCGATGCCGGAATAAACGACCTTCCCGTCATCGAGCACATAAGCGCGGTCGGCGATTTCGACCGCCGCACGCACGTTCTGTTCAACGAGGAGAACCGAAATTCCCTGCTGGCGCGCCGCGGCCACCACTCTAAACACCTCCTGCACGATCAAAGGCGCAAGCCCTTGCGACGGCTCATCGAGGAGAAGCAGTTTCGGATTCAATAAGAGGGCGCGGGCGATCGCCAGCATCTCCTGTTCCCCGCCGGAAAGCTGCCTGCCTTTATTCCCCTTGCGCTGCGCGAGCCGCGGGAAGAGTTCGTAGATGCGGGCGATCGTCCATGGGCCTTTGCGCTCGAGCGGCACTTTCAGATTCTCTTCGACGCTGAGATTTGAAAAAATTCGCCGTCCCTCAGGCACATAGCCGACGCCGAGCGCCGCGATGCGATAGGGTTGCCAGTCTGTCGTTGCATGGCCGAAAATGCGCACCGCGCCCTCGCGCGCATGTGTAAGTCCCATCACGCTGCGCAGCGTCGTCGTCTTGCCGGCGCCATTGCGGCCAAGCAGCGTGACGATCTCGCCTTCCTGCACGTCCAAGCTGACGCCGTGCAGGATATGGCTCTTGCCGTAAAAAGTGTGGAGGCCCTCGGCCTGTAGCGCCAATTCGCTCATGCTGCGGCCGCCGTTCCGAGATAAGCGGCCTGAACCGCCTCATTGGCGCCGATCTCACGCGGCGTTCCTTCGGCGAGCGGCTCGCCTTCCGCCAGGACCATGATGCGATCGGCGAGATGAAAGACGACACGCATATCATGCTCGATCAGAACGATCGTGAGCTTCTGGTCGCGGTGCAACTTCCGAATAAGCTGGGTGATGTCGTAGGTCTCCTGATCGCCCATGCCGGCCGTCGGCTCATCGAGCAGCAGCAGACGGGGTTTTAAAGCGAGCGACATCATGATTTCCGTTGCGCGCTGGTCGCCATGCGCGAGTTCGCCAACGAGCCGGTCGGCTTTGTCGGCAAGACCACCCATGTCCATGAGTTCAACGATGCGGGCGCGGATCTCGCCGTCGGCGTCGCGCGACAGCCACGGGTTCAGGCGATTGCCGCCGGCGACCTCAACCGCGATGCGCAGGTTTTCGCGTACGGGAAGTTCGGGGAATACCTCGGTGATCTGGAAAGTGCGTGCCATGCCGCGCCACACGCGCCGTGCCGGCCTGAGCGCCGTGATGTCTTCGCCGTCAAACGTAATGCGGCCGGAACTCGGCGTCAGAAATCCGCTGATCAGATTGAAGAACGTGGTCTTGCCGGCGCCGTTCGGGCCGATGATGGCGCGCAACTCGCCCGCCTCGACGTTCATGGACACGTTATTGACGGCGACGAGACTGCCGAAATGTTTGGAGACGTTTTCGACGCGAAGCAGGCTCATGCCGCGGCCCTCCGGCGGATGATGCCAAGCACGCCACGTGGGAAGAACAGCACGACGAGGACAAAAAACAGGCCGACGAAGGACATCCAGTTTTGCGTCTGACTCGAGAGATAGTCCTGCAACACCACGAAGATCGCTGCGCCCAAGAGCGGTCCCCAGAAGGAGCGCATACCGCCGAGCACCGCCATGATCACGAAGTCACCCGATTGACTCCAATAGAGCGCGCGGGGATCCACGAAATTGTTGAGAAGCGCATAGAGCGCACCCGCCAGGCTGACGAAGCAGCAGGAAATCACCCACGAAATCCAGATGTGCTGGTCGACGGGGATACCGAGAAAACGCGCGCGCCGCTCGTTCTCGCGGATCGCGAGCAGCGTGCGCCCGAACGGCGAGCGCAAGAGCCAAGCCATGCAGCCGGTCGCGACCGCGAAAAGCACGAGCACGAGATAGTAGAAGGCGACGGAACTTTTCAGAATGTCGATCTGGCCAAAGACGAAATCGAGCGGTAGACGCTGCCAGCCGGTCAGGCCATCGTCGCCGCCGGTCACTGTGTTCCAGCGAAACGCGATGAAGTAGAAGGTCTGGCCGAAGGCGATCGTCACCATGGCGAAATAGACGCCGCGCAGACGGATGATCATCGGGCCGATGATCGCGGCGGCGATCGTTCCAACCAATGTGCCGACGATGATGCTGAGGCTCGTGCTTGGAACGAGATATTTCAGCGTCATGCCGGCGCCGTACGCGCCGAGGCCGAAATAGGCGGCATGGCCGAAGGACAAAACGCCGGTATAGCCGAGCAGGAAATTGAGCGACATCGCTGCGAGCCCGAGCACGACGACGCGGGCGCCGAGTTCGGTATAGCCGCCGATCGCCGGCAGCCAATACGGCATGGCAAGAAGCAGCAGCCAAACGATTGCTGTTGACGCGCCTTTTTTCAGATCATCACCGCGCATCAGAAGCGGCCCTCCTCGCCGAGCAGACCGCGGGGACGAACCAACAGCACGGCGGCCATCATCACGTACATCACGGCTTCGGTCGCGGATGGAAAGAACACAGTCGTCACGCCCGATGCGACGCCGATCAGCAGTCCTCCGAGTAAAGTGCCGGGTAGACTGCCGAGCCCGCCGACAATGATGGCGACAAAGCTCGGCATGATCAGCGATGCGCCGATGGTCGGCTGCAATCCGAGCTGGCCGACCGCCAGCACGCCGGCGAGCCCGGCGAGATAAACACCAAGCCCGAAATTAAGATTGCGAAGGATTCGGACGTTGACGCCGAGCACGGACACGGTTTCGAGGTCCAGCGTGCCGGCGCGGATGCGAATACCGAGTCGCGTATAGGTCAGGATCACGAACAATCCGATGACGGCGATCGCGACCATCAGCACCATGAAGAGGCGATAGCCGGTCAGGAAGAAATAGTCGTTGCTGAGCGGCGTCACGAGCCAGCCGGGGACCTGGAACGGCAGGCTCTGCGCGCCCCAGAGGTAGCGGGTGCCGTCCTCGAAGATGAACGCGAGCCCGAATGTCAGCAGCAGGCTGTAGAGGGGGTCGCGGCCATAGACGCGGCGGATCAACACGCGCTCGACGAGGAGGCCGAGGATCGCCGTGAGAAACGGCGCCAGGATCAGCGCGCCCCAGAAGCCTACATAAGAAATCAGCGTAAAGGCGAGATAGCCGCCAAGGGCGAGGAAGCCGCCATGCGCGAAATTGATCACGCCGGAGAGATTGAGGATGAGCGACAGACCAAGCGCCATCAACGCGTAGAACGCGCCGACGATCAGGCCGTTGAAGATATTGAAGAGAACGAGCTGGGTCATATCAGAGGAAAGATTCCGGCCGTCCGATCATCGTGCCGCGACGCACCACACGCGAGAGCGCGGCCCGTCGCGGCACATCCGTTTGCTTGGTGTAGACGCTTTCGCCCAAATGAAATTCCCAGCGCCGCACTGCCCCGGCGCCGGGACTTTGCTCAGGCCGGCCAGGTCATCTTGCAGCCGGTATCTTCCAGAGTACCGGCCGCGTCGATGCCCTTGGCAACTTCGGTGACGTTGAAGAGGTCCTCGGGATCGCTGCCTTTCGACTGCGCATTGCCGACAAACAAGTTCGGAATGAGTTGGTTCTGCCCTTCGCGGAAGAAGGCGCCGTCCGGCATCAACGCGACTTCCGGCGGCAGTTTGAAGCCCTGCATGGCCTTGGCCATCTTCACGGCTTCGAGCGACTTTGCCTGCTGCGCCGCGAGCGCGCAGGCATGGATGGCGGCGAAGCCAAACCAGGTGCGCGCGGTCGGCACGTGCCCGCCGCTCTTCTTGCGGACGTCGGCGACGAACTCTGCGACATGTGGCACGTTCGGCTGGTTCCAGTACCATTCGAAGACCCAGGTACCGGTCCGCGCTTCCGGCGGCAGGCCGATCAACACTTCGAGTTCCTGCTGGGCGCCGGCAAGATGCAGCTTCTTGTCGAGGCCGAACTGAACCGCCTGCTTCAGCGCGTTCACTGCGTCGTCACCGGCTTGCAGGAAGATGATGACGTCCGGGTTCGCCGACTGCGCCTTGATCAGATAGGAGGAATAATCGGTCGTGCCGAGCGGCGTCAGATCGCCGCCGACTTTCGTGCCGCCGAGTTTCGCCGCGGCCTTCTCGAGGCCCGCCTGCAGCGTGTGGCCGAACGCGTAATCGGGCGTAAGATAGTACCATTTCTTACCGGCATTCTTGATCAGCGAACTTGCAACCGCATTGCCTTCCATTTGCGTCGTGTTGCAGATGCGGAAGACGTTCCAATGGCAATTGGTGCCGGTGATCGGGTCGGTATGTCCGCCGGGGCACATGTGGAACACGCCCTTTTCGAAGGCGACGTTTGCCATCGCCGCGGCGAGCGCCGAGTTGATGTTGCCGATCAGAAAGTTCACTTGGTCCCGATCGATCAGCTTGCGCGCCTTTTGCACGGCCGTGCCGGCATCGCCGCTGGTCGAATCTTCGACCAAGAGTTCGGCCTTGCGTCCGAGAATGCCGCCTTTGGCATTGATCTGCTCGAGCGCCAGTTGCGCGCCGATCAACTCGTTCTTGCCGAGCGCTGCGTAAACGCCGGTCAGCGGGTTATCGAACCCGATCTTTACTTCGTCAGCCGCTCGCGCGGTAATGACGAAGGGCGAGGCGATTTGCGCGATCCCGACCAGACCCGCCGTCTTGAGAATGGTGCGGCGGTCGAGCGCCGAACGTACTTCGGATGTCATCTATGATCCTCCCAGCTTGTTCTTGTTGAGCGCCCGCGTACAAGCCGTTGCGGTCGCCAGCGCTTTAGCGCAGCCTGAGCGGTATATTAGATGCCAAGCCGCAAGGTAAGCAAAGAAAAGCGCGGCCTACTTTCGGCTAATACGTGCTTTCTGGTTAAGAAACGAGCAGGCTTCAAGCCGCCGCGAGCAGCCGCTGCACTTCGTTGACAAGATCGCGCAGGTGGAAAGGCTTCGACAGGATTTTCGCCTGACGCGGGGCGTTGTTGTCCGGGTTGAGCGCGACCGCCGCAAAGCCGGTGATGAACATCACCTTGATGTCGGGGTCGAGTTCGGTCGCGCGGCGGGCAAGTTCGATCCCGTCCATCTCCGGCATGACGATGTCGGTCAGCAGGAGCTCGAACGGTTCCTCGCGCAGGCGGTTGTAGGCCGACAGCCCATTGTCAAAGGAGGCGACGTCGAAACCGGCATTCTGCAGCGCCTTCACGAGGAAGCGCCGCATATCGTTATCGTCCTCGGCGAGCAGGATCTTCGTGCCCGATTCGCTCGTCGTGCTCATGTCGCGTCGTCCCCTACTCCATAGGACCCAGGCTTGGTAAATTATTTGTGAAAAATGCCTCGGAATGCGGTTAACCGCACGGGGCCTCCGTGCCGCTGTGGCATTCGGACGCTCTTGGCCAGCAAGAATCCTACCGAGAAACCCTGGCGAATGGCGAAGCCTGTCCGCTACCCCGAGATCGCTCCATATCTAGCAAATGGACAGCCCGCGGTCAGGCTGGCAGATTGGGGCGGCGGCGATTTAGAGGGTTCATGACACGCGAGGCTTCCGACAGAATTGTCGTCCCGTTCGGCGATGGCCACGATTCCCGCCCGGCGGAACCGGAACTTTCGCCACCCTGCGCGGTCGAGGAGCCGGACGAGCTCCGCTCGGCGCTGGTCTTCTCTTCCCCGCATTCGGGAAATGTGTATCCCGCCCGATTCCTCGCTGCGGCACGGCTCGACGCGATGACGTTGCGCCGCTCCGAGGATGCCTACGTCGAAGACCTTTTCGCCGGCGCCGCCGCAATCGGCGCGCCGCTTCTCAAGGCGCGATTTCCCCGTGCCTATCTCGACGTCAACCGCGAACCCTACGAACTCGACCCGCGCATGTTCGAGGGCAAGCTGCCCTCCTACGCCAATACGCGCTCGATGCGCGTCGCCGGCGGTCTTGGCACGATCGCCCGCATCGTCGGCGAATCGCAGGAAATCTATTCGCGCCGACTGCCCGTGCAGGACGCGCTGCAGCGGGTCGAGGGCCTGTATAAGCCGTATCACCGGATGCTGAGGCGGCTGATCCAACGGGCACTGCGGCAGTTCGGCCTCGCCGTGCTCGTCGATTGCCATTCGATGCCCTCGAATGGCGGCGCGGCCGCCTCCAAAGCGGATCGGATCAAGGCCGACTTCGTCGTTGGCGACCGTTACGGCACGAGCTGCGATCTCTCGCTCGTCGAGGTGATCGAGACGGGTCTGCGCCGCCAGGGCTATGTCGTGCAGCGGAACAAGCCCTATGCCGGGGGCTTCATCACCGAACATTACGGCACGCCCGCCGCCCGCACCCATGCGGTGCAGATCGAGATCAACCGCGCGCTTTATATGAACGAGACGACGCTCGCCAAGGCGCCCGCCTTCGACACCCTGGCGCATGACATCGGCGAGACGATCGCCGCTTTGGCGGACGCGGCTTCCTGCCTCGGCTCCTACCGCGCGGCGGCGGAGTGATCCGCGGCGCGAGAAAATAGCAGGATCGCTGATGCAGAAACGACGGCTCGGGCGCTCGGATATCGAGGTCGCGCCCTTCTGTTTCGGGGGTAACGTCTTCGGCTGGACGGCGGACGAGAAGACCTCGTTTGCCCTGCTCGACGCCTTCGTTGCTCAGGGCTTCGATTTCATCGACACGGCGGACGCCTATTCGCGCTGGGTGCCGGGACATACGGGCGGGGAATCCGAGACGATCATCGGCCGCTGGATGAAAGCGCGTGGCAACCGCGACAAGGTGATCATCGCCACGAAGGTAGGCGCCGACATGGGCAGCGGGCGCACCATGGCGCCTTCTTACGTGCGCAAGGCCATCGAGGCTTCGCTGAAGCGGCTGCAGACCGACCGGATCGATCTTTACCAGACGCACTGGGATGACGAGAAAACGCCGCTCGAAGAGGTGCTGTCGACTTACGCCGATCTCATCAAAGCCGGAAAGGCGCGCGTCATCGGTGCCTCGAACTATTCCGCCGCCCGGCTTCGCGCGGCGCTCGAGATCAGCGCGCGCCAGGGGCTGCCGCGCTACGAAAGCCTGCAGCCGCAATACAATCTCATGGAGCGCAAGGAGTACGAAGCGGAACTCGGGGCCCTCTGCCGCAAGGAACAGATCGGAGTTATCCCCTATTATTCGCTGGCGAGCGGCTTCCTGACCGGGAAATACCGCTCCAAGGACGACGCCAAGAAGAGCGCCCGCGGGTCGGGCGCCACCAAATATCTCGATCAGCGAGGAGTGCGCGTCCTCGCCGCGCTCGATGAGATCGCCGCCGAGCGGAAGGCAAGTGTCGCGCAGGTCGCGCTCGCTTGGCTGCTCGCCAGGCCGGAGCTGACTGCGCCGATCGCCAGCGCGACGAACCTCGCCCAGCTCAACGAACTCCTCGGTGCGGTGCGCCTTGAGCTGAGCGCCGCCGATGTCGGCCGGCTCGATACGGCCAGCGCCTGACGTGCCCCGGACAAGAAAGAGGCCGCCCCCGTGAAGGAGCGGCCCAAGTCTAGGGAGGAAACGCCCAAGGAGGGCATGCACGGCAGAAGCTGCCGCACCGCAACAATATGCGCCCGCACCGCACAAAAGGCAAGGGCCGCTGACCTATCTCGTTGCGACATCCCGTCGCCATGTGACCGATCCAGCACAACCGGGCTCGGAGGGCCGCCATGACCGCCGTCGATTTCGCGCAGTTCGTCGACGAGCTCGCGAGCTTCTCGGGCGAGGCGATCCTGCCGTTCTTCCGCTCGGCGATGGTCCCGAGCGACAAGTCGCGCGGCGGCGTATTCGACCCGGTGACGGAAGCCGATCGTGCGGCCGAAGTGGCGATGCGGCGGCTGATCGAGTCGACGTTTCCGAACCACGGCATCATTGGCGAGGAGTTCGGCGCCGTTCGCGCCGACGCCGATTACGTCTGGGTGCTCGACCCGATCGATGGCACCAAAAGCTTCATCTCCGGGCTGCCGATGTGGGGCACGCTGATCGGCCTCAATCATCGTGGCCGGCCTTGCTACGGAATGATGCATCAACCCTTCACGCGCGAGCGCTTCTTCGGCGACGGCGCGGTTGCTTCATGGCGCGGCCCGTCGCATCGGCCGGGCGACGACATCGAGGAGCGCAAGCTGCGCACGCGGGCCTGCGCTTCGCTGGCGCAGGCGACGCTGATGACGACGTCGCCGCGTTTGATTCCGGAAGTACAGCGCGCCGCGTACTTCAGTGTGGAAGAGAAGGTCCGGCTGGTGCGATATGGCGGCGATTGTTACGGATATTGCGCGCTTGCCGCGGGTCATGTCGATCTCGTCATCGAGAGCAATCTGAAGCCGCACGACATCGTCGCGCTGATTCCGATCATCGAGGGGGCCGGGGGCATTGTCACCACCTGGGATGGCGGCGACGCCGCTGGCGGCGGCGCAATCATTGCCGCGGGCGACAAGCGGGTCCACGCAGCGGCGCGGGAGATGCTCAGCGCCGCATCAAGGTAAGTGAATCGGAAACGGGTTCGCGGCATTATCCTTTTGTTGCTTCGGTGCCGCGACGTTAAGGCCTTACAAATGAAGTTCTTGCAAATGAAAACGCGCATGTCAGCGGCCCGGCTGTTCCTTGCCGCCCTTCTCCTCTTCGCCGGTACCGCTACGGCATCCGCCGAGTTCGCGCACTTTGTCCACTCGCTCTGGCCGCAGGCCCAGGCGCGCGGCGTCTCGCGCGCGACCTTCGATGCGGCCTTCCGCGGCGTCGTGCCCGATCCCGACGTCATCGAGCGCACGAAGAAGCAGGCCGAGTTCGTCAAGCCGATCGGCGACTATCTCGCCTCCGCCGTGTCGGCAAAGCGGATCGAGACGGGCCGGGCGAAAGCGCGCGAATGGAAAGAGACGCTGGAAAAGGTCGAGCGCCTCTACGGCGTTGATCCCTACGTCGTGCTCGGCGTCTGGGGCTTGGAAACCAACTTTGGCGGTTATGTCGGCGACAAATACGTGATCCGCGCGCTGGCCACGCTCGCCTATGCGCGCTACCGCGGCGACTACTTCAAGAAGGAACTCTTGAGCGCCCTGCGGATCCTTGAGGCCGGTCACGTCCACGCCGAAGACATGCAGGGCTCGTGGGCCGGCGCGATGGGTCAGACCCAGTTCATGCCGTCGAGCTTCAACCACTATGCCGTCGACTTCGACGGCGATGGGCACAAGGACATCTGGACGAACGTGCCCGACGCGCTCGCCTCGACCGCCAATTATCTGAAGAAGCATGGTTGGATCGCCGGCGAGACCTGGGGCTACGAGGTCCTGCTGCCGTCCGGCTTCGGCGGCAGCGGCGGCGCGACCCACTATCGGCCGTTTGCCCAGTGGGCGGGCCAAGGTGTCACGCGCGCCGACGGCGAGGCGATGCCGCGCGAGGGCCAGGCGGCGCTGATCATGCCCGCAGGCACCGGCGGGCCGGCTTTTCTCGTCACCCGCAATTTCAAGGTGATCAAGACCTACAATAACTCAATCGCTTACGCGCTCGGCGTCTCGCTGCTTGGCGACCGCATCGCCGGCTGGCCAGCGCTGAAGGGGAATTGGCCCGTCGCTGCGCGTTAGAGCCGGCCCCGGAGCGGCCAATTTGGCCTGAACCGTTAATCCGGTATACTCCGCCAGTCATGCACCGCCCGGACTCCTCTCCATCTAGGCCGCGGCGCGGCGCCCCCCTCTGGGGCCGCGCCCTGCAAATATGTGCCCTCGTCTTCCTCGCGTTCGCGACCTGCGGATCGCCTGCCCTGGCCCAATGGGGACCGTTTGGCGGCGGCGGATGGGGTGGCGGCGGTTGGGGAGGCGGCGGAGGCGGATGGGGCGGCGGTGGATGGGGTGGCGGCGGCGGTGGCGGCGGCGGCTACCGTAACGACGACAATGCGGGCTTCTGGCTGCGCGAACGCGAGATGATGCAGCATCAGCGCATCCAGCGGCGCCCGGTTTACGTGCACACGAAACCACAGATACGGCGGGTCCTCCCGCGGACGACGCCGGATGCGGCGGGCGTAGTGGCGGACAAGCCTGCCGCTCCAATCCCGGATAAAGCACCCGTCGGAGCAACCTTCGTCATCGACGTTCTCGGCGACAGCCTTGGGCAGTTGGTCGCGCAGGGACTGCAGGAAGCCTACGCGGACCGCCCGGAAATCACGGTCGTGCGTAAGGCCAAGGGCGACACCGGTCTTGTCACCGACGACTTCTATGATTGGCCGAAAGCCGTGCGCGAACTTCTCGCCTCCAACGAGAAGATCAGCATGGCGGTGATGATGATAGGCAGCAACGACCGCCAGCAGCTTCGCGATGCGGGCGGGCGCTACGAACCGCTGTCGGACAAGTGGAAGGAAATCTACGGCAACCGCGTCGAAGAAATCGCCAAGGCCTTCAAGGAAAAGAAAATCCCATTGGTCTGGGTCGGGCTGCCGATCTCAAAGAGCGAGCGGCTGTCGTCGGATTATAGCGAGATCAACGAGGTCGTGCGCGAACGCGCCGCCAAGCAGGACGCTACCTTCGTCGACATCTGGGAAGCTTTCGGCGATTCGCGCGGTCTCTACAACGCGTTCGGACCCGACGTTAACGGCGTCATCGTCAAACTGCGCGCTATGGACGGCGTGCATTTCACCAAGCCCGGGGCGCGCAAGGTCGCCCACTTCGTCGAGAGCGAGGTGAAGCGCCAATTCGATATTTCGAAGCCAAAGACGGAACCGGGAGTGGCCACGCTCGAGGGACTCGGGGCGCCACTCGCTCCTGCGGAAGCACCCGCGGCTCCTGCCGGACCGGCCGCTCCGAATGCAACGAATGCCGCGCCTGCAGCTTCGCCCGGCCAGCAGGCCGCCATTCCGTCCGAGCCGCCGGGACCGCCTCCACCGCCGAAGCCTGCCTCCGGCCCGATCCTGCCCCTGACCACGCCTCCGATCGCGCCGGGCGGAGATCTGGCGCGCCGCGCCCGCACACGCGACTCGTCCGCCGATGCGCAAGCATTGCTCGATCGCGCCATTGCGCGGGGCCAAGCCCTCGAGCCGAAGCCCAATCGCGCCGATGACTTTTCCTGGCCACGGTCCCAGCAGCAATAGCGCCACGTTTTCGCCTGCGGGCCGTGGGTCGGCGGCGTTTTTCCGAAAATCTTAGATTCGTGTGAAGCGCGCCCCGCGCGGTTTTTCACCATGTGCGAAACGGCACATAAGTTTTGACCTTGGCCGTGGAACAAAAAGCGGAGCTTAGCCGTTCCACCGAAGCTACACAGTACGCACCAACCGCAAACCCGCTCAACATCCCGTGGAGATTGCCGATGTCCAAGCGTGTCACACTATTAGCTACTGCCGCTGTCCTTGTCGGATTGTCGTCGGGCGCGCAGGCCCAGAACTTCTTCACTGCCCTTTTCGGCGGTGGAGTGCAGGAAGGCCGCTCGGTCGCCGTCGCGACTGCGGCTCCGTATGACCAGACGGTCGTACGCCGCGATATCGCGCCGACCCGCACCGTCGTCGCCGATCCGACCGGCGCGCGGCCCGGCACCATCACGGTCGATACCAAGAACCGCTACCTCTATCTCTCAATGACCAACGGCTCGGCCGTCCGCTACGACGTCGGCGTCGGACGCGAGGGCTTCACCTGGTCGGGCCAGGCGCATATCGGCCGCAAGGCGGTGTGGCCGGGCTGGACGCCGCCGGCAGCCATGCTGAAGCGCCGCCCCGATCTGCCGCGGCACATGAACGGCGGCATCGACAATCCGCTTGGTGCGCGTGCCATGTATCTCCACGGCTCCAAGGGCGATCTGATGTATCGCATCCACGGCTCTAACGAGCCGGACACGATCGGCCAGGCGGTCTCGTCCGGCTGCATCCGCATGCTGAACGATGACGTGGTCGACCTCTACAACCGGGTCGGTGTCGGCACGAGGGTCGTGGTTCTTTAATCAGTCGCGCGCATCTTACGGGGCGGGTTACGGCCGCCCTGTTGAGAGCAGCCTGCCTGACCTCCGGTAGACTTCACGCGGGCTTGAGTAAGGCCCGCGTTTTTCTTTGGAGGGTTAGCGCGGCAAGTCCGTCGACCCCATGAGATGCTTGTCGACGGAATGCGCGGCCTGCCGGCCTTCGCGGATCGCCCACACCACGAGCGACTGGCCGCGGCGCATGTCACCGCACGCGTACACTTTATCGAGCGAGCATTTGTAGGCGCGCGTATCGGCGGCGACGTTGCCGCGCTGATCGAGACCCACACCGAGCTGTTCGATCATCCCGTCATGGATCGGCGAGACGAAGCCCATCGCGAGCAGCACGAGATCAGCTTTGATCTCGAACTCGGAATTGGGCAGCGGCTGCATCTTGCCGTCGACCTTGACGCAGACGAGCTTCTTGACCAGCCCGTTCTCGCCCAAAAATTCCCGCGTGAGCACGGCGAAATCGCGCAGCGCGCCTTCTTCGTGCGATGAAGATGTGCGCAATTTCAGCGGCCAGTCGGGCCAGGTTAAGAGCTTGTTCTCCTTCTCCGGCGGCTGCGGCATGATTTCGAGCTGAGTCACCGAAAGCGCGCCCTGGCGCAGCGACGTACCGATGCAGTCCGATCCGGTGTCGCCGCCGCCAATGACCACGACGTGCTTGCCTGCGGCGAGGATCGGCTCGTTCGACATAAGCGGCTCGCGCGAGACGCGGCGATTCTGCTGCGGCAGGAAATCCATAGCGAAATGTACGCCGCCGAGATCGCGGCCGGGAATCGGCAGATCGCGCGGCTTCTCGGCGCCGCCGGCGAGCACGACGGCATCGTAACCGTCGACGAGCTTCTTCGCCTCGATGTCGATGCCGACATTCACATTGCAATGAAATTCGACGCCCTCGGCTTCCATCTGCGCGACCCGCCGCTCGACATGGATTTTCTCCATCTTGAAGTCGGGGATGCCGTAGCGCAGCAAGCCGCCGGGCTTTGGCTGCCGCTCGAAGACATGCACGTCATGTCCGGCGCGTGCCAGCTGTTGCGCGCAGGCAAGCCCCGCGGGGCCTGAGCCGACGACCGCGATCTTCTTTCCGGTCTTGCGCTCTGGCAGTTCGGGCTCGACCCAGCCTTCGGCGAAAGCGCGATCGGCGATCTGGCATTCGATCGTCTTGATCGTTACCGGCTGCTCGGTGAGATTCAGCGTGCAGGCCGCTTCGCACGGCGCCGGGCAAACGCGCCCGGTAATTTCCGGAAAATTGTTGGTCGAATGCAGATTGCGAATCGCCTCGTGCCAATCGCCGCGATAGACGAGATCGTTCCAGTCGGGGATCTGGTTATTTACGGGACAGCCGTTGTGGCAATAGGGAATGCCGCAATTCATGCAGCGCGCCGCTTGGTCGCGCGAGGCTTCCTCGCTGAGCGGGATGACGAATTCGCGGTAATGGCGAACGCGGTCGGACGCCGGCGCATACCGCCGGTCGCGCCGATCGATTTCGAGGAAGCCCGTTACCTTACCCATTCAACTATACGCCCCGCCAAGCTGGCGATCTAAAAGGTTCAGCGCAAACAATTCTTGCGCTGACGCGGCCCGCGCGATCATTCCTGAATCACTCCCCCGCCGCGGCGAGGGGCGCAGGCGCCTCGGCCTGCGATATAAGCTCCTGCAACGCGCGCCGGTATTCGACCGGCATCACCTTGCGGAACTTGCCCTTCATCTCGTCCCAGCGGTCGAGGATATCGCGCGCACGAGCCGAACTCGTGTAACGCCAATGATTGGTGATCAGCTGATGCAAACGCTCCGCGTCGAAACGCGTCATGTCGCTCATCACGTCGACGCGGCCGTGATGGGCGAGATCGCCACCCTGATGGTAGCTTTTCTGCATCAGTTCCTCTTCTTCCGCGACGGGCTCGAGGTCCACCATGGACATGTTGCAGCGCGATTCGAACGTGTTGTCCTCGTCGAGGACATAAGCGATGCCGCCCGACATGCCCGCGGCGAAGTTGCGCCCGGTCTTGCCGATCACGACGACGATGCCGCCGGTCATATATTCGCAGCCATGATCGCCGGTGCCCTCGACGACCGCGATCGCGCCGGAATTGCGCACCGCAAACCGCTCGCCGGCGACGCCGCGGAAATAGCATTCGCCGGCGATGGCGCCGTAGAGCACAGTGTTGCCGACGATGATCGATTCCTCCGGTGTGATCTTCGCCGCCTGGCGCGACGGGTAGATCGCGATGCGGCCGCCGGAGAGCCCCTTGCCGACATAGTCGTTGGCGTCGCCCTCGAGTTCGAGCGTCACGCCGTGGGCGAGCCATGCGCCGAAACTCTGCCCGGCAGTGCCAGTCGCCCGGATATGGATCGTGTTGTCCGGCAGGCCGGTATGTCCGTAAATTCGCGCGACCTCGCCCGACAGCATCGCGCCGATGGCACGATTGACGTTGCGCACTTGCGTTTCGATGCGCACCGGTGCGCCGCGATCCAGCGCGGGCCGTGCCTTCTCGATGAAGCCGCGGTCGAGCGCCTTCTCAAGCCCATGATCCTGGCTGCCGCTATGATAGATCGCCGCGGCGTCACTCGCTTCGGGCTTATGAAACAGACGCGAGAAGTCGAGTCCCTTCGCCTTCCAATGATCGATGACCTGCTCGCGATCGAGCATCTGCATCTGCCCGATCATCTCGTCGAAGGTGCGGTAGCCGAGCGCGGCCATGATCTCCCGCACTTCCTCGGCGACGAAGAAGAAGAAATTGATCACATGCTCGGGCTGGCCGACGAAGCGCTTGCGCAGGACGGGGTCCTGCGTCGCGACACCGACCGGACACGTATTAAGATGACACTTGCGCATCATAATGCAGCCCGCCGCGATCAGCGGCGCGGTCGCAAAGCCGAACTCGTCCGCACCGAGGAGCGCGCCGACAACGACGTCGCGCCCGGTACGGATGCCGCCATCGACCTGCACCGCGATGCGCGAGCGCAGGCGGTTAAGCACGAGCGTCTGGTGCGTCTCAGCAAGGCCGATTTCCCACGGCGACCCCGCATGCTTGATCGACGTTAGCGGCGAGGCGCCGGTGCCGCCCTCGAAACCGGAGATCGTCACGTGATCGGCGCGGCCCTTCGAGACACCGGCGGCGACCGTGCCCACTCCAATCTCGGAGACGAGCTTCACCGAGACTTGCGCGCGCGGATTGACGTTCTTCAGATCGAAGATCAGCTGCGCCAAATCCTCGATCGAATAGATGTCGTGATGCGGCGGTGGCGAAATAAGCCCGACGCCTTGTGTCGAATGACGCACCTTCGCGATGACGGCGTCGACCTTATGACCCGGCAGCTGCCCGCCTTCGCCGGGCTTGGCGCCCTGCGCCATCTTGATCTGCATCATGTCCGAGTTGATGAGATACTCGGTCGTCGCGCCGAAGCGCCCTGAGGCGACCTGCTTGATCGCCGAGCGCATCGAATCACCGTTCGGCAGCGGCTTGTAGCGATCGGATTCCTCGCCGCCTTCCCCGGTATTCGATTTGCCGCCGATGCGGTTCATCGCGATCGCGAGCGTCGTATGCGCCTCGCGCGAGATTGAGCCGAACGACATTGCGCCGGTCGAGAATCGCTTCACGATCTTTGCCGCCGGTTCCACTTCTTCGATCGGCACCGGCGCACGGCCGTCTTCTTCAGCGCCGCGAATGCGGAAGAGGCCGCGCAGGGTGAGCAGCGTCTCGTCCTGCTCGTTCAGAAGCTCGGCGTAAGCGCGATACTTTTCCTGCGCGTTGCCACGTACGGCATGCTGCAGCAGCGATACGGATTGCGGCGTCCACGAATGCGCCTCGCCGCGGATGCGGTAGGCATAATCGCCGCCGACATCGAGCATGGTCTTGTAGATCGGCGCCTCGCTGAACGCGTTGCGATGGCGGCGCACAGTCTCTTGCGCGATCTCGCCGAGACCGACGCCTTCGATCATCGTGTGCGTGCCGGTGAAGAACTCGTCGACGAAGCTCTGCGCAAGACCGACAGCATCGAAAATCTGCGCGCCGCAGTAGGACTGATAAGTCGAGATGCCCATCTTGGACATGACCTTCAACAATCCTTTGTCGAGCGACTTGATGAAGCGCTTCATCGCTTCGTATCCGTCGACCTCGCTCGGGAATTCGTCCGACATCGCGGCGAGCGTCTCGAATGCGAGATAGGGATTGATCGCCTCGGCGCCGTAGCCGGCGAGCAGCGCGAAATGATGCACTTCGCGCGCTTCTCCCGTCTCGACGACGAGGCCAACCGACGTGCGCAATCCCTTGCGGATCAAATGATGATGCACCGCCGCCGTCGCGAGCAGCGCCGGAATCGCAATGCGGTCGGGCCCGACCTGCCGGTCCGACACGATAATGATGTTGTAGCGTCCGCGCACCGCCTCTTCAGCGCGCTCGCAGAGCCGCGTCAGTGCGCCGCGCATTCCCTCGGCGCCCTTCTCGGCCGCGTAGGTGATGTCGAGCGTCTTCGTGTCGAACGCGTCTTCGAGATGGCCGATCGAGCGTATCTTTTCGAGATCGGCATTCGTCAGGATCGGCTGGCGCACTTCGAGACGCTTGCGGCGTGAGGCACCTTCAAGGTCGAAAATGTTCGGCCGCGGTCCAATGAAAGACACGAGGCTCATCACCAGCTCTTCGCGGATCGGATCGATCGGCGGATTCGTCACCTGCGCGAAGTTCTGCTTAAAGTAAGTGTAGAGCATCTTGGGGTGATCGGAGAGCGCCGAAATCGGCGTATCCGTCCCCATCGAGCCGATCGCTTCCTGGCCGGTGACAGCCATCGGCGACATCAAAAGCGCGAGGTCTTCCTGCGTGTAGCCGAAAGCCTGCTGGCGATCCAAGAGCGGCACGTCAGTGCGCGTCGAGCGCGGCTCAACCGGCCGCAATTCTTCAAGCACGATCTGGCTGCGCGCGAGCCATTCCGGATAAGGATGCGAGGCCGAAAGCGTCGCCTTGATGTCGTCGTCGGAGACGATGCGCCCCTGTTCGAGATCGACGAGCAGCATCTTGCCCGGCTGCAAGCGCCACTTCTGCACGATCGATTCTTCGGGGATCGGCAGCACGCCCATTTCGGACGCGAGCACGACGAGGCCGTCATCCGTGACGAGATAGCGCGCGGGACGCAGGCCGTTGCGATCGAGCGTCGCGCCGATCTGCCGTCCGTCGGTGAATGCGACGGCGGCCGGTCCATCCCACGGCTCCATCAAAGCGGCGTGATATTCGTAGAAGGCCTTGCGGTCTTCGCTCATCAGCGGATTGCCGGCCCAGGCTTCCGGAATGAGCATCATCATCGCGTGAGTCAGCGAGTAGCCGCCCTGCACCAAAAATTCGAGCGCGTTGTCGAAACACGCCGTGTCCGACTGGCCCTCGTATGAAATCGGCCAAAGCTTCGAGATGTTGTTACCGAAGAGCTTCGACTCGACCGATGCCTGCCGCGCCGCCATCCAGTTGACGTTGCCGCGCAGCGTATTGATCTCGCCGTTATGCGCGACCATGCGATAGGGATGCGCAAGGCGCCATGATGGGAACGTGTTCGTTGCGAAGCGCTGATGCACAAGCGCCAGCGCGCTCTCGAAGCGCTCGTCTCCAAGATCGAGGAAATAACTTCCGAGCTGACGCACCAGCACCATGCCCTTGTAGACGATGGTGCGACACGACATGGACACGGGATAGTACTCGGCCATCTCGCGCTTACCGGCGGCGTAGATCGCGTTCGACACGACCTTGCGCGCGACATAGAGGCGCCGCTCGAAATCATCTTCATCGCGCACGCCCGGCCCGCGGCCGAGGAACACCTGGTTGTGGACGGGTTCGACCGCCTTTACCGCATCGCCGAGATCGGAACTGTCCACGGGTACGTCGCGCCAGCCGAGGAAGGCGAGCCCCTCCTCTTCGATGACCCGCTCGACGATGGCGCGGATTTCATTTCGTGCCGCCTCGTCGCGCGGCATGAAGAATTGGCCGATGCCGTAATCGCGCGGCTCCGGCAGGGTGATGCCGGCCTTCGCCATCTCCTCGGAGAAGAAGCGATGCGGGATTTGCACGAGGATGCCGCAGCCGTCGCCGAGCTTGGCGTCCGCCCCGACCGCACCGCGGTGGTCGAGGTTGAGGAGGATCTGCAGGCCCTTCGTGACAATCGCGTGCGACTTGCGGTTAGACATGTCGGCGATGAAGCCGACGCCGCAGGAATCGTGCTCGTTACGCGGGTCGTAGAGGCCTTGCGCCGTCGGCAGCGCAGGATCGGTCGCATCGATGCGCGCAACGGCACGGGAAGACGCCTCGCTTGAAGGCCCTCGGCTCCGATTTAGGCGCTCGTGTTCCATCTGCCTGCTCCGGGCATGTGGGTCGCGACAAACAATCTCAAGAAGATGATGGACCGAGCGGCCAAAACCGCAAGCGCCGGCCCGTTTTCGGCAGCAAAACCGATGGGTCAGCAAATCTGTCCTATCTTCCGCGCGAACCTGCCAGTTTAGCGCGGGGAAGACAAGCAAGTTTGGCGCCGGAAAGGCGGGAAATTTGTAGCTGATCTCCGGCCGGTTTGCCGGATGGCGCAGGGCTGGCGTACAGCGCCTGGCGGGCTCATCAATATCGGACATGAAGAATGGATTTTGCCAGCGACAATGCGGCCGGCGCGAGCCGGCCGATTCTCGACGCGCTCTTTGCGACGAATGACGAATTCTGTCCGGCCTACGGCACCGATCGGCACACGGCTGAAGCCGAGCGCGCGCTCAACGCTGTGTTCGAGCGCGACGTCGCGAGCTTTCTCGTCGCAACCGGCACGGCCTCGAATGCTCTGGCACTTGGCGCGATCACACCGCCCTGGGGGGCGGTGTTCTGCCACGAGCACGCGCACATCATCGATGACGAGTGCGGCGCGCCGGAGATGTTTTCCGCCGGCGCCAAGCTCGTCGGTATACCCGGCGCCCTCGGCAAGATCACACCAGCGGCTCTCGCGGATGCACTGGCGCGCTTCCCGCGCGGTCTCGTCAAGCAGGTGCAACCCGCCGCGCTCAGCCTGTCGCAGGCAACCGAATGCGGCACGGTCTACACCTGCGCAGAGATTGCTGAGCTCGCGTCGGTGGCGCATGCAGCCGGCGTGTCTGTGCACATGGACGGCGCGCGTTTCGCCAACGCGATCATCGCGCTCGGCTGCACGCCGGCCGAGATGACCTGGAAGGCGGGTGTCGACGTCCTCTCCTTCGGCGCGACCAAAAACGGCGCGCTCGCTTGCGAGGCGGTCATCTTTTTCGATCGCCAGCGCTCCGAAAACTTCGCCTACCAGCGCAAGCGCGGCGGGCACACGTTGTCGAAAGGCCGCTTCCTCGGCGTGCAGATGTGCGCCTATCTGAACGATGGCCACTGGCTTAATCTCGCGCGCCACGCCAATTCCTCGGCCGCGCGGCTTGAAGAGGGGCTGCGCCGCAGCCGTGGCGTGCGGCTGCCATGGCCGCGCCAGGTCAACGAGTTGTTCGCGATCCTGCCGAAGCGCGCCGATGCGGCGCTAAAGGCGGCCGGGGCGCGCTATTACGACTGGGGCGCCCGCTCGCTCTCCGAAGCGGAAGCACCCAAGCCCGACGAAGTCTTCGTTCGCCTCATATCGTCCTTCGCGACCAAGCAGGCCGACATCGACCGCTTCGTCGCAATCGTCGCGGAGAGTGCCATTCCGGCGTGACGCTTTGGCCGCACGCCCGCCCGATTCCTTGCCGACAGCTTGCTCTTGGAGCGGGGCCGAATTCAAGGAGTCCATCTATGGCGGCGGAGGGAAATAGAGGCCGGCTTTTGACCGTGCTGGGTCTTGCCGGCGGTCTGGCACTTGTAAGTGCAAGCGCACCCGCCCAGGCGCAGATGTGGGGCGGCTGGTGGGGCGGCTGGCGCCCGGCCCAGCCCGCGCCTTACGCCGCGCCGATCCCGCCCCGGCGGGTCGCCGGTATCGTCGCCTCGGAAGGCTACGCCCTGAACGGAGCGCCGCGGCGCGATGGCGATGTGATCATCGCGGACGGTGTGGACGGCCATGGCCAGCACATGCGCTTCGTCATCGATGCCTATGACGGCGAAGTTCTGCGCAGCCGCATCGCCGGGCCGCCGCGCCCGCCTGGTCTCATCGGCAACGGCGAGGCGGCGGATGCGCCGCAGCAGGCGCATGTCGCGCTCGCCCCCAACCAGCCCGCTCGAGCTTCCGGGCTCGGGGCGGCGCTCCGTCCGGGAACCGGGCCGCTGATGGGCGGCGCGCAGCCCGGCCTCGAGCCGCTGCATCCGCTCGGCAAGCCGAAGCCGGCGCCGAAACCGAAACAGACTGCGGCCCATACGCCCGCGAAGCCCGCCACCACTCCGGTCCCGCCGAAGGCCCCGTCCGAGGCCGAGAAGGTGACCGCTCCGGCCCCGGCCGCCACGCAGGAGCCCGCCTCCCCCGCGCCCGCGGCGGAAGCCAACGCCCCGATGGCGAGCCCCGCGACTCCGCTCGCGCCGGATGCCATCCCGGCTAGCCCGCCCGTGCCCCCCGCCAGGGCCGCGGTCGAAGCCAAGGCTCCCACCCCGCAGCCGACGCCCGACATCGGTCCGGCGGTGAAAAAGGTCGACCCGGCGCCGACTGCTACAGTCCCTGTCGCGCCGAGCGCACCTGACTTCACGGACGAGAGCAAGTAGAAGCGGGCAGCGCGCCTCAGCGCCGCCTTTCCTCGCTGTTTTCCTCCTGATTTGGCGCCGCGCGAATTCCGCTTGGCGCCATTCTTCTGTTTTCAGCCAGGAAATCGCGGCCGGCCCGCGTGATCGCAATCATGCGGCCTTTCCCGTTAGCATCGGCACGGACGACAAAGCCGCGGTCGATCGAATCCTCGAAGACCGTCAGCCGCGGACAGGACGTGCGCCAGGCCTCCATCACCTCGGCATAACGCCGCGGGTTCGGCGCGAGCCATTCGAGAAAATCGAGGATCAGTGGATCGAGATCGGCGCTCATCGCTCCTTGAAGCCTGGCTAAGACGAGAACACTTTCACTCCTGGGCGTGAGGGATTAAAGAACCGGCACGCCAATTCCATCAAGCCAGTCAGACCGATGAAATCCCGCACGCTCTACGACAAAATCTGGTACGACCACGTCATCGAAACGCAGCCCGATGGCACGTCCCTCCTCTATATCGACCGCCACCTCGTCCATGAAGTGACGAGCCCGCAAGCCTTTGAAGGCCTGCGCCTTTCCGGCCGCAAGGTGCGCGCCCCGGAAAAGACGCTTGCCGTCGTCGACCACAACGTGCCGACGACCGACCGCAGCCAAGGCATCGCCGACGACGAAAGCCGCATCCAGGTCGAGACGCTCGCCAAAAACGCCGCCGATTTCGGCGTCGAGTACTATCATGAGCTCGATAAGCGCCAAGGCATCGTCCACATCATCGGCCCGGAGCAGGGGTTCACGCTGCCCGGCACGACCATCGTCTGCGGCGACAGCCACACCTCGACGCACGGCGCCTTCGGCGCGCTCGCGCACGGCATCGGCACGTCGGAAGTCGAGCACGTGCTCGCGACGCAAACCCTGATCCAGAACAAAGCCAAGAACATGCGCGTCCGCGTCGACGGCCAAACCGGCCCCGGCGTCGGCGCCAAGGACATCATCCTCGCAATCATCGGCGAGATCGGCACCGCCGGCGGCACCGGCCACGTCATCGAATATACCGGCGAGGCGATCCGGGCGCTGTCGATGGAAGGCCGCATGACCGTCTGCAACATGTCGGTCGAAGGCGGCGCGCGCGCCGGCATGATCGCGCCCGACTCGAAGACTTACGCCTACTTGAAGGACAAGCCGAAAGTGCCGAAGGGCGCGCGCTGGGATGATGCGATGCGCTATTGGGAGAGCCTGCACACGGACGAGGGCGCGCATTTCGACAAGGACGTCGTGCTCGATGCGGCGAGCCTGCCGCCGATCGTCACCTGGGGCACGAGCCCGGAAGACGTGTCGACCATCGGCGGCAGCGTGCCGCGGCTCGAAGACGCGGAAAACGAGCAGATGCGCGCCAAGATCAAACGCGCGCTCGATTACATGGGCCTCGAGGGCGGCGAAAAGATTTCCGACATCGAGATCGATCGCGTGTTTCTTGGCTCATGTACCAACGGCCGCATCGAGGATTTGCGCGCCGCCGCAAAAATCGTCGACGGCAAGCATGTGCACGACCGCGTCAACGCGATGGTCGTGCCGGGCTCCGGCCTGGTGAAGATGCAGGCGGAGGCCGAGGGTCTCGACAAGATATTTAAAGCCGCCGGCTTCGAATGGCGCGAGCCCGGCTGCTCGATGTGCCTTGCGATGAATCCCGACAAGCTCGCCCCGGGCGAGCGTTGCGCCTCGACCTCGAACCGCAACTTTGAGGGCCGCCAAGGCTTCCGCGGCCGCACGCATCTGGTGTCGCCGATCATGGCGGCGGCGGCGGCGATCGCCGGGCGGTTTGTCGATGTGCGCCAGTGGGGGTGAGGGGGCCGGCCCTTATCAGCGTACTATAACGGTCCACATCCCCGGAGCCGCGCAGCGGCATCGGGGGTCCAGGGCAGACGCCTGGTCTTAGCAAGCTAGACGCGTTTGCTCTGGGTCCCGGATCGCGCTTCGCGCGTCCGGGAATGTGGCTAATGATCAGCTATTCAGCTCGTAATAGAGATCGCGCCATCTCGGATTCATCGCTTCGATCAGCTTGAGCTTCCACGGGCGTCGCCAGCGTTTAATTCGCCGATTGCACCGACTCAGGAAACACGATCGTCACCTTGAGACCGGACTCGCTGCGGATGTCGATCTCGCCGCGAAGCTTCAGAACGAGGGAGCGAAGCAGCCCATAGCCGAGCGAGCCCTCGCGAGGATGCGACATGCCGATCCCATCGTCCTCGATGATCAGCTCGACAAAGCCCGCCTGACTGCGTCGCGCTTGCGCGAGAATGGTTCCGGATTTCGGCGCCGGAAAAGCGTACTTCACCGCGTTGGTGATAAGATCGAGGCCCACGCAGCGAAACGCTGCGGGCATAAAGATTTCTCGACAAAAACCGCCGTCCGACCGCGATCAAATCCGATCACGCGATCAGACGGAGCCGGTGCGGGCGACTAATGACAGAGGACGCGTGCAGCGGTGTCACCGGCGGCCATCACCATGCGAATCGCGTCCTTCACCTTTTGCGGCAGGATCGCTATGCCGAGCAAAAACTGAAGGACGGACTTGACCTTCGGCCATTCCTGACAAAACACGTTGATGGGCGCGGCTGCCGCTACCGCTTCGGCTTGCGCCGTCGCCGCGGCAGGGCTCGCATCGAAATTGCTGAAGGCTTGCTCGAGCTTCTTCTGCTGCTCCGGTGTCACCTGGGTCGCCATAAGAATTCTCCTCAAATCAAATTGGAACGATCATCGGCCACTGCTGGCTCGACTGCACGGCCTCTGCGAGTCGGCCGGCCTGTCTCGCCGGCAGCTTCCCGCAAAATCATGCAGCGAGCGGCAGTATCCAAAGCCACAAGTTGCATGTCAACAGCAAGTCGCCCGAGGGGCGGCGGTTGGGTGGCCCGGCGGCTCAGGGTAGGATCAGTTCATCGCGCCATAGGCCGGGAGGCCAGGTGAAGCATGATCGCTCTCGGTCGACTGATATCGACCTCGCATCCCTGCGGTCGATCCTTCCGCCGCACGTTGCCGTCGCGGAGGCGGCCGGTGCGCCGCCCGCGGAATCCCTGCTGCCGGAGGAGGCAGCCTGTCTCGGCCGCGTCGCTAAGGTCCGGCTCGACGATTTCTCGCGCGGCAGAAGCTGCGCGCGCGCCGCGCTGAAGCAGCTCGGATTGCGTCCGGTTGCCATCCTGCGAGGCGCCGATCGCGAGCCCCTGTGGCCGCCGGGCATCGTCGGCAGCATCACGCATTGCCGCGGATACGCAGCGGCTGCAGTGGCGCGGCGGGAGCGGATCGCCACGATCGGCATTGATGCCGAGCCGCACGAAAAGCTTCCGGAGGGCGTGCTCGCGATGGTCGCGCTGCCGAGCGAGGCCGCCTGGATCGCGGCGAACCCGGATACGCGCATGTGCTTCGACCGCCTGTTATTCAGCATCAAGGAATGCGTCTACAAGGCGTGGTTTCCGCTGACCGGCAGATGGCTTGGTTTCGAGGACGTCTGCGTCACGTTCGAGCCGGAGAGCGAAAGCTTCGAGGCGCGTTTCGTCGTTGCCGGACCGCTCATCGATGGGATTGCTGTGCCGGCATTCCGTGGCCGCTATCGCGCCGATGCGGCAAGGCTCCTGTGCGCGATTGCCGTCGAGAATGACGCCGCAGGCTCTATCGCCTGAACATGCCGCGGCGCGCAATGTACGGCGTTCTAGGTGCAAGGAGCAGGCGCAATGGCGGTTCAGGTGGCGAGCCGTAATGAACGCTCAGGTTAATGAGCTGATTTAACACGTGTTTAGCCCACTCTCGAGCGGAACCTTTTTGGGCCGTTCGACTTTATTCGCTCGGCGGCACGAGAATCGAGGAGCACACGCCGCCATTGTTCTAAGGGAGAGAGCAATGCCTGGTATTAGTGGCGTGGAGACCTTCGTCGGTCTGCTTGAGTCGATCACAAGCGATGGCCAGCTAAAAACCCTGGCCCGCGAGGTGCAACGAAGATGCAATCGGCTCCAAGCCGAGAGGGCTGCCGTTTTCCGCCAAGGCGACGTGGTTTCGTGGGTAAGTCGCGGAAGAGCGACTCAGGGCATCGTGCAACGAGTTCAAGGCAGCAAAGTCCTGGTAAAGCTGGACCACGGGTTCGTGGCGCGAGTCAGTCCAGGCGATCTCCGCAACAAGTCCAGGCCTCGTCAACTCCTGTCAGAATTGACGGGGTAAATGGCGTTAGGCGGCCTCAAGCGGCGTAAAACAAGTATTTGGAGCGGGCGAAGGGAATCGAACCCTCGTATAAAGCTTGGGAAGCTTTCGTTCTACCATTGAACTACGCCCGCGCCGGCGTTTGAGCGGCTGAGGCAGATGGTCGGAGTGATAGGATTCGAACCTACGACCCCCTCGTCCCGAACGAGGTGCGCTACCAGACTGCGCTACACTCCGACATGATGTCTGCGTTGCCGCCGAGGCGGCTTATAGCGGGCAGATCGAAGCTCAGCAAGGCCGCGGAGGCGTGCGCCGCTAGGGCGATAATCATTGACCTCAGCCGGAGGCAGACGTAAGAGGCCACGACGACCGGGGCTGTAGCTCAGTTGGGAGAGCGCTGCAATCGCACTGCAGAGGTCGTGAGTTCGAATCTCATCAGCTCCACCAGTCGTGAAACGAGGCGCCCTGCTACAGCGCCACGTCCCGAGTCTCGCGCGCACACAGCGTCGCGATCAGCGTGATCGACGCGAGCATTATCAACAGCAGCGAGACGCCGGCGGTGCCGCCGAACGAACTCGAGAGCGACGTCGCCAGGATGGGCGAGAGACCGCCGCCGATGGCCGCCGCCACCTGGAAGCCGAGCGAAGCGCCGGTATACCGCACCTTCGTACCGAAGAGCTCGGGCAGATACGTCGAGAGCAGCCCGAACATCATGCCGTGGCCGAAGCTCAGCGCCACCGCCACCGTTGCGCCGATGACGAACGCATTTTTCGTGTCGATCAGCCAGAACAGCGGGAAGGCAAACAGAATCGTGAAGATCGCACCGGCGAAATAAAGCGCGCGGCGGCCGACGATGTCGCTCAGATAGCCGAAGAGCGGGATGGTGAAGACCTCGATCAGCGAGCCGATGATGATGGCGTTGAGCAGTGTGCTTTTCGGCAGGCCGAGCTGCGTCGTCGCATAGACGACCGCGAAGACGGTCACGATGTAGACCCACGACACTTCCGAGATTTTCAGCCCGATCGCGAGCAGGAACGTCTTCTTTTGGCGCAAGACCACATCGAGGAAGGGCGCCTTGGCGATGTCGCCGCGCTGCTTCATCGCGGTGAACAGCGGCGTCTCCGGTACGCGCGTGCGCACGTAGAGGCCGACGCCGAGCAGGACGACGCTGAACAGGAAGGGCAGGCGCCAGCCCCACGTCATGAGGTCGGCCTGCGGCAACAGGGCGGCGAGCGCAAACGCACTGGTCGAGGCGGCGACGCCGAGCGGAAACCCGACCTGGACGAGGCTGCCATAGAAGCCGCGGCGGTTGGCAGGCGCGTGTTCGAGCACCATCAATGATGCGCCGCCCCACTCGCCGCCAAGGCCGATGCCTTGGAGGATGCGCAACACGATGAGCAGGATCGGCGCGAAGACGCCGATCTGGTTGTAGGTCGGCATGAGGCCGATCGCGAACGTGCCGAGCGCGGTGATGATCATCGTGAGGATGAGCATCTTTTTGCGGCCGATGCGATCGCCGTAATGGCCGAATATCCACGCGCCGATCGGGCGCGCAAAGAAGCCCGCGGCATACGTGCCCAGCGCCGCGATGGTGCCGGTCACGGGATCGAATTTCGGGAAAAACAGCGTGTTGAAGACGAGCGCGGCGGCGGTGCCGTAGATCAGAAAATCATACCATTCGATGATCGTCCCGATTGTCCCGGCGAAGACGACCGAGCCCATCGCCTGGTTGCGCGGCGGAACGAAAGCGCCGGGCGGAAGATGCATTGCGTCGCTAGCCGTACTCATGACAACACACTCCACGCATCACTCAGATATCGATGGCGAGCACGTCAGCAAATATTGCGCCAGCCGACATGCGTTAACGCGATCAGGTTAAAGACGCGCGGAGCTGTGGGCATATTCCCAATACAGCGCGCGCGCGCGGCGGAACATCGGACCGGGCTGCAGCGGGCGATCGTCGATGCCGATCATCGGCGCCACTTTGGCATAATTGCCGGTCGAGAAAATCTCGTCCGCGCTTTCAAAGTCGCTGTAGGTCAGCGGCTTCTCGACAACTTCAACGCCGGCACCGCGTAGCAAGTCAATCACGCGGCGTCGTGTCACACCATCGAGGAAAGTGCCGTTCGGCGCCGGGGTGTAGACGATGCCGTCGCGCGCGAGAAACGCGTTGGCATTGGCCAATTCCGCGATGTTGCCGTCCATGTCGCGCATCAGGCAATTGCCGAAGCCGCGGCCCTTTGCCTCGATGAGCGCGCGACCCCCGTTCGGATAAAGACATCCGGCCTTGGCCTCGACCGGCGCCGTTTCGGCGCTCGGCCGTCGATATGGTGAAAGCGTAATGTTGGTGCCCGTGGGCTGCGGCATCGGCGCTTCATAGAGCGAAAGACACCAATTCGTGGAGCCCGGATCGAACAAGACGCCGCCGCCGAAACCGCTTTCCGCCCAATACATCGGCCGGATGTAGAGTTCGGCATCTATGGCGAAGCGCTTGCGGCCGTCGGCGACAAGCTCGCGCCATTTCTCGATGGAAACAGCTGCGTTCAAGCCGAAGTTTTTGGCGGACCGATTGACGCGGGCAAGATGCAGATCGAGGTCGGGCGCCACGCCTTCGAAAGCACGGGCGCCGTCGAACACGCTGGAACAGAGCCAGGCGCCATGGGTGCGCACCCCCATGATCGGCGTGTTGCCGTGGTGCCAATCGCCCTCGAAAAAGGTCCAGGTCTCGCTTGCCGGCTCAGTCATAAGCGCCTCTTGTGCAGCATGTATACCGCTCAATCCCGTTCCGAACTGGGACGAGAAGCCGCTCCTCGCGCGGATTTTACCGGCGCGTCCCGGAATGAAGCAGGCCCCGGCGGCGTAATGTTTGCAGGCGAGTTCGGTTGTGAGCGTCATGCGTAAAGAGACAATCGCGGTCCACGGCGGGTTCGAGCACGATCCGACGACGCACGCCGTCGCGGTGCCGATTTACCAGACGGTCGCCTACGCCTTTGACAGCGCCGACCACGGCGCCGCGTTGTTCAACCTTGAAGCCGACGGCTTCCGCTACAGCCGGATCAGCAATCCGACGGTCGACGTGCTCGAACGGCGCATCGCTGAACTCGAAGGCGCGCACGCGGCGCTCGCGGTCAGCACGGGACAGGCGGCGCTCTACTACGCCATCGCGACGCTCGCCGATTGCGGCGGCAACATCGTCTCGGTGCCGCAGCTCTATGGCACGACGCACACGCTTTTCGCGCATATCCTGCCCAAACAAGGGATTGCGTGCCGCTTCGCCGCGAGTGATCGCGCCGAGGACGTCGCGCGGCTCGTCGACGAAAATACCCGCGCGGTGTTCTGCGAGTCGATCGGCAACCCCGCGGGAAATATCTGCGATATCGAGCGACTGGCGGAGGTCGCGCATGCGCATGGCGTGCCGCTCGTCGTCGACAATACGGTTGCGACGCCGATTCTGCTGCGCCCGATCGAGTTCGGCGCCGATATCGTCGTGCATTCCTTGACGAAATTCATGGGCGGCCACGGCACGACGCTCGGCGGCGCGCTCGTCGATTCCGGCAAGTTTCCGTGGCGCGAGCACGCTCGGCGCTTTCCCATGTTTTGCGAGCCGGACGCTTCGTATCATGGGCTCGTCTATGCCGACCATTTCGGCCCGGCGGCTTTCGTCGCGCGGGCGCGCAGCGTCTATCAGCGTACCACGGGCGCCGTCTTGTCGCCGCTCAGCGCGTTCCTGCTTCTGCAGGGCATCGAGACCGTGGCGCTGCGGGTCGAGCGGCATGTCGAGAATGCGCGAAGCGTTGCGGAATTCCTGCGCAACGATTCGCGCGTGACCTGGGTGAATTATGCCGGCTTCGAGGACAGCCCTCACTATCCTATGGTGAGAAAATATCTCGGCGGCCGCGCCTCCTCGCTTCTCACCTTCGGCATCAAGGGCGGGTTTGCCGCGGGATGCGCATTCTATGACGCGCTGAAGCTGATTAAGCGGCTCGTCAATATCGGTGATGCGAAGTCGCTCGCCTGTCATCCCGCCTCGACCACGCATCGCCAGATGTCGCCGGAGGAACAGAACAAGGCGGGCGTCACGCCGGAGATGATCCGGCTCTCGATCGGCATCGAGCATGTCAGCGACATCATCGCCGATCTCGATCAGGCGCTTGCCGCGGCGCGTCCGGACGCGACCGCGGTGCGAGCGGCGGAATGAACGCCATGCCCCGCGCCATATCGCCCGCAAACACGCCGATCAAGATCGGGCTCGTCAACAACATGGGGGATGCCGCGCTTTTGGCCACCGAGCGGCAGTTCACGCGGCTGATCGAACCTGCGGCGCATGAGATCGACGTGCATGTCCGGCTGTTCTACTTGCCGGAGATCGCGCGCGGCGATGCGGCGCAGACCCACTTACAGGGCGGTTATGAGCCGATCGAAGCCTTGCCGCATGCGGGCCTCGATGCGCTGATCGTCACCGGCTGTGAGCCTGTCCAACCGAACCTCATGGATGAGCCTTATTGGCCGAGCCTCGTGCGCTTGATCGATTGGGCAAAGGACAACACGATATCGACGATCTGGTCCTGTCTTGCCGCACATGCGGCGGTGCTGCACCTCGATGGCATCGAACGCCAGCGGCTGCCGCGCAAACTCGCAGGCGTTTGTGAGTTCGATCGCGTCTCTGACCACCCGCTGCTGCGCGGCGTCAAGGAGCCGGTCCACGTTCCGCACTCCCGGCTGAACGGGCTTTCGTCAAGCGACCTCGCGCGACGCGGCTATGAACTGCTGACGCAGTCCGCCGATTCAGATGTCGATGCCTTCGTCAAGCAGTACAAAAGCCTCTTCGTTTTTCTTCAAGGTCATCCCGAATACGAGCCCGACAGCCTCTATCGCGAATATCGCCGCGACATGACGCGCTTCCTCAATGGCCAGCAGGACACCTGTCCGGCATTGCCGGACAATTATTTCGACCGGAAAACAAATCTGCTCTTCAGTGCCTTCGGAAAAGCGGCGCGGGCGGAAAGAACGCCGGCGCTCGTACGACACTTCCCGGCACTGGAAAAGGTTCGGCTTAGCCGCGCCGACTGGGCAGCATCTTCAAGTCGCCTGTTTTCCAATTGGATCTTCCACATCGCCGAAGCGAAGGCGCGGCAGGCGCATCTTGCGCATGAACATGTGATCGTCTGAGGCTTGCTGGTCGAGCGGACTCCTTTGCCCTAATATATCGGCAGAGCGGCGGGCGAGCGCGCGAGACATGAGTGATCACCTGGAAAACGCGCCAGACGCAGCACCGACAAAGCTCACGCGCACCAAGGAAAAATGGGCGCGCGAGGGAAAATTCCTGACCGGCCGGCATGCACGGCCGGACTCGGCGCGGCTGCCGCCCGGCCAGCACATCGTCAAGGATTGGCCGGTGCTCGATCTCGGAATCGTGCCTGATATCACGCGCGAGCGATGGCGCCTCGATGTCAGCGGCGCCCTTGAGCATCCGGTGTCCTGGAATTGGATGGAGTTCGAGGCGCAGCCGCAAACGCAGGAGGTCTCCGACATCCATTGCGTCACGACGTGGTCCCGCTACGATAATCAATGGCAGGGGCTAGCGACGCGCGATCTGCTCGCGAAGGTGATGCCGAAGGACGATGCGGCGTTCGTCGTTCTAACCAGCTACGACGGCTACACGACGAATCTGCCGCTCGAGGATTTCGCCGCCGAGGACGCGCTGATCGCGCATAGCTGGCAGGGCGAGCCGCTGACCGGGGAGCATGGCGGTCCGGCGCGGCTCGTCGTGCCGCATCTCTATTTCTGGAAGAGCGCGAAATGGCTGCAGAAGATCGAGCTGGCGACGCGCGATCATCTCGGCTTCTGGGAAGTGCGCGGCTATCACGATCGCGGCGATCCGTGGATGGAACAGCGATATTCGGAATAGGTTCACCTCAGTAAAGGCAGACACCGACATGACAAAACCAGGCCATCGCTCTTCGAGCCCCTCGCGCAGACGCTTTTTAAGAGGCGCGATTGCGGGTGGAGTCGCAGCAAGCGCTCTCTCCGGCGAAGCGATGGCGGAGGCCGCCAAGGGCACGGAGAACCTGCCGCCCGACGTCCCCGAGTGGATGAAGACCCCCGGGGATCCGGCCGGCAGTCAGCCCTACGGGACGCCTTCGACATATGAAAAGAACGTCGTCCGCCACGTCCCGAAAAATGCGGCGCAATACATTTCTGCCGCAAGCCGCACGCCGCTGCAGGATCTCGACGGTATCATCACGCCGAACGGTTTGTTCTATGAACGACATCACGGCGGCATTCCGAACATCGACCCGGCACAGCATCGATTGGTCCTGCATGGGCTCGTCGACAAGCCGCTGATCTTCACGATGGAGGACATCAGGCGGTTCCCCTCGCAAACGCGCATCTACTTCATCGAATGCTCCGGCAATCCCACCTATACGAAGCCATATGGCAAGACGGCGTCCGATCTCGTCGGGCTCGTCAGTTGCGCCGAGTGGACCGGCGTCAGCTTGAAACTGGTGCTGCAGGAAGCGGGTTTGCAGCCCGAGGCGAAGTGGGTTGTCGCCGAAGGCGCCGACGCGGCTGCCATGACGCGCAGCATCCCCATCGAGAAATGTCTCGACGATGCGATGCTGGCCTACAGCCAGAACGGCGAACGCCTGCGCCCGCAGCAGGGCTATCCCCTGCGCATTCTGCTTCCCGGCTATGAGGGCAATATGAGCGTGAAATGGCTGCGGCGTCTGAAGGTCACGGCAGAGCCGGTCTATTCGCGCGAGGAGACGTCGAAATATACGGACTTGATGGCCGACGGCTCGTCGCGCGAATTCACGTTCTACATGGAAGCGAAATCGATCATCACGCGGCCCTCCGGTGGCCAGCGTCTGAGCGCGCCGGGCTTCCACGAGATCACCGGCATCGCCTGGAGCGGACACGGCAAGGTCATGCGGGTCGACATATCGGTGGATGGCGGCAAAACCTGGCAGGAAGCCCAATTGCAGGAGCCGATCCTGACGCGCGCACTGACGCGCTTCCGCTTTCCCTGGCATTGGGACGGACAGCCCGTCACGATCCAGAGCCGCGCGACTGACGAAACCGGCTACGTGCAGCCGACCCTCGCAGAGCTCGTTGCGATACGCGGCGAGAATTCGTTCTATCACAACAACGCCATCTGGCCCTGGCGGATCGCGGGGAATGGCGAGATCACCAATGCGCAAGCGTAATTGGCGCGCGGCACCTCTCGCGCTGCTTGCGATGGCCGGCACTTGGAGCGCCTCTGCACAGGAGCGTTATGGCATCGGCCGCGCCGCGACGCCGGCGGAAATCGCCGGCTGGAATATCGATGTCGGCGGCAATGACGGCTCGAATCTCCCGGCCGGCAGCGGCACTGTCGAGCGCGGCAAGACTGTCTTCGCCGAGCAATGCGCATCCTGCCATGGCGACAACGGACAGGGCGGGATCGGCGATCGCCTGGTTGGAGGCAAGGGAACGCTTGCCTCGCCGAAGCCGGTCAAGACGGTCGGCAGCTACTGGCCATACGCGCCGACCTTGTTCGACTACATCCGCCGCGCCATGCCGATGAATGCGCCGCAATCTCTAGGCGATACCGACGTGTATGCGGTCTCGGCTTACGTGCTGCACCTCAACGGGTTGCTCCCGGCCGACGCAACACTCGATGCCAAGAGCTTGAGCGCGATCAAGATGCCGAACCGCGACATGTTCGTCGGCGACCCGCGTCCCGACGTCAAAATTCCGGCCTGTACGAAGGATTGCTGAGCGCCGGGCCGCAAACAAAAAGGGCGCCCCGAACGGGACGCCCTCTTTCATTCAAAACCAAAGCGCCAATTACGCCGCCTTCGATTCCACGACGCGCGGGCCGTTTGCCTTGCCGATCGGGATCGAGCGGGGCTTCTGCGCCTCGGGGATCTCGCGGACGAGGTCGACGTGCAGCAGGCCGTTCTCGAGGCTCGCGCCGGTCACCTGGACATGGTCGGCGAGCTGGAAGCGGCGCTCGAAGGCACGCGCGGCAATGCCCTGATAAAGGACTTCGGAGCGGATGTCGCCGTCGGCGCGCTGCTCTTTCGAGCCCTTGATGGTCAGGGTGTTTTCGCGGCTCTCGAGCGAGAGCTCGTTCTCGCCGAAGCCGGCGACCGCGACGGTAATGCGATAGGCATTCTCGCCGGTGCGCTCGATATTATAGGGCGGATAGGTCGGGGCGGGTTCCGCACCGGTCGCCTGGTCGAGCATTGTGAAGAGACGGTCGAAGCCGACGGTCGAGCGATAAAGCGGCGAGAGATCATAAGAACGCATGGCATATCCTCCATTTCGAAGCGACATGCGGCGCACCCGGAAGGGCGTGAATTGCACCGGCCCAAGAGCGCCGTCGTCAACGCGCGTCCGTTATGGCCCGCGCTGATTTTTGAGTTAAGAAGTGCGATTTTCGGCTGCAAGAGGCGGCGCCAAAAAATTTTACGCGCGGGCTTTGCCCCATCCGCTTCGTGCTAACGCCGCGGCGCTGATCAGCGCGTACGCGATCGACGACCCCGCGACCAGCGCGAACAGCACGCTCAGGCTGACGTTGAAGCGGGTCACCGCGATCCAGCCGAGCACGGCAGCGATCACGAGCCGCAGCGTGCCCGCCAAAAATGGCCACAGGATCGTGCCGGCGCCTTGGCTGGCGAAATAGATGAGCAAGCCGAGCGCTATGAAGCCGTAGAATGGTCCTACCTCCCGAAGGTAAAGCGCTCCCGTCGCGAGTACCTCCGGCTCGTTCGTGAACATTCCCATCCAAGCCTGCGGCACGAAGGCAACGAAAAGCCCGATCGCTTCGAGAACGAGCGCCGCAAAGATCGCGCCGGTCCAGGCGATCCGGCGGGCGCGGGCAATTTGGCCGGCGCCGACATTGGTGCCAACCATCGTCACCAGCGCAGTGCCAAGCCCGAACATCAGCGGGATCATGAGATAATCGAGGCGCGACGCGGTGCCGTAGCCGGCAAGCGCCTCGACCCCGAAGACGCCCACTGCGCCGGTGACCAGCACGACGGTGAGATTGCTCTGCACGGTGCCGAGCGCGGAAAGGAGCCCGACGCGCAGGATGTCGCGGAACAGGCGCCACTCGGGCTTGGCCCAGCGCAGGTTCAGCCCGGCATAGCCGCTGCGCAAATAGAAGAAGAGCACGGCGGTCGAGCCGACATAATAGACAAGGATCGCGGCGCCCGCCCCCGCCACTTCAAGGCGCGGAAACGGTCCAAAGCCAAAGATGAAAGCCGGCGACAGCGGGATCAAAAGCGCGCTGCCTGCAAGGATGATCAGCGCCGGCGCCTTGACGTTGCCGACGCCCCGCAAAGCCGCCGCCGCAAGGTTGGTCAACCATATCGGCACCGCGCCGACGAAGACCATCGCGGAGTAGAGCACCGCCGCGTCGAGCGCGGCACCGTGGCCACCGAGCGCGCGATAGAGAGGCGGCCCGAAGATGAGCGCCGCGGCCATAAAGACGACGCCGCAGATGATTGCGATGATCATCGCGTGGAAGAGCAACGCGTCGGCATCGGTGCGGCGCCCGGCGCCGACTGCGCGGGCGATTGCCGAGGCCACGCCGCCGCCGACGCCGCCGTTCGACATCATCTGCATCAGCATGAGGATGGGGAACACCAACGCCACGCCGGCGAGCGCTTCGGTGCCGAGGAAGCTCACGTAGAACGTCTCGGCGACGCCGACGAGCGTCTGCGTCACGAGGACGGTGACCGTCGGCACCGCAAACCGCAGCATCGTCGGCAGGATTGGGCCTTCCAGCATCGCTTGGCGCGCAGGGAGGCGCTTTGCTGAAGCGGGTGCCTCGACAGCACTCGTTCCGATCGCAACGGCGTCCGCTTGCGCCTGCATGTTCGCGTCCTTGCCGCCGGAAGACGTTATCTGTATATGCAGCTATTGTATGCGCGTCAATTCACGAGGTCGCAGACCGCCAGCATGGCAGCTATGTTCGCGGATATGAGAGAACAAATTGAGCCCGCCTCCGGGGACCCAAACCCCGCCTCGACGCGCTGCACCTGCCGGCGTCTGCGCCGCATGGCGCGGCTGGTCACGCAACTCTATGATGAGGCGCTCTCCGCGCACGATCTGACGATCGCGCAATTCGGCCTGATGACGACGATCGCCGAGCATCGGCGAACGAGTGGCAAAGACATCTCAATCGGCGCGCTGGCGAACGTCGTCGGCCTCGATCCGACGACGCTCAACCGCAATCTGAGTAAATTGCAGCGGGACAAGCTCGCCGAAGTCCGGCCCGACGATAAGGACCGCCGCGTTCGCGCCGTCGCGCTCACTCCGGCGGGCCGGCAGCGGCTGAAGAACGCCGTTCCCGCGTGGCGCGCGGCGCAGGCCGATCTTGAAGCGCGGCTCGGCCGCGACACTGCTGTCGAGCTCAACGACACACTCGACCGCTCCCGCGACCGCCTCATCGACAGCTTGCGCACTTCCCAATCGGAGCCGGCGCAGGCATAAAGCAGCGCTTCGACGGCCTCAGCGCTCGCATGGACATCTTCGCCAATCCGAACAATCCGGCGCCGCCCGGCGCGATCGTTTCCCCCGTCCGGACGGCGGACGACATCCTGTTGCGCGTCGTACGTTGGGTCCCGGACGGCGAGCCGCTCGGCACCGTGGCAATCTTCCAGGGCCGCACCGAATTTATCGAAAAATATTTCGAGGTGGCGGCCGAACTGCTTGCGCGCGGCTTCGTGGTCGTCGCGATGGATTGGCGCGGCCAGGGCCTGTCGGATCGGGATCTAAGGGAGGCACGCAAGGGGCATGTCGACGATTTCGCCTTTTACGAGCGCGATCTCGACGCGTTGCACCAGCAAGTGCTGCAGTTCTTGTGTCCGCAACCGTGGTTCGCGCTCGGCCATTCCATGGGCGGCGCGATCTTGCTCGCGCAAGCCCGCGCCGGGCGCTCGCCCTTTGCGCGGATGGTCCTCTCGGCGCCGATGATCGACATTCACGGGCTGCGCTTCCCGCGGCTGGTCCGCGCGCTCGCCGAGGCTCTCGATATGATCGGCCTCGGCACCGCCTACGTACCGGGGGGGTCGCGGATCGGTGTGCAGGAGCGCGCCTCCGAAGGCAATGTGCTGACCTCCGATCCGGTGCGCTTCGCGCGCACCGCCGACATGCTCAAGGCCTTTCCGCAGCTCGGCCTCGGCGATCCAACAGTGGGCTGGCTCAATGCGGCCTTCCGCATGATGGACGAATTCGGCGACGCCGAATATCCGCGCCGGACATTCACGCCGACGCTCGTCCTTGGCGCGGGTGAGGATCGCGTCGTTTCAACGCTCGCACTCGAGCGGTTCGCGACGCGCCTCAAAGTCGGACGGTTGATCGTCATCCCCGACGCGCAGCACGAAATCCTGATGGAGCGCGATCACATCCGCGCGCAATTCTGGGCAGCATTCGACGTCTTCATTCCCGGCGAGCACTTCTCCGTCGCGGCTCTCGAAGCAGCGTGGGAAGCGAGGAAGGCGCTACGTTCCCGCCGGGGCTGGTTCCGGCGCCGGCAAATGGCCTAGTCCTTCTGCGGACTTGCGGACTGTTGCACCGCGTTGACTTGGCGTAGACCCCCGATTACCACGGGCGGCCACAGCGCCCCGGCGCTCAGGAGTTCTCGATGAAAATCTTGGTCCCCGTCAAAAGGGTCATCGATTACAACGTAAAGGTTCGTGTGAAGAGCGACGGTTCGGGCGTCGAGCTTGCCAACGTGAAGATGTCGATGAACCCGTTCGACGAGATCGCCGTGGAAGAGGCACTGCGGCTCAGGGAAGCCGGCAAGGCAACCGAAATCATCGTCGTCTCGATCGGGCCGCAGCAATGCTCGGAGACGATCCGCACCGGCCTCGCGATGGGCGCCGACCGCGGCATTCTGGTGAAGACCGACGCGCCACCGGAGCCGCTCGCGGTTGCAAAAATTCTCAAAAGTATCGCGCAGGAGGAGCAGCCCGGCCTGATCATCATGGGCAAGCAGGCAATCGATGACGATTGCAATCAGACCGGGCAGATGCTCGCCGCTTTGCTTGGTTGGGGCCAAGGCACGTTTGCCTCGAAGATCGTGATCGACGGGGAGAAGGTGGACGTGACGCGCGAGGTCGATGGCGGCCTGCAAACCGTCACGTTAAAAATGCCGGCAGTGGTGACGACCGACCTGCGCCTCAACGAGCCGCGTTATGCCTCGCTACCGAACATCATGAAGGCGAAGAAGAAACCGATCGCCGACAAGAGCCCGGCCGATTACGGTGTCGATGTCGCGCCCCGCCTGAAGGTTCTGAAAACCGTCGAGCCGCCGGGCCGCAAGGCCGGCGTGAAGGTCGCCACTGTCCAAGAACTCGTCTCAAAGCTCAAGAATGAAGTCGGGGTGATCTGATGGCGACGCTGGTTCTCGCCGAGGTCCACGGCACCAAGCTGAACGAGGCGACGGCAAAGGCGCTGACGGCGGCCGCCGAGATCGGCCAGCCCGTGCACATCCTCGTTGCCGGCGAGAACGTGAAGGGCGCTGCCGAAGAAGCCGCGAAACTCGCCGGGGTCGAGAAGGTCCACCTCGCCGACGGACCGCAATACGCGCATCAGCTCGCCGAGCCCGTCGCCGCGCTTTTGGTGAAGATGGCGGAGCACCATCCGGTTATCGTCGCGCCGGCGACAAGCGCGGCGAAGAACATCATGCCGCGCGTCGCCGCGCTGCTTGACGTCATGCAGATTTCCGAGATCAGCAAGGTGGTCTCGCCCGACACGTTCGAGCGTCCGATCTATGCCGGCAATGCCGTCCAGACGGTGCAGACTTCCGACGCCAAGAAAGTGATCACGGTGCGCACGTCCGCCTTCAAGGCGACGGGCGAAGGCGGCAGCGCGGCGATCGAGCCGATATCGCCCGCGGGCGACCCGGGCGTCTCCAGCTTCAAGGAAGAGAACCTCGCGAAATCCGACCGGCCGGAACTCGCGGCGGCCAAGATCATCATTTCCGGCGGTCGCGCGATGCAGAACGCGGAGAATTTCAAGACCTATATCGAGCCGATTGCCGATCGCCTGGGCGCGGCGATGGGCGCCTCGCGCGCCGCGGTCGACGCGGGCTACGCGCCGAACGACTGGCAGGTCGGGCAGACCGGCAAGGTCGTCGCGCCGGACCTCTATGTGGCGGTCGGCATATCGGGCGCGATCCAGCACCTTGCGGGGATGAAGGACTCGAAGGTGATCGTCGCCATCAACAAGGACGAGGAGGCGCCGATCTTCCAGGTCGCCGATTACGGTCTCGTCGGCGATCTCTTCAAAGTGCTGCCGGAGCTCGACAAGGAACTGGAGAAGGCAGGCCGTTGACGCCGCTCGCCTTTACCGCAGTGCAATGTTGCTTATGATGAGCGCTGTCGCAAAGGTTCAGGTAAGAGGATGAGCGCCGAAATCCGCAAAGTGGGAGTGATCGGCGCGGGCCAGATGGGCAAGGGCATCGCCCAGGTCTGTGCGGTCGCTGGTCTCGACGTCAGCCTCAACGACGTTTCGGAAGAACGCATCAAGGAGGCCCTCGCGGATATCGATTCCTCGATGGCCCGTCAGATTGAACGCCATCGCCTCGACGATGGCGCCCGCGCCGCCGCGCTCCAGCGTATCCAGCCGGCACGCGATTACGCGGCGCTTGCAGATTGCGACATCGTCATAGAGGCGGCGACCGAGAACGAGGAGACCAAGCGCGCAATTTTTCGCGAGCTCTGCCCCACGCTAAAGCCGGAGGCGATGCTTGCCTCGAATACATCCTCGATCTCGATCACGCGGCTTGCCTCGATCACGGATCGGCCGGAGCGCTTCATCGGCATTCATTTCATGAATCCCGTGCCGCGCATGCAGCTCGTCGAGCTGATCCGCGGTATCGCCACCGAAGACGCGACCTACGAAGCCTCGCGCGATTTCTGCCTGAAACTCGGCAAGACGGTCACCGTCTCGGAAGATTTCCCCGCCTTCATCGTCAATCGCATTCTTTTGCCGATGATCAACGAGGCGATCTACACGCTTTATGAGGGCGTCGGCTCGGTGGACTCGATCGATACAGCCATGAAGCTCGGCGCCAATCATCCGATGGGGCCATTACAGCTCGCCGATTTCATCGGGCTCGATATTTGCCTGTCGGTCATGCAGGTGCTGCACGAGGGCCTCGCAGATTCGAAATACCGGCCGTGTCCGCTCCTGGTGAAGTACGTCGAAGCGGGCTGGCTTGGACGCAAGACAAAGCGCGGATTTTACGATTATCGCAGCGGAACGCCGATCCCGACGCGGTAATCTGTCCGGGGCTCGATCGAAGGACTGGGGGTTCACAAGCCCGTCACGAGCCCTGTAGAATACGCGGGCGGCAGATTCGAAGGGGCTTCACGACGGGAGGAGGTGCCCGGGTTGACGATTCATGTTCATCCACTCGTGTCGCCCGAGGCCTGCCCGGCGCTCGTTCTCAATGCGGATTTCCGGCCGCTGAGTTATTATCCACTGTCGCTGTGGTCGTGGCAGGATGCGATCAAGGCCGTGTTCCTCGACCGGGTGAACATCGTCTCGAATTACGAGCGCATCGTGCGCAGCCCGAGCTTCGAGATGGCGCTGCCCTCGGTCGTGTCGCTGAAGAACTACGTCAAGCCGTCGCGCCATCCCGCCTTCACCCGGTTCAACGTGTTCCTGCGCGATCGCTTCACCTGCCAGTATTGCGGCGATCGGGATGAGCTGACGTTCGACCATGTCGTGCCGCGCTCGAAAGGCGGCACCACGACCTGGGAGAACGTGGTCGCGGCTTGTTCCGGCTGCAATCTCCGGAAGGGCGATCGCCTGACGCGCCAGGCGCATATGTGGCCGGCGCGCATGCCGTATCAGCCGACCGTGCACGATCTGCATCAGAACGGGCGGCTGTTTCCGCCGAACTATCTGCACGAAAGCTGGATGGATTATCTCTACTGGGATTCCGTGCTCGAGCCGTGATCCTCGGCCGTCAGGACCGGGTTCCGCCGGATCATCCACGTCATCATGGTACTGCAGACTGGAAACGGATGGCCGGAACAAGTCCGGTTATGACGCGGTGTTGCGCATGAAAGTCTCGCTCATCCAGATGAATTCGATCAATGACAAGGCGGCCAACCTCGCCGCCGCGCGCGAATTGATCGAGAAAGCCGTTGCCGAGGAGAAGCCTGACTGGATTTGCCTGCCGGAAGTGTTCGACTTCATGGGCGGCTCGCGGCGCGACAAGTTTGAAGCGGCGGAAGCTATCCCAGGTGGACCTGCTTATTCGATGTGTCAGGAAGTAGCTGCGAAGCACCGTGTGTTCATCCACGCCGGCTCTATTTTGGAGAAGGGCGACAGCGACGGCCGCATCCACAACACGACGGTCGTCTTCGATCGCGACGGCCGCGAGATCGCGCGCTATCGCAAAATCCATATGTTCGACATCACCACGCCCGATGGCGTGAGTTATCGCGAAAGCGCCGCCTTCGCGCCGGGGGACACGATCGCGACATACGAATGCGAGGGCGTCACCGTCGGCTGCGCGATTTGCTACGACCTGCGCTTTCCCGATCTTTTCCAGGCGCTGGCGGAAAAAGGCGCCGAGATGATCGCGCTGCCATCAGCCTTCACGATGCAGACCGGCAAGGATCACTGGGAAGTGCTTTGCCGCGCGCGGGCGATCGAGACGGAAACCTACTTCCTCGCCGCGGCGCAGACCGGCTCGCACATGGCCGGCAACGAAGTGCGCCAGACCTACGGCCACTCGATGGTGATCGATCCCTGGGGTCACGTCGTCGCCAAGGCTTCCGACGGGGTCGGCACGGTGACGACGCGCATCGATCCCTCGCGCGTCGCCAAAGTGCGCGCGCAGATCCCCGTCGCGCAGCACAAGGTCAAAATTCCGCGCTGAAACCCTAGCGAACGCGCGGGTTGCCCGGACCTTCCGGATAATTCGGCGAGGCGCCCTGGTTCATGCGCCCGCGCGTGCCGGAGAGCCAGGGATCGGGCTGACCCGTCGCGCGATAATAGGGCCGCGGCTCCGCTGATGCCGGCGGATAGTAATATTGGTAATACGGAACGGGGGGCCCGACGACGAGCGGCGGCGGCTCGCCATAATAGTATTGGGCCGCAGCTGGCAGTGCTGGGGCCACACTCATTGCGATGAGCGCGGTAAAGCCGATTGTGCTCGATCTGCGCATTCTGTTGTCCTTGACACCGGTGGACGCGGACTTGATCTAACGCGGCGGGCCCATCTTTCCACCAGTACGATGCGCGATGGTTAAGCGCGCCCGCTTACCCGCCGACATTGAAGGCGGCGAGCGCCGCCATGTTGACGATTTCCGAATCCTTGGCACCGAGCTGAACGATCTGCACGGGCTTATCCAAGCCGACGATCAGCGGACCGAGCACGGTCGCGCCGCCAAGTTCCTGCAGCATCTTGGTCGAGATCGACGCGGAGTGGAATGCCGGCATGACCAGCACGTTCGCCGTGTCGGTAAGCCGGCAGAACGGATAGACCGCCATCAGCTCCTTGTTGAGCGCGATATCGGCACCCATCTCGCCGTCGTATTCGAAATCGACCCGCTTCGAATCGAGAATTTTCACCGCCTCGTGAACGCGCGCGGTGCGCTCGCCCGGCGGATGGCCGAAGGTCGAGAAGGCCAGCATCGCGACGCGGGGCTCGTAGCCGAGCCTGCGTGCCACGCCTGCAGCTTCGATCGCGATCTCGGCGATATCGTGTGCATCCGGCATTTCGGTGATCGCGGTGTCGGCGACAACGACCGGCTTGCCGCGCGAGAGAACGAGCGAGACGCCGATGACGCGATGCCCCGGTTTTGGATCGACCACTCGCCGCACCTCTTCCAGCGCGATCGAGAAATTGCGGGTGACGCCGGTGACCAGCGCATCGGCGTCGCCTTGCGCGACCATCGCGGCGGCAAACGTATTGCGGTCCTGATTGATCAGCCGTTGGCAATCGCGGAACAAAAAACCCTGACGCTGTAGCCGTTCATAAAGGAACTGTGCGTAGACGGCGTTGCGATGCGACAGGCGCGCATTGTGAATCTCAAGATTCTTATCCTCGATGTCGAGCCCGATTTGGAACGCAGTCCGTTTGATGCGCTCCTCGCGGCCGACGAGAATGGCGCGGCCAAGCCCTTGATTGACGAACGACGTGGCGGCGCGGATCACCTGCTCTTCCTCGCCTTCGGCGAAGACGACGCGCTTCGGATAGCGCCTTACGCGCTCGATGATCGTCATCAGTGCGCCGGCGACAGGGTCGCGGCGCGCCGAGAGATGCGCGCCGTATTCCTTCATGTCGACGATGGGTTTGCGGGCGACGCCGCTCTCCATCGCCGCCTTGGCGACAGCCGCCGGGACGACGGATATGAGCCGCGGATCGAACGGCGCAGGGATGAGATATTCGCGGCCGAACCGCGGGCGCGCGCCCTGATAAGCGGCCGCAACATCGTCCGGCACGTCCTCGCGCGCGAGTTCGGCCAACGCATTCGCCGCGGCAACCTTCATCTCCATGTTGATCGTCGTTGCGCGTACGTCGAGCGCGCCGCGGAAAATGTAGGGAAACCCAAGCACATTGTTGATCTGGTTCGGATAGTCGGAGCGCCCGGTTGCGACGATCGCATCGTCGCGCACCGCATGCGCTTCTTCCGGCGTGATCTCCGGATCGGGATTGGCCATGGCGAAGATGATCGGGTTCGGCGCCATCGATTTCACCATCTCCGACGTCAGCGCGCCTTTCGCCGAGAGGCCGAAGAAAATATCCGCGCCGGCCATCGCATCGCCAAGAGAGCGCTTGTCGGTCTCGACCGCATGCGCACTCTTCCACTGGTTCATGCCGCTCGTGCGGCCGCGATAAACCACGCCCTTCGTGTCGCAGAGCAGGATGTTTTCCGGCGTGAAGCCCATGAATTTCAAGAGATCGAGGCAGGCGATGCCCGCCGCCCCGGCGCCGTTGCAGACGAGCCGCGTCGTCTTGACGTCGCGCTCGGTCAGTTTCATCGCGTTGATCATCCCGGCAATGGCGATGATCGCGGTGCCGTGCTGGTCGTCATGAAAAACGGGGATGTCCATCAATTCGCGCAAGCGCTCTTCGATGATGAAACACTCCGGCGCCTTGATATCTTCGAGATTGATGCCGCCGAATGTCGGCCCGAGGAATTTCACCGCATCGACGAATTGCTGCGGGTCCTCGGTTCCGACTTCGAGATCGATCGAATCGATGTCGGCGAAGCGCTTGAACAGGACGGCCTTGCCTTCCATGACGGGCTTCGCCGCGAGCGCGCCGAGATTGCCGAGGCCCAAGATCGCCGTGCCGTTGGTGATGACGGCGACCATGTTGCCTTTGACCGTGTAATCGTAAGCGCGCGACGGATCCTCGGCGATCGCCAGCACCGGCACGGCGACGCCCGGCGAATAAGCAAGCGACAGATCGCGCTGCGTCGCCATCGGCTTCGTCGCCTGGATGGCGAGCTTGCCCGGCCGGCCTTGGGCGTGGAATTGCAGCGCCTCCTGGTCGGTGAAGGTCGGGCGCTTCGGACGACTTTGGGCTTCCTCGGCCATTTCTTCTCTTGGCTTCCGCGGCTGACAAGGGGCGGGACCTTAGCCACGCGAGCGGAAATCACAAGGCGAAATGGCCGGCAGGCACCGGCCAGAAAGGCCAAACGGCGCCCTCAGTTTGGCCGGCAAGCATCTAATGCGTGACGCCGGTCTTTGCGCCTTGGGCGCAGGAAGCCGAGCGCGCCGTCTTACCCCAACGTCCGGCGGGACCTTACAATTGTCGGCGCGCTGCTCGTCGCTGGCTTTGTCACCGAGCCGCTCCTTGCCGGTCTTCACGGCGGATTGGGCGGAGTCCGCGGCGGATAATCCGATTGCGAGAGCAAGCGCGGCGCACGCCAGTCCCGCCGGGCGAAGTCTCATGAAAGCTCCTGAGCCAGATACCCTCGCGCCTGTACACCCGACGGGAACATTGTGCACTCCGTCTCTTGCTTTCGAATTCCGGGCTGACCCTATACGAGCTACACTCTTCCAGCTCCCGCTTGCTTCCCGCTGGCTCCGCCGCACCCCATGCGCAGATTGGTCCTCATCTTTTATGACGCCTTCCTCCGCTTTGCGGAGGATGACGGCTGGGCGATCTCCAGCCACATCGCCCTGACGATCCTGACCTCGCTCTTCCCGTTCCTGATTTTCGTCACCGCGCTTGCCGGCTTCTTCGGGAGTGCGGGACTTGCCGACGAAGCAGCGCGGCTGATCTTCGACGCGATGCCCTCCGGGGTCGCCGGACCGCTCGCGACGGAAGTGCATAACGTACTGACCCACTCGCGCGCCGGACTGCTGACGGTGGGCGCGGTGCTCGCGATCTATTTCGCTTCGAGCGGCATCGAAGCGCTCCGCGTGGGGCTGAACCGCGCCTATGACATGCGCGATCCGCGGCCTTGGTATGTTTTGCGCGCAGAGTCGATCTTGTACGTTCTGCTCGGCGCCATCGGCCTTTTGGCCCTCTCGATCTTCATCGTCCTCGCACCGCTAATGTGGCGCATCATCGTGAGGATTGCGCCGGACCTGCAGGACATCGAACCGTTGTTCACCTTCGGCCGCTATGGCATTGCGATTGTCGTTCTCTTCGCCGATCTCGTGATCCTGCATAAGCTGCTGGCCGCCGGCCGACGCAAGTTCAAAGAAATCTGGCCGGGCGTTTTTCTGACGATGGGTATGTGGCTCGTCTTCGGCATGGCTTTTGGGAGCTACCTCACCGAATTTACCCGAAACTATGTATCGACGTATGCGGGCCTCGCATCGGTCATGATCGCGGTCGTCTTTCTCTACACGATCGGCGCTATTTTCATTTATGGCGGCGAGCTCAATGCGGCGATGATGCGCGCCCGTGCCGCGCGCGGCAGCGGCGAACGCGCGCCGAAGGGGATCACGCCGACGGCTGCGGAAGCAGCTGCAGCTGCGGCAGCAGCTGAGGCGAGCAGGTCGCAAAAAGCCTCGTGATCAGCCGCGCAGGAAGTCGAAATCGCAGCCTTCGTCCGCCTGCAGCACGGTGTCGTGATAGAGTTTTGCGTAGCCACGTTGCGGCGGCTTCTTGGCCGCGCGCGCGCGTTCGGCGTCAACGCGGCGGCGCGCGAGCTCGTCCTCTTCAACCAAGAGATCGATCCGCTTCTTCGAAACGCTGAGCCGGACGCGATCGCCGTTGCGGACCAGTGCGAGCGGACCGCCTTGCGCCGCCTCCGGCGTGACATGCAGCACGATCGTGCCGAACGCGGTGCCGCTCATCCGCGCATCGGAAATGCGCACCATGTCCTTGACCCCCGCGCGCGCGAGTTTGCCGGGAATCGGCAGGTAGCCAGCCTCCGGCATGCCCGAGGGGCTCGTCGGACCGGCATTTTGCAGCACCAGAAAATCGTCCGGCGTGACGTCGAGGTCGGGGTTGTCCATGCGCGCTGCGAGATCTTCGAGTGAGGTGAAGACGACCGCGCGTCCTTCCTTCTCGAATAGCGAATGATCCGCCGCGGAGCGTTTTAGAATCGCGCCGCGCGGCGCCAGCGAGCCGAACAGGGCGACGAGGCCGCCCTTCTCTTCGAGCGGTGTGGTTGCCAGCCGCACCACGTCCCGATCGACGAAAATATCCTTCTCCGCCGCGATGCGCTTGCCGAGCGTCTCACCGGTGACATCGATGCAATCGAGATGCAGCAACGGTTTCAATTCGCGCATGACGGCGCCGACGCCGCCACCGGCGAAGAAATCCTCCATGTAATGCGGCCCGGTCGGCTTCAGATTGACGAGAACCGGCGTCGTCTCGCTGAGCTCATTTAGCCGCGGCAAGGGAATGGCGATGCCGAGCCGGCCGGCAATCGCGGTCAAATGGATGATCGCGTTGGTCGAACCGCCGAGCGCGAGCAGCACGCGCAACGCGTTCTCGACCGATTTTTGCGTAATGATCTCGCTCGGCCGCCGGGGTTTTCGCGCGAGCTCAGCCGCGAGCGCGCCCGTCGCCTCGCCCGCCCGCAGCCGGTCCGCATGCACCGCGGGAATCGCCGCCGTTCCCGGCAGCGACATGCCGAGCGCCTCCGCGATGCAGGCCATCGTCGAGGCGGTCCCCATCACGGCGCAGGTGCCGGCGGTGACCGCGAGATTGCCTTCGATCTCGCCGATCTCCTCGTCACTGACGCCACCGGCGCGGTATTTCGCCCAGAACCGGCGGCAATCGGTGCAGGCGCCGAGCCGCTCGCCACGATAGCGGCCGGTCATCATCGGCCCGGCCACCAGCTGGACCGCCGGCAGGTCGGCCGAGGCGGCGCCCATGAGCTGCGCGGGCACGGTCTTGTCGCAGCCGCCCATCAGCACGACGGCGTCCATCGGCTGGGCGCGGATCATCTCCTCGGTGTCCATCGACATGAGATTGCGGAACATCAGGCTCGTCGGATTCAGGAAGACCTCGCCGAGCGAGATCGTCGGGAATTCGATGGGCAGCCCGCCGGCGGCGGTGACGCCGCGTTTCACCGCCTCGAGCAGTTCGGGGAAGGCGCGGTGGCAATTGTTGAAGCCGCTGCCGGAATAGGCGATGCCGACGACCGGCCGCGCCAAGGCAGCGCTGGAATAGCCCATCGAGCGCGCGAACGAGCGCCGGAGGTAGAGCGAGAAGGCGCTGTCGCCGTAATTGGTCAGGCCGCGGGCAAGGCCGATCGGTTTCTCAGTCATGGTCACGTGGGGCTTCGATGCGCTAAAGTCGCCGGGACAATCACGCCCGGCCAACGAGAATGCAACCGGGCGCAAAAGGAGAGAGGATGTACGCACCCGAGGGCGTGAAGCTCAGCCCGGAAATGCCGGTGCCCGACGCGATGCGCGCCTGGGTGCTGAAGGACCCGGGCGAGCTGGCGCTGGTCGAGAAGCCGGTGCCGGTGCCACGCCGCGCCGAGGTGCTGGTGCGCATCGACGCGGTGGCGATCTGCGCCACCGACATCGAAGTGATCGCGCACGGCCCGCCGGCAAAAATTCAGGGCGGACTGCCGTTCAACAAGAACTGGACGCCCGGGCATGAGTATATGGGCACGGTCGCGGCGCTCGGCCCCGGCGTCGACGAGTACGCAATCGGCGAGCGCGTCACCGTAGAGATCCATGCGGGCTGCGGCCAGTGCAAGCGCTGCCGGCAGGGCATGTACACGTCCTGCCTGAACTACGGCCTGAACTACGGCGACGTCGACAAGGGCCATCGCGCCAACGGCTTCACCACCGACGGCGGCTTTGCCGAATATGCGATCAACAACATCAACACGCTCGTGCACGTCCCCGACGACATGTCCGACGAGGAAGCGACGCTCGTCGTCACCGCCGGCACCGCGATGTATGGGCTGACCGAACTCGGCGGACTCGTCGCCGGCGAGAGCATTGTCATCACCGGTCCCGGGCCGATCGGTTTGCTCGGCGTCGCCGTTGCAAAAGCGCTCGGCGCGCAGCCAGTCATCCTCACCGGCACGCGCGACAATCGTTTGCAGATCGGCCGCGAGCTTGGCGCAGATCACGTGATCAATGTGCGCAGGCAAGACGCGGTCGCGGCCGTGCAGCGCATCATGAAGGGCAAGGGCGTCGATTACGTGCTCGAATGTGCCGGCGCGCCGAACGCGATCGACGAGGCCGCGCGCATGGTCAATCGCGGCGGCAAGATCTGCCTCGCCGCGTTTCCGCATGAGCCGGTGCCGATCGATGTCGCCGCACTCGTGCGCAATAACATCTATCTCTACGGCATCCGCGGCGAGGGCAAGAGCGCGACGCACCGCGCCGCTGCTCTTATGGCGCAGAAGCGTTTCGATGCGACGAAAATCCACACGCACACATTCGCGCTCGACGATCTGCCGACGGCACTGAGCTACGCCCGCGACCGCATCGACGACGCGATCAAGGTTGTCGTGAAGCGGCGCATGGAAGCGGTGCGGCAAGCGGCGGCGGAATAGTGCACTCCTTCGATATCGTCATCCGCAACGGCACTGTTGTCACCGCGACCGACATGATGCGCGGCGACGTCGCGATCGCCGGCAGCGCCATCGCCGCGATCGGCCGCGAACTTGCGCCAGGCAAGCGCGAGATCGACGCATCGGGCAAGATGGTGATGCCGGGCGGCATCGATGCGCATGCGCATATCGAGCAATTGTCGGCGTCAGGTCTGATCAACTCGGACACATTCGAAAGCGCGACCAAATCCGCGGCCTTGGGCGGCACGACCACGGTCCTATGTTTCGCCGCGCAGCATGTCGGGATGAGCCTGACGAAGGTCGTCGAGGATTATCACACGCTCGCCCGGCGCGGCGCGATCATCGACTACGCCTTTCACATGATCCTCGCCGACCCGCGCGAGGAAGTGCTGCGGGGCGAGCTCCCGCCGCTGATCAAAGCCGGGCATTCGTCGCTCAAAGTCTTCATGACGTACGACCGTCTGCGCGTCGACGATGTGCAATTGCTCGACGTGCTGATGGCCGCACGCGAGAACAAAGCCCTCGTTCTCGTCCATGCCGAGAATCACGGCATGATCACGTGGCTGTCGAAACGGCTCCTCGCCAAGGGCTATACGGCGCCGCGCTATCACGCGATCTCGCATCCGCGCTTCGGCGAAGCGGAAGCTTTCACGCGGCTCATCACTTTCGCGGAATTCATCGATCAGCCGATCATGATCTATCATGTCTCCTCGGCGGAAGGTGCCGCTGTCATTCGCACCGCGCGGCGGCGCGGCTTGAAAGTGTTCGCCGAGACCTGTCCGCAATATCTCTTCTTGACGAAACACGATCTAGACAAGCCGGGCCTTGAAGGCGGCAAGTGGATGTGCAGCCCGCCGGTACGGGAAAAATCCGACCAGGACATGCTGTGGCAAGCGCTTGCGGCCGGCGACCTGCAGCTCATCTCCTCCGATCATGCGCCTTATGCCTTCAACGAGAAGGGCAAGCTGATGGGTGGGACATCGGCCAACTTCAAACAGATTCCAAACGGCATGCCGGGACTGCAGGCGCGGCTGCCGCTGCTCTTCGATGCAATGGTGTCGAACGGCCGGTTCGGCGCGGAAAAATTCGTGGAATGGACCTCTACGGCCCCCGCGCAACTCTATGGGCTGGCGCCGCGCAAGGGCTCGATCGCGATCGGCGCCGATGCCGACATCGCAATCTGGGACCCCGATAAGCAGGTGACCTTCGCAGATGCCGACGTCGTCGATGGCGCCGGTTACACGCCCTATGCCGGTCGCACCGTGCGCGGCTGGCCGATCACCGTGCTCCGCCGCGGCGAAATGATCGCCGAGAACGGCCGCTGTCTCGCGGCTCCCGGCAGTGGCGAATTTCTGGCCCGCCAAGCCGGCTTGGCGGCCGAGCCGCTTGGCCGCCTCTCGCCGGAATTCGATCCGGCCAGAAATTTCGGTGCGCACTTATATTGAGCGCTACGCCCCTCAGGAGAAACATATGCGTGAACAGTTCAACGCCGAACTGAAGATTGCGATGAAGGCCGGCGACAGACGCCGCGTCGACACGATCCGGATGATCAATGCCGCCCTGAAGGACAAGGACATCGAAGCGCGCGGCCAGGGTAAGACGGTGTCGGACGACGAGATTCTGTCCCTATTGCAGAAGCTGGTGAAGAGCCGGCAGGAATCGATGGAGATATACGACAAAGCCGGGCGAACCGACCTTGCGACGCAGGAGCGCGAAGAGATCGCGGTCATCACATCGTTCCTGCCCCAGCCTCTAAGCGATGCAGAAATGGATCAAGCGATCGGCAAGACGCTTGCCGACACCGGTGCCGCGACGATCAAGGACATGGGCAAGGTTTTGGGCGCACTGAAATCGCAATATGCCGGCCGCATGGATTTCGCGCGCGCCGGCGCGGTCGTGAAGGCGAAACTCACGTCCTGACGTTAATGGATGCGCGAGCGGCACACCGCTCGCGCATTCCCGATCACATATGGTGCATCATACGGCGATGCATCATACGATGGCGCATCATGCGGTGCTTCATCATCATTCCACGACGATGCATCATGCGGCCCCGCATACCGTGATGCTCCATCATCTGCACGGTCGTGGTCTGGGCATCAATCGCCTCCCCGAGCGCCGGCGCACGGATCGGCGCCGCGGAGGCCGAGGCCAAGCCAAGGAACAGGGCGGCAGATCCCGCGAGAACCAGCTTCATCATCTTTTTCTTCTCCTCACCAACCCGACGCATGCGGGCGCGCGGCGGAACGGAAGCGCTCCACCTAAAAATACTACGTGGGCGCCGGATGGGAGTTGGTAGCGTTCGCGCCATCACGTTCCCGTGAAAGAATTTTTCCTTCGCGTGAACCGGGGCCTTGGCCCGATGGAGTTCCCCGTGCGCTGTGGATTGCGGGAGCGAAGGTGAGAACATACAATGAACCCACCTCGTGGCGGTCCGGAACCCTGTACGCAGGTGCCGCGGCGCGTCACACCGGAGGCGGCCCTCTGCCGACGAGCAGAAATGCGTTTCACTCCTTCCTTTCTTGACGAGATCAGAGCGAGGCTGCCGGTCTCGGAAGTCGCGCGCCAACGCGTCCGCCTCAAGAAGGAGGGCCGCGAATGGCGCGGTCTTTCACCTTTCAATGCGGAGAAGACGCCGTCGTTTTTCGTGAACGACCAGAAGGGGTTCTTCCACGATTTCTCATCCGGCAAACATGGCGACGCCTTCAAGTTCGTCATGGAGACCGAGGGCGTGACGTTCCCGGAGGCGGTAGAGCGCCTTGCCGCCATGGCCGGCCTGCCGTTGCCGGCGCCCTCGCCCGAGCAAAGCGCGCAGGAAAAGAAGCGCGCTTCCCTCACCGAGGTACTGGAACTCGCGACGCAATTCTTCGAGTCGCAGCTCGCGGGGAAAGCCGGCGCGCATGCACGCACCTATCTCAGCGGACGGCAGGTCGATCCGGCGCTGCAGAAGGAGTTTCGCCTCGGCTATTCACCAGCGGATCGTTACGCGCTGCGCGACCACCTCGCCGGCCGCGGCGTCGACCGCCAGGCTATGATCGAAACGGGTCTTCTCGTGCACGGGGAAGACATCGCGGTTCCCTACGATCGCTTTCGCGAGCGCGTTATCTTCCCGATCGCCGATCGCTCTGGCCGGGTGATCGCTTTCGGCGGCCGCGCGCTCGAGAAGGACGTCCAGGCCAAATACCTGAACTCGCCGGAGACGCCGCTCTTCCACAAAGGTCAGTGCCTCTATAATCACCACCGCGCGCGCAAAGCGGCGCACGAGACCGGCCGGGTTGTGGTGGTCGAGGGCTATATGGACGTGATCGCCATGGCGGGCGCGGGCGTCGCCGAATGCGTGGCCCCGCTCGGCACCGCACTGACACCCGATCAATGCGAGCTGCTCTGGCGCATGGCCGAGGAGCCGATCCTCTGCTTCGACGGTGACAAAGCCGGCCGCAAGGCTGCTTATAGGGCCATCGACACCGCCTTGCCCCTGATGAGCGTCGGGCGAAGCCTGCGTTTTGCGCTGCTCCCGGAGGGGGTTGACCCCGACGACCTCGCGCGGTCCTCGGGCTCGGCGGGTGTCGCCGATCTTCTCAACGGCAGCCTACCGTTCGTTGACATCCTCTGGATGCGTGAGACTGAGGGCCACGTATTCGACACGCCGGAGCGGCGAGCCGCTCTCGAACAGCGCCTGTCCGCGTCCGTGCAGGCGATCCGGGACGCTTCGCTGCGCCGCCATTACGAACAGGATGTCTGGGCCCGTCTTCGCCGGCTTTTCGATAACCGCGCGTCGAGCAAGCCATTCAGCCGCCGAAACACCGCCGCCGGCGCTCGCTTTGGCCGGAAGGCAGGCCCTGCACCGCTCGGTACACCGGTCGAGATCAGCCCGACCCTTTCGCGCTCGCCGATGCTCGCGGCGCGAATCGGCATGCCGATGCGCGAGGCGCTAATCCTTTTGGTTCTGATCAATCACCCTGCGCTCATCGGCGCCCATGCCGAGGACTTGGCGCATCTCGATTTCGCCGGTCCGGAAGCGCGCCGTCTGCGCGATTTCCTAATCCGCCATGTCGGCGACGCGACTGGTGCCGATGAGTTGGCGAACGCGCTCGATACCGCCGGCTATGAACCTTTACGCCGCCGGCTCATCGGGCTTACTGCGCTTTCTTCGCTCTGGTCAGTCCGGCACGAGGCCTCGGACGCCGATGCCGAAGCCACGCTCAAGCAGGCGTTAGTCTTGCATCGAAGGTCGGGGGCGTTACATACGGAATGGCAGAAAGCGGAGGCGGCGCTGGCTCAGGAGGCGAGCGAGCACAACCTGGCGAGGTTGAGGGACATCCAAGCTCAGCTATCGGCGCTCGAGGGCACCGAAGCGGTGATCGAAGGCTTCGGCGAGGCCTCCGGCCGACATCGCCGCGATCTGTAGGCGTAAGGGGCCGGCCATGCCTTGTTCCTGCCGGGCTGCCGTGGTTTACGGGGTCTAAATCCCCCATCGGCAGTTTCCGTTGGTCAGCGAATCGTCGGGCGGTTCGTTCCCGTTCTGTAGAGCGATTGAGAGCCGGGCGCGGCGCCGCCTGTTTCGGAGTGTGCTTATGGCGAAGCGAGAAGAGGAAAAGCAGGAGGGCGACGCCGCCGTGGCCGTCGAGGCGCCCGATAGCCCGCTGCTCGACCTGTCGGATGCCGCCGTCAAGAAGATGCTGAAGGCCGCCAAGAAGCGCGGCTTCGTCACCTATCGCGAACTCAACTCCGTCATGCCCTCGGAAGAGGTGAATTCCGAGCAGATCGAAGACACGCTCGCCATGCTCAACGAGATGGGCATCAACGTCATCGAGAGCGAGGAGAGCGACGGCGAGGAAAGCGAAGAGAACGCGGCGCAGGAAGAGGATGAGCCGGAAGGCGGCGACCTCGTCGAAGTGGCCCGTCCCACGCCGGTCGCGATCCGCACATCCGAGCCTGCCGACCGCACCGACGATCCCGTGCGCATGTATCTGCGCGAAATGGGCTCGGTCGAGCTGCTCTCACGCGAGGGCGAGATTGCGATCGCCAAGCGCATCGAGGCCGGCCGCGAGGCGATGATCGCGGGGCTCTGCGAGAGCCCGCTCACCTTCCAGGCGATCATCATCTGGCGCGACGAGCTGAACGACGGCAAGGTTCTCTTGCGCGACATCATCGATCTCGAGGCGACCTATGCCGGGCCGGACGGCAAGAACACCCCAAAGGTCGATCTCTCGGCTGTCGGCGGCGAGGCGCCCTCGACCGCGCCGCGCACGCCCCCCGCCGGTCTCGACGGCGATGCCGAGCCGCCGATCGGCGACGACAATTTCGACGACGACGAGGACATGGAGAATTCGGTCTCCCTTTCAGCGATGGAGGCGGAGCTTAAGCCGAAAGTGCTCGAGACCTTCGACCGGGTCGCCGATGCCTACAAGAAATTGCGCCGCTTGCAGGACCAGAATGTCGAGAACAAGCTCAAGAACGAGACGCTGACGCCGGCGCAGGAGCGCAAATACAAGACGCTCAAGAAGGAGGTCGTCACCGACGTCAAATCGCTGTCGCTCAACCAGAACCGCATCGATGCGCTGGTCGAGCAGCTCTACGACATCAACAAGCGGCTGATCGGCCATGAAACGCGGCTCTTCCGGCTTGCCGAACATAGCGGCGTTGGGCGCGAGGATTTTCTAAAGAACTATCAGGGCCAGGAACTCGATCCGAAGTGGATACTGCGCGTATCGAAGCTCGGCTCGCGCGGCTGGCGCGAATTCGTCAGCCGCGAAAAGGATCACATCAAGGAGCTGCGCTCCGAGATCCATTCGCTGGCGACCGAGACCGGCCTGGAAATCCAGGAATTCCGCAAAATCGTCCAGATGGTGCAGAAGGGCGAGCGCGAAGCCCGCCAGGCCAAGAAGGAAATGGTCGAGGCAAATCTGCGCCTGGTGATCTCGATTGCCAAGAAATATACCAATCGCGGCCTGCAATTCCTCGATCTGATCCAGGAAGGCAATATCGGCCTGATGAAAGCGGTCGATAAGTTCGAATATCGCCGCGGCTACAAGTTCTCGACCTATGCGACGTGGTGGATTCGCCAGGCCATCACCCGCTCGATTGCCGATCAGGCGCGCACGATCCGCATTCCCGTGCACATGATCGAGACGATCAATAAGATCGTGCGCACGTCACGCCAGATGCTGCACGAGATCGGCCGCGAGCCGACGCCGGAAGAGTTGGCCGAAAAGCTCGCCATGCCGCTCGAAAAGGTGCGCAAGGTGTTGAAGATCGCCAAAGAGCCGATCTCGCTTGAGACGCCGATCGGCGATGAAGAGGATTCGCATCTCGGCGATTTCATCGAGGACAAGAACGCGATCCTGCCGATCGACGCGGCGATCCAGTCGAACCTACGCGAGACGACGACGCGGGTGCTCGCCTCACTGACGCCGCGCGAAGAGCGCGTGCTGCGCATGCGCTTCGGCATCGGCATGAACACCGACCACACGCTCGAAGAAGTCGGCCAGCAATTCTCCGTGACGCGCGAGCGCATCCGCCAGATCGAGGCAAAGGCGCTGCGCAAGCTGAAGCATCCGAGCCGGTCGAGGAAGCTCCGGAGCTTTTTGGATAATTGAGCCACCGCCGGCTGGAGCAACCGAGTCGAACTCTCTCAAGGAGATACGGCTTGGGTTGCGTAGAGGCATAGAAATTGCCGTTGAATGTAATCCCGTGGAGTATAATCAGGTATAATCCCATCGGGGAGTTCCAGACGCCACATGAGTCTTAGTCATCGTAGCGACGGCCTTGGTCATTCGCGACCGAAGTATGCGACTGACTTTATCATTGGCTTTTTGGCTCGTGAGAATCGACCAATGACCACCGCAGCCATCAGGGCTGCTCTGCGCCAGGCTGACATATCCATAAAGGACACAAGCCTGAACTGGACCCTCACGAACCTAAATACGAGAGGCCAAATCCGAAGATTGGAACGAGGCGTCTATGTGATCAACGATCCCCAGCTGAATCTTCTAAGAAGGGCCAGGGGATTGATACTCGCAGGCAGCTTTCGTGAAGCGTTAGAAGCGTACGAGGAAGCAATCAGCCGCTTCTCGCCCGATCCTATTGCCTACAACGGTCGTGCAGAGACCTTACGCCGCGTGGGCCGCCTCGACGAGGCCCTAGCAGCTTATGAAGATCTGCTGACGCGCTTTCCCGAGCACTTTCTTTCTTACAACGGTTATGCAGAGACGCTGCGCCGCATGGGTCGCCTCGAAGAAGCGCTAACCGTTTACGAAAGAACCCTCGAACGATTCCCTAACGATGTTGTCGCGCTAGATGCGCGGGCTGAATTGCTGCGCGAAATGGGCCGGACGGCGGCCACGCCTCCCAAATCAGAACGTCTCCCGCCTCCGCCAGAGGACGCGATACCGGCCCCTGCGAGGCGGGCTTTTCAGTTCGTTGGCGGAGTCGATGGACCCATTGAGCTGGTTCCGTTATCGCAGCCCGGCGAACATCTTGCGGCAGGACCGAGCCGTCAGGAGGACTATGCAGAACTACGGGTGAAGGCCCGTGAAGTCAGCACCTTAGGAGGAAATCGGTTAGGTCGACTCCATGGCCCCATCGATCGATTTTTGAGCTTAAGCAACCATATCGAAGAAGTTCGGGCCAAATTGTTTTGGTCCCGAATTAATACGCTCCGGCTCGTCCTTCTAAGTCACGAACAAACAATGGAGCCTCGGAACACGGAGCCTGACGAGCGAAGGCTAGAGCCTACGGCTGCATCTCTGTTGAAGGACTTGGTGGAAACCATAAACGTCTTTGTCCTCGGTGATTCGAGCTTGATGGAACTAGACGCGAACCGTCCTGGTCCGCAAGAAACTGAGATTGCCAAAGAGGAAACCCGCGTAATCGCGCCGGTGATTAACGATTTGCCGAACAGTCCGAACGTGGCAACGCAAAATGCGAGTGATATCCTGACGGAGCAGGTCGATAGTCTCGAAGCAACCGATGCGAGCCTTCCTGGGAGACAGGCGGCGGAATTCGGACGGCGATCAATTCAGAACTTCGTAGGAGAACTTCTGCGTCGTGCCTATGGGCCGGTGCATGAATTGTCGCGTCGGTTGGGGTCCGAAACGGGAATGGCTTGGAAGGCTCTACGTGAAGGCGCGTACCGCGCGGTCGGAGCGGGACTAATTACCGGCGCCGGTACGGATTTTCTTGGTGTGACAGATTTTTCCGGCGCAATCATCCGTTTTGTCGTCGGACACGCGGAAGCGCTCATTGTGTATCTGACGAAAGCGTTTCAAAATCCGGCGCTTGTCGAAATTATCAATTGGATTGTGCGGATCGGCTCGTGAAGGTAAGTACAAGTTCCCTGACTACTAACACCGCCGAAGGACTGCCTCGGCGCCATTTTACGTTTGCCGAGCTGGAGCAGATGAGTGCGGCCGGCATCCTGCACGAAGACGAGCATATCGAACTCATCGGTGGCGATATTGTCGCGATGTTTCCGAGAGGCGAGCGTCACGAGGTACTAAAGGCCGCGCTAAATATCTACTGGGCGCGAAAGCTTCCCCCCGATCTCCTCTTCACCACCGAGACAACGTTCCGGGTGAACGAGGACACGTACTTCGAGCCGGATTTTGTCTTCTATCCCAAGGAGGGCGGCTGGAAGGGACTCGGCGCCAGCACTGCCCGACTGGTGGTGGAGATCGCCGATTCGAGCCTCGCCTACGACATGGGACGCAAGGCCGAACTCTACGCCTCATTCGGGATCACCGAGCTTTGGGTGATCCACGCGGTGACCCTGCAGACGCGCATTCATCGCGAGCCCTCGCTGGTTGGCTATCGCTCGGTTGTCGATCTCCCTCCGACGGAGACACTCGTCCCACCACTTCTACCTGCTCTAGCCGTCAGATTGGCCGACCTGGAGCTGCGGTAGCCGCGCTGAGGCTCCCGCGCAGATTCTCTGGTATACCAGAGCTAGCCATGGCCGCCGCGCGGCGATAACCTATCTGCCAATAAGCGCCCGCCACGAGGCCGCAGCAGAAGCGCGCGATGAGCCAGAAAAACGGAAACGCACACGGAAACGCCCGCGAAGTCAGGCATTTCGATCATCCGGGCGAGGGCCGGCGGCGGGCACGGCCGGTGCCGAAGGGCCGCCAGGTCGATCCCGACGCGGCGCACGAGATCGCCGCACTGCTCGGCGACCGCTCGCGCCGCCGCGACCTCCTGATCGAGCACCTGCATCTCATCCAGGACACGTACGGGCAGATTTCCGCCGCCCATCTCGCAGCCCTTGCCGACGAGATGAAGCTCGCCTTCGCCGAAGTGTTCGAAACGGCAACCTTCTACGCCCATTTCGACGTGGTGAAGGAGGGGGACCCGAGCGTGCCGCCGCTGACCATCCGCGTCTGCGACTCGCTCACCTGCGCGATGTTCGGCTCGGAGAAACTGCTCGCGACCCTCAAATCGTCCGTCGGCGGCGATGTCCGCGTCGTGCGCGCGCCGTGCGTGGGGCGGTGCGACACAGCGCCGGCCGCCGAGGTCGGGCACAATTTCGTCGATCACGCCACGGTCGCGACCGTGCTCGCGGCTGCGAAGGCACGCGACACGCATCCGCACATTCCCGATTACGTCGATTACCACAGCTATGTGGCCCAGGGCGGCTACAAGCTGCTCGAAAAAGTGCGCTCCGGCGAAATGCCGGTAGAGCAAGTCCTCGACGCGCTCGACAAGGCGACGCTGCGCGGCCTCGGCGGCGCCGGCTTCCCGACCGGACGCAAGTGGCGCTCGGTCATGGGCGAAAAAGGCCCGCGGCTCATGTGCGTCAACGGCGACGAGGGCGAGCCCGGCACCTTCAAAGACCGCTGGTTCCTCGAACGCGATCCGCATCGGTTTCTCGAAGGCACGCTGATCGGCGCGCACGCCGTCGAGGCGACCGACGTCTACATCTACATGCGCGACGAATATCCTGCCGTGCTCGAAATCCTGCGCCGCGAAATGGCGAAACTGCCGCCGGGCGGCCCGACCTTACATCTGCGCCGCGGCGCCGGCGCGTACATCTGCGGCGAGGAATCCTCGCTCTTGGAGAGCGTCGAGGGGAAGCGCGGCTATCCTCGCCACAAGCCGCCGTTTCCGTTCCAGGTCGGGCTCTTCGGCCAGCCGACGCTCATCAACAACATCGAGACGCTGTACTGGGTGCGCGACATCGTCGAGCGCGGGCCCGACTGGTGGACGGGAAACGGCCGCAACGGCCGCACCGGACTGCGCGCCTATTCCGTATCCGGCCGCGTCAAGGAGCCGGGCATGAAGCTCGCGCCGGCCGGCGTCACCGTACGCGAACTCATCGATGAGTTCTGCGGCGGCATGACGGAGGGCCATGCGTTCCATGCCTATCTGCCGGGCGGCGCGTCGGGCGGCATCCTGCCCGCTTCGATGGACGACATCCCGCTCGATTTCGGCACGCTCGAGAAATACGGCTGCTTCATCGGCTCGGCCGCGATCATCATCCTGTCGGACCATGACGACGTGAAGGGAGCCGCTTTGAACCTTATGCGTTTCTTCGAGGACGAGAGCTGCGGCCAATGCACGCCCTGCCGTATCGGGACGCAGAAGGCGGCAAACCTCATGCAACGCGGCGACTGGGACAAGGACCTCCTGGAAGAGCTCAGCACCGCGATGCGGGACGCCTCGATTTGCGGCCTCGGCCAGGCCGCCTCGAATCCGCTCACCACGGTGATTAAATATTTCCCGGAAGAATTCTCCCCCAGACAGGCGGCGGAATGAGCGACAAGATCATCTTCGAACTCGACGGCAAGCAGGTCGAGGCGCAGCCCGGCGAGACGATCTGGCAGGTCGCCAAGCGCCAAGGCCAGGAAATCCCGCATCTTTGCTTCAAGGACGCGCCGGATTATCGCCCCGACGGCAATTGCCGCGTCTGCATGGTCGAGATCGAAGGCGAGCGCGTGCTTGCTGCGTCCTGCAAGCGCATGCCGGCCGTCGGTATGAAGGTGAAATCGCAGAGCGAGCGCGCCACCAAAGCGCAGAAGATCGTCATGGAGCTGCTCGTCGCCGATCAGCCCTCGCGCGAGGATTCGCACGATCCGGATTCGAAGTTCTGGCACTGGGCCGATCGGCTCGAGAAAAACGCAAGCCGCTTTCCCACCGCCGAGCGCTGGACGACCGACTCGAGCCATCCCGCGATGCGCGTCAATCTTGATGCGTGCATCCAATGCGGATTGTGCGTGCGCGCCTGCCGCGAAGTGCAGGTCAATGATGTGATCGGCATGGCCTACCGCAATGCGGCGGCCAAAATCGTATTCGATTTCGATGATCCAATGGGGGAATCGACCTGCGTCGCGTGCGGCGAATGCGTGCAGGCCTGTCCGACGGGCGCGCTCATGCCGGCTTCGCTCATGGATGACGCGACGCAGAAGCGCGCGGTCTGGGCGGAGCGCACAGTCGATTCGCTCTGTCCTTATTGCGGCGTCGGCTGCCAGGTCAGCTACCAAGTCAAGGACAACAAGATCGTTTACGCCGAAGGCCGCGATGGGCCGGCGAACCACAATCGTCTCTGCGTCAAAGGCCGCTTCGGCTACGATTATATCCAGCATCCGCACCGGCTGACGAAGCCGCTCATCCGGCTGCCGAACATGCCGAAGGATGCCAACGATCAAGTCGATCCCGCCAACCCCTACACGCATTTCCGGGAGGCGAGCTGGGACGAGGCACTCGATTTCGCCGCCGGCGGATTGAAGCGCATCCGGGATCAGCATGGGCCGAAATCGCTCGCCGGTTTCGGCTCGGCGAAAGGCTCGAACGAAGAAGCCTATCTCTTCCAGAAGATGGTGCGCACCGGTTTCGGCTCCAACAATGTCGACCATTGCACGCGCCTTTGTCACGCGTCCTCGGTCGCCGGCCTGATGGAAGGCCTGAACTCGGGTGCCGTCACCGCACCGTTCGCCGCCGCGGCGGATGCGGAAGTAATCATCGTCATCGGCGCCAATCCGACGATCAATCACCCCGTCGCCGCTACCTTCATCAAAAATGCCGCGAAGAATGGCGTGAAACTCATCGTCATCGATCCGCGGCGCCAAGCGCTGTCGCGCCACGCTTGGCGCCATCTCGCGTTCAAGCCCGCCTCCGACGTGTCGCTCTTGAACGCGATGCTGCACACGATCATCACCGAGGGGCTGACCGACCAGCAATATATCGCCGGGTACACCGAGAATTTCGAAGAGCTGAAGGCGAAGATTCTCGATTTCCCGCCGGAGAAGATGGAGGCGGTCTGCGGCATTCCTGCCGAGACGATCAAGGAGGTCGCGCGCACTTACGCCAAGGCGCGCGCGTCGATCATCTTCTGGGGCATGGGTATCAGCCAGCATGTCCACGGCACGGACAATACGCGCTGCCTAATCGCGCTTGCGCTGATTACCGGCCAGATCGGCCGCCCGGGCACGGGGCTGCATCCGTTGCGCGGCCAGAACAACGTGCAGGGCGCCTCCGATGCCGGCCTCATCCCGATGCTCTATCCGGATTACCAGCCGGTCGAGAACAAAGAGGTGCACGATCTCTTCTCGGAATTCTGGGGGCAGAATCTCGATCCGGAGCGCGGGCTCACCGTCGTCGAAATCATGAATGCCGTGCATGCGGGCGACATCCGCGGCATGTATGTCGAGGGCGAAAATCCCGCGATGTCGGACCCCGATTTAAACCACGCGCGTCAGGCGCTGGCGAAGCTCGAACACCTCATCGTGCAGGATCTGTTCGTCACCGAGACAGCCTTCCACGCGGATGTGATACTTCCGGCCTCGGCCTTTGCGGAGAAGGTTGGCACATTTACCAACACCGATCGCCGCGTGCAGATGGCGCGGCAGATCGTCGATCCGCCGGGCGAAGCGCGCCAGGATCTTTGGATCATCCAGGAGATCGCGCGGCGTATCGGCTGCGACTGGAATTATGCCGGCCCCGCCGACGTGTTCCGTGAGATGGCACAGGTCATGCCATCCTTGAACAATATCACGTGGGAGCGGCTCGAACGCGAAGGCGCTGTCACTTATCCCGTCGATGCACCGGATAAGCCTGGGAACGAGATCATCTTCGCGACGGGGTTCCCGACCGAGAGCGGCCGCGGCAAGCTCGTGCCGGCGCGCGTGCTGCCGCCGGACGAAATTCCGGACGACGAATATCCGATGGTGCTGTCGACCGGCCGCGTGCTCGAACATTGGCACACCGGTTCGATGACGCGCCGCGCCGAAGTGCTCGACGATCTCGAGCCGGAGGCGGTCGCCTTCATGTCGCCGAAGGAACTGCGGCGCCGCGGATTGCGCCTCGGCGATTTCATCAAGCTCGAGACGCGGCGCGGCATCGTCGCAGTGAAGGTGCGCTCAGATTCCGACGTGCCGGAGAACATGGTGTTCATGCCGTTCTGCTATGCCGAAGCGGCGGCAAACCTGCTCACCAATCCGGCGCTCGATCCGTTCGGCAAGATTCCAGAGTTCAAGTTCTGCGCCGCGCGGGTGAGCCGCGTCGAGATGCGCGAAGCGGCGGAGTGAGGCATGACGCAATAGGGGGGCGCAGAAACGTGTCTGGACGCACGACGATGCGCCCCTTAGGTTGAGTTCATGACCGCCAACACGTTCCAGCCCATTCCGCCCAGTGGCCCCGGCCCGATGCGGCAATTCGAGATTTACCTGCAAGGCCTCATGGGCGGTGCGAAGCCCGTCGTGCCGATTTCATTTGCCGAACTCGAAGCCAAAGCGCGGGAGAAACTGACGCCCGAGGCTTATGCGTATGTTGCCTGCGGCGCCGGTTTCGAGCACACGGTCGAGGACAACACGCGCGCCTTTGATCGCTGGCGGATCGCGCCGCGGATGCTGCGGGACGTCGCCCAACGCGATCTTTCGATCGAGCTTTTCGGCCGCAAGCTCAACACGCCGCTCCTAGTCGCACCGATTGGGGTGCAGGAGCTAATCCATAAGGATGCCGATCTTGCGACCGCCAAGGCAGCAGCCGCCGAGCGGATGCCGATGATCTTTTCCAATCAAGCATCCGTGCCGATGGAGAGAACGGCCGAGGCGATGCGCGACCAGCCGCGCTGGTTCCAGCTTTATTGGTCGAAATCGGACGATCTTGTCGCAAGCCTGGTCAAACGCGCCGAAGCCTGCGGCTGCGAGGCGATTGCGGTGACCCTCGACACGACGCTGCTTGGCTGGCGCACGCGCGATCTCGATTACGCCTATCTGCCGTTCTTTCGCGGCATGGGGCTGGCGCAATATACGTCCGATCCTGTCTTTCGTGCGATGTTGAAGAAAGCGCCCGAAGAAGACATGCTGGCGGCTGCGCAGCTTTTCGGGACGATCTATTGCAACCCGGCGCTGACGTGGGAGAAGCTCGCATTTTTGCGCGAGCACACGACGAAACCGATTCTGCTCAAAGGCATCAGCCGCGGGGACGATGCGCGCAAAGCGCTCGACTTCGGCATGGACGGCGTCATCGTCTCCAACCATGGCGGACGGCAGGTCGATGGCGCCCGCGCCGCGCTCGATTCCCTCGACGAGATTGCGCAAGCAATTGGCAGACGAATGCCGCTGCTTTTCGATAGCGGAATTCGCGGCGGCGCCGGTATTTTCAAGGCGCTGGCGCTCGGCGCGACGGCTGTGTGTATCGGCCGGCCGTATGTCTATGGCCTGGCACTCGCCGGCGAGGCGGGCGTGCGCGCGGTCCTGCGCAATATGATAGCCGATCTCGACCTGACGATGGCCACGGCCGGTTGCGCGTCCATCGCCGAGATCAATCGCGACATGCTGGTGCGGGCGTAGCGAGACGCAGCATGGCCGCACTCGGCGAAAAAATCCGCGCAGAAGGACACGATCTTCTTTCGTCCTACATCATCCGCCCCGATCCCTCCGATCCGCTTCTGTCGCAGGAAGTCGAGGCGATCGATCACACCGGCGCGAAGGTGAAGACGCGCGTCGTCGTCGAGCGGCCGCTGACGCTCTATCTCAACGCCCAGGAGATCGTCACCATGATGACGATCGGCGATCATCCCGACTACCTCGCGCTCGGCTACCTCCTGAACCAACTGATGCTCACGCCTGAGGACGAAATCACCGGGGTCGATTTCGACGAAGAACTCGATGTCGTCGTCGTGCGCACGGAAGCGCGGACGAATTTCGAAGAGAAGCTGAAGAAGCGCACCCTCACCTCGGGGTGCGCACAAGGTACGACCTTCGGCGATCTCATGGAGGCGATCGATCGCGCCAAATTGCCGCCGACGCCGCTTCGTACGTCATGGCTCTATCGGCTGCAGCACATCATCAACCAGACACCGTCGCTTTATCTCGAAGCCGGCGCGATCCATGGCTGCGTGCTCTGCGAAGCGGATCGGCCCCTCGTCTATGTGGAAGACGTCGGCCGGCATAATGCCGTCGACAAGATCGCCGGTTGGATGTTGCAGACGCGCTGCGATCCCTCCAACAAGATATTCTACACGACGGGACGGCTGACGTCGGAGATGGTGATCAAGACGGTGCGCATGGGCATTCCGGTGCTCGTCTCGCGCTCGGGCTTCACCGCATGGGGCGTCGAGCTTGCGCAGAAAGCCGGGCTGACGCTGATCGGCCGCATGCGCGGCAAGCGTTTCACCGTGGTCTCGGGCGCGGAGCGCATCATCTACGATGAAGATCCCGCCTCCGTCGAAGAGGAATCCGCGCGGCATCGCCGCAAAGGGGCAGGCGCGGATGAGTGAAGCGCCGGTCTGCGGCATCATTCTCGCCGGTGGCCTCGCGCGGCGCATGGGCGGGGGCGACAAGCCGCTGAAAGAGATCGCGGGCAAGCCGATTCTGGCGCATGTGATCGCGCGGCTGCAGCCGCAATGCGGGCGGCTCATGCTCAACGCCAACGGCGATGCGGCGCGCTTTGCGAGCTTCGGCTTGCCGGTTGTCGCGGACGATGTGCCGGATTTCGCCGGCCCGCTCGCCGGCATTTTGGCGGGGCTCGATTGGGCAGCGGCGAATGCGGGCGACGTGGAGTGTGCGGTGAGCGTCGCGGCCGATACGCCGTTCATTCCGCCCGATTTGGTTCGCCGTCTGCAAGCGGCGCGGCTGGCGGAGTCGTGCGACATTGCGGTTGCGGCATCGTCCGGACGAACGCATCCCGTCATCTCGCTGTGGCCGGTCGCATTGCGAGCGGCGCTCCGCCGCGCGCTTGTCGAGGAAGGCGAACGCAAGATCGACAGCTTCACCGCGCGATACGAGGTCGCCGAGGTCAGCTGGCCGGATCAGCCTTACGATCCATTCTTCAATGTGAATGAGGCCGCCGACGTTGCGGCCGCGGAGGCGATTGCTGCGAGCGCAGAGCAATCGGGATGATCGCGCCGAGCCTCGCGCTGAAATCTCGCCACACGTCGTGCCTCCATCTCCCAGCTTTCGACGCCGCGCCGTTGCGACGCGCTCCGTTCGATCACGTCGTCATCGAAAACATCATCGCGTCCCACTATCTCGACGCGATCCTCGCGAGCTTTCCCGATGTGCCCGGTCCCGGTTCGCATGTGCCGGCGTCATTGAAAATCCGTGAGCCGTTCGCCGCCCTGCTTGCAGAACTCGAGAGTGACGCGCTCCGCCACGCCCTTGAGCGCAAATTCACAATCGATCTCGCCGGGCGGCCCCCGGTCACCACCATCCGCGGCGAGTTGCGTCTAAGCGATGGCGCGATCCACACCGACTGTGGCTCGAAGCTGATCACCATCCTGCTCTATCTCAATCGCGATTGGCATGGACGGGGCGGACGCCTGCGGCTCCTGCGCTCGCCCGATCTCGACGATTACGCGATCGAGATTCCGCCGCTAGCCGGAACCCTGCTCGCCTTCCGCCGCACGGAAGCCTCATGGCACGGCCACGCGCCCTTCGCCGGCCGACGCCGCGCCGTGCAGATGTGCTATGTGAGCAACCGCGCCATCGCAGTGCGGGAAGAACGCCGCCATCGCCTCGCCACGACCTTGAAGCGCATCGGGCGCGGGCTTCTGCGGCGCGCCGATTAATCTTCTGTCCAAAACTCCTCCCGAAGCCGCGAAACCGAACCGCCCAAGCTTGCGTTTGCCAAACGAGGCTACGAAGCTGCGCCTGTTCAAGAGGGCTTAAACCATGTCGCTCGTTCTGATCATCATCATCCTTGTGCTCTTGTTCGGCGGCGGCGGCTATTACGGCTATCGCGGCGGCTATTACGGCGGCGGCGGCATCGGCATCGTCGGGCTTCTGCTGATCATCATCGTCCTGTGGCTGATTTTCGGCTCGGGCATGCGCTACTGAGCTGCGTTATCGGACGCCCAGATTGGGTTCACCGGCCGGGACTCATCGCATGTTCTTCAGCTTCTCCAGCATGAAGTCGACGAAGACCTTCACCTTCGATTCCATCGTTGCGCGCGGTGTATAGAGGATCGATATTTCAAGCTCGGCGCTGATGCGCCAATCGTCGAGTACGTTCACGAGCGCGCCGCTCGCGATGTAGTCGCGCGACATCACTTCGAAGACGACGGCAATGCCCGCGCCCTCCAGCGCAAAAGCGACGAGAGGATCGGGATCGTTTACCGCCATAACCGGCGCGAAAATGATCTCCTCGTATTGGTTGTCCTTTGTGAAGGAATAGGTGGACGGAACGGCATGCGGCCCGTAGCTGCGATCGAGCATGTTGGCAACGATCGCGATCGGATGATCGACGAGATCGCGCGGCGTGCGCGGCCGCTCGACACGCGCGAGATAAGCGGGCGAGGCAACCACCGCGAATCCGCCACGGTACAAAGCCCGCTTGATGTAGCTTGAATCGTGCTGCGGACCGGCGCGGATCGCGGCATCGATGCCGAATTCGACGAGGTTCAGTGGCGTGCTCGTCAAGAGCAGCTCGAGACGTATTTTCGGATAGCGCGCCATGAATTCCGGCAGCCAGGGCTCGAATTGCAGGCGCGAGAACGCGTGCGGCATCGTCACCCTGAGCACGCCGGACGGCTCGTCGTGGCGCTTGCGAGCGAAGGTCTCGGCCTCTTCGATTGCGGCAAACCCGCGGGCGGCGGTCTCGTAGACCGCCTGGCCGGTCTCGGTGACCGCCACCCGCCGGGTGGTACGGCGCAGAAGCTGGCTGCCGAGCCGGGCCTCGAGTTCCTGGACCTTGCGGCTGACGGTCGTCGGCGGCAGGCCGAGCTGGCGGGCGGCGCCGACGAACGAGCCGCGTTCGACGACGCGGACGAAGATGAGGAGGTCGTCGTAACGCTGCATGTTCGCTCAATGCCGGCCAGACGGCGGCAGATTATCCAGTCTAGCGGGATAATGAATTCTGGAAAAGGATGATTATGCCGACGGCACTTCGGCCTATGTCAAGCCTCGACAGCCGAGAACAACAACAAGGCTGAAAGAGACAGGAGACCGAAAATGACAATCCTGAAAATCGCACTGCTCGCGAGCGTCCTGGTCACCAGCCCCGCCGCCGCTTTCGCCGCCGCCGCCCCTGAAGGGCACACCCAGCCGCAGATCGCGTCCTACAGCGCTCCGGAAGGCCAGACCCCGGCCCAGGTAGCCTCGTATAAGGCGCCGGAAGGCCAGACCCAGCCGCAGATCGGCTAATACCCCGGCGATTCCTACCGGGAGCGGTGACACCACCGCTCCCGCCGTTTCGGACCAACCCCATGCAAAAAATTCTAAAATTCCTGTTCGCGACCGCCCTGGTCCTTGGGCTCGCGAGCACGATTGTCGCTAGCGCGCATCCGATGCATCACACCGATCTGATGCGCGACGGCCATTCCGAAAAGGCCCAGCCGGTCGACACGTCGCACTGGCTGATCTGAGCCGCCAAAGAAGCTGACCCTAAAGGCGAGGCTTCATGCCTGGCCTTTTTTGTTGTGCGCCTGCCTCTTGTGCGCAGCGCTATCGGATGATTAGTCCCTCGCATGCGTACTCGCCTGCCGCATGCCATCCTCCTGAGTGGAATTGCAATTTACGCCGGGGCTGGCCGGGCCCAGGACGCAGCGTTCGATGCGAAAGCCGCCGCCTTCATCCACAAGGAAGGCAAGACGACGATCGAAGGCCATGCATTCATCCGGCGCACCGACAACACCGTCGAGAACGCGGTCGGGCAAAGCGTGCGGCTCATTCCGGTGACGCCCTATAGTGAGGCGCGCTTTGCGCAATTCTACAAAGGCAAGAAATTCCTGCCGGCGCGGGAGATTCCAAAGCTCGAAGCCGACCCCGAATATGCGAGCTACACGCGCACGACGACAAGCGAATCAAGCGGACGGTTCACCTTCGATCATGTCGCGCCCGGCAAATATTATGTGGCGACGCAGGTCATCTACCGCCCGAAGGGCAGCTTCTTTTCGGAGGGCGGCGCGCTGTACGATGTCATCACGGTGACCGGCAAGGAGACGAAAGCGATCAAGCTGGTGCTGACCGGCCCGTGACTCCGCCGCTTCTGCTCGTCGTCGCCGTCGCGCTTGTCGATGCCGACAATCGCGTCCTCATCGCGCAGCGGCCGGCGCACAAAATGCTCGGCGGTTTGTGGGAATTCCCCGGCGGCAAGGTGCATCACGGCGAGCGGCCGGAAGACGCGCTCATCCGCGAGCTTGCCGAGGAGCTCGGCATCGAGGTCGAGGTCGCGTGTCTCGCGCCGCTCACCTTCGCCAGCCATCCTTATGACGAATTCCATCTCCTGATGCCGCTCTATATCTGCCGGAAGTGGAACGGCTTCGTGCGGCCACGCGAGGCGCAGGCGCTGAAATGGGTGCGCCCGCGCGATCTGCGGAACTATCCGATGCCGCCGGCCGACGCGCCGCTAATCCCGCCGCTTATCGATCTTTTGGGCTGAGCCCTTACACCGGAAAGCAGGCGACCGTGAAGCCGGTGGAGGGCAGCGCCTCAAGATTGTGCAGCTTTTCGAGGTGAGAATAGCCGATGTGCCGCCCGGCGTTGTGGCCTTCCCAGACAAGCGACGCATCGTGGGTGGCGGCGTATTTCTTCGCCGTGTGCACGAACGGCGCGTCCCAGCTCCAGCCATCGGTGCCGGTGAGCCGCACACCGCGCTCGAGCAGATACATCGTCGCCGCATATCCCATGCCGCAGCCCGACGGCACGTAATCCGGCGCGCCGTATTTCTTCCCGGCGCTCGTATTGACGACAACAATCTCGAGCGGCTGCAAGTCATGGCCGATGCGCTTCAGTTCCGCCTCGATATCGCGGGCTGCACAAGATAGCCATCGGCAAAATGCCGGAAATCGAGCTTCACGCCCGGTTGAAAGCACCATTCGAGCGGCACTTCGTCGATCGTCCACGAGCGCTCGCCGCGATTCATGGTGGGATGATAATGATAAGGCGCATCGAGATGCGTGCCGTTATGCGTGGAGATCGTCACCGTCTCAACCGCCGCATATCCCGCGCCGTCCGGCATGTCCTCGATCTTCAGCCCGGGAAAGAACGCCGTGATGTGGGGAAAACTCTGCTTGTGGTCGAGATAGGTGATCGAGACTTCCATGCCCGGCGGATCGGCGGGGATCTTGTTGGCGAGCGGCACGGAAATGTCGATGATTTTTCGCGGCATGGTTCCTCCGGGATGGCGTGAGACGGACCGCAGCGGCCATCGGCCTTGACCTTGGGTGGCGAAGTTTGCGTAAGTGCGCCCGCCTCGGTCAACACGCGCTAGAGACTCCCATTTTATGAAGATCACGCTTGTGGGTTCGCGATATTTTGGCCGCGCCGTCCTCGATCTGCTTTTGAAAGAGCCGGGACTAGAGATCGGGCGCGTCACTGTCCCTTCCGCGGACGACAGGCTGGCCGAAGGCGCGCGTGCCGCCGGCATCGATGTCTATGTGCATGAGAACCCGCATATCGTGCCGATCGACGCCATTGCGCCGGGGACCGATCTCATCGTGACGGCGCATAGCCATGCGCGCGTGGCCCATGATGCCGTTGCGAGCGCGCGGCTCGGCGGCATCGGCTACCACCCGTCGCTGCTGCCGCGCCACCGCGGCATGGCGGCCGTGGAATGGACCGTAAAGGAAGGGGATCCGATTGCCGGCGGCACGATCTATCATCTTGCCGATAAGCTGGACGCGGGTCCGATCGCCGCGCAAGACTGGGTGTTCGTCAAGAAGGGTGAGGGCGCCCGCGAACTCTGGGAACGCGCGTTGGCGCCGCTCGGGTTGCGCCTTATCATGGAGGTCGTGCGCCATGCGCGCGATGAAGGCGAATTGCCGGCGACGCCGCAGGACGAGCAATTCGCGACCCGCGCGCCGAAGCTCGACTGAAGCAAGGGTAGAGCGAAGGAAATGCGCCTCGCCTCTTATCTCCTGAATGGCAAGCCGCATTATGGTGCGGTCGCCGGCCACGGCATCGTCGATCTCACGCCGCATATCGGCGAGGACTTTCCGACGCTGAAAGCGCTGATCGAGCACGATGGCCATGCGCGCGCGATGGATGTCGCGGCTGCGCACCGGCCTGATCTCGCTTTCAGCGACGTGACCTTCCTTTCGCCGATTCCCGATCCGCAAAAGCTCTGGTGCATCGGCGTCAACTACAAAGACCGCAACGAGGAATATAAAGACGCGTCCGAACTGCCGAAATATCCGAGCCTGTTCGTGCGCGCGCCGACATCGGTGGTGGGCCACGATCAGCCGATCGTGCGTCCGCGCGTATCTGAGCAGCTCGACTATGAAGGCGAAATCGTCATCGTCGTCGGCAGGGAAGGCCGCCGCATCCGACGCGAGCGCGCGCACAAGCACATTTTCGGGCTGACGCTTTGCAACGAAGGCTCCGTGCGCGATTGGTTGCGCCACGGCAAATTCAACGTGACGCAGGGCAAGAATTTCGATCGCTCCGGCTCTATAGGGCCGTGGATTGTCACGTCGGATGAAGTCTCGCCGGCCGATCCGCTCGACGTCATGACGCGGGTCAACGGCGAGATGCGCCAGCACGATTCGACGGAACGTATGATGTTCCCGTTCGATTTCCTGATCGAATATCTCTCGACCTTCGCGACGCTGAAGCCCGGCGATCTCATCGCGACCGGCACGCCGACCGGCGCCGGCGCGCGCTTCGATCCGCCGAAATGGCTCAAGCCGGGCGACATTGTCGAGGTCGAGTCGCCTGCTATCGGCATTCTGCGCAACACAATCGTCGACGAGGAGTTTTGATGCTCGACGAGGCTACGATCGCGGAGTTGGCGCAGAGGCTGCAAAAAGCGGAAGACGACAAAACCTTCATCCGCATGTTCTCGATCGATCACCCCGGCATGACGATCGAGGACGCCTACGCGATCCAACGCGCCTGGACGGCGATCAAGCTCGCCAAGGGCCGTGTCATCAAGGGTCATAAGATCGGCCTCACCTCGCGCGCGATGCAGAGCGCCGTCGGCATCGATGAGCCGGATTACGGTGTTTTGTTCGACGATATGTTCTGGAACGACGGCGCCGTCATTCCGTTCGAGAAATATCTCTCGGCGCGAGTCGAGGTGGAACTCGCCTTCGTGCTGGGAAAACCGCTCGCCGGACCGGATTGCACCATTTTCGATGTTCTCGACGCCACGTCTTACGTGACGCCAGCGCTCGAAATCCTGGAATCGCGCATGCACCGGCTCGACCCCGAGACGAAAGCCACCCGCAAAGTCACCGACACGATTTCGGACAATGCCGCCAATGCGGCGATCGTCACCGGCGGGCGCCCCTTCCGGCCGGAAGACGTCGATCTGCGCTGGGTCTCGGCGCTGCTCTTCCGCAACGGTCAGATCGAGGAGACCGGCGTCGCCGCGGGCGTGCTCAACAATCCGGCGCAGGGTGTGGCGTGGCTCGCCAATCGCCTCGCGCCGCATGGCGAGCGCCTGCAGGCCGGGGAAGTCGTGCTGTCGGGCTCGTTCACGCGTCCCGTCGACCTGCGCAAAGGCGACACGTTTCACGCGGACTACGGCCCATACGGTTCCGTATCGTGTCACTTCGCATGAGCTTGATGACGCGTCGCGCAACACTTGCGGGGACCGCTGTCCTCTGGCTTTGCGTGCTGAACGCGAACGCCTTTGGTGAGGATCTGGGTACGCCCGCGCCGCAAGCCGGCGAGTTTCAAGCTTTCCTTCAATCGCTCTGGCCGGCGGCAGAAAAAGCCGGCGTGTCACGGGCGACATTCGACACCGCGATCAACGGCCTCGCCCCCGATCAAGCGATCCTAACCAGGACAACGAGACAGGCCGAATTCACGATCACGATTGCGCAATATGTGGCCCAATCCGCCACGCCAAAGCGTGCGGCGCAAGGACGGGATGTCGCCGCAAAACTTGCCGACCCGCTTGACAAAATCCAGTCGCGCAGCGGCGTGCCATGGGAAATCCTCGTGGCGCTGTGGGGAATCGAGAGCAATTACGGCACCACCTCGGGCAACAGCGACATCTTGCGCGTGCTGGTGACATTGGCGTTCAAGCAGCATCGCGGCAGCCTGTTTCTCGACGAATTCGTCGCGGCTTTGGTCATGCTGGAGAAGGGCTACGCGACGCGTTCGCAGCTCGCCGGCTCGTGGGCGGGCGCAATGGGCCAGCCGCAATTCATGCCGTCTTCCTATTTGAATTACGCCGTCGCTTACGAAGGCTCGCGTCCCGCCGACATCTGGTCGTCAAACAAGGATGTGCTCGCTTCGATCGGCAATTTCATGCAGAAGGCCGGTTGGCTTCCCGACCTGCCTTGGGGCGTCGAAGTTATCATCCCCAACTCGTTTGATTTCGCGTCGCTGCGCAAGCCCTTTGGCGAGTGGCAGGCGCAGGGTTTTCGCGCCGCCTCCGGCAAGCCGCTGCCTAACGCGGGGAGCGCGACCTTGTACATGCCCGCCGGGGCCAAAGGCCCGGCTTGGCTCATCACCGACAACTTTTTCGTCATCAAGCAATACAACACGTCCGATGCTTATGCCTTGTCAGTCGGTCTATTGGCGCAGCAGATCGCCGGCGAAGGCGGCATTCGCACGCCCTGGCCAAAAGATATGAAGCCACTGTCGGTCAGCGACGGCAAGGCGGCGCAGCAGGCATTGACGAAGCTCGGCCTGTATCAGGGCAATATCGACGGCAAGATCGGCCCGGCGATGCGCGATGCCGTGCATGCCTATCAGATCAAGGCCGGTATTCAGCCGGCGGATGGGTTCATCACGCCGGGTTTGGTGCAGAGACTGAAGAGCGAGGCGGCATTATAGGTTCGCCACATCCCCGGACGCACGAAGTGCGATCCGGGGTCCAGAGGCAGACGCGCATTGCTCTGGGTCCCGGATGCCGCTTCGCGGCTCCGGGAAAGTGGAGTTCACCTTTCTAGGCCTTGGCGAAACTTGTTGCCCGCAACCTTTCCGCCGTCTCCGCATCGGCGGGAAAGAAACTTTCGAGCGCCAGTTCCGACAGCGTGACGTCGACCGGCGTGCCGAACACGGTTGTCGTGCTGAAGAAGGACAGAACGCCGGCCTGCGTCGCCAGGCGAAATGGAATCGCGATCCCGGCGTAATCGGCCCCCTTGTCCGGCTTCACGCCCGCACGGGTCTGCGGCGCGGGAAAGGCGCGTAACTGCGCGAACAGATCGACCAGAACCGCATCGGCGCTTACATCTATCTGGCGCCGCAGCCGCTCCAACAAATGCGTGCGCCATTCGTGCAGGTTGACGATGCGCGGCGCCAGACCATCGGGATGCAAGCTCAAACGCAGCACGTTGACCGGCGGCTTCAGCAAAGACGCATCGACGCCGGTGAGCAAAGGTGCCACCGCTTTGTTCGCGGTGATGAGCGTCCAGTGCCGATCGATCGCCAGCGCCGGATAAGGCTCGTGCCCGGCAAGCACGAGATCGACGGCCTTGCGCGCGGCGCCGAGTGCCGGGTCCTCGAGGGAGCGCTCGGAGAAAACCGGCGCATAACCGGCCGACAGCAGCAACAGGTTGCGCTCGCGCAAGGGCACGTCGAGCCGCTCGGCGAGATGCAGCACCATGTCGCGCGAGGGCGTCGCGCGGCCGGTCTCGAGAAAGCTCAAATGCTTTGTCGAAATCTCTGCGTCGAGCGCGAGACCGAGCTGGCTGAGGCGCCGGCGCTGGCGCCATTCGCGCAAATGTTCTCCGACGGGGCGAATTGCGACTTGCATGGGCCGCAGGATAGCGCCGCCGCAATCGCGCTTCCAATTACCTCGGAGTTAATCGACCGGGCGTCGGCGTTTTGGCGTCATGCGCGGGTTCGAATGAAACGGAGAACCCTCATGAACATGATCATACCCTCGACACTCCTGCGCCGTGCTCTTGTCCTCGATGCCCTCGCCAGCGGCGGCACCGGACTGCTGACCGCGGCCGGTGCCGGGATTCTCGCACCCTTCTGCAATCTCCCCGAGCCGCTGCTCGCTTATAGCGGCTTGAGCCTGCTGCCCTTCGCCGCCATCGTCGGTGTCCTCGCCCGGCGCGATTGCCTGCCTGCCGCAATTGCCTGGGCAATCATCGCCTACAACGCGCTGTGGTCGATCGACAGCATCGTGCTTTTGGTCGGCGGCTGGGTCGCGCCGAATGCGTTGGGATACGCCTTCGTGATCGCCCAGGCGCTGGTCGTCGCGGCGTTGGCGGAGTGCCAGTATATCGGCCTCACCCGCTCGCGCGCCGCAGCGAACGCCCTCGCGGCGTGAAGCCGGTTGAACCAAACGGGGTGCCCGCCACGGGCGAGCACCCCTTCACGCGATTGTGTCGCCAGAGCCGGCCGGTCCTAGCGCCCGTAATAATACGGCGAGCCGCCATACGGCTGCCCGTAAGATCCTTGCCCGCCGTAATATCCCTGGCCGGCGTAATATCCCTGCCCTGAATTGTATCCCTGGCCGGCATACCCGCCGCCGTAAGTCCTGACCGGCTCCCCGCTGTAACCCGTGTCGTCCTGATCGATCTGCCTCGTCACCCTCGGGCGTGGGGTTCTGGCAGGCTGCTCAGGAACCTGCTCACGCGCCGATCGCGTCGGCGGCTCGCCTTCGATCTCGACCCTGGTTCTTGCCATTCCTTCCTGCTTGATCAGCGAGAAAAGCTCGGCGGCGTGGGCGGTCGAGAGGCGCACGCAGCCGTGCGAGGCGGGACGGCCGAGCTTTTCCGAGCTGCCGTGGATCGCGTGCCCGTGCTCGTCGAAAAAGATCGAGTGCGGCATCGGCGCGCTCTCGTATTCATCGGAGAAATGCTCCGCTTCCATCCGGTTCGGACGGAAGCTGCCGTTCGGCGTGCCGTAGCCGGCCCTGCCCGTGGCTACGGGCCATGAGAAGCGCTGCACCCCGTCGATGCTGACGGTCATGCGCTGCTCCGACTGGCTAACCTTAACGAGGACGTTCGCGCTCGCCGGCAGCATCGCAGCCGAGAATGCCAGGGATGAGAGCAGGAAGAGCTTTGGCAGCGGCATTTCGTCAGGTCCCTCTGAGACTTGGCATTCCAAGGCTTGGCTTTACCCACAACAATCAGTTACGAGCAGGGTTCCGGGATTGTCGAAGGTGCGGTTTATGAGCGCTGTCAGGATGCCTCATTTGACTGGAATGGCAGGGCAGCGTTTCGTCTCATCCGCGGTCGAAAAGAGAATAGCATGGCGAGCTGGTTGAAGGTGGTCGCGATCACAGCCCTGGCGACCTTCGGGCCTGTGGTGGGAGCAGCAAACGCGGCCCAGTGTGGCCATTCGGGGGGCGGCTTCGAATCCTGGAAGCAGGAGTTTGCTCAGGAAGCTAGGGGCAAGGTCGGCGCCACTGGGATCGCAGCCCTCATGACGACCCACTATAACCCCGCGACGATCTCAGCCGATCGCGGGCAAAGAAGCTTTCATCTGTCGCTGGATCAGTTTCTTGCGAAGCGCGGCGGCTCGGTCATTGCCTCGCGCGGGCGCTCGCTCAAGCAGTCGAATTCGGCCCTCTTCGCCTCGATCGAGCAGCGTTACGGCGTTCCGCCGGGACCGCTCCTGGCGATTTGGGGGATGGAGACCGGCTTCGGCGCCGTGCACGGCAACCAGAACATGCTCTCGGCGGTGGCGACGCTGGCCTACGATTGCCGCCGATCGGATTATTTTACCGACCAGCTCTATGCGGCGCTGAAACTCGTGGATCGCGGCGTGTTTTCCGCCGGCACGCGCGGCTCCATGCACGGCGAGGTCGGGCAGACGCAGTTTCTGCCGAAAACAGTGCTCGAATACGGCACCGGCGGAAGCCTCGAGACCGCGTCAGGCGCGCTGAATTCCACGGCGAACTTTTTGAAAGGCCACGGCTGGCGTGCTGGAGCCGGCTATCAGCCGGGCGAAGCCAATTTCGGGGCGATTCAGGCCTGGAACGCCGCCTCGGTCTATCAGCGCGCCATTGCAATCATCGGCCGCCAGATCGACGGCCAATAACGCGCTCGCGCCTCAAGACTCCGCCAAGCGGTCCGCATCCGGGCTAAAGCTCCCGCTTCGCTTCCATGGGCCCGCGTTTTGCGCCCTTTACGCGGGTCGACAGCCGCACCGCGCGGCGTTCGCGGGTCGGGGCACCGGCGACCGGCTGCAACAGGCGGCGATACTCGTCGCGCCGCTCGTGGATCGAGGCGATGACGTGGCCCATCGGCACGCCGATATCGACGAGCACGGCTTCCGACAATTGCAGGCTCGCCTCGATCGTCTCGGGGATCGCGTCGGTGACGCCGAGGCCGTAGAGCACGGTCGCATGATGCGCGTCGCGGGCGCGCGCGACGATGGTGAGGTCGGGCCGGGCGGCACGCGCAATGGCAACGATCTCTTCGGCGGCGCGCGGCGCGTTGATGGTGACGACCAGGGCCGCGGCCTGACCGATGCCGCAGCGCTGCAGGAATTCGGGGCGCGCGGCATTGCCCCAATATACATAAGCTCCAGCCTGGCGCTCGCGGGCGACGAGTTTCGGGTCGTCGTCGACGGCGACGAAGGAGATCTCGTGCCGGGCGAGCATCTGCCCGACAAGCTGGCCGACGCGGCCATAACCGACGACGATCACCCGTCCGGCGCCGATGTCGGCTCCCGGCGCGAGCGCGGCCAGCGCCGCCTCGTCGGGCGCGTGGCGCGGCCCGAGCTTGGCGCCGAAAAGCCCCAGGAGGGGGAGCACGAACATCGAAAGGGTGACGATCACCATGATCTCGCCGCCCATCGCGGCCGGCACCACCTGGCCGGCGATGGCCGCGCCGATCATGACGAAGGCGAACTCGCCGCCGGGCGCCAGCACCAGCGCGACCTCGCCGGCGAGCCTCGGGCCGAGCCGGAAAGCGCGGGCGAGGAGGAAGATGATCGCCGCCTTGACGGCGATCAGGCCGACGACAAAGCCGACGATCACGCCCGGTGCCTGCGCCACCTGCGACAGATCGAGGCCGGTGCCGATCGAGACGAAGAACAAGCCGAGGAGAAGCCCCTGAAAGGGCTCGATCGTCACCTCGATCTCGCGCCGGAACTCGGTTTCGGCCAGCAAAAGGCCGGCAATGAAGGCGCCAAGCGCCATGGAGAGGCCGGCCGCCGCCGTGCCGACGCTCGTCCCGACGACGACAAACAAACACGCCGCCATGAAAAGTTCTGTAGATTTTGCCGCCGCCACCAGATGGAACAGCGGCCGCAGGATGAGGCGGCCGAGCAAGAGGAGGGACGCCAGCGCCGCCAGGGCGGGGGCGATCGTCCAGAGGAGCTCCGACAGGATCGGCTCGGCGGCGCTCTGCGGATGCGGCGCGCCCAAGATGGACACGGTGAACAGGAGCGGCGCCACCATGAGGTCCTGGAAGAGCAGGATCGAGAACGCCGTCCGGCCCGCGCCCGTGGTCAGCCGCCGCCGCTCGGCGAGGACGGGAATGGCGATCGCCGTCGACGACAACGACAAGGCCGTGCCGAAGATGATGGCGTTGCGGGCGCCCATCCCGAGCCAATGGCCGAGCGCGGCGAGAACGGTGGCGCAAACGATGACCTGCGCCGCGCCGAGGCCGAAAATCAGCCGCCGCATGCGCTGCAGGCGCTCCCAGGAGAGCTCCAGGCCGATCATGAATAATAGGAAGACGACACCAAATTCGCCGATCGCCGCGACCGTCTCCGGATTGGTCAGCGCGAAAGAGGAAGCCCAGGGAACGGAATTGGCGAACCGCCCCAGTCCGTATGGGCCGAGCAGGACGCCGGCGGTCAGGAAGCCGAGGACGGGACTGAGATGGAGGCGGCGGAACAGCGGCACGATGACGCCGGCCGTGCCGAGGAACAGCAGCGCCTCCTTATAGGTCTGCCAGTGAAACGTCTCGGGCATTCGCTCTCCGCGATTCGAGCATCGCATAATCGCGCACGGCGCGACACACACAGCCGAGCCGCTCAGAGCCCGAGCCGCGCCACTCAATGTTGCTCGCTCGCGGAGCGGTCTCTACTGTCGATCTGATGTTCGAGAGCCGCTTCCAATCATTCGATGTGCAGAGTGATCGCGCGCAAAGTAAGCCGCGGCTGGCCGCGCTTCGCGCCGAACTGAAGCGCGGGAATCTGGACGGATTCATCATTCCCCGTGCCGACGAACATCAGAACGAATATGTGCCGAAATGCGCCGAGCGGCTCGCTTGGCTGACCGGCTTTACCGGCTCGGCCGGCTTGGCGGTCGTGCTCAGCGATAAAGCCGCGATTTTCGTCGACGGGCGGTATACGCTGCAGGCGCGAAACGAAGTCGATCCCGAGCTTTTCGCCGTAATCGATATAGGCCGAACTCCGCCGTCGTCGTGGCTTGGCGAACAGGCGCTTGAGGGAGGACGCGTCGGCTACGATCCGTGGGTGCATACGCCAACTCAGGCGGATGCTTATCGCGGGAAACTCGAGGCCAAGGGCGCGGAACTCGTTGCGCTCGAGACAAATCCGATCGACCGCATCTGGAAAGATCGCCCGGCTCCTCCGCAAGGCGCGATCAAGCTTTACCCCGAGCGTTTCGCGGGGGAATCGGCAGCTGACAAGCTTGCACGCATTCGCGCCAAGTTGGATGGGGCCGACGCATTGCTTGTTAGCGATCCGCATGCGCTTGCGTGGACCTTCAACATTC
>JAXDNJ010000067.1:0-15199 GCA_034669505.1 Methylobacteriaceae bacterium
GCTCGCGCGCGACGAGTTTCGGGTCGTCGTCGACGGCGACGAAGGAGATGTCGTGGCGGGCGAGCATCTGCCCGACAAGCTGGCCGACGCGGCCATAACCGACGATGATCACCCGTCCGGCGCCGATGTCGGCCTCGGGCGCAAGCGCGGCGAGCGCCGCCTCGTCCGGCGCCTGGCGCGGCCCGAGCTTGGCGCCGAAAAGCCCGAGGACGGGGAGCACGAACATCGACAGGGTGACGATCACCATGATCTCCCCGCCCATTGCGGCCGGCACGACCTGGCCGGCAATGGCCGCGCCGATCATCACGAAGGCGAACTCGCCGCCGGGCGCCAGCACCAGGGCGACTTCGCCGGCGAGCCTCGAGCCGAGCCGGAAGGCGCGGGCAAGCAGGAAGATGATCGCCGCCTTGACGGCAATCAGGCCGACGACAAAGCCGACGATCACGCCCGGCGCCTCCGCCACCTGCGACAGATCGAGCCCGGTGCCGATCGAAACGAAGAACAAGCCGAGGAGAAGCCCCTGAAAGGGCTCGATCGTCACCTCGATTTCGCGCCGGAACTCGGTTTCGGCGAGCAAAAGGCCGGCAATAAAGGCGCCAAGCGCCATGGAGAGGCCGGCCGCCGCGGTCGCCACGCTCGTTCCGACGACGACGAACAGGCAGGCCGCCATGAAGAGTTCCGTGGATTTCGCCGCCGCCACGAGATGAAAGAGCGGCCGCAGAACAAGGCGCCCCAGCAACAACAACGAGGCAAGCGCCGCCAAGGCCGGCGCAATCGTCCAGAACAGTTCCGAGATGATCGGCTCGGAAGTCCCATGCGGATGCGCGGAGGCGAGAATGGACACCGTGAAGAGGAGCGGGGCGACCATCAGGTCCTGGAACAGCAAGATCGAGAAGGCCGTACGCCCCGCGCCCGTGTTCAACCGCCGCCGCTCCGCCAAGACCGGAATCGCGATTGCCGTCGACGACAACGACAATGCTGCCCCGAAGATGATCGCGTTGCGCGGCGCCAAGCCGAGCCAATGGGCAAGAAGGGCCAATACGCTCGCGCAGAAAATGACCTGCGCCGCCCCGAGCCCGAAGATCAGTCTGCGCATACGCTGCAGACGCTCCCAGGAGAGCTCAAGCCCGATCATGAAGAGGAGAAAGACGACACCGAATTCGCCGACTGCCGCAACGGCTTCTGGATTCGTGAGCGCAAGCGAGGAGACCCAATCCGCCGAAGTGATAAAACGGCCTAATCCGTAGGGCCCGAGAAGCACGCCGGCCATGAGGAAGCCGAGCACGGGACTGAGATGCAGCCGGCGGAACAGCGGCACGACGACGCCTGCCGTTCCGAGGAACAGCAGCGCCCCCTTGTACGTCTCCCAGTGAAAGCCTTCCGGCATCTCGCCTCCGCACGCGGAGCATCGCACAAAGGCGCGCGGCGCAACACACACTCTGCCGTCATTGCCCGGCCATGGACGGGGTTCTAGTGTCCTTCCCGATGTTCGAGAGCCGCTTCCAATCCTTTGACGTGCAGAGTGATCCGACGCAAAGGAAGCCGCGGCTTGCCGCTCTTCGCGCGGAACTTCAGCGCGAGAATCTCGATGGATTCATCGTGCCGCGCGCCGACGAGCATCAGAACGAATACGTGCCGAAATGCGCCGAGCGGCTGCAATGGCTCACCGGCTTCACCGGCTCCGCTGGTGTCGCGATCGTGCTGGGCGACAAAGCCGCGATTTTCGTCGATGGCCGCTACACGCTGCAAGCGCGGAGCGAGGTCGATCCCGAGCTTTTCGAAACGATCGACATTACGCGCAGGCCGGCGTCATCCTGGCTTGCCGAACAGGTGCGCGAGGGGCAGCGCATCGGCTACGATCCGTGGATACATACATCGGGTCAGGCCGACACGTACCGCGAGCGACTCGCGGCTAAAGGCGTCGGACTCGTCGCGGCCGAGACGAACCCCATCGACCAGATTTGGCCTGATAGGCCCGCCGCGCCGCACGGGGCGATTGCACTCTATCCCGAGCGTTTGGCGGGCGAGGCCGCGACGCAGAAGCTCGCCCGTATCCGTGAAAAGCTAGGAGGAGCCGAAGCGCTTCTGGTCAGCGATCCCCATGCCCTTGCATGGGCGTTCAACATTCGCGGGAGCGATGTCGCGCACACACCGTTGCCGCTCGGTTACGCGCTGCTGCCGCGTGAGGGGAAGCCCCGGCTTTATGTCGATGGCGCGAAGCTCTCGAACAGCGTTCGCGCGCGATTGAGCGAACTTGTCGAGATCGAGGAGCCGCACCGGCTTGTAGAAGATCTGACCGCCGGCGTTGGGGGGAAAAAGATTCGCTTCGACGCGGCGACCGCGTCCGCCAAACTCGTCGAGATCGTCCGGGCCAACGGCGGCACGCCGGAAATCGGCACCGATCCCATCGCTTTGATGAAGGCGCGCAAGAATGCACGCGAGCTCGCCGGGACTGAGGCCGCGCATTTGCGCGATGGTGTCGCGCTTGTTCATTTCCTCGCCTGGTTCGATCGCGATGCGGCGAAAGGCAAGCTCACCGAGATTGATGCCGCTGTAGCACTGGAGGCCTTTCGCCAGGAATCCGGCAAACTGCGCGACCTCTCGTTTCCGACGATCTCCGCCTTTGGCGCGCATGCGGCGAGCCCGCATTATCGTGTGACGCGCGCGAGCAACGCCAGGATCCGGCGCGGTCTGTTCCTGATCGATTCCGGCGCGCAATACGAGGACGGCACGACCGACGTGACCCGTACTATTGCCGTCGGGCGGCCGACGCGCGAGATACGCGACCGCTTCACGCGCGTACTGAAAGGCCATATCGCGATCTCGCGTTTGCTGTTTCCGGCCGGCACATCAGGGGCGCAGATCGATGCCTTCGCCCGCCAATATCTTTGGGCAGCGGGGCTCGATTTCGAGCACGGGACGGGACACGGAGTCGGTGCGTATCTCTCGGTGCACGAGGGACCGCAGCGAATTTCAAAGATTGGTCACGTTGCCCTTGAGCCGGGCATGATCCTGTCGAACGAGCCCGGCTATTACAAAGCCGGTGAGTACGGCATCCGCATCGAGAACCTTGTCGTCGTCGTGCCACGCGCGGCGGAGGGCGGGGAGCGCGAGATGCTTGGCTTCGACGTGCTCACATTGGCGCCGATCGATCTCAGCCTTGTCCAGCCGAGTCTCATGACCCCGGAAGAAACGAAATGGCTCGATGCTTATCACCGGCGTGTACGAGCCAGGCTTTCGCCGCTTTTACCGGCGGATTTGTCCCGTTGGCTCTCGAAGGCGACGCGCCCAGTGGGCGCCCGCAGCTAAAACCGGCGCGCGGCCCGACTGGAACGCGGCACAAAAGATGGTAAGAAGCCGCCCGGCCCCGCGATGCCAGCTCGGCCGATCGCGCTCTTTGGACAAACATCTGCTCAATCGATCTCAGGGCTGGACCGATCCCGATCCGATGTACACGTTTATCGCTTTCGGCCATAGCCACATCGTCGCGTTCGCGAAAGGCGCCTATGAATATGACGCCTCCGATCTGCCCGCCGAGGCCCCACGCATCCAAAGCCGCTTCGTCTATCTCTACGACCCCGCCTACAATCCGGTCTTCAGGGGGCCTCCAGATGCGCCGGAGTTGAACCCAAGACTGAATGAGCAGCTCGCGGTCGCTGCTTGGAATTTCGTTGTCCTCGTTTGCGGCGGCAACGAACACAATGTTCTCGGAATCGTCAGGAATAAGCGTCCGTTCGATTTCGTGCTGAGCAGCGAGCCAGATCTGCCGTTGCAGCCCGGCTACGAACTCGTACCTGAAGCGCTCATGCGCGAGGTTCTTAAAGGTCACATGGCGGAGCCACTGCAGACGATGCGCGCCTTCCGTGCGGCAACCAGCCTGCCGATCGTACAACTCGAGCCGCCGCCGCCATTGCCGAATCATCGGGTGCTTGCCTATCCACGCGAGTTGGTGCGCGCCAGTCTGTTGCGCAAGAACATCGCGCCCGAGCTTATCCGTCACAAGCTGTGGCGCTTGGAATCGGAAATCTATCGCAAATTTTGCGACGAAATCGGCATCGACTATTTGCGCGCGCCGACAAGCATGATCGACGGAAACGGCATGCTTGCCGAAGCCGGCTGGGGCGCGGATGCAACCCACGCCAATCCGCGCTATGGTCTGGAGGCGGTGAAAGCCGCGATAAATCTCTACCTCGCGTCGATGGAGCAGGTGCGAGTCTCCTCATGAGCCATCCCTACACCCATTTGCCCGACCACGCCTTGTGGCGGCGCGCGGTCGCCAATGTCGCGGCGCCGGAGCTCGATCCCGTTGTCGATGTGCCGTTTACGATCGGCACGCACGATAAGGTAGCGACATCCGGCAGCTGCTTTGCTCAACATATCGGTCGGTATCTGCGTGAAAGCGGTCTCAACTATTATGTGACCGAGACCGCCAATCCGATTGCTCAAGCCGACGTGGCGCTCCGGATGGGCTACGGCGTGTTCACCGCGCGATACGGCAATATTTATACGAGCCGGCAATTGCTGCAGCTCTTGCGTCGCGCCTTCGGCCGGTTCACGCCGAAAGAAGATTTATGGGTCGAAAGTTCAACAAAAATCGTTGATCCGTTCCGCCCAAACATCCAGCCGGAAGGCTTCAGCTCGATGCTGGAATACCGGACGGATCGCGACAATCACCTGCATTATGTGCGCGAGATGTTCGAGAATCTTGATGTTCTCGTCTTCACGTTGGGCCTGACGGAATGCTGGCGCTCGCGCGAAGACGGCGCCGTGTTTCCGCTTTGCCCCGGCGTGCTCGGCGGCACGTTCGATAAAAGGCGGCACGAATTCGTGAACCTCGACGTCGAGGACGTCGTGTCTGACATGACCGCGTTCGTCTCGGAATTGCGCGCCGTTAACCCGGAAGCACGAGTCATTCTGACCGTCTCCCCCGTGCCGTTGATCGCAACGGCCGAGCCGCGCCATGTCCTTGTCTCGACCATCGCGTCGAAGTCCGTCTTACGAGTCGCGTGCGAAAAGATCGTCCGAACATGCAAGGGCGTCACGTATTTTCCCTCCTATGAGATCGTCACCGGCGGCTTCGGCAAAACCTCGTACTTCGCAGAGGATTGCCGCTCGGTGACGGAAGACGGCGTCGCGCATGTGATGCGCGTTTTCATGCGGCATTACGTTCGCAATTTCGGGGCATTGCGGGCTCTGAAGGAACTCGTCGGCGGATTTGCCCAGCGAACCGCTCCGCAGGCGAGCGAGGTCGAGCAGATGGCGCAGGTCGTACGCGTCATGTGTGAGGAAGAGGCACTGGATCTGGCGAATTTGCCGCAGGGAATGAAGCGATAGGTTTGGGCCACGCACCTGCGGGTACGCGCGCGTTCCTCGTCCTGAGGAGCCGCGAAGCGGCGTCTCCAAGGATGGCAACCATATCCTTCGAGACGCGCTGCTGCGCAAGGCTCCTCGGGGACGAGGCTCTCAATACACGTCGGCCTGATAACGCCCGGTTTTTTTCAGCGCGCGCACGAAGTCAATCGCCTCGTCCGTGGAGCGGGCGCCGTGCGCCGCGACGATTTCGACGAGCGCCGCCTCGACGTCCTTGGCCATGCGCTTGGCGTCACCGCAGATGTAAAAGTGCGCGCCGCGAGCCAACCATTGCCAGAGCTCGGGGCCGACCTCGCGCATCCTGTCCTGAACGTAGAACTTTTCTTTGCCGTCGCGAGACCAGGCGAGCGACAGCCGCGTGAGCACTCCCTTCTGACGAAGTTCGTGCAGTTCCTCGCGATAAAAGAAGTCGCAGGCCGAGCGCTGATGGCCAAAAAACAGCCAGTTCTGGCCGGGCGCGCCGGTCGCCTGCCTCTCGTGCAGGAAGGCGCGGAACGGCGCAACCCCGGTGCCGGGTCCGACCATGATGATGGGCACATTCGGGTCGGCGGGCAGCCCGAAATTATGGGCCTTCTGCACGTAGGCTTTCAGCGTGTCGCCCGGCGCGGCGCGCTCGGCAAGAAAGGTCGAGGCCAGGCCAAGACGCTTGCGCTTGCCGACGACGTAGCGGACCGCATCGACAGTCAGCGAGATGCGCCCGGGCGTCGCCTTGTGCGAAGATGAGATGGAGTAGAGCCGCGGCTGCAGCGGCTCGAGCGCGTCGACCAGCGCTTCCGGATGCGGGCGCACCGTCGGAAATTTGTGGAAGGCGCCGAGTACGTCGATATGCGCGGCGTCGCCGTCCGGATCCTCACCACGCGCCAGTGCCCGCGCCTTATCGCGCACCTTGCCGCCGGACACGTAGGAGAAAAGTTCATAGAGCGAATCCGGCGCGAGTCCGAGGGACACGTCTTCGTGCAGCACCTCGCGCAAGGTGCGATCACGTATCGTGGTCGTGTGCGCCGCCCCCAGCATGGCAATGATCTGGTCGACCAGCCCGAGATCGTTCTTGGCGAAAATCCCAAAGGAGTCGCCGACCTCATAATCGATGCCGCTCCCGGAGAGATCGAAATCGACGTGCCAGGCTTCTTTTTCCGAGCCAGGCCCGTTGAGCAAACGGCGGCTGAGGAGCTTCGCGGTCGTCGGCTGCTCGCGGCTTCTGCCGAAGCTGACTGAATCGATGATCGCGGGTGCCGCAGGTGCAGCATCCGCAGCCAGCGCGGCGGGAGCTTCGGCGGTCAGCGCCTTGGCTAGCTTCTTGACCAACCGCGTTGTGTCTTTGCCGCCCGGGACGCACAGGTTCAGCCGCTCTTCCTTGCGCAGGAAGATCGCGTTGGCGTAATCGGCGCAATTGTAGCCGCACTGGCCGCAATCCTGCTGCGCCATGGCGGCCATCAGTTTCGGCGCGAGCGGTTTGTCCCCGGCGAGGTTCATGCGCTCGTCAAGCGGCATGGCGGGATCGTGCCACGGCGCTTCATCGTTGCTGGCGAGCGGAACGGCGGGTTTTGCATCGCCAAGAACCGCACCCGCTTCGCCGGACGTGAGCGCTGTCGCGCCGCTCGCGTCGGGACTGACGAGCGCCGCGAGAAAGCCCGAAAGCCACGCGCGCTGCTCCGCAGTAAACGGCGCGTTTTCGGGAATGAAGAAGGAAATCGGCGGCTGTTGGATGCTCATGCCGGTACGCGCTCCGGCGCGAATTCGTCGGCCATTCGCTTCAGTTCGTCGCTCTCGAGCCGGTTGGCAAAAATGTAGAACGTTTCATCGGCGCTCTCGCGGTGCTTCATATACGCGGCGAGCAGCCGCTCGACATATTGCGGCGTGTCTTCGGCGGTCACGTTCTCGTAAATCAGTCGCGCGATCTTAGCGTCGCCGCCGAAACCGCCGCCGACGTGGATGTGGTAGCCCTCGACTTGGTCGTCGTCGTCGCCGATCGCGACTTTCGCGGCGAGCAGGCCGATGTCGCCGATATAGTGCTGCGCGCAGGAGTTGGGGCAGCCGGTCAGGTGGATGTTGACCGGCTGGTCGATGGTCAGCCGCGGCTCGATATAGTCAACGATTGCGGTGCCATGGCCTTTAGTGTCGGAGGCGGCGAACTTGCAGCCGCGATTGCCGGTGCAGGCGACGAGCCCCGCGCGCACCATACTCGACGTCCAGTTGAGGCCTGCCAACTCGATCCGACGTTTGGCCTCGTCGATCTTGTCGTCGGGAATTCCGGAGATCAGCAGGTTCTGCCAGACCGTCAGCCTGATGTCGCCATCGCCAAGATCGCGGGAAATCGCGGCCAAATCGCGCATCTCACCGGCCATCATCTTGCCGACCGGCAGAACGACTCCAATCCAATTCAGGCCCGGCTGCTTCTGTGGATGCACGCCGATATGAGCGAGTCGGTCGTAGGGACGCCGCGGCTTCACATGGGCCGCGTCGAGCCGCGTCAGCTTCCAGCCGAGCTTCTGCTCGATGGCGTCGAGGAATTTGTCGAAGCCCCAATCGTCGAGCACGTATTTCAGCCGAGCCTTCGTACGATCAGTGCGGTTGCCGCTCTCGACAAACACTTGGCAGATCGCGTCGGCGACTTTGACCGCGTCGCCCGTCTTCAGAACGACACCCGTGTCCCTGGCGAAGTCCTTGTGGCCGGTGATGCCGCCAAGCGCCAGGCGATAGTAGATCCCGGGCGCGACGGGCGCGCCGTCGCCGACTTCCACTGCCTGGAAGCCGATGTCGTTCGTATCTTCGAGCGTGTGGATGATGCCGGCGCCGTCGAACGCGACGTTGAATTTGCGCGGCAGGTGATAGAGCGAACGCGTATTGAGGATGTGGTGATGCCACGCCCTCGCATCGGCGCGCGTGTCATAGAGCTCGCCCGGATCAATGCCCGCCGCGGCCGATCCCGTGACATTGCGGATATTGTCGGCGCCCGCGCCCTTGGTGATGATGCCGATCTCGGCGAGGCCCTCGACCACCGCCGGCCCGTTCTGGGGCGGGATTTCGCGCAGCTGCAGGTTGGCGCGTGTCGTTACATGCGAATAGCCGCCGGCGAGCGTCTCCGCCATCTCGGCAACGGCAGCGAACTGCCAATGCTTAATGATGCCGTTCGGAATGCGCAGCCGGCACATATAGCTCGTTTGCGCCGGCGCGACATAGAACAGCCCGTGATAGCGCCAGCGGAAATTGTCGTCCGGCTTCGGCGCGCTGCCGGTAAGCGCCTGCTCGCGCATGCGGTCGTAGGCATCCAGGGGATGCTCGTTGCGCTTCCATTTCTCCTGATCGACAAGCTTTTTGCCCTCAGCGACGGTGCGGGCCTGCGCGCGCAGCGCCGGCGCATCCGGACCGGTCGGCTCGGCCGGCGCGCCGGGTCCGCCCGCGGCAGCGCCCCCGCGTGAAAAGCCGGGAAGGCCGCGGATCGCCGCGGCCCCCGACGCAAAGCCTTCGAGCCAGCGCTTCTGCTCCGGCAGAAATTCACCCATCGGAGTTCTTCCGCTTATTCTGCGGGATGGCGCTGGGGAACCGGCCGGATCAGGAAACCGCTCGGACGCGAGGCCGTCCAATAAGCGGCCGCCATCAGCCCGGCGCCGGCGATCGTGTTGCCGAGCGTCACCCAGATCAGGTTCCAAACCATGCCGGCCCAGGTGACGTTGTCCGGGTGCTTCGAGAGCAGCGCGACGCCGAAAATTGTCATGTTGGCGATCGAGTGCTCATAGCCCGAGCCGATGAAGGCGAAGAGACACCACGCGATCGCGATCATGCGGCCGGCTTCGCTGGTGATGCGCATCGACATCCACACTGCAAGACAGACGAGCCAGTTGCAGAGGATGGCGCGGCAGATCAGCGGGAATGCATCGGCGTTCATCTTCGCCGCGGCGACTTTGTAGATGAGTTCGCTCGCCGCCCCGGTGATGAGCCCGCCGCCGCCGCCGACAAATAAAGCCGCGAGGAAAAGACACCCGGCGAGATTGCCGAGCCAGCTCACCGCCCAGATGCTCAAGACGTTGTTCCAAGAGGTGCCGCCCTGGAGGCCCGAAATCGTCAGGCTCATCGTGTGGCCGGTAAAGAGATCGGAGCCGGCAAAGATGACAAGGATGAGAGCGAGGCCGAAGCTTGCTCCCATCGCCAGCGGCCGCACGCTCGGATCGAGCGCCGAACCGATGCTGAAGATGAGCAGGATGCCGAAGCCGACATAAATGCCGGCCATCATCGAGCTGATCCAGAAGCCGAGCGGATTGTCGCGCAGGAAGCGCGCCTTCTGCTCGCCAAGGAGCGTGAATTTGTCGATCGTATCCTGAAACATGGCTGCCATCGTCTGCATGGCGAAGCTCGCGGCGTCGCCTTCCTGTGCGCATGCGAAGCAACCGACGTGCCAGCGGATTTCCGCGCAAGTCCCTCCTGCGATTGGCGTTACGCTGATGAGGTGTGCCGCCTCGATGTGCGCAAGGACGCCGACATGTGCAGATCGCTCGCTCTTTTGGCCCTTTCGCCTCCCTGCCGTTTAGCCGCGCTTCTGACAGAATCTCGCCTTTCTCGCACGATCTCGGCTTCGATAGCGCGCTTTCAACTACGCGCCACTCAAGCTTCGGACTTGGCCGCAGCCGCGGCCGGCGCCACAAAGGCGACCCTTTCCAAAGAGATATGAACCCGATCAACCCTCGCGGCCGCCAATGCCTGCTGAAAAACGAGGACTATGCTCTTCCACATAGATGCCGACGAAGGAGCCCGCATTCTGGGCTGGGTGGTGCCTGATAATCCCGGCACGACTCCAAGCGTCATCATCCTTATTCCGGACCGCGAGGAGATAAGGGTGGCGGCGACGCTGGACAGACGCGACGTCGTCGAGCTCGGCTTCCATCACGCCACCGGCATGATTGGATTCATTATCGACGAAACTACCGTCCCGGGCCTTGCTGGAATCCAAGAGATCGAGATTCTCGAGGGTGACGGGCGGATTCCGATTTACCGGCGCTACCAGATCTCGCGCCATCTCGAGAAAAAGCTCTGCTATTTCGACCTCTCAATCATGCCGCAGAGGCGGATCCTCCAGCGGTTGAGCGGCCGTTTCGCGCTCACCTACAATTATGCGCAGAGGTATCCGCTCGAGACGATGATGATGATCGTTAACAATTTCAGCGCGAACTCCGTCCTGATTACGGGCCGTCCGAATTTTATCCGGCAATACGGTCTCTTGAAAAACGCCGGATACATCATCGCAGCCATGCTGCGCGATCCCTACGAAGAGCTCGCCGAGCGCCTGATCTTCATCAATCTTCTCGCCACTTCGAAGGCGGCGCATCTCTTGCCGCAATTCGTCTCCGACATTCCGGCCTTGGTTGACTTTGCGCGCGACATTTCATTCGCCGATCCAAAGGCGTTGGTTGCGAGGTTCCGCGCCTCCACACGCGAGCAGCGCGACGCGATGATGAGCCCGATGACGCGCGTGTTTGGCTGCGGCCTCGCCGAACTCCCCGAGCATCGGCATGTCAGCGTGGCACTGGACAATCTCGGTACGGTGGACGCCGTCGGCACGCGCGCCCGCTTCGCCGATTTCCGCTCCGTGCTCACTAACGTGCTAGGCGCCGATGTGCTTGGGCAAGACGATTTGGAAATGTTCGACAAGGTCCGCGAAGTGCGCGATCTCTTGTCTACGGTCGGAATGGTCAGCGATTTGCTCGAGAACGACCTGAACCTTTATTCCTACGCGTCCGAGGCCGTCAACGCGGGTCTGGATGGGATCTAAGCGATCGAGGCCGGTGCGACGCCTCGGCCGCCCTTGAACTGCAGCCACTTCGCTTTCAGTGCCTGACGCGCGACGGTCCAGCGCAAACTGAGCTGGTCATTCGCCACAATGGTCATGAATCTCTCGACGAGTTCGTAAACGACGACGTCCGGCCGCGCCCGCTTGATATAGGCCCAATCGAGATTGCTGGACCAAATGAACTCCACTTCGCGAGCGGTCTCCGCCAGCATCGCCGTCAGGCCATCCGCCCGTTGCGATGCATATGAGTCGCCGAAAATAAGAATCTTTTTGCGGGCGGCGGACGGCTTGTCGTTCTTGAATGCGACGTGAGAACCCACGTGGACGACAGCGTTGGCCGTCACAGTATCGAGATATCTCGCGATCGAATTGCGGTAGGTGGAGGTCGCGTTCCTGAGAAAATCGTAGAGTTTCAAGTGCTCGTAGATGAGCGGGTCCATTTTTAGGCCGAGATCGAGAACGCTCTCAGCCTCGCGCGCCGGCCTCGTGAGCAGTGTGGGGTCCGGACGGATGCCGATCTTCTCGCATAAAAGACGATACGCGAGAAAGCACCCTTCGGGGGTCCAGTGTGTATCCGTCTTGTAATAGAGTTGCTTTTCGTCGCGCTGAGCGCGAAGCGCGTCGATCAAGTCGAGCCAGACATGCGCGTAGGGCGAACGCTGCATCATCTCGCGAAGCCGCATTGCCGGCGAAAGCCGCCAATCGACAATGGGCGGGTCGCGCAGCTTGTTGTCATACACCGTGAGCTTCTCAGGAATGCTTATATGGACGTATTCGATACCCATCCGCTCGAGGCGGCGGGCACGATCTTCGATTAACTTCGCCCATTGCTCCAGCTTGGCGTCGTCCAACAGAGGAGCGCCGCGGTCGAAGAGCGCACCTATGGCGTTCGAGCCGCCGGTCAGGAACAGCCATCCATCTTGCCCTTCGTAAACCCAGGCGCTCAATCAACCCTCCAGAAGCCCGTCGTCTCGTGGCGCCCGAGCGCCGCGCGGCGGCCTGCCGAGCCAGTACCCGATGTTTTCCACCAATTCATCTGTTTGCTAGAGTGCGATCATAAGCCAACGGGCGAAACCTGTTGCGGGATTAGAGGGTATATGGCCGATCCATCTATGACCTTAGTCGAATTCGCCCGCCAGCACCGCATCACTCCCGAACAAGCGCAGGAACTCGTCGCGTCGGCGGGGCCAGCGATTTTCGGGTTCGACGAAGCTCTCTATCTCGACGAAAATCCGGACGTGCGGCGATCTGTTGGCAATGGCGAATTCACCTCCGCGCTGCACTTCTTCTATCTCCACGGACGGCACGAAAACCGAAGCGGCGGTCCCGAACAGGACAATCCGCCGGAGATCAAGTTCAAAGGCCCGATCCCGCCACGCGCGCTGCGCAAGCGCGTGCATGGCCACACCCAACTACACAGCTTTGAACGTGTAGGATCAGCTGTCTGCAAGGACATTCTGGAGGCCGTACGCGCCCATATTTCGCTCGCTCCCCATTCGCGCGTGCTCGATTTCGGCTGCGGCTGCGGCCGGGTGCTCGTCTATTTCAAGGATGCAACGAGCTGCGACATGATCGGCAGCGACATAGATGGTGAGGCGATTGCGTGGTGCAGAGATCATCTGTTGAACTTCGGCACGTTCGTCCAAAATGGTGCGGAGCCGCCTCTGCCGCTCGGCGATTCGAGTATCGATCTCGTCTACTCGATATCGGTCTTCACCCACCTGCCGGAAAAGATGCAGTTCCAATGGCTAGAGGAGCTGCATCGCGTCGTAAAGCCCGGCGGGCTACTTTTGCTGACCACGCGCGGCATAGAGGGAGTTTCGCTCAGCCTTATCCAACGCGGGAAGTTCGGCATGAAGGGCTTCGTCTACGTGGCCGGCGGGAAAACGCCGGGACTGCCGGATTTTTACCGAAACGCTTTCCACAGCGAGGCGTATATCCGTGCGCGATGGAGTTCAATCTTTGACATTGTCGAGTTCAAGCGGCGCGGAATCGCCGCCGAGCAGGACTGGACATTGTGCCGTAAGCCGGCCTGAACTGGAGGCGGCCGCCGAAACGCAACACGAATCGGGCGATCAACGCGCCGCGCCAGGGCCGGTCTTGCCGGTCCGGCCCTTGTTCTTCGCCGTGGCATCGGGATCGGTGCTGCGGGCGCGATCGCCGACTTCGACCTTGTCTTCTTGGTGCTGCCGGCTTTCGGCGCTGTTGCCGGATGTGCCGCCCGCGACCTTGCCCGCGGCCGGCGGGTTTTCCTTGTCAGCGTCGATGCGCTTGTCGAGTTCGGCCATGCCGCGTCTCCTGTCACTCCAGAATGATGGAAGGCCGGATTGGTTTCGCTTAAATGGCGGCTTGCATCCCGCGCCTTGCGGCGCGAGCGCAAAAAACCTATAGCCAACCCGCCTTGACGGCGTCGGAGTGTAGCGCAGCCCGGTTAGCGCACTTGTCTGGGGGACAAGGGGTCGTGGGTTCGAATCCCGCCACTCCGACCATTTCACCGGCGATCCGGCCCGGCCGATCAGATCACATGCGTCTCGAGCGGCGGGAAGCCGTTGAAGCCGACGGCGGAGTAGGTCGTCGTGTAGGCGCCCGTCCCCTCGATCAGCACTTTCGCGCCGATCTCGAGGCTGACCGGAAGCGCATACGGCTGCTTCTCATAGAGCACATCGATCGAGTCGCAGGTCGGTCCGGCGAGCACGCATGGGCCGGTCGCATCGCCGTCGAAGGCGGTGCGGATCGGATAGCGGATCATCTCGTCGGTCGTCTCAGCGAGTCCGTTGAACTTGCCGATGTCGAGATAGACCCAGCGCGTCTTGTCCGCGTCCGACTTCCTCGAGATGAGGATGACCTCGGCCTCGATCAATCCGGCATTGCCGACCATGCCGCGGCCGGGCTCGATGATCGTCTCGGGAATGCGGTTGCCGAAATGCTTGCGCAAGGAGCGGAAGATCGTCTGCCCGTAGGTGCGCACCGCCGGCACGTCCTTGGTGTACTTCGTCGGAAAGCCGCCGCCGAGATTGACCATCTGCAGGTTGATGCCGCGCTCGGAGAGATCGCGAAAGATCGCGGAGGCCGCCTTCAGCGCGCCGTCCCACATGCGCGGGTTCGGCTGCTGCGATCCGACATGGAAGGAGAGGCCATGCGCGAGGAGGCCGAGATTGTGTGCATGTTCGAGCACGCGCGGCGCCATCTCGGGAACGCAGCCGAACTTTCGCGACAGTGGCCATTCGGCGCCTGTGCCATCGCAGAGCATGCGGCAGAACACCTTCGAGCCGGGTGCGACGCGCGCGATCTTCTCGACCTCGGCTTCGCAATCGACCGCGAAGAGACGCACCCCGAGCGCGTAAGCGCGCGCGATGTCGCGTTCCTTCTTGATCGTGTTGCCGAAGCTGATCCGCTCCGGTGTGGCGCCGGTCGCGAGCACCTGCTCGATTTCGGTGAGCGAAGCCGCGTCGAAGCACGAGCCGAGCCGCGCGAGCAGATCGAGCACATCCGGGGCAGGGTTGGCCTTGACGGCGTAGAAGACGCGCGTGTCGGGGAGCGCCTTGGCAAAGGCGTGATAGTTCTCGCGCACGACGTCGAGGTCGACGACGAGGCAAGGGCCAGTGTCGCGTCCCGCCTCGCGGCGGTCGCGCAGGAACTGGAGGATACGGTCGGTCATCGCGGCATCCCTTCGAAGGGCGCGGGTTTCTCCCACGCCTTTGCGATTGAGCTTCGTCGGATGGCGATGCTCAGCGCGGCCGCGCGATGGAGACGCGAACCGAGCGAGTTGACCCGCCAACCATGACCGGTCCCGCATGAGCGGTATCGGTCGGGTGCTGCGCCGTTGGCCACAATCATCCCGGACGCGCGAACGCTACCGAGAATTCAGGTGGCCATCGTTTGGAAAGGGAGGATCCCCGTCCGCACGCCCGGCAAGAAAGACAAGCCTCTTCGGTAAGCCGACCTTTGGAGGGTCGACAGAGACCAAAAAAGCCCGGTCCGTCGTTGCTTTAAGTCGCGATCCCCCGCAGAGACGGGGTTCGCCGGTTCGCCTCCGGCTGCCGGTTT
>JAXDNJ010000068.1:0-10197 GCA_034669505.1 Methylobacteriaceae bacterium
CCAAGCAGGATCAATATGGCTGCAACACGGAAGAACGCGGCATCGTCCTGCCGCTGCTGATCCACGGCGACGCGGCTTTCGCCGGCCAGGGTGTCGTGGCAGAATGTTTCGGCTTGTCGGGATTGAAAGGCCATCGCACCGGCGGTTCGGTGCATTTCATCATCAACAATCAGATCGGCTTTACCACCTATCCGCGCTACTCGCGCTCTTCGCCATATCCCTCCGATGTCGCGAAGATGGTCGAGGCGCCGATCTTTCACGTCAATGGCGACGATCCCGAAGCGGTCGTCTTCTGCGCAAAAGTCGCGACGGAGTTTCGGCAGAAATTCCAGAAGCCCGTCGTCATCGATATGTGGTGCTATCGCCGTTTCGGTCACAACGAAGGCGATGAGCCGAGCTTCACGCAGCCGCTCATGTACAAGAAGGTGCGTGCGCATCCCACGACCTTTGAGATCTACTCCAACAAGCTCGTCGAGGAGAACCTCGTCACGGAAGCCGAGGTCAAGCGGGTCGTCGCCGATTGGCGGAAGCACCTCGAAGAAGAGTACGAAGCCGGACAATCCTACAAGCCGAACAAAGCCGATTGGCTCGACGGCCGTTGGGCCGGCTTGCGGCCCGCCAACGAAACCGAAGAGGCACGTCGCGGCCAGACCGGGGTGGATTTCGACAGACTGAAGGAAATTGGGCTGCGCCTCAATGAGGTCCCCGATGAGTTCAACCTGCACAAGACGATTCGCCGCTTCCTCGACAATCGTCGCAAGGCGGTCGAGAGCGGCGAGGGTGTCGACTGGGCGTTGGGCGAATCACTTGCCTTCGGTTCGCTGGTCGATGAAGGCCACCGCGTGCGCCTCTCCGGCCAGGACAGTGAGCGCGGCACGTTCTCGCAACGCCATTCCGTGCTGATCGATCAGGAGACCGAGGCGCGATATGTGCCGCTCAACAACATCCGCGACGGACAGGGTCGCTTCGAAGTCATCAATTCGATGCTCTCGGAAGAGGCCGTGCTCGGCTTTGAATACGGCTATTCCCTCGCCGAGCCGAAGGCGCTGACGCTGTGGGAAGCGCAATTCGGCGATTTCGCCAATGGTGCGCAGGTTGTTTTCGACCAGTTCATCTCGTCCGGTGAGCGCAAGTGGCTGCGCATGTCGGGGCTCGTGTGCCTGTTGCCGCACGGCTATGAGGGCCAAGGGCCTGAACATTCCTCGGCGCGGCTCGAACGCTACCTGCAGATGTGCGCCGAAGACAATATGCAGGTCGCAAACTGCACGACTCCCGCGAATTACTTCCACATCCTGCGGCGCCAGCTGAAACGCGATATCCGCAAACCGCTCATCCTGATGACGCCGAAATCGCTGCTGCGCCACAAACGCGCGCTCTCGCGTCTCGAAGAGATGGCGATCGGCACCTCGTTCCATCGCGTCCTGTGGGACGATGCGGAATATCTGAAGAGCGAGAAGATCAGGCTTCTCGACAACGACAAGATCAGGCGCGTCGTGCTCTGCTCCGGCAAGGTCTATTACGACCTTTACGAGGAGCGCGAGAAGCGCGAAATCAACGACGTCTACTTGATGCGCGTCGAGCAGCTCTATCCCTTCCCGCTGAAGGCGCTGGCGACCGAACTCTCGCGTTTCAAGAATGCCGAGATCGTCTGGTGCCAGGAAGAGCCGAAGAATATGGGCGCTTGGTCATTCGTCGAGACATATCTCGAATGGGTGCTGAACCAGGTTGGACGCAAGGGTCAACGTCCGCGCTATATCGGACGCGCTGCGTCGGCGGCGACGGCAACCGGCGTCATGTCGAAACATCTTGCGCAATTGAAAACTTTTCTCGACGAGGCTTACGCGGCTTAAGGCCGCTGAGGCCCTTTTCCTCGAATCCGCAATCGCGGCGAAGTGACGGACGATGGCGACAGAAATCCGCGTACCTACACTCGGTGAGTCGGTTACTGAGGCGACGATCGGCAAGTGGTTCAAGAAGGCTGGCGATGCCGTGAAGGCCGACGAGCCGCTGGTCGAGCTCGAGACCGACAAGGTGACCCTTGAAGTCAACGCACCGGCGGCCGGCGTTCTCGCCGAAATCACCGCCAAGGACGGCGAGACGGTCACGCCGGGTGCGCTGCTCGGCCAGATCAGCGAGGGCGCGGGCGCCGCCGCAGCCCCGGCAAAGAGCCAGGCCAAAGCCCCGGTATCCCCGCCTGCCACTGCGCCCGCCCAAGCGCCCGCCGCGTCACGAGCCGCAGCTGCCGCGACGAATGGCGGCCCCCAATCCCAATCAGCGCCGACGCAAATGCCGCCAGCCCCATCGGCCGCAAAAATTGCCACGGAGCGGGGCATCGACACCGGCGCGGTCGCCGGCTCTGGCAAACGCGGGCAAGTGCTGAAGGGAGACGTGCTGGCGTTCACGCCGCCGAGTGCGCCCGCTTCCGTTCCCGCCCCGGCGCCGTCGCAGGTGCGAGCGCCGTCCCCGGCCGACGACGCCGCGCGCGAAGAGCGCGTGCGGATGACGAAGCTGCGGCAGACTATCGCCCGCCGCCTCAAGGAAGCGCAAAGCACCGCCGCGATGCTGACGACCTTCAATGAGGTCGACATGACCGGCGTCATGAGCCTGCGCAGTCACTACAAGGATATTTTCGAGAAGAAGCACGGGGTGAAGCTCGGATTCATGGGCTTTTTCGTCAAAGCCTGCACGCAGGCTTTGAAGGAAGTCCCGAACGTCAACGCCGAAATCGACGGCACCGACATCGTCTATAAAAACTACTGCCATATCGGCGTGGCCGTCGGAACCGACAAAGGACTGGTCGTGCCGGTCGTCCGCGATGCCGATCAAAAGTCGATTGCCGAGATTGAAAGAGCGATCGCCGACTTTGGCAAACGCGCGCGCGACGGCCAGCTAAAAATCGAGGAGATGCAGGGCGGCACGTTTACGATTTCGAACGGCGGCGTTTATGGCTCGCTGATGTCGACGCCGATCCTCAACGCCCCGCAATCCGGCATTCTAGGCATGCACAAAATCCAGGAGCGGCCGGTTGTCGTTGCCGGCAAGATCGAAATCCGCCCGATGATGTATCTCGCGCTTTCCTACGATCACCGTGTCGTCGACGGCAAAGAGGCGGTGACCTTCCTGGTGCGCGTGAAAGAAGCGCTCGAAGACCCGGCGCGGCTCGTGCTCGATCTTTAATTCGACAAGGGGGAGATCATGCCGCTGGAACTAAAACTTCTTGCCTGGAGCGTGGTGCTCCTCCTGGTGCACATCGTCTTGCAGGCGGCCTCCTCCTCTAGCGAGCTTGGCCTGCCCTATGCAATGTCCCCGCGCGATGAGGGACACAAGCCGCGCAGCGTCTATGCCGGGCGCACTGCCCGTGCCCTCGCAAATCTGCTCGAAACCTATCCCGCCTTTGTTGGGCTCGCACTCGCCCTTGTCATCTCCGGCAAGACGGGTGACATCGGCGCGATGGGCGCGGAAATCTACCTCGCCGCGCGCGTGCTTTATCTGGTCGTTTACGCCGTCGGTATCTCTGTCGTGCGCACGCTGCTGTGGGCGGCCTCGATCATTGGCCTGATCATGATGCTGGTGCGGCTCCTCGGCTGATAAGAGGTGCCCACCGTCGCGATCGTCGACGGGGTGAAGATACAGTTCTTCTTCGGAGATCACCCGCCGGCGCACTTCCATGTTGATTTTGCGGGCGCGAGAGCACAGATCAGGCTTTCGGATCTTGAGGTCATCGAAGGGTATCTGCCGGCGGCGAAATTGCTGGCGGTGAGGCGCTGGGCAGCAACGCGGCGCGGAGAGCTGAGATCATGTTGGGAGAAGGCAGTCGCCAACCAGAACCCTGGGAAGGTCGAGTAGAACTGGGACAGCAAATCGTCACCGTCGCCGTTCCGTCCTTTCCCGTCGTCCAGGTGACCTTTGCTGACGGCTACAAGGCATCGTTCGATTTCGGTGAGCGCTTGAACCGTTTGTCCATCATGGAACCCCTACGTGATCCCGACCTTTTTGCTACGGCGCATCCTGGATCGAACGGCGGATCGCTCGAATGGATTAGCAAAGAAGGCGAGGAGATCGACTTTTGTGCCGATACGCTTCGCATGGAAGCCGAAGGCATCTGGGATCCAATAACACGCGAATGGAAAGTCTAGTTTGCCGTACGATCTCATTGTCATCGGCACCGGCCCCGGCGGCTATGTCTGCGCAATCCGCGCCGCGCAGCTCGGCATGCGCGTCGCCGTCGTCGAGAAGTGGAAGACCTATGGCGGCACCTGCCTTAACATCGGCTGCATTCCCTCGAAGGCGCTGCTCTATGCCTCCGACATGTTCGAGGAAGCCGGCCATAGTCTCGCGGCGCTCGGTGTCGTCACCGGCGCGCGGAAGCTCGATCTGCCGGCGATGATGAAACACAAGAGCGATACGGTGGCGGCGAACGTCAACGGCGTCGCGTTCCTGTTCAAGAAAAACAAGGTCGATGCCTTCATCGGAACCGGCCGCATCGCTGCGCCGGGTAAGGTTGAGGTCATATCGGCCGATGACAAAACCCAGACGCTCGAGACGAAGAACATCGTCATCGCCACCGGCTCCGACGTCGCAAGACTGCGCGACAAGGACGGCAAGACGATCGAGATTGACGAGAAGACGATTGTCTCTTCGACCGGCGCGCTCGAATTTTCTGCCGTGCCGAAGACTCTCGTCGTCGTCGGCGCCGGTATTATCGGGCTCGAACTCGGCTCGGTGTGGCGGCGTCTCGGCTCCGATGTGATCGTGATCGAATTCCTCGATCGCATTCTGCCCGGCATGGACCTCGAAGTCTGCAAGCAGTTCCAGCGCATGCTGGAGAAGCAGGGCTTCAGGTTTCACATGTCGAGCAAGGTCACCGGCGTTGCAAAGAAAGGGAAAGGCGCGAGCGTCACCTTCGAGCCTGTTGCCGGCGGGGACGCGCAAACGATTGACGCCGATAAGGTGCTCATCGCCACCGGACGCGCGCCTTACACCAAAGGATTGGGACTGGAGCAACTCGGGATCGCGCTCGATCGCGGCCGGATTCCGATCGACGAGCATTTTGCGACAAGCGTGTCCGGCATTTATGCCATAGGCGACATCGTGCGCGGGCCGATGCTCGCCCACAAAGCCGAAGACGAAGGCATCGCCGTCGCCGAAATCATTGCGGGACAGGCGGGCCATGTGAACTACGAAGCAATTCCCGGCGTCGTCTACACGATGCCGGAGGTTGCCGCGGTCGGCGCGACGGAGGAAGAGCTGAAAGAGCGCGGCACGCGCTACAATGTCGGCAAGTTCCCGTTCACCGCCAATGGCCGGGCACGTTCGATGCGCCACACCGACGGCTTCGTGAAAGTGCTCGCAGACGCCGAGACCGACCGCGTGCTCGGCGTGCACATTATCGGCGCCGGCGCCGGCGAACTGATCGCCGAGGCGACGGTGCTGATGGAATTCGGCGGCTCATCCGAAGATCTGGCGCGCACCTGTCACGCGCATCCGACGATGTCGGAAGCGGTGAAGGAAGCCGCGATGGCGGTCGAGAAGCGCGCGATTCACATCTGAATCGCGCGCGCTAAGGCGCTTAGTGACGGGCGGTCTTCTTCTTTGTTTTGACGGGGGCGACCGGCGCGGGCGCCTCGTCTTCTTCTGCGGCAGCTGCCGGCGCGGCTTGCGGCTGTCCTCCCCCCCAAAGCTGAGATGTCGGCATGTTGATTTGCCGCGCGTCGCCGAGGCCGTTCACGCCGCCTTCGAACTGCGCGAAAGCGGGGGACGCCGCGAAGAGCGCGAGGCCGCCAAGGAAGAACAATTTACGCATTGGTTTTCTCCTGGTTGAGACGTTTGAAGCTATTTAGGTTCCGTCGGGCGCACCGGCGAAGGAGCGCGGCGCGGGCGACACAACGGTCGTTGCGCCGTTGTTGATCTGCAGCACGGATAGTCCGCGCTCGTTCTGTCCGTCGGGCCGGAAGCGGAAGACCCCGTCGGCGCCATTAAAGCCGGATGGGTTCGTCAGCACGCTGTCGGAATAGCGCTGCGGTCCTTGACTGCGCGCCAGCGCCGCGGCCAGCATCGTCGCGTCATAGGCGAGCGTCGCGATCCGTGTCGGATCGCTGCCGAACTTCGCGCGATAGCGTTCGGCGAATTGGTTGAAGCCGCCGTTCTCGGGCGCCGCAAACCAGGCGCCCTGCAGCGCCGGCAATTTTAGCACGCGCGCGTCGTTCCAGAGGCCCGTCCCGAGAAGCTGCACTTTCGCGGAATCGATCCCGGCGGCGACGAGCTGCTGGGAGACGGCACCCATGGCCTCGGCCTGCTCGGGAATGAACAGCGTGTCGATCTGCCCGCCGAGCCCCGCGATCTTCTGCGCCGACGCGGCAAGGCCGGATGGCGCATAGCGCTCGATCGTCATGACGCGCAGGCCGCGTTTGGCGGCGATCTGCTGGAACGCGGCCAGCGCGACGTTGCCGTAATCGTTCTGCGGAACGAGCGCGGCGATCGATCTCTTGCCCTTCGAGGCGGCGAAATCGATGATCCGGTCGACATAGCTCTCGACCAGGAATGACAGGAGATAGACCCCGCGCGTCGCCGTCGAGGTATCGGTGGAGAAGGCGATGACCGGCTTGCCGGCCCCGCGCGCGACGCGTCCGGTCTCGCGCACATCCGGGGCGAAAAGCGGGCCGATCAGAAGCTCGGCGCCTTCGCCCGTCGCGGCTTGCGCGGCGGCGCGCGCGCCATCGGGCGTCGAATGATCATCCTTGACGAGCAGGGTGATGTCGTTTGCGCCCGACTCCGTCACTGCCAGTTCCGCGGCGTTGCGCAACGATGTGCCGACGACGCTCTGCCCCGAGCCTTGCGTGAGCGGCACGATGAGCCCGATCCTGACTGGGCCGGTGCCGATCTGGTCGCCAGTCGCGGCCGGGCCCCCAAGCGGCTGGCTTTCGACCGGGCTTGTCGGCGCCCCCAGGAAGTCGTCCTTCTCTTGCTGCGACATGCGCCGCCCGCTACCGGCCGAGCAGGCCGTCAGCGCGAGCACGCAGACGAGCGCCACACCAAGTCTGAGGTGGCCGCGCGCGGGGGCGGGATGGACCGGCAAACAGACCTCCACGGCCCCACGCGCGCAAAATCGCAGCGCACCCTTTTTGGCCGAGAACATCGCAGTGAGCCCAATTTTGCGGGCAAAATAGGGCTTTACTTCCTCGTGGGAGCGCGTTCTGTATGACGAACAAATCAGCTTCTTTGCCGAACACATGATCCGTCCGGAAATCACTAGGTCAAACAGCCCCGGGCACTCGGCATCCGAGCGGCAAGGCGGCGGCAACAGCTTCGTCGCCCTCGGCCTCCGCGCTGAGGTAGAGCCGCTCGAGCCGGGATTGCACGTCGTCGCAACTCCGATCGGCAACCTCCGAGACATATCCCTGCGAGGGCTGGCAACGCTTGCCGCGGCCGACGCCGTGATCGCGGAGGACACCCGCGTCACAAAGGTTCTGCTCGCCCATTACGGGATTTCGACGCCGCTCGTCGCCTACCACGAGCACAACGCCGCCGTGGTGCGCCCGCATCTCCTAGCCCGGCTGGAAAACGGGGCGGCGCTGGCGCTTGTCTCCGATGCCGGCACGCCGCTCGTCTCCGACCCCGGCTTCAAGCTGGTGTCCGAAGCGCTCGCGCAGGGTGCGCCCGTCACAGCTGTGCCCGGCGCCTCAGCGGTGCTCGCCGCGCTCGTCATTGCGGGTCTGCCGACCGACCGCTTCTTCTTCGAAGGTTTTCTGCCGCAGAAGCAGGGGGCGCGGCGCACGCGGATTGCCGAGCTCTCCGCCATCCCCGGCACGCTGGTATTCTTCGAATCGCCGCGGCGGCTCGCTGGCATGTTGGCGGATCTCGCGGCCGTTCTCGGCGTGCGGCAGGCGGCAATCGCGCGCGAACTGACGAAGCATTTCGAGACGGTGCGCCGTGGCCGCTTGCCGGAACTCGCGGCCGCATTGGCGAGCGAAGAGCCGCCCAGGGGCGAGATCGTGGTTCTCGTTGCGCCGTCCGCCGGGAACGCAGACGCCGGTCTCGATGACGCGGCGATCGACGCCAAACTGCACGAAGCGCTGCGCACGTTGAGCGTGAAGGATGCAGCAAGCGTCGTCGCCGCTGAAAGCGGGCAGAAGCGGCGCAAAATCTATGCGCGCGCGATCACGCTCGCCGCCGCAAGCGACAAAACGCGGGACGAATGAGCCGCGAAAGGCGGCTTCGCGCCGGGCTCTTCGGCCGTCGCGCCGAATCCCTTGCAATCCTGTTCCTGCGTGCGCGCGGCTATCGCATCCTGGCTCGGACCTACGTCGTGCGCGGCGGCGAGATCGACATCATCGCGCGACGCGGAAGCGCCGTCGCTTTCGTCGAAGTGAAAGCGCGTCCGACCCTCGAAGACGCCTTGATTGCTGTCACGCCTGCGAAGCAAAGACGCATGTCGATCGCTGCGCGTCATTGGCTCGGCACGAATCAATGGGCCATGCGATGCAGCCAGCGCGGCGATCTCATCGCAATCGCGCCGTGGCGCCTTCCACGCCATCTCATCGGCGCGGTCGAACTACGTCTCGACTGAACTTACGCCGGGGCCGTCTCGGCGACGATTTCCAGCGGCGACACCACGATGTCGCCGCCGGCGACGGCCCGCGTCTTTTCATTGTAGGACTTGAAGAAGTCGCGCCCCTGAAGCGTCTTTACGGCTTCATCGTCGGCAGGCGAGGCGATGTGGTAATAATCCGAGCCGTCCCGCGTCTTCATCACGCGATACGCGATCCTTCCCTTGAGATCGGGATCGTTGTCCAAAGCGGAAATGAACTTGGCGATTTCCCGATGCCATGAGTCGGGTGTGCCGTTCGTCAGCCGATACCTGATCAGAAACTGTTTCATATATCTGCTCCCCGCTGGCGGTGGAAACTTGCTGCGCGTCTGCTCTGATCTGGTGCCGACATGAGCAATTTGGCAAGTATGGACAAAATTGATAGCGTACGATTTCATTAACATCGTAGGCCCGACGATGCCGAAGACAAAAGCAACATCGGCGCGCGGCTGCCCGGTCGAGGCATTTCAGAAGATGATCAGCGGCAAATACAAGCTGCGGATTGTCTGGGCCGCGGCGGGAGAAGACGAAGCCGATCCATGCCTCTTCGGAGGCAACGCGGATATCCATCGGCAAAAGCATCGTAGCGCCGATGCCGACCGCCGGCCCGTTGATCGCCGCGATCACCGGCTTCAGCGATTCGCAAGTCCGCGAGGTGACGCGGCCACCACCGTCGCGATCGTCAGCGCACTCGCTGTCTTACGCGGGGCGCACCTGCCTTCACGTTTATCTTGATCGAACGTGTCGGCACCGGCGGAGATCAGCGCTGACGCGGAAAGCGCGGCCAGCGCCGGCGACGATGGCGGCGCGCACATCGTCGTTCTTGTCGGCCGCATCGAACGCGGCGATCAAATCCTGCATCATCGGGCCGGTGAAGGCGTTAAGCTTGTCAGGGCGATTAAGCGTGATCGTCTGAATCCGGTTCTCGACCTCGCTGCGAATCGTCTCGTAAAGCCATCCAAACCCTCCCGGGCGCCTTGCGGTCTACGTGGCAGCGCTCTGAGCACGGCGCATGCTAATAGCACGCAGCGCAGCCAACAATCGGCGCAGGCGCCGCTGCTCTCGGTCAGGCGGCCGAAGCAAGCCGTGGCTCCGCTCCCTCGTTCTGCGCCAGGATGATCCTGCATGTCCGCAAACCCGCCTCCACGAGCTGGCGAAGGGCGCCGACGCCATCCGCATCGGGACAGTTTCCGGCCGCCAAGGCTTCAACCTGTTCGCGACAGCAATCAGCTGCCGCGACGAAGCCGAGATTGCCAAGGACACGGCGGAGAGAGAGGAGAGACACTTCCGCCTCTGTGGCTGTGCCCTCCGCAAGACGCCGCTCCAATCGTTCAAGGAGAGACGGCACTTCAGTGCCGAAGCATTGAAGGATGTCTTCAACCGTTGATGCATCCAGCTGCTCCAGTAGCGCCTCAAGCGGGGCGCGGCTGAAGGAGGACGCTTCTGTTCGCGAAGGGTGTTCCTCGCGGATTGCCGGACCCAACATGACACGATCGAGAACCTCATGGAGTTTCTCGGCATTGATCGGTTTGGCAACGAAAGCATTCATGCCGGCGTCCAGGCAGGCCGCCTGATCGGAGGCAAAGGCGTTCGCCGTCATCGCCACAATC
>JAXDNJ010000069.1:0-4773 GCA_034669505.1 Methylobacteriaceae bacterium
CGGCGCGCGGCCGAGGTGCTCAACGCTGGCAAAAAGGTCGCCATTCTGGTTGGGGCCGGCGCTCTGCATGCCACGGATGAGGTGATCGCCGTTGCAAACAAGCTCAACGCCGGCGTGGCCAAGGCGCTTCTCGGCAAGGCGGCGTTGCCGGACGACATTCCCTGGGTGACCGGGTCCATCGGCCTCCTTGGGACAAAACCATCTTGGGACATGATGATGGGCTGCGACACGCTTCTCATGATCGGCTCCGGTTTTCCCTATTCGGAGTTTCTCCCTAAGGAGGGACAAGCGCGCGGCGTGCAGATCGACATTAAGCCGGACATGCTGAGCCTGCGCTACCCGATGGAGGTAAACCTCGTCGGCGATTCCGCTGAAACTTTGCGCGCCTTGCTGCCGCTTCTGGAGCAAAAGGCGGACATGTCGTGGCGCAAGGAAATCGAGGCAAATGTCGCCGAATGGTGGAAGACCTTGGAGGATCGCGCGCTCGCCGGGGCCAACCCTGTCAATCCGCAGCGAGTGACCTGGGAATTGTCGCCGCGTCTGCCGGATCGCGCGATCATCACCTCGGATTCTGGCTCCTGCGCCAATTGGTTTGCTCGCGATCTTAAAATCCGCCGCGGCATGATGTGCTCTTTGTCAGGCGGCCTCGCCTCAATGGGTGCCGCGGTGCCCTACGCCATCGCGGCGAAGTTTGCGCATTCCGACCGTCCGGTTATCGCGCTCGTCGGCGACGGTGCGATGCAGATGAACAACATGGCGGAGTTGATCACCGTCGCGAAATACTGGAAGCGCTGGAGCGATCCGCGCTGGATCTGCTGTGTCTTCAACAACGAGGACTTGACGCAGGTGACGTGGGAGCAACGCGTGCTTGCCGGCGATCCGAAATTCGAGGCGTCGCAGAACGTGCCGTTTGTGCAGTATTCCAAATTCGCCGAGCTCATCGGATTGAAGGGTATCTTTGTCGAGGCGCCCGAGCGGCTCGGTGCCGCATGGGAAGAAGCGCTCGCTTCCGACCGCCCTGTCGTGCTCGACGTCAAGACCGATCCGAACGTGCCGCCGCTGCCTTCGCATGTCTCCACGGAACAGGCGGCAAAATTCGCGAAAGCGCTGATCAAGGGCGACCCCGATGAGCGCAGCGTCATTCTGAACACAGCAAAGGAGCTGTTGGGAACGTTCTTCCCTCGCCGCAAGACATGATGGGCGCGGGACTGCTATGGGCGCTGCATGCCGGTCCTCACGCCCGAATCCTTTGTCGTCCTGATCCTCGCCGCGCTCGTCGCTGGCTTCGTCGATGCGATCGCCGGCGGCGGCGGACTGATCACCGTGCCCGCGCTGGCGCTTGCCGGGCTTGATCCGGTAGCCGCAGTCGCCACCAACAAAGTACAATCGAGTTTCGGGTCGGGCTCGGCGCTCGTCGCGTTCGCGCGCGCCGGGTATCTCGATCGCAGCGCCTGGCCCATTCCACTCGCCTGCGTCGCAGGCGGTATTGCTGGCGCGGCGCTCCTCGTGCACGTGCCGCGTGGTGTCGTGGAGATCGCGCTTCCCTTCGTGCTGATCTCGGTCGCTCTCTATTTCGCGCTGTCGCCAAAAATTACCGATGCGGATGCCGCGCCCCGCATGTCGCGGATCGCCTTCATCTGCTTCGTGCTCCCGATCATTGCCGGATATGACGGCATTTTCGGACCGGGCGCGGGCTCGTTCTACACGCTCGCCTTCATCACGTTGCTTGGGTTTGGCGTCAGCCGCGCCACGGCGCACACGAAGCTCGCCAATTTCGCCTCGAACATCGCGGGCCTCGCAACGCTTGCCTCCTCTGGGCACATCTATTGGACAGTCGGCTTCGCCATGGGCGTCGCGGCGCTTGTCGGCGCAACTCTTGGCGCGCATGCGACGATGCGCATCGGCGCTCGCATTGTCCGACCCATGGTGATTACCGTCTGCATCGCGCTCGCAACAAAGCTCGCCTTGCAGCATGATGCGCTGCGCCAAGTGCTCGGGTTACGCTGAGGCAGTATCCCAAAATCTTAACCTGTCGTTAACCATGCTCGGTCAGAAGGAAAGGGGGACTCTTAAACAAAGTCGGATCGGAGACTTCCATGAGCCACGAACTCGAGCAGCGCATCCGTGAGCGCGCCTATGAAATGTGGGCGATGAGCGGCTATCCGCATGGCCGCGACGAGGACCATTGGTGCGCGGCAGAGCGCGAAATTATCGCCGCCATGCATGTTCCGGCAAAACCCAAGAAGAAGAGCGCGGCCGCCAAAATGCCGGCCGGCGCGATGGCTGCGTCCCGCACGCGGCGAAGCAAGGCTGCTTCCATTCTTCTGAGCTGAAGCAGACGCCGGCGCATCCGCGCCCGGGGCAGCGTTTCCCGCAAAAGCCATATTGGCGCATTTACGTCCCGCAAGAGGCCGGCTGGGCGAGCCGCCGGCGGGGGAGCGCCATGTGCCGGAATATCAAAACGCTGTTTAACTTCGAGCCGCCGGCGACGGAGGACGAGGTCCGCGCCTCGGCTATTCAATTCGTCCGCAAGCTCAGCGGATTTACCCATCCCTCGAAGGGCAATGAGGTGGCGTTCAATCGCGCCGTCGACGAAGTCGCCGACGCCGCGCACCGCCTGCTTTCCTCCCTGAATACAATGAGCCCGCCGCGCGACCGCGAGCACGAGGCGGAGAAGGCCCGCGCCAGATCCAAGGCACGCTTTGCCTGACTCGCATACCGCTGGGGTGCCGCTAGCGCGGCCTCTTAGGCTGCCCTATATCCCAACCCATAGTCACATCAATCGGCTCCGGGACCCGGTCCTCGAGTCGGCGGCGGACGGCGCCGGCCGGATTGGCCGATGAGCGCCCTGTGCCTCCTGGGGTCTGAATGGTCAGGTTCTTCATCGAGCGGCCGGTTTTCGCCTCCTCGATCGCGATCATCATGGTGCTCGCCGGCCTCATTTGCTGGAGCATCCTGCCGGTCGCCCAATTCCCCGATATCACCCCGCCGCAGGTCATCGTCACCTCGACCTATCCGGGCGCAAGCGCCCAGGTCGTCGCCGACACGGTAACGACCCCGCTCGAGCAGCAGATCAACGGCGTTCCGGGCATGGCCTACATGTCGTCGGTCAGCGCCAATGACGGCACCTCGATCATCACGATCACCTTCGATGTCGGTTATCCCGTCAACATTGCCGCGGTCGACGTGCAGAACCGCGTCTCGCAGGCCGCGGCTTCGCTGCCCTCGATAGTCAATCAGGCTGGGGTGACGATCCAGAAGAAGAACCCGAACTTCGCGCTCGCAATCAATATCTATTCGCCGGACGGTTCGGTCGATCCGATCACCCTCAGCAACTTCGCCTACCTGCAGGTCGTCGATCCACTCAAACGCGTGCCGGGGGTGAGCGACGTCACGCTGTTCGGCGAGCGGCGCTATTCGATGCGCGTCTGGCTCGATCCCGACAAGCTCGCCAAGCTCGGAATCACCGCGGTGGATGTGCAGCAGGCAATCGCTGAGCAAAACGTGCAGGTGGCAGCCGGCAAGCTCGGCGCCGCTCCGGCGCCGCCGGGCACCGCCTTCGAAATGCAGATCAACGCGCTTGGACGACTGAGCACGCCCGAGCAGTTCGGCGAGATCGTGCTGCGCGCGGGCACCGGGAGCCAGGCGACCGTGCTTTTGAAGGACGTCGCGCGGCTCGAGCTCGGCGCCCTCCAATATACGACGAGCGCTTACGTCAACGAGCGCCCAGCCGTGCTTGTGCCGGTCTTCCAGTTGCCAGGGTCGAACGCGCTCGACATGGACAAGGCCGTGCGCAATCGCATGGCGGAGCTGGCGAAGACATTCCCGAAGGGCATCAACTGGGGCATCAACTACGACACGAACATGTTCGTGTCCGCGTCGATGCGCGACGTGATGATCACGCTTGCCGAAGCGCTGCTCCTCGTCTTCGCCGTGGTGTTTATCTTCCTGCAGTCGTGGCGCACGACGCTGATCACCGGCATCGCCATTCCCGTCTCGCTCATCGGTACGCTGGCGGTGATGTACGCGATGGGTTTTTCCTTAAACACGGTCAGCATGCTCGGCATGGTTCTGGCGATCGGGCTTGTCGTCGACGACGCGATCGTCGTCGTCGAGAATGTCGAGCGCCAGCTCGAGAACGGGCTTGCGCCGTTGACGGCGGCGAAAGTCGCGATGTCGGAGGTCACCGGCCCGATCATCGCGACGTCGGCGGTGCTCGGCGCCGTATTCGTGCCGGTCGCCTTCCTGCCGGGCGTCACCGGGCGGCTTTACAATCAGTTCGCGCTGACGATCGCGATTTCGATCGCCATCTCCGCCTTCAATTCGCTGACGCTGAGCCCGGCGCTTTGCGCCGTGCTTTTGCGGCACCGGCCGCCGCCGAGCTTCTTCTTTTTTCGCAAATTCAACCAGGGATTCGACTGGGCGGCGCGCACCTATTCGCGCGGCGTGCGGCAGCTCGCGAAAATACGCTTCCCCTTGCTCGCGCTGTTTGCGATCGGCATCGCCGCGACCGGCATGCTCTACATGCGCCTGCCCTCGGGCTTTCTGCCGACGGAAGATCGCGGCTATTTCTACGTCATCATCCAATTGCCGGACGGCGCGGCGCTGCAACGTACCGACGAGATGGCAAGGAAGGTGCGCAAGGTCATTCTCACGCATCCCGCCATGGACAATATCATCTCGCTCGTCGGCCTGAATTTTCTCACCGGCTCGACCGGCTCGAACAGCGCCGCGGAATTCGCCATCCTGAAGCCGTGGGAGGCACGCGCGCCC
>JAXDNJ010000070.1:0-2844 GCA_034669505.1 Methylobacteriaceae bacterium
GAGGAAGCCGTGCGCGACCGTTCCACCAAACGGCGAGTCGCGCGCCCGCTCCGGATCGATGTGAATGTACTGATGGTCGAAGGTGATGTCGGCGAAAACGACGATGAGCTTCTGGTCGATGGTACACCAGGGCGAAATGCCGACCTCGCTGCCGACTTTGCGCTCGAGCTCGCCGATGCTCAGCGTCGGAACTGTCTCGGCTTCGGCCAATGCGCTCAATTGATCCTCCCGTTGGGAGGATTATCGGGCCGGGCCGATGCGGCGTCGAGAGGTCGGTGGGCAGATCGGCCCTCCGTCTGACCGATTCTTAGGCAGCGCCGCCGGCAGGGCTCTCTCGGCGCGCAATCGCGGCTGCCGCCACTTCCGGCACTTCCCTCTGGTACATTGCTTGCTAATCTATCAGGAGAGTAGAGCTGAGCCGCGCATGCCGTGTTTTGATGAGATGACGTTGCCTGATGGCTCCATTCGGGATGTCTATCAGCGTGTTGCTCGCTGGCTCACCGATTCACCCGCGGAGCTTCTCGAATCCCGCCGCTCGCAGGCCGAGCTCTTGTTCCGGCGCATCGGCATCACCTTCGCGGTCTATGGCGATAAGGACGCCGCCGAGCGGCTGATCCCATTCGACATCATCCCGCGCATGATCTCGCGGGCCGAATGGACGAAGCTCGAAGCGGGCCTCATCCAGCGCGTCAAAGCGCTGAACATGTTCCTCGCCGAGATTTATGGCGATCGCGAAATCCTTGCCGCTGGCAAAATTCCCGCCGATCTCGTCTATCGCAACGCCTATTTCCGGCCGGAGATGAGTGGACGGCGCGTGCCGCACGACATTTATGTTCACATTGCCGGTATCGACATCGTGCGCGTCGATGGCGACAAGTTCTACGTCCTCGAGGATAATGCGCGCACGCCCTCGGGCGTCTCCTACATGCTGGAGAATCGCGAGGTGATGATCCGCCTCGCGCCGGATCTCTTTGCCGATCATCGCGTCGCGCCTGTCGAGAATTACCCTGACGCGCTGCTCGCGACGCTGCGCTCAGTGGCGCCGCGAAGTGCGAATTCGGAGCCGACGATTGCACTTCTGACGCCCGGTCAGTTCAACTCCGCTTATTACGAGCACTCGTTTCTGGCGGATAAACTCGGTGTCGAACTCGTCGAAGGCCGCGACCTCCTGGTGCGCGACGATATCGTCTATATGCGTACGACCGAGGGCGCGCGGCGGGTAGACGTGATCTACCGCCGTCTCGACGATGATTTCCTCGATCCGCTTGCCTTTCGGCCGGATTCCGTGCTCGGCGTTCCGGGCCGCGTCAGCGCGTATCTTGCCGGCAACATCACGCTCGCCAACGCGGTCGGCACGGGCATCGCCGACGACAAGGCGATCTACACTTATGTGCCGGAAATCATCGAGTTCTATCTCGGCGAAAAGCCGCTCCTCCAGAACGTGCCCACCTGGCGCTGCCGCGAGGCGGATTCGCTCGCCTATGTGCAGGAGCATTTGAGCGAGCTCGTCGTAAAGGAAGTGAACGGGTCCGGCGGCTACGGCATGCTTGTGGGTCCGCACGCAACGTCCGAACAGATTTTGCTGTTCAGCAAAAAGCTCACCGCCGATCCCGAAAACTTCATCGCCCAGCCGACGCTCGCGCTCTCGACTTGTCCCGCCTCTTTTTCGCACGGAGTAGCACCGCGGCATGTCGATCTCCGACCCTTCGTCCTCTCCGGCTCCGATGGTGTCCGTGTCGTGCCCGGCGGCCTCACGCGGGTTGCCCTGAAAGAGGGCTCGCTTGTCGTCAATTCGAGCCAGGGCGGCGGCACGAAGGATACCTGGATCGTCGAGGACAATCTGATCGAGATGAGCCCGGACCAGGGTCAGAGCCAATCCTTCAGCGCCGGCCAATCGCAATCTCAATCGCAGGGTTTTGGCGCCGGCCAGAGCCAGTCACAGAGTCAGGGCTGAACGCGCGTGCTCGCTCGGACCGCGGACAATCTGTACTGGCTGTCGCGCTACATGGAGCGCGCCGATTTCCTCGCCCGCATCATCGAGGCGACGCAGCGTTTGGCCTCGGTGCCGCGCGCTTCGGGCAAGGACGAAACCGAATGGGAAAGTGCACTGATTGCCTCCGGCGCGGAAGAGGCGTTCCATGCCAATTACGATGTCGCCGATGAACCCAATGTGGTGCGCTTTCTCGCTTTCTCCGAGGATAATCCCTCATCGATCCGCAACTGCATCGAATATGCCCGCACCAATGCGCGCGCGGTTCGCACCGCGCTGACGGCGGAAATGTGGGACGCGATCAACTCGGCCTGGCTCGATCTGCAGAGTTTTAATGGTCAGGGCGATGCTGCCCACGACCGTGAGGAAACCTCGCGCTTCCTCGAATTCGCCAAGGCCACCTCGCTCGTCTTTGACGGCTCCGCCTATCGCACCATGCTGCGCAATGACGCCTATTGGTTCTCGCGAGTCGGCCTCTACATCGAGCGCGCCGACAACACGGCGCGCATTCTTGACGTCAAATATCACGTGCTGTTGCCGGAAACGGAATCGATCGGCGGCTCGCTCGATTATTATCAATGGACGGCGCTGTTGCGCTCGGTCTCGGCGCTCACCGCCTATCGCTGGATTTACCGCGAAAGCGTGCAGCCCTGGCTCGTCGCCGATCTCCTGATCTTGAAGCAAGAGATGCCGCGCTCGCTGCTTGCCTGCTACGATGCTCTCGTGCGCTTCCTCGACGAGATCGGACAGGCTTACGGGCAGCAAGGTCCCGGCCAGCGCCACGCACGCACCGTCATGCGGCGGCTCGAACATGCCTCGATCAAAGATATCTTTCAGAACGGGCTGCACGAATT
>JAXDNJ010000071.1:0-28461 GCA_034669505.1 Methylobacteriaceae bacterium
CCGCTGTTTCCGGCGGGCTATCGCAACGAGACGCAGGTCATCGTCACGGTGCTGTCGCACGATCTCGAGAACGAGCCCGACATGCTCGCCATGGTCGCTGCCTCGGCAGCGCTGACGCTGTCGGGCATCCCCTTCATGGGTCCGGTCGGCGCAGCGCGCGTCGGCCAAATCGGCGGTAAGCTGAAGCTAAATCCGACCATTGAGGAGATGAAGGATTCTTCCCTCGATCTCGTCGTCGCCGGTACGGCCGACGCGGTGCTCATGGTCGAATCGGAGGCGAAGGAGCTTTCCGAGGACGTGATGTTAGAGGCGGTGATGCTCGGCCATGCCGGCTTCCAGCCGGTGATCGACGCGATCATCCGGCTCGCGGAGCGCGCCGCCAAGGAGCCGCGCGATCTCACGCTCGCCGACACGATGGCGGTCGAAGAGGCGGTCCGCGCCGTTGCGGAAGCCGATCTCCGCGAAGCCTACAAGGTCACCTCGAAGGCCGACCGCTACGCTGCGGTCGATCGCGTCAAAGCGACCGTGCAGGCGCAATTATTTCCTGAGGGCGCGGAGGCCGCCTATTCCAAGGAGGCGGTCGGACACGCCTTCCACGACCTGCAGGGGAAGGTCGTGCGCAACAACATCCTCGACACCGGCACCCGCATCGATGGGCGCGACGTGAAGACGGTGCGTCCGATCCTCGCCGAAGTCGGCGTCCTGCCGCGCACGCACGGCTCGGCGCTGTTCACCCGCGGCGAGACGCAGGCGCTGGTCGTCGCCACGCTCGGAACCGGCGAGGACGAGCAATACATCGACTCGCTCGAGGGCACGTACAAAGAGCGCTTCCTGCTCCACTATAATTTCCCGCCCTATTCCGTCGGCGAGACCGGCCGCATGGGCTCGCCCGGCCGACGCGAGATCGGCCACGGCAAGCTTGCCTGGCGCGCGCTTCGCCCGATGCTGCCGAGCGCGGCGGAATTCCCCTACACGGTGCGCGTCGTCTCGGAGATCACCGAATCGAATGGCTCGTCGTCGATGGCGACGGTCTGCGGCGCGTCGCTGGCGTTGATGGATGCCGGCGTGCCGTTGAAGCGGCCAACGGCGGGCATCGCAATGGGGCTCATCCTTGAAGGCGAGCGCTTCGCGGTGCTCTCCGACATTTTGGGTGACGAGGACCATCTCGGCGACATGGACTTCAAGGTGGCGGGCACTGCCGAGGGCGTGACCTCGCTGCAGATGGACATCAAGATCGCCGGGATCACGGAAGAGATCATGCGCGTCGCGCTTGGTCAGGCGCGGGATGGGCGCCTGCACATCCTCGGCGAGATGGCGAAGGCGATCACCGGTGCGCGTGAGGAACTTGGTGAATTCGCTCCGCGCATCGAGACCTTGAAAATCCCGACAGACAAGATCCGCGAAGTGATCGGCACCGGCGGCAAGGTCATTCGCGAAATCGTCGAGAAGACCGGCGCCAAGGTGAACATCGAGGACGACGGCACGGTGAAGGTCGCCTCCTCCGACGCGAACTCGATCAAGGCGGCGATCAACTGGATCAAGTCGATCGCGTCGGATCCGGAGGTCGGCATGATTTACGACGGCACCGTCGTGAAGACGGTCGATTTCGGCGCCTTCGTGAACTTCTACGGCGCCAAGGATGGATTGGTCCACATCTCGCAGCTGTCGAAGGGCCGCGTCGCCAAGACGACCGACGTCGTCAAAGAAGGCGATAAGGTCAAAGTAAAGCTCATGGGCTTCGACGACCGCGGCAAGGTGCGCCTGTCGATGCGCGTCGTCGATCAGCAGACCGGCGAAGATATCGAAGCCAAGGAAAAAGCCGAGCGCGACGGCGAGCAACGCGCTGCCGCCGGGGAGTAAATGAAAGCGCGCATCCGCAAGCTCGTGACGGTGGTCGAAGAAACGCGCACGGAAATGGGGCGCACCATTGATCCGCCGACACGGCGCGCGGCTGCCGTCGCCGTCATCGAGAATCCGTTCGCCGGACAATATGTCGATGATCTCTCGGAGCTGATCGACATCGGCGAGGAACTCGGCGCGCTCTTAGCGGAGCGCGCGGTCGCGGCGCTCGGTATCGAAGGTTCCCGCGCCGAAAGTTACGGCAAGGGCGCGGCGGTCGGCGAGAACGGCGAACTCGAACATGCCGCGGCACTCCTGCATCCGAAAATGGGTGCGCCGGTGCGCAAGGCGCTGAGCAAAGGCGCGGCGCTCATTCCGTCATCGAAGAAACGCGGGGGACCTGGCGTGCCGCTCGATATTCCGCTTGGTCACAAGGACGCAGCGTTCGTGCGTTCGCATTTCGACGGCATGGAAGTGCGCGTGACCGACGCGCCGCGCGCCAACGAGATCATGGTCGCCATTGCGGTGACCGATTCCGGCCGCCCGCTGCCGCGCGTCGGCGGGCTGAAGAAAGACGAAATCAAGGGCGACGACGGGCTGCGTTAGCGTGGTTCGCCTCACCCTTTCTTGTTCTTCTCCAATTCTGCCTTCAGCGCCGCGAGCTTGGCGAAGGGCGAATCCGGATCAGGCGCGCGATCACGCGAACGCGTTTCCGTGCTGAATGTGCTCGGCCGCGCGGATCTGCGGTCCTCGTGACGATCGTTGCGGCGCCGATCGTCTTTGCTCTTGAAGCGGGGACGATTGTCGGCCGCGCGCGCCGGCCGCTCATTTGTGGGCGCTTCAGCAGTGACGGCATCGCCTTCGGGCTTTTGTTCATCGCCGCGTTGATGACGCCGGAACCGCTGCTCCCCGTTCGCGCCTTCCTTCGGCGGACGCGGCGTGATGTTGAAGACGCGCGGCTGCCGCTTCTGCGGACGCTCCGTCCGGCGCTGAAACTGCTGGCGTCCCGTACGCCAGACCTCGATCATGACCGGCTCAGCCGGCGCGGCTTTGGTTTGCTCTGCTGCTCGATCAGAGACCGGCGCGCTCGTCGCGTCAGCGCCGTCTGGTTCTGCGCTGTCAGATGTCGTGCTGCTGTTGGCACCCTCTGACGCCGCCACAACCGGCTCGCCCTCGCTGCTCGGAGCTTCTTCGCCAAGAGCCTGCGTTTCTTCAGGAGCAACCGGCGCATCGCCGAGTGCGACAAGCGTCTCGCTTTCCGTAGGTGTGGCAGACTCGGGAACAGGTTCTGCGGTTTCAGATATGGATGACGCAGACTCCTGCGGCATCTCTGATGTTGTCGCGACGCTCTCATCAGCTTGCTGGCGGGACTCGTCGCCGGGCTCTTCGCCAATACCCAACGGCAGAAATGAGTCGTCCGCAGCGATGAACGTCTCGCCTGCATTCACGGGCGCGGCGGTCGGTTCCGCATTCGAGTCCTCGCTCGAACTCTCTGTCTTCCTGACTTGCGACGCAACCGGCTGCGTCGACGCTGCCGGGATAAGCGACACGGTGATCGCCGCTCCCTCCCGACGCTCCATAACATAGCCGAGCGAACGCAGAATGGACGCGAAACTCTCGCCCGAACATCCCGCAAGAGAGGTCATCGCGCCGGTCACAACGAACGCATCTTTATCAGCGGCCCCAGGCGGGGGATTGCCCGGTGTTACACCGGGCCGGTAAGCAATGGCGGGCCGAATAAGATCGGCGAGTCGCTCGAGAATATCGACGCGCACGGCGCGTTCGCCGCAAACTCGAAATCCCGCGGCGCGATAGAGCTCTGCCGGAATTTCGGGATCGGCGACAAACGAGGTGCGGCCTGAAGCCGCGAGATGCGGAACCTCGTCGAGACCTTTCACATCGAGGCCGCCGTTCTTCAACGCCCACAATTGTGCGGCCAACGAACGCGGCGCCGGCTTCAAAAGCTGCGGCAGGAAGAGATGATAAGCGCCAAAGCGCACGCCGAATTTGCGCAACGCCGCGCGCGCTTCTTGCGACAAGGTCCGCACATTCTCTGCAACGAGCGCACGATCGAGCACCCCCAAATGTTCGCCGATCTGAAACGCGATGCCGCGCGCAATTCCTTCGAGACCTTCGCCCGCCTCCAGTTCGGCGAGCGCGCCAAGATGTTTCTTCACATATTGCGCGAGCCACAGATCAAGCCGGCGCTGGACCGCATCCAATGGCGAACCCGTCAATTGCTCGTCAGCAAGCACGTGCGCTTTCGGTGCAAGAATATGATCGCCCGTAGCAAGCTTCGCGATCGGCTCGCCCAACCAACGGACGATCCCGTCGCGAGCAAGGACGAAAGCTTCGTCGACCGCCTCGCTCACGCGCGTCGCGCGCTGATCCATCTCGGTCGCAAGCGCCTTCTGCGCAGCGGCGTTCAGCGTCCGCGCGGCTTCTCCGGCGGCCTGCGGATCGGGCGTGAAGCGGAAACCTTGCAGCAGGCCGACATGCTGGCCTTCGACCAGCACGTCGCCGGAATTGGTTATTTCCGCTTCAAGCATCGCATTCTCTCTGAGGCGGCGCATCAACACGCTTGTGCGCCGGTCGACGAAACGCTGGGCCAGCCGCTCGTGCAGCGCATCCGACAGATTGTCCTCTATCCGACGCGCAAGCCCCTGCCAATGTTCGGGGTCGGCGAGCCAATCGGGGCGGTTGGCGATATAGGTCCAAGTGCGTACCTGGGCGATGCGGGCCGCGAGGATGTCGATGTCGCCGTCGATGCGATCCAGCACCGCAAGCTGGCGAGCGAACCAATCATCGGGAATAAGCCCGGCCCGCACGATGTAACCAAACACGGAAAGCACAAGTTCCGCATGGGCTGCGGCTGCGACCTTGCGGTAATCGGGTATCTGGCAGACGTCCCATAGGCGTGCGACGTCGGCGCGTGTCTTCACGTTGCGGCGCACGCTTTCGTCGCGTCCGATAATGTCGAGGACGAGTTGGTCTTCCGCGATTGGTGCGCGCGTGAGCCCCGGATGTTCTGGCAGCCGGTCGAGCGAACGGCCGAGCGCCTCGATCGAGGTTAAGTCGAGCTCGGAATTGCGCCATTGCAGGACCCCGAGCGGATCGAAATTGTGGTCCTCAAGCCGTTCGATCAGTTCTTCGTCAAACGGCGGACAGCGCCCCGTCGTGCCGAACGTCCCATCGCGCATGTTGCGCCCGGCGCGTCCCGCGATCTGCCCGAATTCGGCCGGTATCAAGCGCCGGAACTGCCGGCCGTCGAACTTACGGTCCGAGGCGAAGGCGACGTGGTCGACATCGAGATTGAGCCCCATGCCGATCGCGTCGGTCGCGACGATGTAGTCGACATCGCCGTCCTGATACATCGCGACCTGCGCATTGCGCGTGCGTGGCGACAGAGCGCCGAGAACGACCGCCGCGCCCCCCTTTTGCCGGCGGATCCATTCGGCGATGGCGTAAACTTCCTCGGCCGAGAAAGCCACGATGGCACTGCGCGGCGGCAGACGGGTGATCTTTCTGTCGCCGGCAAACGAGAGCTTTGAGAGCCGCGGCCGCGACATGATGCGGATGCCCGGCAGCAGCTCCGAGATCGTACGCTGCATGGTGCCGGCGCCGATGAGCAGCGTTTCGTCGAGTCCACGGCGATTGAGCAGGCGATCGGTGAAGACGTGCCCGCGATCGAAGTCGCTCGCAAGCTGCACCTCATCGACGGCGACGAACGAGAGGTTCAGATCGCGCGGCATCGCTTCTACGGTCGCCACCCAATAGCGCGGCGATTTCGGCTTGATCTTCTCCTCGCCGGTGATCAGCGCGACGGCGTCAGTGCCGGCGCGCTCCACCACGCGGGCGTAGACCTCGCGCGCGAGTAGGCGCAGCGGCAGGCCGATCATGCCGTTTGGATGGGCGAGCATCCGCTCGATCGCGTAATGCGTCTTGCCGGTGTTGGTTGGGCCGAGCACCGCGGTTGCCCCATGCGTCCGGTCCAGGACGGGGCGCCCGCGTTCTGGCGGAAAAGGCAGGTTCATTCGATGGCCCTGGTACGCCGCCGTCCCGCTTTGTGACGACGCAGCCCTTCCACGTTCATGTCTTGAACGCGGCGGGAACGAAAAGCGCCCGAATCGCTGACTCGCGGCGAGTCTGGCTTTGTTCCATCAAGATGTAGATATGCCGTTGATGGAATCGGCAATAAGTTGTGTTTGAAGCCCGCCTGCCGCGGGTCGCGACGGCGTGGTTTGAAATCCGCGGACGGACTCCGAATCGGCTTTGAGTCAAGCGCCGATTCTGCCCATGAAGAAGCCCCACCGTTAAGCTTTGGCCGGGAGGGGGAACGCAGCAAGCACGAATCGCTGATTGGCCGGTTTTCGCGCTTTGTCTCAGCGGCATGGCTGTGGAGAAGACGTCTCACGCACAATCCTTGGCGGGCGGAACCCGCATCGTTCAGCCGCAAAATTTAGGAAAACGTCTCAGCCGGAGACATAAGAGCCGCGCGTGCGATTCGCGAGAGCCGGGGATTGCAGGCCAGCCTAGTTGGTGCCGGCTGCTTGCGTTGGCAGAATGGTAAATTCCGTGCCCTCGACGATGAGCATCCCGCTCATCGTCATGATCGAGATGCGCAGCGGCACCACCGCGTGGGCGCGTTCAACCGGCACCAGCCAAACTTCCATTTGCTTGTTCTCGGCCATGAATTGGGTAGCCTTGGCCTCAGGCCTGTGGCCGGCAACCGGCACGTAACGGATGGCGCAGACCGCGACCGGTCCGGAATAGCCCTTCAGCTGTACATCCTGCGACCGCTCAAAGGAAAGCTTGATGTCGTAGCGAGCGAAGCCGTCGAAGACGGGGATGGTGCGGTCGCAAGCCGCGGGCCCGATCAGCGGCTGTCCGGCCGGCACGCTCATCACCAGCGCTGAAACCGGGTCGAGGATGTTGTGCTTGCTGCTCTCCGTCACCGGCACCCGGCCGACCGGGTCGAGGAAGGGCGGCGAGATATCAAGGCCGCGCACCGCGCCCCCGCTCATCGCCATCCTGACCGTGCGGGTCTCGTAGGAATTGGCCGTCGTATTCGCGTAGGTCGCCGGCACCACGCCCGTCCGCCCGATCGAACCGACGGCGGTCGCCGCGCCCTTCGCGCTTGAGACGAGCGCTGCAAGCCCGGTCAGCTTCACGCCGATGTCGATTTTGTAGTGCTGCGGCTCGAAAGTCCCTACCGCGGTCGCACTTCCAATGCTCAGTCCGATGATGCTGACGCTATAGGTCGCACGAATATTCTCCGCTTGGGCTGCGCCGGTAACACCGCACCCCGTTGCGCCGAAGAGGACCGCCGCCAGGAAGCTGCGATAGAACTGGAGAGCGCGCATTAAAGACCGTTCGCCGGGAACCGTGGCCGATTCGGCCTTAGCTGTCATGCGAAATCGGGACCGTTTCAAGGCCTTGCGCGGGTTGACGCGGGCGAAGCGCCTCCCCTATAGAACGGGCCTTCCGCAGGATCGCAGTGAGCCGTGTTGCGGCTTCGGTCCTCCGAGGGGCGCCCACGTCCCGCGCTTTCCAGTTCAACCGGCCGTGCCGGTCCGCCCCATGTTACGGGCGATCAGACGAAAAGGTTTGTCCCATGTCCCGCCGTTGTGAGCTCACCGGCAAAGCCGTGCAGAGCGGCAATCTGGTTAGCCATTCCAATCGCAAGACGCGCACGCGCTTCCTGCCGAACCTCTGCAACGTTACCCTGATTTCGGATGCGCTCGGCCGCTCGGTGCGCCTGCGCGTGGCGGCGGCGGCCTTGCGCTCGGTCGAGCATCGCGGCGGGCTCGACGCCTTCCTGGTGAAGGCGAAGGAGGAAACGCTCTCGCCGAATGCCCGCGCCTTGAAGCGAGAGATCGCCAAAAAAGCCGCCGAAGCCTCCGCCTAGGCCGCCGAACGGCGGCCCAGAAACTCGGCCAAGGTTGAGCCGATCCGCGCCGGCGAAGGCGAGACCGTGATCCCTGCCGCCTCCATGGCGGCGATTTTTTCATCGGCACCACCCTGGCCGCCGGCGACGATTGCGCCGGCATGCCCCATGCGCCGTCCGGGTGGCGCGGTGCGCCCGGCGATAAAGCCGACGACAGGCTTGCCGCGCCCGCGCTTCGCCTCGTCGGCGAGAAATTGCGCCCCATCCTCTTCAGCCGAGCCGCCGATCTCGCCGATCATCACGATCGCCTCCGTTTTGGGATCGGCGAGGAAGAGCTCCAGCACATCCACAAACTCGGTGCCCTTAACGGAATCGCCGCCGATGCCGATCGCCGTTGTCTGGCCAAGGCCGACGATACTCGTCTGGAACACGGCCTCGTAGGTCAGCGTGCCCGAACGCGAGACGACGCCGACCGAGCCGGCGCGGAAGATATTTGCCGGCATGATGCCGATCTTGCATTCGCCAGCCGAGACGACGCCCGGACAATTCGGGCCGACGAGCCGCGACTGAGAGCCGGCGAGGGCGCGCTTCACGCGCACCATGTCGAGGACGGGGATGCCTTCGGTGACGCAGACGATCAGCGGGACCCCCGCGTCGATGGCCTCACAAATCGCATCTGCCGCGCCGCGCGGCGGGACATAGACGACAGATGCGTCGGCGTCGGTCGCTTCGCGCGCCTTCGCCACCGTATCGAAGACGGGCAGACCGAGATGCCGCGTCCCGCCTTTACCGGGCGACACGCCGCCGACCAGTTTGGTGCGATAGGCGAGCGCCTGTTGCGAATGGAACGTGCCGTTTCTGCCGGTAAAACCCTGGCAGATCACCTTGGTGTTTTTGTCGATCAGGATGGCCATTGGGTTTCCTCCGGCCTGCTTTTTTTGGAGGGCAACGCAGCCCACACTGGCCCAAGTTCCCCGAGGTATCTTGCATGCCAGAATGGGACGGGTCGCCTCGTGGGTCAAGCGCACCGGCACACGGCCGATCAGGCGTAAGCAATGGTGGGCCGGGCAGGACTCGAACCTGCAACCAGACCGTTATGAGCGGCCGGCTCTAACCATTGAGCTACCGGCCCTGGTGCGGCGCTCTCGTTGCGAGGCGGTCCTACACCGGCCAGTGCTAGGCCGGCAACCGCCAGCGCCTCCGGAAAGGAAACGGGAGCGCTTTTGGCGCTCCCGTGGCCTGATGCGTATCGCGGCGAAGATCAGCTCTTGATGCGCAGCTTGCCCATGCCGATGCCGATCTGGTTGAATGCGTTGCTCAGTGAATTCGCGTCATTGGCGATGAAAGCATGGGCCGAGTCCGTCGCGCAGCTCGCAAGCAAGTTCTGGCCCTGCGTGTCAATCGGATCCGAGCTGATCGAAAAGCCGACCGTGTAGATGATGATGCCCTTGCCCTTCGCATTCGTGCAGGCCTCGAGCGTCAGCTCATCGAGAGCGGCGCGCGACTGCTGCAAGCTCGTGATGTTTTGATTGCCCGGCGGCATGCGGCCATTGGCCAGGGTAAAATACCCCGGCGCTTCATACATCGACCCGCCCCAGGTGTTCGGAACCGCCGACCAATTGTTGTAACCGTCGGTCATTAGCACGATCACCTTCTGATTAGCCGCCGCGGCCGAGGTGTCATAGGCCTTGCCATCGGAGAACGGCGCGTTCGGCGAAACGCTGCGCCAGCCCCACATGAAGCCTTCATGCAGGTTCGTGTCGCCATTGGCGGTGAGACCGTTCACCTTGGACGTTAATGTAGCCTGCGCCGAGGTCATCCGCAGGAGCGGCTGCGAAAGGCACATCCCATTCGGTCCGTACGTATTGGTGCTCGTTATGGAGGGGTTCTTATATTTGCAAGCCCGCGTGAGCAGCCCTTGGTCACTTGTGGGCGTCGTACCCGAGCAGCCCGTCGACGGAGTATCGTCGAGGTAGCTGTTTTGATAGTTTTGGCTCTGGTATTGCTTCGGATCGACTTCATCCGGCGACAGATAGGGTACATAGAGGCTGTCCGGCGTCGAAGCGCTCGGAATTGTATCGCTGACGTTCTGTGGATAAGGCTGGGTTTCGAAACAGCCGGCCCACGCCCAGCTGCTGTTTACGCCCTTCAGCTTGTTGAAAATGTCGAGGCGGCTGGTGAATCCCGCTGCAGTGGCGCCAGAGAACGTCTTCCAATGCCAGGAGGACTTGCCCTGCGAGTCGATCCAGGCAGCCGTTCCGTTCGACGTGTCGGTCGAAGAGACAGAGACCGTGCCGGCAAAGGGCACGACCGACATTTTCACCTTTCCGGCGAAATTGCCGCTGAACATCGTGTTGATGAAGTTGCCAGCCGCGGTCCGCAGAGCGGCGATCTTGGAATTGCCGCTCACCGCTTCGTTCATCGAGCCCGAATTGTCGAGGACGAGCGCAATCTCGTAGGTGCTCGCGCCGCCGGAGATGGCCGTGCAGGTCGAGGCGGTCACCGTCTTCGAGGTGACATTGAACATCGCCATGATGCCGAGCTGCACCGTATCCTGCGCGGTGACGCATACGGAGCTGTGATCGCTCGAAATGGTGGCGGATGTGACCGTCGCGCTCTTGTTGCTGTAATTCGTCGTGATGTAGTTCTGCGCCTGCGCCAGCACGTTGGAACTGGTGGTGGCGGTGGTTGCCGATTGCGCTATCGCCAAAGCGGCGGAATCGGTCGCCTGCTGCAGGCTCGTGTGCTTCGTCGCGATTCGCGAGAAGTCGATGGCAACCCCGGCGCCGGTGAGAATGGGAAGCACGGCGATCGCGAAAGTCACGGCCGCCTGGCCGCCGCGATCGGCTGAAAACCGACAGACGCCGGCCTTCAGGCGATTTTTAAAGACACGAGAAAACATGGGACGCTCCAACCCAGCACGTGGCTCGGACAATGGAGCGGAGTCCTTTAAGGTAGTCTTTATCCGATTGCGGAGATTGCGTTGCGAATCCTGGAGGCGAGCTCCGCAATACTGCAGAGACAGCCGAAAAACCGGCGAAATTGTCTAAATTACAATAGCTTGCCAATACTTCCCAATTTCTTCACGGTCTTCTTACCACGACATCTGTTTGCAGTGCGGGCGCGCCCTTTCGGCTAAAACGCCAGGGACAGTGATCGGTCGTCGGTGAGTTAGAGCCGGCCGTCGACGCGCTGCATGCGAGCGTGGTGCCCCGTCCATCCGGTGTTCAAGCCGAACGAAATCCGCGCACAGGCCCGCCAGCTCGCCGCAGAAGCCAACGAACTGATCCTCCGGCGCGGGAACCCGCGCGGTCAGATTAGGCAGTCGATCTGCGACGAGGTCGAGTTTATCGGGTTGGCGCAGGAAACGCCGAGGTGAGGCTTTCCGGCTCGTTCATGAACTAATACACCCGCGCCTTCGGCTCGATGTAACTCACCTCGTTTGTCATCGTGTAGGAATGCACCGGGCGGTAATCGATCGTCACGCGCTTGCCGTGCTCGTCGAGCATCACCAGCGTGTGCTTCATCCAGTTCACGTCGTCGCGGTCGGGATAGTCTTCGCGCGCATGCGCGCCGCGCGATTCCTTGCGGTTCACGGCGGATTCCATCGTCACGACAGCCTGGACGATTAGATTGTCGAACTCCATCGTCTCGATGAGGTCGGAGTTCCAAATGAGTGAGCGGTCGGTGATCGACACATCGCTCGCGCCCCTCCAGACGTCGTGGATGAGCTTGTTGCCTTCTTCGAGCACGTCGCCGGTGCGGTAGACCGCGCAATTGTTCTGCATCACTTTCTGCATCCGCAGGCGCAGTTCCGCCGTCGGCGTGCCGCCGCTCGCGTGACGGAATTTGTCGAGCCGCGACAGCGCGAGCTCGGCCGAGTCTTCCGGCAAGTTAGCCTGCTTTTCGCCGGGCGTTACGAGTTCTGCCGCCTTCTGTCCCGCCGCGCGGCCGAACACGACGAGATCGATCAGCGAATTCGAGCCGAGCCGATTGGCGCCATGCACGGACACGCACGCGGCTTCGCCAAGCGCCATTAAACCGGGCACGATGACGTCGGGGTCTTCGCCGATCTTGGTGACGACCTCGCCGTGATAGTTCGTCTGTATGCCGCCCATATTGTAATGCACGGTCGGCAGAACCGGGATCGGCTCCTTCGTCACGTCGATGCCGGCAAAAATGCGCGCACTTTCCGAAATGCCGGGTAGGCGCTCGTGCAAAATCTCGGGATCGAGATGGTCGAGGTGTAGGTAGATGTGGTCGCAGCTCTTGCCGACGCCGCGGCCTTCGCGGATCTCCATCGTCATCGCGCGCGAAACCATGTCGCGCGGCGCGAGGTCCTTTACCGACGGGGCATAGCGCTCCATGAAACGCTCGCCTTCCTTGTTGGTGAGATAGCCGCCCTCACCACGCGCGCCCTCGGTGATGAGGCAACCGGCCCCGTAAATGCCGGTCGGATGGAACTGCACGAATTCCATGTCCTGCAGCGGCAGGCCCGCACGCAGCACCATCGCGTTACCGTCGCCGGTGCAGGTATGGGCTGAGGTCGCGGAGAAATAGGCGCGGCCGTAACCGCCGGTCGCAAGAATCGTCAGATTGGCGCGGAAGCGATGGATCGTGCCGTCGTCGAGTTTCAGGCAGACGACGCCGCGGCAGCGGCCTTGGTCGTCCATGATGAGATCGATCGCAAAGAACTCGATGAAGAATTCGGTGCGGTTACGCACCGCCTGTCCGTAAAGCGTGTGCAGGATCGCGTGGCCGGTGCGGTCGGCGGCCGCACAGGTGCGCTGCGCCGGCGGGCCCTTGCCGAAATCGGTCGTCATGCCGCCGAATGGGCGCTGATAGATTTTGCCGGCTTCAGTGCGCGAGAAGGGCACGCCCCAATGTTCGAGCTCGTAGACGGCGGCGGGCGCGTTGCGGCAGAGATATTCGATCGCATCCTGGTCGCCGAGCCAGTCGGAGCCCTTGACGGTATCGTACATGTGCCATTGCCAGGAATCCGCACCCATATTGCCGAGCGAGGCAGCGACGCCGCCCTGCGCAGCGACGGTGTGCGAGCGGGTGGGAAAGACCTTCGAAATGCAGGCGGTGCGAAGCCCGGCCTGCGAACAGCCGACGGTGGCGCGCAAACCGGCGCCGCCGGCGCCGACGATCACCACGTCGAACGTATGGTCGGTGATCGGATAGGCTTTCCCGTTGTGTGCGGGTGCCTTTGCGTTCGCGCCGCCATTCGCATCCGGGTTGGTCGCCATCATCCGCTCCAGAGCAGCCGGACCCCGCGCATAGAGCGCCTCAGGTCAGGCTGAGTTTCAGCACCGCAAACAGGCCGGCAAACCCGACCAGAATGGAAAATAGAAGATTGCCCATGATCGACCACGTCTTGATCGGCTCGTCATGAACGTAATCTTCGATGATCGTCTGCATGCCGAGCATCATGTGGTAGGCGCTGGTCAGGATGAACAGGATCATCACTGCCGCCGGGATGAAACGGTCCGCGAACATGGCGCGCACACCGTTGTAATCCTTGCCGACCAGAGAGGCGACCATCCAGACGAACAGGATCGACAGCGGCACGAGCGCGACCGAGGTCACCCGCATGTGCCAAGCGTGATGGGTGCCGGATTTCGCCGAGCCGAGGAAGCGGACGCGGCCAAGCGCAGTGCGCAGCGAGCCGGGATCGTTGGCCATGTGGTGCTCCGCTAATTCCCGTTCAGCGCATCATGAAGGCGAGCGCCCAGACGATGATTGTGAGCGCGATGCCGCCGATTGCGGTTCCCTGCGCCAGATACTCGCGCACCGGATGATCCATCCCGTAGCCCGTGTCCCAGATCGCGTGGCGGATGCCGCCGAGAAGATGATGCAATAGGGCCCAGGTGAAGCCGAAGAGGACGATCTGCCCGATGATCGAGCCGTAGATCGAGGCCGCCGTCGCGAACGACGCCGGGCCATTCGCGGCCGCAACAAGATAGTAGATCAGGAGCAGGGCGCCTGCATAAAGCGCTGTCCCGGTGATGCGATGGAAGATCGACATCATCATCGTCAGCATCGGCCGGTAGACCTGCAGATGCGGCGACAAGGGCCGGCGGTGCTCGACCTTTGACATATGCTAAAGGCCTCCAACAGCGGCAAAAAAGATCACGAAATCAGTAGCCCAATCGATCCCGCGGTGCAACGCGAGCTGCCCAGGGGCAGGTGCGCAGACAGAGCGGAACTCCCGCGCGCGCGGTTGCTGCGGACGCGAAAAGCTCCGACAATGCGGGGTGAATCGGGAGACCACCTTATGTTAACCGCGCGCCGACAGCGCAGCGTTCCAACCAGATCTGCCTTGCTCGGCATTCTCTGCTGCCTGGCAGGACTAGCTGGCACAGGGTTCGGCGATTGCGCCCTGGCGGCCGCCGGGCACGTCACGATCGACTCAGGTGGCCAGCGCCGGACGGCGGTCCTCGTCGAACGCGAGCGGCTGAAGCTCGGACGTCGGCCGGTGATCGTCGTTTTGCACGGCGGCAGCGGCTCCGGCGCACGGGTGCGGCGAAACCTCGGCCTCGAAGAGGCGATCCGATCGCATAACGTCACTCTTGTCTATCCCGACGCGATCAACGGCCATTGGGGCGATACGAAAGAGGCGGCGCAGCGCGATATCGATTTCCTCCGCACACTGATCGACCAGCTCATTGCCACCGGCACGGCCGACCGCCGCAAGATTTTCCTCGTCGGATCATCGACCGGCGGGATGCTGGCTCTGCGGATCGCTTGCGATCGTGGGGGCGAGGTCTACGCCGGCGTAGCAACGATTATCGCCAATCTACCCGCCGATATCGCGGAGAGCTGCCAGCCCCCGAAGCCCATCCCCCTGATGGTGATCAACGGGACGGCCAATCCGATCATCCCCTATGCCGGCGGCACCACCAAAATCAGCGACAGCAAGGTCGATGTGGTCTCTACCGACGCGACGCTTGTACCCTTCGCAAAGGCGGATGGCTGTGGCGATGGCCGCACCACGATCGCCCTGCCCGATAAAGACCCGAAGGACGGGACGCGCAGCTACCTCGATAAGCTCAATGGCTGCAAAGCGCCGATCGAGCTCATTCGCATCGAGGGTGGCGGGCACACGATTCCCGGCCGCTACAGTGCCGGCACAACACGCGGACAGCCGGTCGGCGCGCACACCAACGATTTCGACGCCGCGCACTTGATCTGGGAATTTTTCCGCAGGCTCGGGGCCTAGCTTGTCGGAAGCGATCTCTGTCGCGGGCCTACAACATGCTCGGCAGGACGCGGTCGGGCGGACGGTGACCGTCCATGAAGGTCTTCACGTTGATGATGACCTTCTCGCCCATGTCGATGCGGCCCTCGAGCGTCGCCGAGCCCATATGCGGAAGCAGGGTGACCTTACCGGATTTCGCCAGCTTCACGAGTTTTGGCGGAACGGCCGGCTCGTGCTCGAAAACATCGAGCCCGGCGCCGGCGATCTCGTTGCCCTCAAGCATCCGCGCAAGCGCATTCTCGTCGATGATCTCGCCCCGGGCGGTGTTCACGACGATCGCTTGTGGACGGAGATATTTGAGCCGTCGCGCCGACAAGAGATGATAGGTCGCCGGCGTGTGCGGACAATTGACCGAGACGATGTCCATCCGCGCCAGCATCTGGTCGAGCGATTCCCAGTAAGTCGCCTCGAGCTGCTCTTCGATCGCGAGCGCCACGCGGCGGCGATTGTGATAGTGGATCGACAGCCCGAAAGCCTTTGCGCGCTTTGCCAGCGCTTGGCCGATCCGCCCCATCCCGACAATGCCGAGCCGTTTGCCGGTAATGCGATGGCCGAGCATCCAGGTCGGCGACCAGCCGACCCACTCGTCCGAAGGAATCACTTTGGCGCCTTCGGAGACGCGACGCGCGACGGCGAGAATTAACGCCATGGTCATGTCGGCGGTATCTTCAGTGAGCACGCCCGGCGTGTTGGTCACCGTGATGCCGCGGCGAAGCGCCGACGTGACATCGATATTGTCGACGCCGTTGCCGAAATTGGCGATGAGCTTCATCTGCTCGCCGGCCTGGCCGATCAGCCCAGCGTCGATTCGATCGGTGACCGTCGGCACGAGCACATCGGCGGTGCGCATCGCCTCCGCGAGTTCGCTCTGGCTCATCGGTGCATCGGTATCATTGAGCCGCGTGTCGAAGAGTTCGCACATGCGCGTCTCGACGACGTCGGGCAGTTTGCGCGTCACGACAACGAGCGGCTTCTTTCTGCCCATGTTCCCGGCGTCCCTCGTCTATTGCTCATCGGCCGCGACCGGGCAGCTCGATTCCATTGTGCGCCGAGCCCGCTTTCATCGGGTATTAAGGGCCTTGGGGCGAAATCGCTTAAGCCCGTCTTCCTCCGCCGATTTCTCCTAGCAGAAGGCGCGCCAAAGACAAGGATAGCCCGTGCAAGTGCAAGGACGCGAATCGATGCCGCCGATGCGCGGAAACCGCATCCGCAGTGTCTCCGCAATCCGCTCATGCGGTTTCGTGCTTGCCGTTGCTGTCTTGTGGACGGGCATCCACGCGCTATCCGTTCCGCCCGCCTCGGCCGCGCAAAGTATTGCGGCGGTCGGGCCCGCGGCAGGGCAACTCGGCACGGCAACGGGGCTGCCGCTTCCGCGCTATGTCAGCCTGAAATCGGACCGGGTGAACCTGCGCGAGGGCCCCTCCAAGGATCACCGCACCAATTGGGTGTTTCAGCGCGCCGGATTGCCGGTTGAAATCACTGCCGAGTTCGAGACGTGGCGCAAGATACGCGATTCGGAGGGATCCGAAGGCTGGGTCCTGCATTCGCTGCTGTCGGGACGCCGGACCGCTCTAATCTTCCCGTCACGCAAGGCGGACTCGGTCGAACTCTTTGCCAAGCCGGGTCATCGCGCCGATGCGATCGCCCGCGTGCAGGCAGGCGTGATCGGCTCGGTTCGCGCCTGCGATGGTGGGTGGTGCCGGCTTTCGGGTGAAGGCTTCGACGGGTTTGTCGAGCAGCAGAATCTCTGGGGCGTTTATCCCGGAGAGAAGTTCGACTAATTGCCGGCAGTGACGGCACGGCGCGGGGCTTTCTTGCTGCGCAGCCGTACGATGACTTCGACCCGCTCGATCTCCATGCCTTCCGGCGGTTCGGGCAGATCGCCGATGCAGACATCCGAGCCCGGGATGTCGAGCATGGCGCTGGTTTCCTCGATGAGGAAATGGTGGTGGTGAGTTGTATTGGTGTCGAAATATGTCTTCGACCCATCGACGGCGATCTCGCGCAGGAGACCGGCTTCGGTGAACTGGTGCAGTGTGTTGTAGACCGTAGCAAGGGAAATCGCGACCCGTGCGCCGGTCGCCTCTTCGTACAGCTTCTCGGCGGTAACGTGGCGGTCGCCCTTGCCGAATAGAAGCCAGCCGAGCGCAATGCGCTGGCGCGTTGGACGCAAGCCCACCCGGCGCAGCCGACCGCGCAGCGCATGGACCGGACAGGCTGCCATGTGGTCGGCCTGACCCTCTGAAGCCCCCATACCGGGGCGGCTTACTTGCGACACAGCCTCACTCGCTCTCTAAGCGCCCGAACAACCGGCGAACAACTGTTCCTCACGATTGACCTATCATACGAAGCCAAGGGCGAAACGGCAACCTTGGCGCGGCGGCGCAATATTTTCCGCGAAGAGGACTGTTCCGAAGGCGCTTTCGGCGCTGCAAGCGCTATGCTAGAAGGCCGCTGAGCGCGCTGGCTTGCGTGTGGAAGAGATGGATGATGAGCGAACGACGCTCGACCTTTGAATTTGAAGACCTGCTTGCCTGCGGCCGCGGCGAACTGTTTGGTCCAGGCAACGCGCAGCTGCCGCTGCCGCCCATGCTGATGTTCGACAGGATCGGCGAAATCGCCGAGCACGGCGGCGCCAATGGCAAGGGCTATTTGCGCGCAGAACTGGCAGTGAAATCGGACCTCTGGTTCTTCGGCTGCCACTTCAAGGGCGATCCGGTCATGCCGGGTTGCCTCGGCGTCGATGCGCTTTGGCAGCTATGCGGCTTTTTTCTCGGCTGGCTCGGCCTGCCGGGCCGCGGCCGGGCGCTGGGCGTCGGCGAGGTCAAATTCGCCGACCAAGTCGTACCGAGCGTCAAACGGGTCATCTACGGGGTCGATTTCCGCCGTGTTTTCAAAACCAAATTGATTTTGGGAATCGCTGACGGCTGGCTGGAGGCCGATGGCCAGCGCATATATGAAGCGCGGGAGCTTAGGGTCGGGCTGTTTCAACCCACAACGACACCTGCGGCCGCCTGAGGCGCGTTGGACCGCGTCACCGCAGGGGGCCGCCGTAGATGGGCGGCCTGAGGGGGCTTGCTGGAGAACGAAATGAGACGCGTGGTCGTCACAGGGATGGGGATTGTGTCGTCGATCGGCAACAATTCTCAGGAGGTTCTCGCGTCATTGCGCGAAGCCAAATCGGGGATTGTCCGCGCCGATGTCTACGCCGAACTCGGCTTCAAGTGCCAGGTCCATGGCGCGCCGCGCCTTGATCCGGGCGACGCGGTCGACCGGCGCGCCATGCGTTTCCACGGCGGCGGCACCGCCTGGAATCACGTCGCGATGGATCAGGCAATCCGCGACGCGCGGCTCGAGCCCAATGAAATCTCGAACGAGCGCACCGGGATCATTATGGGTTCGGGGGGACCCTCGACCCGTGCGCTTATCGAAGCTGCCGATACGACGCGCAGCAAGGGGCCGAAGAAGGTTGGACCGTTCGCTGTTCCGAAAGCGATGAGTTCGACGGCTTCGGCGACGCTCGCGACCTGGTTCAAGATCAAGGGCGTCAACTACTCGATCTCGTCGGCTTGCGCCACGTCGAACCATTGCATCGGCAATGCGTACGAGACGATTCAAATCGGCAAACAGGACGTGATCTTCGCTGGCGGCTGCGAGGAACTCGATTGGGCCCTGTCGGTCCTATTCGATGCGATGGGCGCCATGTCCTCCAACTTCAACGACCGGCCGGAGAAAGCTTCGCGCGCATACGACAAGAACCGCGACGGTTTTGTCATCGCCGGTGGGGCTGGGGTTCTCGTTCTGGAAGAACTCGAGCGCGCCAAAGCACGCGGCGCCAAAATTTACGCCGAAATCGCGGGATACGGCGCGACGTCGGATGGTCATGACATGGTGGCACCCTCAGGCGAAGGCGCCGAGCGCTGCATGCGGATGGCGCTCTCCACCGTGAAAGCGCCGATCGACTACGTCAATCCGCATGCCACCTCTACGGGAATCGGCGATCTCAAGGAAATCGAGGCGATCCGTACCGTCTTCGGCACCGACGGCAAATGCCCCCCGATCGCGGCGACCAAATCGCTGAGCGGCCACTCGCTTGGTGCGGCGGGCGCACAGGAGGCGATCTATTCGTTACTCATGATGCAGAACGGCTTCATCTGCGAAAGCGCCAATATTGAAGAGCTCGATCCGGCTTTCCAGGACGTGAACATCGTCCGGGAGCGGATTGACGACGTCGAGCTCGGTGCCGTTCTGTCGAATTCATTCGGTTTCGGCGGCACCAATGCGTCGATCGTCCTCAAGCATGTTGACGCGTAGGCAACGAAGGGCATGGAGCAGACCTCGAGATTGATGGAAGGCCGCCGTGGCTTGATCATGGGGGTCGCGAACAACCATTCTATTGCCTGGGGCATTGCCAAGGCAGTCGCCCAGCACGGGGCGGCACTCGCCTTCACCTACGAAAGCGAGGCGCAGGGCAGGCGTGCCGACCCGCTGGCGAAATCGCTCGGCTCGGAGCTTGTTCTACCCTGCGACGTCGAGGACATCGCCTCGGTAGATGCGCTCTTTGCTGCAATGGAAAGGCATTGGGGCGGGCTCGACTTCGTCGTCCATGCGATCGGCTACTCCGACAAGAACGAATTGAGGGGCCGCTACGCCGACACGTCGCGCGAGAATTTCTCCCGCACGATGATCATCTCGTGCTTCTCCTTCACCGAAGTGGCGAAGCGCGCTGCGGCGCTCATGCCGCCCGGCGGCTCGCTGCTCACCCTGACCTTCGGCGGCTCGACGCGCGTCATGCCGAATTACAACGCGATGGGCGTCGCCAAGGCGGCGCTTGAGGCCAGCGTCCGCTATCTCGCCACCGATTTCGGTCCGTTGGGCATTCGCGTCAACGCCTTGTCGCCCGGCCCGGTACGCACCCTCGCCGGGGCAGGCATCACCGACGCTCGTGCCATGTTCGCGTTTCAGCGTGCCCATTCTCCCCTGCGCAAATCCGTGACCGTCGAGGAAATCGGCGGCTCGGCACTTTACTTCCTGTCCGACCTTTCGGCCGGCGTCACCGGCGAAATCCACCATATCGATGCCGGCTACAACATCATCTCGATGCCGCGCCCGGAGGATATGAGGGCCTCCGACTTTGCTCAGGACTTGGCCGCGCAATAGGACTTGGCCGCGCAATAGGATTTGGCCGCGCAATAGGATTTGGCCGCGCATAGGATTTGAACGCGCAATAGGACTTGCCCGAGCGTTGCTCTTTAGTCATCGTGGCTTCACGAGAAACGTCACCGGGGGAGGCCCGCGCCGCCAAGAGCGCACGGCCATTCGAGGGAGGGTTTTACATGCGTCGTTCGATATTTGCTGCAGGCTTCGCTACGCTGTTTGCGACCACGTCAGCCTCTTTGGCCGCGACCGACATCCAGTGGTGGCATGCGATGACCGGCGCCAATAACGACGTGATCGTCAAAATCGCCGAGGAGTTCAACGCCGCGCAATCCGACTACCGCGTCATTCCAAGCTACAAAGGCGGTTACCCCGATACGATGAATGCCGGAATCGCGGCCTTCCGTGCCGGCAGCGCCCCACACATCCTGCAAGTGTTCGAAGTCGGCACTGCGACGATGATGGCGGCGAAGGGCGCCGTCAAACCCGTCTATCAGCTGATGAAAGACGCCGGCGAACCCTTCGATCCGAAGGCCTATCTGCCTGCGATCACCGGGTATTACTCGACCTCAAAGGGCGAGATGCTGTCGTTTCCATTCAACTCGTCGAGCATGGTCATGTGGATCAACAAAGACGCGCTCGCCAAAGCCGGATTGGATGCAGAGAATCCGCCGAAGAATTGGCCGGACGTTTTTGACGCGGCCAAGAAGTTAAAGGCGACTACGTCGCCGACCTGCGGCATGTCCACGGCATGGATCACTTGGCTCACAATCGAGCAATTTTCCGCCTGGCACAACGTGCCGCTCTCGACGGAAGCCAATGGCCTCGACGGTTTCGATACCGTCTTGAAGTTCAACACGCCGCTGCACGTCAAATTGCTGCAAGGATTGATCGATCTTCAGAAAGACAAGAGCTTCGATTATTCGGGCCGCACCAATAATGGCGAGGGCCGCTTCACATCGGGCGAATGCCCGATCTTCTTCGATTCGTCCGCCTTCTACGGCAACGTCCGCGCCAATGCGAAATTCAACTACACGGCGGTGCCGATGCCCTATTATCCCGATGTGCCGGGCGCGCCGCAGAATTCCATCATCGGCGGTGCGTCGCTGTGGGTGATGGGCGGCAAGGGTGCCGATGAATACAAGGGCGTGGCGAAATTCTTCGCTTTCCTCTCAGAGACCGACAGGCAATCCAAGCTGCATCAGCAATCAGGCTATCTCCCGATCACCAAGGCGGCCTATGACAAGACCAAAGCTTCGGGCTTCTATGATAAAACGCCGCTTCTCGAAGTGCCGCTGAAGGAGTTGACCAACAAGCCGCCGACCGACAATTCGCGCGGGCTTCGGCTGGGCAATATGGTGCAGATGCGTGACGTCTGGGCCGAGGAGATCGAAGAAGCCCTTGCCGGCAAGAAGACGGCGCAGGTGGCGCTCGACACGGCGGTACAACGCGGCAATGCCATGCTGCGTCAGTTCGAACGCACGGCGGCGCGATAATCGCCTCCTGCATGCGAGCAGGTGACCCACGCCGCGCGCGGGACATCGGGCCGATCCGCCTGATGTCCCTGACCTTTGACGGATGCTGGTAGCGCACTTGGATGGAAAAGCGCGCCGTCTTCTCGCACAAGCTCCTGCCCTACCTTCTGCTGGCGCCGCAGCTCGCGATCACAATCGTCTTCTTCTACCTGCCGGCCTCGCAGGCGGTGCGTCAGAGCTTCTTCATCGAAGATGCGTTCGGCACCAATTCGGACTTCGTCGGGTTGGAGAACTACCGTTTCGTTTTTGCCGATCCCGCTTATTACAAGGCTATCGTGACAACGGCGATCTTTGCGACCGCCGTTACCATCTGCTCGCTGTCGTTCGCGCTGCTTCTCGCCGTGATGGCCGATCGCGAGATCAAGGGCGCAACGGTTTACCGGACGCTGCTCGTCTGGCCTTACGCGGTGGCGCCGGCGATCGCCGGCGTGCTTTTCATCTTCCTCTTTCAGCCCTCGCTCGGTCTTCTCGCGCGCGGGTTGACAGCACTTGGCGTCGATTGGAATCCGCTGCTCGACGGCAAGCAGGCGTTGACGCTCGTCATCGTCGCGGCGACCTGGAAGCAGGTGAGCTACAATTTTCTGTTTTTCCTCGCCGGCCTGCAGGCGATCCCGAAATCTCTCATTGAGGCGGCGGCGATCGACGGCGCGCGGCCCTGGCGCAGGTTTTTCACGATCATTTTCCCGCTTCTGTCGCCGACGACGTTTTTTCTTATCGCGGTGAACATCGTCTACGTGTTCTTCGACACGTTCGGCATTATCGATGCGGTGACGGGCGGCGGCCCGGCGCAGGCGACGCAGACGCTGGTCTATAAGGTGTTCAACGATGGCCGGCTTGGTGGCGATCTCGGCGGCTCGGCGGCGCAGTCGGTGATCTTGATGCTGATCGTCGTTGCGCTGACCAGCCTGCAGTTCCGCTTCGTCGAGCGTAAGGTCACCTACTGATGATCGAGAACCGCCGATGGGGAAATGTTCCCGCGCATCTGGTGCTGATCGTCGGCGTGATCATTGTCGCTTTTCCCGTCTACATCGCCGTGATCGCCTCGACGCACAGCGCCGAGACGATCGCTAACGGGCAGCTCTCCCTGCTGCCAGGAAGCGAATTCATCGAGAATTATCGTCGCGCGCTTTTCGTCGGCACAAGCAGCACGACGCGAGCGCTCGTCGCGACCATGCTCTTCAACAGCTTCGTCACCGCGCTGGCGATCGCCGTGGGCAAGATCGCGATCTCGCTGCTCTCGGCCTTTGCGATCGTCTATTTCCGGTTTCCGTTCCGCAAAACCGCGTTCTGGCTAATCTTTCTCACGCTGATGGTGCCGGTCGAGGTCCGGATCTATCCGACCTATGCGATCGCAGCCAATCTTAACCTCCTTGACACCTATACGGGGCTTGCCGTGCCGCTGATCGCCTCGGCGACCGCGACGCTGCTCTTTCGCCAGTTCTTCATGACGGTTCCGGACGAACTCACGGAGGCGGCGCAGATCGATGCGGCGGGCCCGCTGCGTTTCTTTCGCGACATCCTGTTGCCGCTGTCGCGCACCAATCTTGCGGCGCTCTTCGTAATCCTGTTCATCTATGGCTGGAACCAGTATCTCTGGCCGCTGCTGATCACGACGCGCGACGATATGCAGACGATCGTCATCGGCATCAAGAAGATCGTCGCCACGCATGATGCCCTGACGGAGTGGCAGCTTGCGATGGCAACCGCGGTGCTCGCCATGCTGCCGCCCGTGGCGGTCGTCATTTGCATGCAGAAACTGTTCGTCAAAGGCTTGGTCGAGACCGAGAAATGAGCTTGCGTGCCGATGGCTGACGTTCAACTCGCCGATGTCAGAAAAACCTATCCCGGCGGATTTGCCGCGATTCATGGCATCTCCTTCGCGGTGCCGGACGGCGGGTTTTGCGTGCTCGTGGGTCCGTCGGGCTGCGGCAAGTCGACTCTGCTCAGGATGATCGCGGGCCTGGAAAGTATCACCGACGGCGACATCCGCATCGGCGATCGCATCGTCAATAAGCTGGAGCCGACCGAACGCGACATCGCCATGGTGTTCCAGAACTACGCGCTCTATCCGCATATGAGCGTCTACGACAATATGGCCTACGGCTTGCGCAATCTGAAAACGCCGAAGCCGGAGATCGAATCGCGCGTTGCCGAAGCCGCGCGCATTCTCGAACTTGATACCGCGCTACTGTCGCGCAAACCGCGCCAGCTCTCCGGCGGACAACGCCAACGCGTCGCCATGGGCCGCGCCATCGTGCGCAAGCCGAAAGTTTTTCTGTTCGACGAGCCGCTGTCCAATCTCGACGCCAAGCTGCGCGTGCAGATGCGCATCGAGATACGCCGGCTGCAGCGGCGGCTCGGCACGACGAGCATCTACGTCACGCACGATCAGGTCGAAGCGATGACGCTCGCCGACATGCTGGTCGTCCTGAACGCCGGCCGGACTGAGCAGATCGGCGCGCCGCTCGAGCTTTATGAGCGGCCGGCGACTGTGTTCGTCGCCGGGTTTCTCGGCTCGCCGCCGATGAACTTTCTGAAGGGCACGCTGGAATCCTCCACGATGGTGCGGCTTGAGCAGGGGATGGAAGTCGCTTGCAACGCCGGGCATGCAGCGCTTCCGCGCGGCGCGAAGGTCATCGCCGGAATCCGTCCGGAACGGGCGCTGGTGCGGCTTCCGGGCGAAGGACTGACGCTGGAAATCGAGCTGATTGAGGAGCTCGGCGTCGGCCGGCTCGTCCACGGCCGGCTCGCGGGTACGCCGATGACGGTTGCCATCGGTCCCGATCAGCAGCTTGCCTCGGACGAGGCGGTCGGTATCGCCATCCCCGCCGATGCCGTGCATCTCTTCGATGCGGAGAGCGGCAAGCGGCTGTAAAAGGCCGGCCGGTACTTATCTATTGTGATAGCGGCGCTTTATTGCTAAGAGCCGCGCTCCCGCATCCGAACGCCGGACGCTGCCGGCCCGCTTCATTGAAGCGGAACCCTCGCCATTCCGCGGCCTCTGAGCCGCCCGCGAGGAACCCGACGCCCGGATGCATCCGCAACACGAACCGCCGGCATGAGCCCGAAATGGGCTCCTTAGGAGATTTAATGCCCACTACTGCAACCGCTGAACGCGCGCCAACCCGCGAGGATTTTGCCGCTCTGCTCAACGAGAGCTACGGCGACAACGAAGCCTTCGAAGGGTCGGTCATCAAGGGTAAAGTCGTCGCCATCGAGAAGGATGTCGCTGTCATCGATATCGGCCTCAAGACCGAAGGTCGCGTCCCCCTAAAAGAATTTACCGGCCACGGCCGCGACCCCGCCCCGGGTGTGGGTGACGAGGTCGAAGTTTATCTGGAGCGCGTCGAGAACGCGCTCGGCGAAGCCGTCATCTCGCGCGACAAGGCGCGCCGCGAGGAGAGCTGGGTCAAGCTCGAAAAGGCGTTCGAAGGCAACGAGAAGGTCGAAGGCACCATCTTCAATCAGGTGAAGGGCGGCTTCACCGTCGACCTCGACGGCGCCGTGGCGTTCCTGCCGCGCAGCCAGGTCGATATCCGCCCGGTCCGCGATGTCTCGCCGTTGCTCGGAGTGCCGCAGGCCTTCCAGATCCTCAAGATGGATCGCCGCCGCGGCAATATCGTCGTCTCGCGCCGCACCGTGCTCGAAGAGAGCCGCGCCGAACAGCGCCACGAGATCGTCGCCAACCTTGAAGAGGGGCAGGTCATCGACGGCGTCGTCAAGAACATCACCGATTATGGTGCGTTCGTCGACCTCGGCGGTATCGACGGTCTCCTGCATGTGACCGACATCGCCTGGCGGCGCGTCAACCATCCGAGTGAAGTGCTGAATATCGGCCAAACGGTGAAGGTGAAGATCGTCAAGATCAATCACGACACCCACCGCATCTCGCTCGGCATGAAGCAGCTGCTCGACGATCCGTGGCAGGGCATCGAGGCGAAATATCCGGTCGGCGCGCGCCTGCATGGCCGCGTGACCAACATCACCGATTACGGCGCGTTCGTCGAACTCGAGCCCGGCATAGAGGGCCTGATCCACGTCTCCGAAATGTCGTGGACGAAGAAGAACGTGCATCCCGGCAAGATCGTCTCGACGAGCCAGGAGGTGGACGTCCAGGTGCTCGAAGTCGATTCGGTCAAGCGGCGGATCTCGCTCGGTCTCAAGCAGACGCTCGCTAATCCGTGGGAAGCCTTCGCCGAGACGCATCCCGTCGGAACCGAGGTCGAGGGTGAGGTCAAGAACAAGACGGAATTCGGTCTGTTCATCGGCCTCGAAGGCGATGTCGACGGCATGGTCCATCTCTCGGATCTCGACTGGAACAAGCCGGGCGAGCAGGCGATCGAGGACTTCAAGAAAGGCGACATGGTTCGCGCCAAGGTCATCGATATCGATGTCGAGAAGGAACGCATCTCGCTCGGCATCAAGCAGCTCGCGGGCGATCCCTTCGCCAAAGCCGGCGACGAGAGCGATATGCGGAAGGGCGCGGTCGTCACCTGCGAAGTGACCGAGGTGAAGGAAGGCGGCATCGAGGTGAAGATCGTCGGTACCGATCTCACCGCCTTCATCAAGCGCAGCGAGCTGGCGCGCGATCGCGGCGATCAGCGCACCGAGCGTTTCGCCGTCGGTGAGAAGGTCGATGCGCGTATCACGCAATTCGATCGCCGGGCGCGCAAGGTCGCGGTGTCGATCAAGGCGCTCGAAGTAGCCGAAGAGAAGGAAGCGATCGCCCAATACGGATCGGCGGATTCCGGCGCTTCGCTCGGCGACATTCTCGGGGCCGCTCTGAAGGCACGCGGCGACGAGCCGAAGAAGAAGAAAAACGACGCCGAAGCTGACGAGACCGTGGAAACCGCGGACTCGAAAGAAACCGAAGAATAACCGAGGCTCATCCGGCGGCGCTCGCGTGGAAGCAATCCATGCCTGCGCCGCCGCTTCCATATTTGATCGGCGGCTTGCCCGCCGCGGCGCATCGCCATAGGTTCGGCGCGATTCTACGCCACGCCTCAATCCTATGACCTCGATCCCGCCCGATTATATTGTCGATCGCCGCAACCTGCGGCGCAAGCTGAGCTTCTGGCGCATCATTGCGCTCGCCGCTGTGCTTATCGGCGTCATCATCGCCGGTCTTCGTCTTACCGGCGGCACGCCGGGAACGCGGCTCATTCCGCACATCGCGCGCCTCTCGATCGAAGGCGTCATCACCGGCGACAAGGACACGCTGAAGCTGATCGACGAGATCGGCAATTCGCATGCTTCCGCCGTGCTGCTCGAAATCGAGAGCCCCGGCGGCACGACAACCGGTGCGGAGCGCCTCTATGATGCGCTTCGCCGGCTGGCGCAGAAGAAGCCGCTCGTTTCCGTGATCGGCACGCTGGGAGCTTCCGGCGGCTACATCGCGGCTTTGGGTGCCGACGAGATTTTCGCCGAAGGCAATTCGCTGGTCGGTTCGATCGGCGTGCTGTTTCAGATTCCCAACGTTTCGAAGCTCCTCGACAAAGTCGGGGTGGAAGTCGAGTCTATAAAATCCTCTCCCCTCAAGGCAGCGCCGAGCGGCTACGAGCCGACAAGCGAAGCTGCAAAGCAGGCGCTGAATTCCCTCGTCGTCGATTCCTATGATTGGTTCAAGGCGCTGGTAAAGGATCGCCGTCGCATGAACGATGCCGAGCTTGCGACCGTCTCCGACGGACGCGTCTTCACCGGCCGCCAGGGACTTAATCTCAAGCTCGTCGACAAGCTCGGCGGCGAACGCGAAGCCATCGCGTGGTTGGAATCCGAGAAGGGCATCCGCAAAGGCCTTCCGGTGCAGGACTGGAAGAAAGGCCGCAGCTTGGAACGGCTCGGCATTTTTGGCGCCGCAGCGCGGATCGCGGAACTATTCGGCTTGGAAAGCCTTGCTCAAAGTCTCGATCGCGTCGGCCTCGCGCAGTCGCTTCGCGTCCTTGACGGTCCCTTGGTGATTTGGCAGGTTGACCGGCTCCAATAAGCCTTAGAATTCCGGGCACTCGGCGGTTTTGCCGTGGTCAGCGCCGTTTCCGGGAAGATCGGGCGCAAGGAGAGTTGCGAGTTGATCAAATCCGAACTTGTTCAGCGGATTGCCGATCGCAATCCGCATCTCTATCTCCGCGATGTCGAGAACATCGTTAATGCTATTCTCAGCGAGATCACCAATGCGCTCTCGCGCGGCGATCGCGTCGAGCTGCGTGGCTTCGGCGCCTTCTCGGTGAAACGCCGCGAGGCGCGCGTCGGCCGCAATCCGCGGACCGGCGCCCACGTTTCGGTCGAAGAGAAATCCGTCCCCTTCTTCAAGACGGGCAAGGAAATGCGTGAGCGGCTGAACGAAGACCGCGGGGATTGACGTTCATGCGCATGCTGTTTCGGCTTTTCGTCATTGTCCCGATCGCGATCTTAATTCTCATGTTCGCCTTTGCGAACCACCAAGAAGTTAGGGTCTCGTTCGATCCGTTCGCCGGCAACGATGTCGCCGGTCCTTCAATCACCGCGCCGTTGTTCATTCTGCTGATCCTGGCGATCGGCGTCGGCGTGATCCTCGGCGGCGTCTCCTCCTGGTTCAAGCAGGCCAGGCTCAAGCGCGCGCTGCGAGACGCACGTGCCGAAGCGGAGGAGGCACGTGCCGAGGCCGCCCGGCTACGGCGCGAAATGCTGCTCAATCCGCCGGTAGCGCCGGCTGCCGCATCCACGTCCTCCGCTCTGACCGTGCGCCGCGACGCTGCCTGACAGTCCCGCGGTGCGTCTGATCGATCGCGACGCGATCGATGGCG
>JAXDNJ010000072.1:0-3385 GCA_034669505.1 Methylobacteriaceae bacterium
GGCTTGGTCTTCAGCCGCTGCAGTGTCGTCTTCCAGACAACCGCATCCAGCCGCGCGCCCTGGTCCTTCAGGCAGAAATAGGCATGGCCGGAGGAATGCGGGCCGCGATAGTTCGAGATTTCGCCGCGCACCCTGACATAACCGAAGCGATCCTCGACCGTGCGCTTGAGCGCAGCGGAAAGCTCGGAGACGGTCAGTTCTGGCGTATTCGAGACAGGGGAGGCTTGAGGCATCGCGCTCATATAGGCCGAACGAAGCACCGGCGCATCTGGGGAGTTCAGGCCGCTTCTTGGGCGATCGCCGTGCGGACGGCCGCGCGCTCGGACATCCGGCGCCGGTGGTCGGCGACACGCGGGAAGCGTGCGGGATCGACGCCGTCGCCCTCCATCCATTGTGCGATGGTGAAGAGGTAGGGATCGCAGATCGTATAATCGCCGCCCATGACCCAGGGCCCGCGGAACATGTGCCGCTCGACGAGTTCGTAGCAGGCGCCCACCGAGTCCGGCACTTTGCGCTTCATGGCCGCAATCGCCGCCTCGTCGTCCGCCCAGCGATGGCCGCGCATCCGGTGCGCAAGAGCAACATGCAGGGTCGAGCACAGGAAAGAATTGAACGCCTGCACCTCGGCGAAAGCGAAGGCATCATCGAGCGGCGCCAAGCGCGCATGCGGAAAGCTCTGCGCGATGAAGACCAGCATCGCCGGCGTCTCGGTGAGAATGCCGCGATTGGTGACCATGGCCGGGACGCGGCCTCTCGCATTGATCACGAGATAATCGGGCGAGCGCTGCTCATTTTGCGCGAAACTGATGCGTGCGAGCGCGTAGTCCGCGCCGGCCTCCTCGAGCGCGATATGCGAGGCGAGCGAACAGGTGTCGGCGGCGTAATACAGTTTGAGCATCGGCGCTTGCCGTCCGCATGTGCTGGCTGAGACAGGCGCGTCATTAGCATCTAGACTGCGGCCAAGAAAATCCGGAGGACGCCTTGCTCGCCACCGCGACCCGCTATCCCGTCTCAGACATCGACCCCTTCTCCGACGAATTCCTGCACGACCCCTATCCCTTCCACGACGAGCTCCGCGAAGCCGGCCCGGTCGTGCGGCTCGAGCGCTATGGCGTCTGGACCATGGCGCGGCACGAGCAGGTTTCTGCGGCGCTCGCCGATTGGCAGACTTTTTCCTCTGGCGCCGGGGTGGGCATCGATGATTTCCGCAAGGGCCGGCCCTGGCGGCCGAAGAGCCTGCTGCTCGAAGTCGACCCGCCGCTGCACACCCGCACGCGCACCGTGATGAACCGCGTGCTTGCCGCCCCCGCGCTCCGCGGCTTGCGCGAGACCTTTGGTGCTGAGGCGGCCAAACTCGCCGACCGGCTTGTTGCCAAGCGACGTTTCGATGCGATTGCTGACCTCGCCGAAGCCTATCCGCTGCAGGTCTTCCCCGATGCTGTCGGCCTGAGACCGGACGGACGCGAGAACCTGCTTCCCTACGGCAACATGCTGTTCAACTCGTTCGGGCCGCGTAACGCGCTCTTCCGTGAATCGGAGGCTGCCTGCAAGCCGGCGCTCGAATGGATTTTCGAGAGTTGCGCGCGCGAAAGGCTCGCGCCGCAGGGCTTCGGCGCGGCGATCTGGGCGGCGCACGATCGCGGTGAGATCGAGGAAAGCGAAGCGCACATTCTCGTGCGCGCGCTCCTGACCGCGGGGCTCGACACCACCGTCAACGGGCTCGGCTCGGCCATCCTTGCTTTCGCGACACATCCCGATCAATGGCAGATCCTGCTCGACGACAAGTCCCTGCTCAAAGTCGCCTTCGACGAAGTACTGAGATGGGAATCGCCGGTGCAGACTTTCTTCCGCACGACCACGCGGCCGCTCGATATCGAAGGCATCGAAATCCCGTCGGACGAAAAGGTGCTGCTCTTTCTCTCGTCTGCCAATCGCGATCCGCGCCGCTGGGAGGAGCCGGAGAAATTCGAGGTGCGCCGCCGCCCGACCGGCCATGTCGCGCTCGGCAACGGCATCCATGTCTGCGTCGGGCAGATGGTGGCGCGGCTTGAGGCGGAAATGATGCTCGGCGCGCTCGCCGAACGCGTGAAGCGCATCGACATCGTCGGCGAGCCGAAACGCAAGCTCAATAACACGCTGCGCTCACTCGCGACCTTGCCGGTCGAAGTCACGCCTCTGTAGGATCAGCGCAAGAAAAGTTATGGGGAGGTTGGCATTGGGCGACGCTCGTTCGCTGCCCACATCCGGCGCGCGCGGAGCCTGATCGTCTTGGATTCGACGATCGTTCTGTTCCTCGTCCAGGATGCGGTGATCAACGGCGCGATCTATGCGCTTGTCGCGATCGCGATCGTGCTGGTCTTTGCGGTGACGCGCGTCATCCTCGTGCCGCAAGGCGAGTTCGTCGCGTTTGCCGGGCTGACGGTCGCCGCGCTTGAAGCGGGGCGCGTGCCGCCGACTCTCTGGCTGCTCGTCGCGCTCGGATTCCTCGCCGCGATTTCCAGCATTGCCTGGCACTGGCGCGAGATGGATGCGCGCCGGCTCGCGCGCGTCGTCGCATCCACTCTGATCGTGCCGCTGGTTCTGGTCGCCCTCACCAGGTTCGTCGCGCCGATGAAACTCGGCCTCATAGCAAATGCGATCCTGACTCTGTTGCTCGTCGTGCCGATGGGACCGCTGATCTATCGCGTCGCCTTCGAGCCGCTCGCCGAAGCAAGCGTGCTCGTCCTTCTCATCGCATCGTTCGGCGTACATCTCTCGCTCGTCGGCTTGGGGCTCGCCTTCTTCGGTCCCGAGGGTGTGCGGACGCAGGCGCTTTCCGAAGCAAACTACAACGTGGGCGCGCTGATCGTTACCGGGCAGAGCATCGTCGTGATCGCCGTCACCCTCGTTCTGTTGGCCGCGCTGGCTCTCTTTTTCGGCTTGACGCTCACCGGCAAGGCGCTGCGCGCCTGCGCATCGAATCGGCTCGGCGCGCGGCTCGTCGGCATCCCGACCTCGGTTGCGGGGCAGGTCGCGTTCGGCATGGCGGCGCTGATCGGTGCGATCTGCGGCATTCTCATCACGCCGATCACCGCGATCTATTATGACAGCGGCTTCCTCATCGGCTTGAAAGGCTTCGTCGCCGCGATCGTCGGCGGTCTCGCGAGTTATACGATCACCGCGCTCGCAGCACTCGGGGTCGGCTTGGTCGAATCCTTCGCATCGTTCTGGTGGAGCACGTACAAGGAAGTGCTCGTCTTCACGATCATCCTGCCCGTTCTGGTGTGGCGTTCGTTCCGCTCCTCGCACCTGGAGGACGAGGAGTGAGCCGGTCGCTGCGCACATGGCTGCCGCCGCTGTTTGCGCTTGCCGCGCTGATTGCGCCTTTCACCGGATGGATGCCGCC
>JAXDNJ010000073.1:0-3534 GCA_034669505.1 Methylobacteriaceae bacterium
TCGGTCGAAGGCTACGTCAACCTTTTTACGACCCGCTCGCGGCAGACACCCGAGTTCCTGGCTAGTTTGCCGCCGCCGCAGACCTGGTATGAACGTCTGGTGCGCTCGCGCAACATGGTCATCGGCGGGCCGTCGAAGGTGGTGCCGCGCTTTGTGAACTCGATGGTGATCGGCTTCGGCTCGACGTTTCTCGCGGTGTGCTTCGGCACCATCGCGGCTTACGCATTTTCGCGGTTTCGCGTGCCACTCGCCGATGACCTGTTGTTCTTCATCCTGTCGACACGGATGATGCCGCCGATCGCGGTCGCGATTCCGATCTATCTGATGTTCCGCTACCTCGGGCTGACCGACACCAAGCTCGGCATGATAATGCTGTACACCGCCGTCAATGTCTCGCTGGCGGTCTGGCTGTTGAAGGGGTTCATGGATGAAATCCCGCGCGAATACGAAGAAGCGGCAATGGTTGACGGCTATACGCGCCTGCAAGCCTTCTTCAAGGTAGTGCTGCCGCAGGCAACGACCGGCATCGCGGCAACCGCGATCTTCTGCCTGATCTTCGCCTGGAACGAATACGCCTTCGCGGTCCTGCTCACCAGCGGTGAGGCACAAACCATGCCGCCGTTCATTCCCTTCATCATCGGCGAGGGCGGCCAGGACTGGCCCGCGGTCGCGGCCGCCACGACGCTGTTCTTCATCCCGATCCTGTGCTTCACCATCCTGCTGCGCCGACATTTGCTGCGCGGCATCACCTTCGGGGCGGTGCGCAAATGACGCAACGGACCGCAGCTCGTGCGTCACGCTGGCCGCTGTGGCTGCGCCGCGGCCCCAGCGAAACCGTGGCGATCATGGTGATCGGCCTCGGCGTTGTGATGCTGATGCAGCCGTTCTCTCTGGACTTGTACAGCTACTCATTCGTCACGATTCTCGCGGGGACGCTGGGGTTCGTGATTGTCAGCCATTTTCCGGACTAGTCGCCATGGCCGACATCAAGGTCGAAAACGTCGCCAAGACATTCGGAACGTTCACTGCCGTCAAGGGCGTGAACTTCACGGTCGATCACGGCTCGTTTTTCGTCATCCTGGGTCCGTCGGGCTGCGGCAAGACGACGACCTTGCGCATGATCGCAGGGCTGGAACTGCCGTCCGCCGGCCGCATCCTGCTCGATGGCGAAGACGTCACGGCGCTGCCGGCGTCGGCACGGGACATCGCCTTTGTGTTTCAGCTGTTCGCGCTCTACCCGCACATGAACGTGCGCCAGAACATCGGCTTTCCCCTGCGCTGCCAGAATTACCCGCGGGCCGAGATCAGGCGAAGCGTCGAGGAAGTCGCAAAGCTGCTGCGGATTGATCATCTGCTGGAGCGCCGGGTCGGCGGGCTTTCCGGCGGCGACCGGCAGCGCGTCGCGCTTGGCCGCGCCATTGTGCGTCGGCCCAAGGCCTTTCTGATGGATGAGCCGCTTGGCGCGCTCGATTCCGAATTTCGCCGGTTGATGTGCGCCGAGCTGCGCGAACTACACGACCGCATCGATGCCACCACCGTTTACATCACCCACGACCAGCTCGAGGCGATGGCGATGGCGGACCGTATCGTCATCATGAACCAGGGCCGCGTCGAGCAGATCGGCACGCCACAGGAGATCTACGATCGTCCCAATACCATGTTCGTGGCTGATTTCATCGGCGCGCCGCCGATGAGCTTTCTTGACGTCCAGACCTCGCTTCGGCGCGGCGATCGCCATATCAGGATCGACGGCGCGCCTGTCGAAATACCGGAGGTGTTCGAGGATCGTGGCGAGGGAAAATTCGCGCTCGGGGTGCGGCCCGAGAATGTGTCGTTCACCGATGCCTCGCCGCTGCGCGGGCGAGTGATCGGCGCCGAATATCTAGGCACCACGCAGATCGTGACCGTGACCACCGCTAACGGACAAATCAAGGCGCGACTACCGTCGGCCAAATCAGTCCAGGTCGGCGAATCCGTGGGTATCGAGTTGCAGCCGGACCGGCTGTCTCTGTTCGATGTGGTGAGCGGCCAGGCCCTGCCGTCGGCGCTGTACAGGGGAGGATGCCGTGGCTGAGGTCTCGTTGGTCGATGTCAGCAAGAGCTTTGGGCCCGTTGAGGCGGTCCGCGGTCTTTCGCTCTCCATCGCGGACGGCGAATTTGTCGTGCTGCTTGGCCCGACGGGTGCGGGAAAGACCACGACGCTGCGCCTGATCGCGGGGCTGGAGCGACCCGATCAAGGCAACGTGATCATTCAGGGGCGCGTCGTTACAGACGAAGTGCCGGCGCAGCGCGACGTCGCTTTCGTGTTTCAACAATACTCGCTGTATCCGCATCTGACGGTCTACGACAATCTGGCGTTTCCACTGCGGTCTCCCGCGCGGCGCGTCAATGAGGATGCAGTTCGCCGCAAGGTGCTGCAGGTGGCGGAACTGCTTCATATCGAGCACAAGCTCGGCAATCGCGCCACCGCTTTATCCGGCGGCGAAATGCAGCGGGTCGCGATCGGCCGCGCACTGGTCCGCGATCCCGCGGTCTATCTGATGGACGAGCCGCTGTCCTCGCTGGACGCCAAGCTGCGTGCGGAACTGCGCCTTGAACTCAAGCGCATCCAGCGCGAGCTGGGTACGACGATCCTCTATGTGACGCACGATCAGATCGAGGCCATGACGATGGCGGATCGGATCGGCGTGATGAACGACGGCGTGCTCATTCAACTTGGCACCCCACGGGAGATTTACGAGCGGCCCAACAGCGCCTATGTGGCGAGCCGGCTCGGCACCCCCGCCATCAACCTCATTCCATCGGAGCTTCTCGGCAGCAGCGCGTTGCCGCCACAGGCGCGGACCGTGGGCCTGCGTACCGAACATATCCGAATCTCTTCGCAGGCTCGCTCGGGACCGCTTGCGCGGGTGCATTGGGTCGAGCACCTCGGCGATCAGAACCACGTGCATATCAAGCTCGCCGACCATTCGCTGGTGACCTTGGCGGACCCCGCGCAGCCGCTCAAGGCAGGTGACGAGGTTTCGCTAGAGTTCACCGACCCGCTCTATTTCGACCAGGCCGGCAACCGCATCTGTGCCGAGGAAGCGCGGGGGGATCCATGATGATCGACCGTCAGGCCCGCAAGCTTCTGTTCGAAGCCGTGGCGCAGCGCGTCATTGCCAGCGCCGATGAACTCACCGATCTCGACCGCGCCATCGGCGACGGCGACCACGGCGCCAACATGCGCCGCGGCTTCGAAGCCGTGCTGGCCGCGGTCGATGAACTCTCCGCCAGGAATTTCGGCGAGTCGCTGAAGGGGGTGGGTACGACCCTCGTCATGAAAGTCGGCGGCGCGTCCGGCCCGCTTTACGGGACCTTGTTCTTGTCGCTTGGCAAGTCACTGTCGGATCAGGTGAGTTGCGCGCAGGTCACGGAAGCTTTTGCCGGGGCGATCGAGGCGGTCAAGGCGCGGGGAAAGTCCGACGTCGGGCAAAAGACCATGCTCGATGTGTTGTTTCCCGTGCTCGAAGTCCTGCGCGAAGGCGGGGCCGG
>JAXDNJ010000074.1:0-55520 GCA_034669505.1 Methylobacteriaceae bacterium
GCCGCCGCTGGGCGCTCCGCCGGGCGAGCCGCCCATTCCTGCGCCGCCGCCACCACCCGCGCCGCCCGCGCCACCGCCGCCAGCGCCACCGCCGCCTGCGCCACCGCCGCCTGCGCCTTGCGCGACCGCCAGCGAGATGCCGGCCAGCAGCGCAAGAACTGCCGTGCCGCCGAATAGATGTTTCCGCATGATTTTCTCCTTGGAGCCATAGACTGATGCGCACAGAAACTTGAGCTAGGGTCTCGGGTTCCGTCGCGATGGAGGGCTGCCTACGCTTGACGAGGGGCCCAAGCCGATGCACTGCCAAACGCAAACGGGGGAGACGCACGACATGAGCATGGCTCTTGTCTTTCCGGGTCAGGGTTCGCAGGCAGTCGGCATGGGCAAGGCGCTCGCCGCGGATTTTGCGGCGGCGCGCGCTGTCTTTGACGCGGTCGACGCGGCGCTCGGCCAGAGGCTCTCGCAACTGATGTTCGAGGGACCCGAATCCGCCCTTACCCTCACCGCCAACGCGCAGCCGGCATTGATGGCGGTCAGTCTAGCGGCCCTGCGCGTGCTCGAATCGGAGGCCGGCCTCGACCTTCGGCGCGACGCAGCTTTCGCCGCCGGCCATTCGCTCGGCGAATATTCGGCTTTGGCTGCGACGGGCGCGTTCACGGTCGCTGACACTGCCCGGCTGCTCCGCCTCCGGGGCGAGGCAATGCAGAAGGCTGTGCCGGTCGGCATGGGCGCGATGGCGGCGCTGCTCGGCCTCGATTACGAAACGGGATGTTCGGTCGCTGAGGAGGCGACTGCCGCGAGCGGCAAGAACGAAATCTGCGAGATCGCCAACGATAACGGCGGCGGCCAGGTGGTCGCGTCAGGCACTAAGAAAGCCGTCGATCAGGCAATCGAAATCGCCAAAGGCAAAGGCGCGCGCCGCGCCATGCTCCTCTCCGTGTCGGCGCCGTTCCACTGCGCGCTGATGCAGCCTGCGGCGGAAGCGATGGAAGAGGCGCTGGCGAACGTGGCGATTGACGCGCCCAAAATTCCGGTGGTCGCGAATGTCACGGCGCGTCCGGTGAGCGATCCTGACGGCATTCGCCGCGCGCTGGTCGCGCAGGTCACCGGCACAGTTCGCTGGCGCGAATCGGTGGCCTTCATGGCCGGCGCCGGGGTTAATCGTTTTCTTGAAGTTGGCGCGGGTAAGGTGTTGACGGGATTGTTGAAACGCATAGCCGAAGGGGCGGCGGGAATCGCGATCGGCACGCCCGCCGATATCGCCGCCTATACGGCGCGTGCCGCCTGACTCACGGAAACCGATTGGATGTTTGACCTCGCGGGAAAGAAGGCGCTCGTCACCGGTGCGAGCGGCGGCATTGGCCGCGAGATCGCGACGGTGCTGCATCGCCAGGGTGCGGTCGTCGGGCTCTCGGGAACGCGCCGCGAGGTCCTCGAGGAGCGTGCCGGCGAGCTCGGCGAGCGCGCCCATGTGCTGCCGTGCAATCTGTCCGACAAGGACGCGGTCGAGGCGCTGGTGCCCGCCGCGGAAGCCGCGCTGGGCGCCCTCGACATTCTCGTCAACAATGCGGGCATCACCCGCGACGGCTTGTTTCTGCGGATGAAGGATGAGGATTGGGAGGAGGTGATCGAGGTGAATCTCACCGCCGCCTTCCGCCTCTGCCGCGCCGCGGTGAAGGGGATGATGCGGCGGCGCTACGGCCGCATCATCAACATCACCTCCATCGTCGGTGTGACTGGCAATCCCGGGCAGGCGAACTATACCGCAGCAAAGGCGGGCATGATCGGCATGACGAAGTCTCTCGCCGCGGAAGTGGCATCGCGCACGGTGACGGTGAACTGCGTCGCGCCAGGCTTTATTGCGAGCCCGATGACCGACGCGCTGAACGACAGACAACGTGGGACTATTCTTGCAAACGTGCCCGCTGGCCGGCTCGGCAGCGGCGAAGATGTCGCCGCAGCGGTGGTGTTTCTAGCCAGTGCCGAGGCGGCTTATGTCACCGGTCAGACGATCCACGTGAACGGCGGGATGGCAATGATCTGAACGACTTGCGAGGCTTTGCCGCAGCTTCAACGAAGCCGATGTTCGCCTCTCGCAATCATGACGCAGATGTGTTACCAACCGGCCCGGAAGTTGCCGAGACGTACCGCTCGATTGTTCGTGCAGGATTCGTCGGGCGAGGCTCAGGGGCCCGGTTTCCAGAAATCTCCATCGAACGAGGGTATGAACAAATGAGCGATGTTGCCGAGCGCGTGAAGAAGATCGTGGTCGAGCACCTTGGCGTCGAAGCCGATAAGGTGACCGAGAACGCCAACTTTATTGATGATCTTGGTGCGGATTCGCTCGACACGGTCGAACTCGTCATGGCGTTCGAGGAAGAATTCGGTGTCGAAATCCCGGACGATTCGGCCGAGACGATTGTGACCGTTGGCGATGCGGTGAAGTTCCTGGAAAAGGCTACAGCTGCATGAAGCTCGCGCGCAATCGCGGGCATTTCGAGCCGTCTTAATGCGAAGAGTTGTCATCACCGGCCTCGGCATGGTGTCGCCGCTTGGCAGCGGCGTCGATACTAATTGGCGCCGGCTTATCGCGGGGGAGAACGGTTTTGGACGCGTCGAAAGTTTCGACGTGTCGGATTTGCCGTGCAAAATCGCCGGGATGGTTCCGCGCGGCGATGGCTCGCACGGCACATTCGCGCCCGACGCCTGGATGGAGCCGAAAGAGCAGCGCAAGGTAGATGATTTTATCCTTTACGCCGTCGCGGCGGCAACGCAGGCACTCGATGATGCCGATTGGCATCCGGAGAGCGATGAGGACCAGATCGCCACCGGCGTTCTGATCGGCTCCGGAATCGGCGGATTGAACGGCATCTACGAGACCTCGCTGACGCTCAAAGAGAAGGGCCCGCGGCGGGTTTCACCATTCTTCATCCCCGGGCGGCTGATCAATCTCGCCTCGGGATACGTTTCGATCCAGCACAAGCTGCGCGGGCCTAATCATGCGGTTGTCACGGCGTGCTCGACGGGCGCGCATGCAATCGGCGATGCAGCGCGGATGATCGGGCTCGGCGATGCCAATGTCATGGTCGCCGGCGGCGCGGAATCAGCCGTGTGCCGCATCGGGTTCGCCGGCTTCGCCGCGTGTAAAGCGCTCTCGACCTCGTTCAACGACGAGCCAAGCAAGGGCTCCCGCCCCTACGACAGGGACCGCGACGGATTCGTCATGGGCGAGGGCGCCGGCTGCGTCGTGCTCGAAGACTACGATCACGCCATGGCGCGTGGCGGGAAAATCTACGCGGAGGTGATCGGTTACGGGCTCTCGAGCGACGCCTATCACATTACCGCACCGGCGGAGGATGGCGACGGGGCGTATCGCTGCATGCAGATGGCGGTCAGAAAAGCCGGCATCTCCGTCTCCGACATCGACTACATCAACGCGCACGGCACCTCGACGCCGATGGGCGACGAGATCGAGCTCAACGCCGTCCAGCGCCTTGTCGGCAACGCCGCCGGCAAGCTCTCCATGTCGTCGACGAAGTCCGCAATCGGGCATCTTCTGGGCGCCGCCGGCGCGGTCGAGGCGATCTACTGCGTCCTCGCCATCCGCGACGGCATCGCGCCGCCGACGCTGAACCTCGACAACCCCTCCGTCCAGACGAATATCGACCTCGTGCCGCACGTCGCCAAGAAGCGGCAGATCGACACTGTCCTGTCGAACTCGTTCGGCTTCGGCGGCACCAACGCATCCTTGGTGCTCCGCCGCGTCCACTGAGGCGCGCCGCCCGGCCCGCATCCCGCAATTCGCCACATTCAAGGCTAGGGTGGCAACACGGCTACAACCGCCCGGAACGGCGGCTGCGCGGACGCGGCCGTAAGCAGCGGCGGCAATCGAGCCAGCCGCTCGGGAGCGAACGTTGTTACCACGGCGTGGGCTGCAGAGCCCAAACGAAGCCCTTCAGCCGGAACCGGCCCCGCCGCCCCCGCCGCGGCGCCGCCGACGTCAGGGCACGCTTGCCGCCGTCAGCGGCTTCCTCTCGTTCCTGCTCGTTGCCTGCGTTGCCGGCGTGCTCGTGCTCGTCGCCGGCCTGCAGCGCATCCGCGAACCGGGCCCGCTGACTACCGACAAGGTGCTGTTCATCGCGCCCGGCACCGACGTCCCCGAGATCATCGCGCAGCTCGAGCGCGAAGGGGTGATCGACAGCCCGCTCATGATGAACGCGGCGCTTGTCATCGAGGGCAACCGCTCCAAGCTGAAGGCCGGTGAGTATCTCTTCCACCAGCATGCGAGCCTGCGCGACGTGATCGACGTCGTCGTCAACGGCCGCCAAATTCTGCACGCTATTACTATTCCCGAGGGCCTCACCAGCGAGCAGATCGTGCAGCGCCTCAAGGACTCCGACGTGCTCGCCGGCGATGTCCGCGAGCCGCCGAAGGAGGGCACGCTCTTACCCGAGACCTACAAGGTGGCGCGCGGCTGGTCGCGCTCCGACTTGATCCGCAAGATGCAGGACGACCAGAAGCGCCTCCTCGAGCAGATCTGGGTGCGCCGCACGCCCGACCTGCCGTTCCGCACCCCCTTCGAGCTCGTCACCCTCGCCTCGATCGTCGAGAAGGAGACCGGCAAGGCCGACGAGCGCCCGCATGTCGCCAGCGTCTTCGTCAACCGCCTGCACAAGCGCATGCGCCTGCAATCGGACCCGACGATCGTCTACGGCCTCGTCGGCGGCAAGGGCACGCTCGGGCGCGGCATCCTGCGCTCCGAGGTCGACAAGCCGACGCCCTACAACACCTACACGATCGACGGCCTGCCGCCGGGCCCGATCGCCAATCCCGGCCGCGCCGCGCTCGAGGCGGTGGCGAACCCCTCGCGCACGAGCGACCTCTACTTCGTCGCCGACGGCACCGGCGGCCATGTCTTCGCCGAGACGCTCGCCCAGCATTCCGCCAACGTCGCGCGCTGGCGCCAGATCGAGAAGGACAAGGCCGCCGCCGAGGTCGACCGCGCCGCGCCTCTCGCGCCCGACCAGCCCGGCACGCCAGGTACTACGCCGGGTGGCCGGCCGCAGCCGACACCGGTCGGCCAGCAGCCGGCGCCGAAACCCGGCCAGCGCGGCGCGCTCGGGGACAACCTCAACACGTTCGGCGCGCTGCTGCCCTTCGGTTCGGCCCCGGCGATCGTCAACGAGGCGCGGCTCGATTATGCGCCGGCGACGCTGCCGCGGCTGATCGCGCCGGAGAAGCTGCTCGGCGCATTGCAGGAAGCCGCGGCGATGAATCTCGCCAATGCGCTTGCCGCCTCGCTCGTCCATCCCGAAGAGGGGCAGGCGGCGCTTGCGGCCGTGACCGCGCAGGTGAAGCCGCCCAGTGAGGCGCAGAAGGCGCCGTCGATGGTATCGGCGCCGCCGCTCGCCTACGCGACGATGTCGCCCGGCCTCGACGAGCGCGGCATCAAGATCCGCGGCGTCAACGCCGGCAACGACATTTTGGATGGGCCGATGACGGACGTCGGCAGTGAGCTCGTCGATCCCGCGATCGTGCCGGTCTCGGCCGAGCGCCGCGCCGAGCAGCGTGCGCGGGCCGCACAGCTCGGGCTGCCCGCCGGCTCCGACGCGCTGCCGCGCGACACGGGGGCGGGGGCGCCGAAATTCCCGACGAAGCATGCAGCCATGTTGCCGACGGGCCGCGCGGTCGCGCTCGACGCCTCGGAAGGCACGCCGATCGATCCGCTGAAGGACAAGAGCTGGGATTTGAACTCGGTGAAGGTCGTGCCCTCGCCCGAAGGCGAGCCCGCGCCGGAGCCGCGCAAGCGGGGCAAGTAGGCGCGTCATGCCCGGCCTTGGGCCGGGCATCCACGACAAGCAAATGCACAGCGGAACCATCGTTTTCGTGGATGGCCGGGCCAAGCCCGGCCATGACGCCGCGTCATGGCCGCCGTTCCTCCCCGCTCTCTTCCCGCTTAGGCGGCGACGGGATAAAGCCGTCGGAAGCGGCAAGAAACGGGAAGGGAGTCCCAGCAATGTTCAGTCACGTCATGATCGGCAGCAACGACGTTCAACGGTCGAAGGAATTCTACGATGCCCTGTTTGCCGCGATCGGAGGCAAGCCCGGCCGGCAGGACGACAAGGGCCGTCTGATCTACGCCCATAAAGGCGGGATATTCATGGTGACGCCGCCGATCGACGGAAAGCCTGCCGTGCACGCCAACGGCGGCACGATAGGGTTCACCGTGGACAGCCCCGAGCACGCCAATGCGTGGCATAAAGCGGGCACGGCGAACGGCGGCACCGCGATCGAGGAGCCGCCCGGCATACGCAAGGGCGGCTTCGGCGATCTCTACCTCGCCTATCTCCGCGATCCCGACGGCAACAAGCTCTGCGCGCTGCATCGCGCGGGTTAGGGCGCCGAGGGCATGCGCATGGTCGCGCTCGACGCTCTCGGAAGGCACCGCAACCTATCCGTTGAAGGACGAGAGCTGGGATTTCAATTCGGTGAAGGTTTTGCCGTCGCCCGAAGGCGAGCCCGCACCGGAGCAACGCAAGTGGGAAGATAGCTCCCCTGATCCTGAGGAGCCGCCACGCTCACCGCAGCGTCAAGAGGCGAGCCACCGCGGGACGTTGCTCATAGATAAAACATCTACATGCCGTCGCGAGCATTCCCGCTTTAGTAGAAATGCGAGCGCAATCATAGCAGATTTGGATGTGACAGATATGCCGTTTTCCTCCAGGGCAGCCGCTGATTTTTCCAACGAGCTGCCGAGTAACGTCTGCCTGCCAACCACAAATTCAGGACAGTCCTTGTCTTCGAGTCCCGGTAAATAAGGTGAGTAGCTAATCTCGTCGTCTATTACGTTGAGGCCCATCAAGGAGTCCCTTGTAAACACTACCCGCAGCTTTCCTGTTTTCCCAGCCTGCTGCAGGCTAGTGTTGTTGGCCGAAACCGACACATTGCGTTTGATTGAATCAGAAAGGGCTGTATTTAGTTCCAAGGCCACCTTTCCCGCTAGGGAAGATCGGAATTGCTCCTCGAATCTACGTAAATCGCCAGGATCATAATCCATCTCGTGCTGTGCAAGAAAGTCTCGGGGGCTCAAGTCGTCACTGTCGGGGAGAATGACGTAAAGCATCTCTATCGTGTTGGACAGCCGTCCGATCGGATCCGATCCCTCAAAAGATTTGCCGCCGATCTCAGCGCCTCGTCTTTGCCAAAAGAAAGCGCTACCGGGCAGCGGTAAGATCAGAACAATGCTTTTCACCGATGGTCGTTCAAGTGCTTGGTGTAGTGCTGCCCTTAATCGCTCCCAGGGTAGAAACCAACCACCGAGGGTCGCTCCGGCAAACAATATTCTAGCTTTGGCTCTCTCGAGCGGTTCAAACCATCTCTCATTTCGAGATGGATCGCGTCCACGACGCGATGCATTTACTATCTTGAGTCCGGCGCCGGCTACGGCTGTATAAAACTCGTACCAAACGAGTGATGATATATATGCGGTTAGAAAACCGAAGCCGATAGCGAAAATGGAAGGAATGGCAGTTGACTGAAGCCATACTATTTCTGGGGCAACTTGCACGCTCAGCCTGGTTGTTCGCGCAACAGTCTTACCCAAAATTTCAATGTCCCATGCACGCCAGAATAATGAAGCGAATCTGTCAAAGGGAAGAACGAAGATAACGGACAGTACGATAGCGCCGATGACAGCGTTGCGGCAAAAACGAGCAAGCGCGGCCGGATCGTCTCGCTGCGTGCTGAGAAGTTTAGCCAATGAGACAAGGACAAAAGTCAACCACAGACCCACCAGGATAAGGGTTGTCACCGGCTGGATGGGAAGGACAGTATTATCCTCTTGCGTCGCGAGAGGATACCATATGATGCTGGCCACGAATCCTACGGCGCCAGCAACTGCTGTCCAGCCTGCGCTCCTCTCTCCTAGATTAAGCAAAATCCCGCCGATCGGGGTGTGCGACTCGCCCAACCAAATTGCGTCAAGTCGCTTACCTAGCCATCGCGGGAATAGGATTGTTGAGAGCACCGCTAAGCCAGCCACGATGAATACTGGAATCGGCTCTTTGATTTGTGCGACTAGGACGAGAACCCAAAGAGGTAGTAGAAAGGCGAGTAGGCCAGCAGTGGCCGAGATCAACAGCTGAGTAGATCGTGGTGACATGGGCGCAGCACCAATCAGAGCAATCCATACTTGCGACGAGGTAAGACGATATCCCATATGACGGTGTGTTCACCGTTATCAATCTGGGATACAGAGAACGCCAAAAGGCTTTCCCCCAGGCGAGGCAGATCTAAGAGTGAAGCTGCCTTTAACGCGTATCCGGCAATTTGCGCCAAAAAGCTCTCTGGGCTTCGGGTATAAGGCTCCTCGGAGAGAAGGTGACGAACCTGAGGCTTCGACGCGATTTCGTCAGAAGCCACCAACGAAGTAGCCTCTGTTGTGGAAATGTCGTCGGTCTTGAAGATGCGGCGGCGGAGTACATGCTTCAACGCGATTTTTCGAAGTCTAAGTGATTTGAATTCCGCATATGTGTCGTCGTCGATAAACGCGGAGCTTCGTTTTCTTGGGGGCGTCTCGGGGGGTAGGCTGTACCCGTGGCTCTCAGACGGAGAGATAAACCCCCGATTCAGGTCGCTCGCGTCAAAGCCAGAGCCAACAACGTCAAGCTGAAAGCTTTTGCTCGAGGTAAGTAGCACTGCTGCCGAATAGAGGTTGTCCAAAGGATCAGCCGGCCTGAGAAGAATAAGCAAGCGTCCTTGCCCGCGGTACCACGCCAATTCCTCAACGAGATCGCTTTTCCCGACAATGTACCCACCCTGCGGGTAAGACCCTATTTCGGGGGCTCGGTCGTGCCTAACTAGGTATCGTGACGGATGGAGTTGGGCGGCGGCACGTAAAACTTCTTCCTCTGATGCGGTTGATGGATCGACTATAAACCCTCGCTGAGTAGGAAATCCCAGCGCCCGAGAACGTAACATCCCCTGTATCTTGCTGTAACCCTCGAACTTCCGGAGCAGCGAGGCTGCAGCTGGAGGATCAAGCGGCAACCATGTTATGGTTTCCATGAAGTTGCACTTCTTGCCGCAGAGCTTCTGATAAGGGATACAAGAACTCGCGTTCCTCGCGCCAATCTGAAGGAGCTGGCGACTTCCTCCAATCCCACTCACCGACATCGTTCAATTCGGCAACAATCTTGCGCATGTATTGTGAGGGGAGACCGGCACGGGAGGCAATTGTACCGGTTCTGCCCGGCCGTTTCAGATAAATGTAATCACCATATTTGAGCGCCATTGTCCTGGCTTCAGTAAGGCTTTGCACCGGGAGTGCGCGGAAAGCAACAGGATCGCGGGCTGATTCGAAATGTCGCGCCATTGGGACCACGTGCATATGGTAATGGCTTATCGAACAGCCTCCTTTGCCGCTTTCGCTCGTGCCGTTTTCGAACATCAGAAAGGTTTGGCTGTGGATTCTAGAGAAAACTCGTCCCAGAGACTCACAGATTATCCCCAGGCCTAGCAGCTCAGAATCGGTCATTTGATGCAGCCCGGTTCGATGCTGCCGGGAGCATATCAGCAAATGGTGAGGATGGAGTGGTCCGAGACTAGGAACGATGAAAAAGAGATCGTCCACATACAGAACGGGCCTCATTCCAGGGCCGGCGTGGAGAGCGCAAATCTCGCAGTTATCCACTGACATGTTTCCGCCTCTTGGCCTCTACAGTCTCGGTTATCAACACGAATCGCGAGGGGAACGGCTCGCTCCAAACGCCATCGTGATGCCAGTATGGACGTTGTCAATCCTCTGCCGGCCGGGTGGGATCGTTTGATGCAACACATCCGGGTTGGATGCGCGGTGGTCGCGATTGGGAACGGGCGCATTGTGCTCGGCCGGCGCGGCAAGGAACCGATGTATGGAAAGTGGGTCATACCTGGAGGTGGAATACACCCTTTCGAGACTTTTGCCGAAACTGCGGCTCGCGAATTTAGAGAAGAAACGGGCCTCGAAATTCGCGCCTCCGGCGTCATTTATGTGGCGGAGATTGTCCTGCCGCCGAAAGAACATCGCATAGTGATCTACGTCTGCGCGGAAGTCATTGGAGGGCAGCCCAAGGCCGGCTCTGATCTTCTGGAGATAGGCCACTTCAACAGGGATCAGGTTCAAGCGCTAGCCGACAACGAGCAACTCACACCCACGGTGAAGCAGGTTCTGCAACAAGTTGGATGGGTTGATTGCGGGCTACAGAATCAGAGTAGGCGGCGAACGGCAAAATCCGAGTTGGCAAAGATGCGTGACCGATTTGCTCTTCCAAATCAGATGGCTCATATGCGTGCGCGTAACCTGCGGAGAGGGCGCAAGAACTCTTCCCCGGGACCAGATCAGTTGCGGTTCAGTGATATGTGAGCGTGGCACTTTCCTGACGCCGTGAATATTACGAGCGGCGATGCATGGACGGGGATTGACCCTGTGCGAACGAAGAAGCATCCGGAGTTGAACGGACTATAGCTGATCTCCACGAGGGAGGGGTGTTGCGGGATAACATCCAAAAGCTCGCCAGAAATCCACGCATGTACGCTGCGGCGCCGCGTTGCAACGGTCTTCAGGCGAGCTTTCTCGGAAACGGTCATACGGCAGTCAGTTAAGGCAAGCTCGGAGGCGTGCCGCATCACCTTGCCGGATTTCCTTATGCTCCAGACGCGCCGTGTGCGGTTGTAGTAGACTTGAACACGCATCCTTGATCCCTGGCGTCCCAGTCACCGATGCGCGCTGCGCCTCTCGCGCGGTCCGGCGCTACTCCGCCGCGGACTGCGCCCCACCAAACCGGCGCACCACATAATCCTCGACGATCTGCTTGAACTCGCCGGCGATGCCTTCGCCGCGCAAGGTCATCGCCTTCTTGCCGTCGATGAAGACCGGCGCCGTCGGCGTCTCGCCGGTGCCGGGCAGCGAAATGCCGATGTCGGCGTGCTTCGACTCGCCGGGGCCGTTGACGATGCAGCCCATGACGGCGACGTTCAGCGTCTCGACGCCGGGATATCGCGTCTTCCACACCGGCATGCTGTCGCGGATGTGGGACTGGATGTCGCGCGCGAGCTCCTGGAAGACGGTCGAGGTGGTGCGGCCGCAGCCGGGGCAGGCGGCAACGAGCGGCACGAAGGTGCGAAAGCCCATCGTCTGCAGGATCTCCTGCGCGACCTTCACCTCGATCGTGCGGTCCCCGCCGGGCTCGGGCGTCAGCGACACCCGGATCGTGTCGCCGATCCCGTCCTGCAACAGGATGCCGAGCGCGGCGGAAGATGCGACGATGCCCTTCGAGCCCATGCCGGCTTCGGTCAGGCCGAGATGCAGCGCGTGGTTCGTGCGCGAGGCCAGCATCTGGTAGCAGGCGATGAGGTCCTGCACGGCCGAGACCTTGGCCGAGAGGATGATGCGGTCGCGTGGCAGGCCGATCTCCTCGGCCCGCTCGGCGGAGTAGATGGCCGAGCGCACCAGCGCCTCGCGGGTGACGGCGCGCGCCTCGATCGGGGCGGGCGAGCGGGCGTTCTCGTCCATGAGGCCGGTGAGCAGCTCCTGGTCGAGCGAGCCCCAATTGGCGCCGATGCGGACGGTCTTGCCGTACTCGATCGCCTTCTCGACGATGGCGCCGAACTGGCGGTCCTTCTTCTCCTTGAAGCCGACATTGCCCGGGTTGATGCGGTACTTGTCGAGCGCCTCGGCGCAGGCGGGGTGCGCGGCGAGGAGCTTGTGGCCGATATAGTGGAAGTCGCCGACGAGCGGCACGTGGACGCCGATGCGGGCGAGCCGGTCGCGGATATGCGGGACGGCGGCGGCCGCCTCGTCGCGGTCGACCGTGATGCGGACGAGCTCGGAGCCGGCCTGGGCGAGCGCCGCGACCTGGCGGACGGTGCCGTCGATGTCGGCGGTGTCGGTGTTGGTCATCGACTGGACGACGATCGGCGCGCCGCCGCCGACCTGGATTGCGCCTGCGCCTTTGCCGACGATGACCGGCAAGGTCTTGCGGCGCGGCTCGGGCGCGGCGGTGCGCGCCTCCGGGAGGCAGGTTGCGGGAGCCGGGGCAGGGGCGGGGAAAGCGATGGTAGTCATGTCCGGTGCTTGTTGCGGGTTGGGGCGCCGGGCGTCAAGCCGCGACCTCCCGGCATTGTGAACAGCGCCCGGCGATCTCGATCACCTCGGCGCGCGGGGTGAAGCCGGACTTTTCCGCGACTTCGCCGAGGCTCACCGCGAGCTTGGGCGACGTCGCCTCGTCGACCCGCCCGCAAGCGTCGCAGATCAGGAACGCGACCGGGTCGTGGGCGACGTGGCGGTGGGTGCAGGCGAGGAACGCGTTGCGGGAGGCGAGGCGGTGCACGTAGCCGTGCTCGACCAGGAAATCGAGCGCCCGGTAGACCGAGATCGGCGCCGGGCGGCGCCCGTCCCTGCCGAGCAGCTCCATCATGTCGTAGGCGCCGAGCGGCTTGCCGGCGGCTTCGAGGATATCGAGCGCCCGCCGGCGCCCCGGGGTTAGCTTGGCCGACTCGGGGTCGGCATGATGTGGTTTGCTGACTGGAGCAGGGTTCATGGAGATCGGCGATATCGCAGGTCACGATCAATATAGGGACTCAGTTGGGAAACTCATTGCTCAAAAGAGGCCGGGATTATATTTTTGTATAATCAAGCCTGAGGAGGCTCCGATGCATACCACCAGTCTTCGAAAGGTCGGCGGGTCAATCATGATGGCGATTCCGCCGGCTCTTCTCGACCTGCTGCAATTGCGGGCTGGCGCGACTGTTGACGTCTCGGTGGATCACGGGCGGCTTGTAGTCGAGCCGCGTGCCCGACCGCGGTACACGCTCGATGAACTGCTCGCGCAATGTGATTCTTCCGTTGAGCCGAGTGAGGAAGATCGGCAATGGACGAGTTCGCCCCCTGTGGGGGGCGAATTGATCTGATGGAACGCGGCGATGTCTACCTGGTCTCTCTTGATCCGACGCATGGGCGTGAACAGCAGGGCAGGCGACCTGTCCTGGTCGTTTCCCCAACGGCATTTAACCGGCTGACCCGCTTGCCGATCATCGTTCCCATCACAACAGGCGGCAACTTTGCCCGGAGCGCCGGATTTGCAGTGTCGCTCACAGGGACAGGGATGCAAACGACAGGTGTCGTGCGCTGCGACCAACCACGCGTGCTCGATCTCGCCGCGCGTGGCGGGAAGAAAATCGAGCGAGCGCCAGATGCAATCGTGAGCGAGGTGCTGGCGAGAATTGCGCCGCTATTAGAGTAGTTGTCTGGCGGCTGTCGCCGCTGCGATGTTAGATCGATGCACACCGGAGCCGCACCATGACCCTTGCCAAGCGTAGCGCCCTCGTCACCGGCTCGACGAGCGGTATCGGCCTTGCCATGGCGCGGGCGCTGGCGAAGGAGGGCGCCAATGTCGTGCTCAACGGCTTCGGCGATGCCGGGGAGATCGAGAAGGCCCGCAGCGGCATCGAATCCGACTTCAAGGTGACCGCGCTTTACGACGCGGCCGACATGACCAAGCCCGACGATATCGTCCGCATGGTCAAAAGCGCGGAGCAGCGGCTCGGCGCCATTGACGTGCTCGTCAACAATGCCGGCATCCAATACGTCTCGCCGATAGAGGATTTTCCGCCGGAGAAGTGGGACGCGATCATCGCGATCAATCTGTCCTCGGCGTTCCACACGATCCGGGCGGCGGTACCCGGCATGAAAGCGCGCAAGTGGGGGCGCATCATCAACACCGCCTCGGCGCATTCGCTCGTCGCCTCGCCCTTCAAGTCGGCTTACGTCAGCGCGAAGCACGGCATTGTCGGTCTGACGAAAACGGTAGCGCTCGAACTCGCGACCTTCGGCGTCACGGCCAATTGCATTTCGCCGGGCTACGTCTGGACGCCGCTGGTCGAGAAACAAATTCCCGACACCATGGCGGCGCGGCATATGACGAAAGAGCAGGTCATCAACGATGTGCTGCTCGCGGCTCAGCCGACCAAGCAGTTCGTCACGGTTGAGCAGGTGGCGGCGATCGCGGTTTTTCTTTGCTCGGACGCGGCCTCGCAGATCACCGGCGCCAACATTTCCGTCGATGGCGGCTGGACGGCGGCTTGAAGCCGCGGCTCGTCCGATGAGTGAGGCGCCGCAGCGCAAGCGCGTCAATCTCGCGCTGCAAGGCGGCGGCGCGCACGGCGCCTTCACCTGGGGGGTGCTTGACGCCTTCCTCGAAGATGGCCGGCTCGATGTCGTGGCGATCAGCGGCACGAGCGCCGGCGCGATGAACGCGGTCGCCTTCGCCGACGGCCTGCGCGAGGGCGGCGTCGAAGGCGCGCGCAGCCAGCTCGAGCGTTTCTGGAAAGGCGCGAGTGTTGACGGCGATCTTAGCGACGATCAACGCAAAGCGGTCGGCCTCGCCCTCGGGTTTTGGGATCCGTTTAAGGTGCGCGATAGCTGGGCCGAGGCGCTTGCCGACAAGTTCTCGCCCTACGATCTCAATCCGCTCGACATCAATCAGCTGCGCGACGTGGTCGGACGCGAAATCGATTTCAAGGCGGTGCGCGAGAGCTACGGGCCGAAGCTCTTCATCGGCGCCACCAACGTCTACACAGGAAAAGTGCGCATCTTTCGCCGTCCCGAGCTGACGATCGATATGCTGATGGCGTCGGCCTGTTTGCCCACCGTTTTCAAGGCGGTTGAGATCGACGGCGTTCCGTATTGGGACGGCGGCTATATGGGCAATCCGGTGCTGTTTCCCTTCTTCACTGAAACCGATTGCGAGGATGTGATCCTGGTTCAGATCAATCCGATCGAGCGGCGCGAGACGCCTCGCAACGTGCGCGACATCTTGAGCCGGCTCGACGAGATCACCTTCAACGCGCCGCTTCTGCAGGAATTCCGAGCCATCGACTTCGTCGCACGCCTGATCGAGGTCGGCCGGCTCGACGGCACGCGCTACAAGCAAATCCGCATGCACCTCGTTGCCAGCGAAAAGCTGATGAAATTCGGCGCCCGCAGCAGGATGGACGCGGACTATGATTTTTTTCGCGAGCTGTTTGCCATTGGGCGGGACGCCGGCTCCGATTTCCTGAAGGAGAATTTCGATGCGCTCGGCTCGCGCGCCACGCTCGATTTAAAGGAGCAACTGATCTGAGCGCGACATGACCCCCGAAATTGTTTTTTCCCGCAGATTGCGTGACACGGACATCGAAGTCGCGCTCGGCGATATAACGCAGCTCGACGTCGACGCGATCGTCAATGCTGCCAACAAAAGCCTGCTCGGCGGCGGCGGTGTCGATGGCGCAATCCATCGCGCCGCGGGAAAAGAGCTCTTGCGTGAATGCGAGACCCTCGGCGGCTGCGAAACCGGCGATGCCAAGATCACGCGCGGCTATAAGCTCTCGGCGCGCTACGTCATTCACGCCGTCGGCCCGCGCTGGAGCGGCGGCCATCGCCAAGAGGACGCGAAGCTGGCGTCTTGCTATCGCCGCTCTCTCGCGATCGGGGCGGAACATGGACTCAAGTCGATCGCCTTTCCGGCGATTTCGACGGGCATCTATGGTTTTCCGCCGGCGCGTGCGGCGCCGCTCGTGGTCAAAACGGTGCATGATGCGCTCGCGACCTTGCCGATGCAGCGCGTCATCTTCTGCTGTTTCTCGCGGGAGAGCGCCGACTTGCATATGCGCGCGCTGGAAGAGATTGAGGGATAGGCACAATGTCATTCCCGCGAACGCGGGAATCCGGACAATGGTGCAGCTGCTCCTGGATTCCCGGTCGTGCTTCGCACGCCGGGAATGACATGCGACCTCTGCTCACGCCCCCGGAATCGGCGCGAAGAAGCACTTCGTCTCGCCGCCCCAGCGGCAGGCCCAGATGCCGCCGTCGGGCGAAGGCTGCACGCGGTCCCAGCCGATCGTCTCGCTTGTATCGTCTAAGAGATAACCGGTTTTCGTGGCGTGTGCCTGCGTGACCGGCAACAGGTGGCAGTCATTCTCGCCGCAGCAATAGAGTTTTGTGCGCGGATCGACTCGTGAGTGATCGAGCCAGAAATCGTGAGCGGCTGCCGGCAATACGAGGTACGCCAGAGCAAAGGCGATTGCTCGCAACGTCATGCGCACCTCCCGCTTTAGAATCAGGACTACGCGACTACGTCAGAGCTGAAGCGAGGATTGTGCCACAAGTGCGGAGCGAATCACTTCTTTACAGGCGTGCGGCAAACTTTCACACGGGACGTGAGCCGCCGGGTCAGCCGCCGGTGCCGACGCGCGCGTGATCGACACAAGGAATTTCGCGCACGATCTCATCTGCGAACGTGGCAAGGGCGGGCGGCGCGTCTTCGGCATGCGCGGGCAGCCACACCCCGGGCCGGTCGGCGCGGAACGTCTCGTACCAGACCTTATCCTCTTCGACGCGGACGACCTTGCGCTGCTGATTTTCCGCCGTCGCGTAACAATGGCCGGCTTTGATGTCGCTTCCCTGCACGGGTGCTCCCTTCGATCTTGTTATCTCGCGGTCCAACGAAACTGCCAGACCTGCGTGCGCTTGATTTCCATGTCTTCGAGTTCGCGGGTCACCGGAATGCTGTACTCGGCGATCGCTTCGAGCCTGTCGCGCGCAAGATAGGTCCGGCCGGGATCGCCGATCAGAACGCGCGCGCCGCGCTCGGCCAGCGCGGCGAGCCATTCGGTGACACGCTCGGCGAGATCGCGTTCATAGGAGACGTCGCCGGCCAGAACGAGCGTCCATCCCTCGTCCTGTCCGACGATGTCGCCGCCGCGCGGTGTGACCGCGGCACCGTTCGCCTCAGCGTTCAATGCGATCGCAGCAAGGGCGAATTCGTTGATGTCGCTCGCGTCGACGCTTGCCGCACCGGCAAAAGCGGCGGCGATCGCGACAAGCCCCGACCCGGAAGCGAAATCGAGCACGCGCTCGCCGCGCGCGATCTCGGGATGATCGAGGATGTGACGCGCGAGCGCCTGCCCGCCCGCCCAGGCAAATGCCCAGAACGGCGGCGGCAATCCCATTTCGCCGAGCTCTTCTTCGGTCTTCTCCCAAAGCGCCGTCGCCTCGTCGGCGAGATAGAGACGGATTTCAGGCGCGTGCGGCACGGCAAGCAGACGCGTGTGGGCGCGGATGAAGTCGGCTTTGTCGGGGAAGGGCATACGTTGCGCGATGATCCGCGTCTGCCTACCCTCGCGTCAACAAAGGGAGGAGCGGCATGCGGCTTGAAGGGAAGGTGGCGCTTATCACCGGCGCGGCGCGCGGCTTCGGCGCCGGCATCGCTGAGGTGTTCGCACGCGAAGGCGCGCGGCTCGTTCTCACGGATGTCGACCGCGATGGGGTCGAGAAGATCGCGATAACGCTTGGCAGGAACGCGATCGCGCTCGCGGCGGATGTGACGAAGGCGAAGGACTGGGAGAGAGCCGTCGAAGCGTGCGTGAGCAAATTCGGCCGGCTCGACATCGTCGTCAACAATGCCGGGACGTCGCACCGCAATCAGCCGCTGCTCGGCGTCTCCGAACAGGAATTCGAACGCGTCTTCGCCGTCAACGTGAGGTCGATCTACCACTCCGCGCAAGCCGCCGTGCCGGTCATGCGTAGCCAAGGCGGCGGCGTCTTCATCAATATCGGCTCCACGGCGGCGATTCGACCTCGCCCAGGTCTTGCCTGGTACAACGGCAGCAAGGGAGCTGTGCATCTGATCTCGCGCACGATGGCGGTCGAGCTCGCGCCGGACAAAATCCGCGTCTGCGTGATCGCGCCGGTTGCCGGCGACACGCCGCTCCTCGCGACCTTCATGGGCGAGGATACGCCCGAGCGCCGCGCCGCCTTCATCGCGCCGATCCCGCTCGGACGGTTTTCGACGCCGCAGGATGTCGCCAAGACGGCGCTATTTCTGGCGTCGGACGAGGCCGGCTTTCTAACCGGCAATGTGGTCGAGGTGGATGGCGGGCGCTGCGTCTGAACGGGCGAAAATGCCACATGCCGATGCAAAAGGCGGCGGGGTGGCGTTCTGCGGTCTTGACCTGCGGCAGTGAGGCGAGGCATCGTCCGGGGATGGAACAAACACGAAACATGAGAGCGCGACGCATGCTCCGGCCAGTGAGCGCTGGCCTTGCGGCCTTCGTTGTGGCAGGCATCTTGGCGAGCCCGCTTCTCGCGCGTCCGCTGACACCGGCGGAGCGGCGCTACTTCCCATATTCCGGTGCGCTTCCGAGCTGTGCCGACTCGAGCGTTCTTGAGCGTGTCAGTTCGCAATTCGCCGGCGTCGAAGATGAATACTGGAAATCGGGGCTGAAAATCATGAGCTACGATTTCATCAGAGAGGTCAGCTATCGCGGCGATGGGCTCGACCTTATCCCGCGGCGCTATTGCCAGGCGAAGGGCGTCTTCAACGACGGCCGGGTGCGCCCGGTCACTTACAATATCGGCGAGGAACTCGGCTTTTCGAGCTATGGGTTCGGCGTCGAACTCTGCGTCGGCGGGCTTGATCGCGAGAACGCCTACGCGCCGAACTGCAAGATGGTGCGGCCTTAAGCGGTTGGTTTTCGTAGTGAGAGAGTAGCGATGCGTATATCTGCGTTTCTGCTGGTTCTTGCCGGCCTCTCGGTTGCGGCGGGCGCGTGGGCGCAAGGAGCCAAACCGGCCGATAGCGGCTGCATTCTCGACAATTGTGCCGACAAGAAGCCGATGCCGGCGCAATCGGCGCAGACGCCCGCCGCGCCCACTCCTGCAGATCGTCCTCGTCCGCGCGGTGCGAGCGTACCCGGCGACTTCGCCTTTTATGTTCTGTCGCTCTCGTGGTCACCCGGTTTCTGCGCCACCGGCGGTGCAGAGAAACATCGCAGTCAGTGCGAGACGGGAACGGGACTGGGATTTGTCGTCCACGGTCTGTGGCCGCAATACGAGACGGGCTTCCCTTCCGATTGCGGTCCGGCCGGGCGCTCGCCTTCGCGCATCGCGCTCGAGGGTGCGAAAGGCGTCTATCCCGACGTCAATCTCGCGCGCTACGAATGGCGCAAGCACGGCACCTGTTCGGGCAAGAGCCCGACCGACTATTTCGCCGACGTCCGCCGCGCGCGTGATGCGGTGGAGGTTCCGCCGCCGTTCCGCGCCGCCTCGGACAAACAGACCTGGACACCGATCGACATCGAGCGCGCCTTTATCGCCGCGAACCCGAAGCTTCGTCCCGACATGATGGGCATTGCCTGCCGCTCCGGCGTCCTTGAAGAGGTGCGCATCTGCTTCTCCAAGGATTTGCGCGAGTTCCACATCTGTCCGGAAGTGTCGCGCGGATCGTGCCGCACGCGTGAGCTTCGCGTTCCCGCGCCGCTGTAGCGCACAATACGCGTGAACTATCGGCATGCTTTTCACGCCGGCAATTTCGCCGACGTGTTCAAGCATGTCTTCCTCACCCGGATCCTGCTTTATCTCGCGCGGAAGGATGCGCCTTTCCGCGTCATCGATACGCATGCCGGCGAAGGCGAATACGACCTGTCCTCGCAACAAGCGACCCGCGGCGGCGAATGGCGCGATGGGATCGGGCGCTTCGCCGATCTTACTGATGCCGACGAACGCGCGCGCGAGCTTCTGCGGCCCTATCTCAAGATTGTCGGCCCGCTCGATGAAGAGGGCCGGCCGGCGCTCTATCCCGGTTCGCCGCGCATCGCACGGGCGCTCATGCGCCCGAACGACCGCGCCACTTGCTGCGAATTGCACGCGGAGGCTTTCGCAGCACTTCGCGGCAATTTCCGCCGCGATCGGCGGATCGCGTGCCTGAACTTCGACGGTTGCACCGGCCTCAAGGCCGGCATTCCGCCGAAGGAGCGCCGCGGCCTCGTGCTGATCGATCCGCCATTCGAGCGCACGAACGAGCTCGATCTCGCGTGGAGTGCGATCTTGGCGGCGCATGCCAAATGGCCGACAGGAATTTACGCGCTGTGGTACCCGGTGAAGGACATCCGCACGGTCGCCAACTTCGTGAAGCAGATCGCGCAAAGCGGCGTGCGCCGCGTGTTGCGTCTCGAACTCGCGGTCGACGACGTCGTCGCGGGCGGTAAGCTTACGCGGACCGGCCTGATCCTGATCAATCCGCCCCACACGCTGGAGGAGGAGGCCGCGATTCTACTTCCCGTGCTTGCGCATAAGCTCGCGCGGACGCCGCGGGCGCAGGCGAGCCGCGAATGGCTTGCCGGCGAATAGCGGCGCGCTTGCCAGCTGGCCGGCCTTGGGGCACATCGATGCGCCGCCTCACGATGCTTTCAAGGGAAACGCTCATGATGATCTTGCGCTCGTCGCCGCCCTCGCCGTTCGGACGCAAAGTGCAGATCGCCCTCCATCATCTCGGCCTCGCCGAGCGGGTGGAGATCGTCGCTGCTGACACGGCGAGCGAGACCGACTCGATCCGCAAGCAAAATCCATTGGGCAAAATCCCGACGTTGATCACCGAGAGCGGCAAGGCTCTCTACGACAGCCCGGTCATCCTCGAATATCTCGATCATGTCGCCGGCGGCGATCAGATCATCCCGGTTGATCCGGACGCGCGCTTTGCCGCGCTCACCTTGCAAGCATTGGCGGACGGCATTCTCGATGCCTCGATCCTGCGCGTGTATGAGCGCCGCTATCGCTCGGAAGACAAAGTGGTCGAGAGCTGGCTCGCCTACCAAGCCGGCAAGGTGGAGCGCGCGCTTACATCTTTGGAAGCCTCGCCGCCGAGCACGAGCGTCGATGTTGGCACGATCACGCTCGCTTGCGCGCTCGGCTATCAGGATCTGCGCTTTGCCGGAACGTGGCGCGACACTTATCCGCGCCTCGTCGGCTGGCTCGACGCGTTCGCCGCGATCGTGCCCGCTTTCGAGCAGACGCGCTTCGTCGCGTGAACTGATGCATGAGCGCCAGCGCCGATCCTCCCTTTGTCGCGATCGTCACCGGCGCCGCGCGCCGCATCGGCGCGGCAATCGCGCGCCGGCTTGCGGGCGAGGGGGTCAGCGTCGTTCTGCATACGAGCGCTGCGAGTAAGAAGGACGCAGAGGCGGAAGCCGAGCGTATCCGCGCCTCTGGCGGAAATGCGATCGTCGTTGACTGCGATCTCGTCAACTCAGATGCGGCGGGCATTCTGTTCGGCGCAGCCGAGCGCGCCTTCGGTCCGGTTACATTGCTCGTCAACAATGCGGCTCTGTTTGAACCCGATCGCGCCGAAGACTTTTCTCCTGCATTGTTCGACCGGCATATCGCGGTGAACCTGCGTACACCGCTTCTGCTTGCCCAGGAAATGTGGAGACGGCTTCCTCAAGATCGCGAAGCGGCGATCATCAACATCGTCGATCAGCGGGTTTCCCGTCCAAACCCGACCTACTTCACTTACTCCGTCGCGAAAACGGCGCTGTGGAGCGCGACGATCACGATGGCGCAGGCTTTCGCGCCAAAAATCCGAGTCAATGCCATCGCCCCCGGGCCGGTGCTTCCGAACGTGCACGATGGCGCCGAGGCTTTCGCGGCCGAGGTCGCGGCGCTACCGCTGAAGCGCGGAGCTTCCGCCGAGGATGTTTGCGACGCGGTGACTTATCTCGCGCGCGCCCGCAGCGTCACGGGCCAACTGATCGCGGTCGACGGGGGCCAGCACATCGCATGGGAAACTCCCGACGTTCTTGCGCTCAGTCGGCGCTCGGCAGACGGCGGATCGTGAATTCTATCTGGCCACCGGCGAGTTCGCGCCAGAACTCGATCTCGGTCATGTACGCAGCCTTCGGATAGAGATCGAACCATTCGCGGGCTTTGGCGCGCGCTTCGAGACGCGGCAGCGTGAACGTCTCGCGGCGCCACAATCCCGATGAGGTGCGCTCGCTCGTCGCCGAACGGCTCTTTGCAGAGAGGCGCCGGGCGAGGCCGGCCGGACGCTTGCTTTCGAGGCTCATACGCACCCCATGAGTACTGAGGGGAAACATAGTGCAGCGTAAGCTCAAGGAGGAGTCCGCGCGCGGGATGCGGACGGGAGCTCCGACAGAACTTCGTCGAGGAGCCGGGCAACGATTCCCGGTTCCTTCGGGAACCCGGCACGTATCCAGCGCGCCTGCAGCGATTTGAGCGCGGCGCCGACGAGCTTGCCTCGCACGCCACCCGCCATGACATCCTCGCCCGTCAGCGGCAGGCGCGGCTCCTGTGCTTCAGCGAGAAATTCCGCAGCGGCCAGCCAATCCGGATCATTCGGCGGTGCGCCGCTCGCGGCATGCGCGAGGGCCAGCGCATCGCTCGCCGCGCCGCGGCCGGCGAGAAAGAGCTGCGCGCGGAGGTCCCGCTCATCCGGAACGCAGTCGCGATTGCGCCAGACGACACGCGCATCCGCCATTTCAACGAGGCGCTTATATTCGGCATTCGACAGGCGCAACCGCGTGCGCAAACGATCGGCGTCCTCCCGAACCGCAACAGCGAGCGCACCGAGGCGCAGCACAGCGTCACCAGCCGTTCGTTCGATCTGCGCGAGCCGTGCAAACAAGACGGGATAAGCGATGCCGCCAAAAATGCGTTCGAAGAATCCGGTGTCGGAAATCTCTTGAGCAATCTCGCCCGCGCGGGGGGTGACCATGAATTTCATGATCTCCGCGCGGATGCGTTCGGCCGAAAGCACGCCGAGCCCCTCGCGCTCGGCAATCGCCGCATCGCGCCCAGCGCGGTCGAGCGGTCCTTCGCCGTAGGCTGCATGAAACCGAAAGAAGCGCAGGATGCGCAGATAATCTTCGCGGATGCGCTCGGCCGCCTCGCCGATAAAACGGATGCGGCCGGCCTTGAGATCAGGCAATCCGCCGACAGGATCGTGCAGCGCACGATCCACTGACACCGACAGCGCATTCACTGTGAAATCGCGCCGCCGCGCATCTTCATCGAAGTCGCGCCCAAACCGCACCGTCGCGTGGCGCCCGTCGGTCGCTATGTCCTTGCGCAACGTCGTCACTTCGAAAGGCCGTCCACGCACGACCACAGTCACGGTGCCGTGTTCGATGCCCGTCGGGACCGGCTTGAAACTGGCCGCAAGCGTCCGCGCGATCACCGTCTCCGGGACGGCGGTCGTCGCCAGATCGACATCGCCGGTCGGCAGTTGAAGCAAGGCATTGCGCACCGCCCCGCCGACGACTCGCGTCTCTTCACCATCGCCGTTCAACACAGCGAGAAGTTCGACGAGCCGGCCGCTGCCGAAGAGGCCTGCGATCGCTTTCTCCGTATCGATGTTCATTCGAAGTGGCCGGGCATTAGCCGCCCATTCTCCATATGCGCCGGCACGTACGCACCCTGCTGGCGTGGCGCGAACGCGCCGAGGACAATTACGCCGATGACGGCAACCGCCAGTCCCGCGAGCGCCAGAGTGGCGACACGGCTGTGCGACCACGCTTCCACCGCAAACGGGTAACGCCGGCGCATCGACATATAGAGGATGTAGACGGCAAAGGGCAGAGCGAAGAGAAGCGCCGGTTCAAGCAGAACACGCAGCATCAGAGGTGCAGTTTCTCGTACATACTGCGCACGATGCCCGCGGTGGCGCCCCAGATGTAGCGCTCGTTCCAAGGCATGGCATAAAAATGCCGCGTCGTGCCGCGCCATTCGCGCGAATGACGCTGATGGTTGTCGGGCTGCATCAAGAACGCGAGCGGCACTTCGAATGTGTCATGCACTTCCCTTGCGTTGACGAGAAGCTCGAAGGGCGGCGTGACGAGGGCGACGACCGGAAGGATGCGAAAACCGGTCCCGGTGAGATACGGATCGAGATAGCCGATGGGCTCGACGTGGCGCGGATCGAGGCCGATCTCCTCTTGCGCTTCGCGCAGAGCCGCTTGGCAGGGCGTCTCGCCGTCGTCCACCTTGCCGCCGGGAAACGCGATTTGCCCGGAATGCTGACGGAGTTCGCTCGAGCGCGTCGTCATGAGCACCGTCGCTTCACTCTCGCGTGCGACAAGCGGAACGAGCACAGCCGCGAGCCGCGCGCTCGTCGCGACGCTATGGGCCTGCATGTTCGCTTGATTGAGCACGTGGTCGCCATGCTTCGGTGCGATGCTGGGATCGAGCGCGTCCGCGGCGAGATCGAGCGAGAGACGCTCACGGGCCCGCCCGATGATCTCCGCCGTCGAGAGATTGGGGCGCTCCGAACGGGCTTTCAGCGGTGCGTTCACGACAGCTTTTCCAATTGATCGGCGCGCATCATTGGAAAAAACGCCCCGTTGGACGCGACGCCGAACATCTCCTCGCCTTCGATGCTGCGCCTCTCCCCGAGATCGACGAGATCGTAGAACAGCGCGCGCTTCACCAGCGCCCAGAGATCGGCGCGCACATGGACATACGGTTTCAACCCTTCCGATTCACCCGGCTCGAAGCGCATGGGATGATCGGGACCGGCTTCCACCCAATCATCGACATTGGTGCGGAATTTCAGAGCCCGCCCATTCTCCCGCGTCTCCGGCGCGAGTTCGACCGCGAGAAACGGCGCGTCCTCGACCTTGATCCCAACCTTCTCGACCGGCGTGACCAGCACGTACCGGTCTTCATCCTTGCGCAGGATGGTCGAGAACAGCCGCACCAGCGCCGGGCGCCCGATCGGCGTGCCGTTGTAGAACCACGTGCCGTCGCGGGCGATGCGCATGTCGAGATCGCCGCAGAAAGCGGGATTCCACAAATGCACCGGCGGCAGCCGGCGCGTCTCGCCGCCGGCCGCATGGGCCGCCTCGGTCAGGCCTTCGAGACCTCTGGTCGCGGAGGAGGGCGCCGCATCACCGCCTGATTGAACGCCTTGCGCCATAATCTCGCACCATTGCACGTCAGGATCGATGCTACCGGGGCCCGACACTTGCAAGTCTCGATTTGCAAGTCTCGATCCGCAAGCGCACGCGTGCATCGACAATGCCCATCGGCAACCTAATCTAGGTGGCGGCGGGCAAATCGGAAACGGCATTACTAGCTGTCAAGGCTCAGATCAGAGGTTTCATGTCGCTCCAGGACGCTCAACCGACCTCACTTGAATCCGCTGTGGCGTTGGCCGCCGAACATGCCCTGCAACGGGTTGCGCTGGCGCGTGCTGCAGTTGGAGCTGTCATCTTCGGCCAAGAGCAGGTGGTTGAGCAGACGCTCGTGACGCTGCTCTCGGGCGGTCACGGCCTGCTCGTTGGCGTGCCGGGCCTTGCCAAGACGAAGCTCGTCGAGACGCTCGGCATTGTCTTGGGCCTGAGTGCGCAGCGCGTGCAGTTCACGCCGGACTTAATGCCGGCTGACATTCTCGGCTCCGAAGTCCTTGAAGAGACCGCAGAAAAGCGCCGCCTTTTCCGCTTCGTCCCCGGTCCGATCTTCGCCCAGTTGCTGATGGCCGACGAGATCAACCGCGCGAGCCCGCGTACGCAATCGGCGCTGCTCCAGGCGATGCAGGAGCAGCATGTGACAGTCGCTGGAGCACGCCACGACCTGCCGCGGCCCTTCCACGTGCTCGCGACGCAGAATCCGCTGGAACAGGAGGGAACGTATCCGCTGCCGGAGGCGCAGCTCGACCGCTTCCTCATGCAGATCGACGTGCTTTATCCGGACCGCAAAGCGGAACGCCGCATCCTGATCGAGACCACCGGCGAGCAGGACCAGAAGGCGAAGCCGGCGATTAACGCCGATGAGCTAATGGCAACCCAGCGCCTCGTTCGCCGACTTCCGGTCGGCGACAGCGTCGTCGATTCGATCCTCGATCTCGTCCGCCGGGCCCGTCCGGGGGAGGGCGACCCTGACATCGTCAAGCACGCGGCCTGGGGTCCGGGACCGCGCGCGGCCCAGGCGTTGATGCTCGCGGTACGCGCGCGCTGTTTGCTCGATGGCCGCCTAGCACCCTCGCTGGATGATGTGGCGGCGCTCGCCCACCCCGTCCTGAAGCACCGCATGGCGCTAACTTTCGCGGCGCGCGCCGAGGGCGAGACCGTGCAAGGCCTGATCGGGCGGCTCCTCTCGCGGCTGGGGTGATGGTCAGCGCCCGTCTTCTCACGCGATCGGAAGCGGCGGCCGCGCCCCGCCATCAGGAAGGCGCGCTTGATTTGGCCCGGCGGCTGCCGAGCCTTGTCGCCTCGGCGAAGGAACTTGCCGCCAGCGTGATGCATGGGGTGCACGGGCGCAGGCGGGCCGGAACGGGCGAGAACTTCTGGCAATTCCGTCCCTTCACGTTCGGCGAAGCGGCGCAGCGGATCGACTGGCGCCGCTCGGCGCGCGACGACCGGCTCTATGTTCGCGAGCGCGAATGGGAGGCGGCGCATACGATTTTCCTGTGGATGGATTTGTCGCCCTCCATGGCTTTCATGTCATCGCTGGCTCGCCAGTCGAAAGCCGATCGCGCGCTGGTGCTGGGCCTTGCAACGGCCGACCTCCTGGTGCGCGGCGGCGAGCGGGTTGGCCTTCTCGGCATGACGCGGGCGATCGCCGCGCGCAACATTGTCGAGCGTCTCGCCGAAGCGCTTGCCATCGCCGACCGGCAGATGCGCGGGGCGGGGCATCCTGATTTTCCGTCCGACGAACCGCTGCCCCAGCGCACGCAAGTCATCCTCCTCAGCGATTTCCTGGTCGCGCCGGATGAACTTGCGCGGCGCCTGAAGCGTATCGCTTCCAATGGTGCGCGCGGGCATCTCGTGATGATCGCCGATCCGGTCGAGGAGACCTTTCCCTTCGAGGGCCATACCGAGTTCCTCGATGTTGATTCAGGCGCGCTGTTCCGCGCCGGGCGCGCCGAGGCCTATCGCGCCGACTATGTCGCGCGCCTCGCGCAGCACCGCGAGCGCGTGAGGGAGGCGGCGCGGGAGGGTGGATTCAGCTTCGCTCTGCATCGAAGCGACGCGCCGCCGGCGACCGCGCTGCTCGCCTTGCGCGGCCGGCTTGAGGCGAATGTCGATATCGGAGCGGTCGCGTGAGCCTCCTGCCGCTCGCCTTCAGCGCGCCGCTGGCGCTCATCGGTCTCGCGCTGTTGCCGGTGATCTATTACCTCTTGCGCATCACGCCGCCGCGGCCGCGGCAGATTCCCTTTCCGCCGCTGAAGCTCATCCTTGACATCGAGCCGAAGGACGAGACACCGGCGCGCACGCCGTGGTGGCTGCTCGCGCTGCGTCTCCTGATCGCCGGCCTCGTCGTTCTCGCCATGGCCGGCCCGATCTGGAATCCGCAGCACGGCGCCGCCAGCGGACAGGAACCGCTCCTCGTTCTCGTCGACGATGGCTGGCCCGCCGCGCCGACATGGGAGCAGCGGCTCAAGGTCGCGCTGGCGCAAGTCGATGATGCCGCGCGGCAGGGCGCGCCGACTGCCGTCCTCGCCGCCTCCGAAGGCGCGCGCGACCCGGTTCTCTCCGATGGTTCGCACACCGCACAAAGGCTGCGTGCGCTGAAGCCGGTGCCTTATACGCCTGATCGAATGGGTCTCATCGCGCCGCTCGAACATTTTTTCGCCGAGCATCCGCGCGGGCACGTCGCGTGGATCGCCGATGGTCTCGCGCTCGGGCAGACCCGGCCCTTCGCAGAAAAACTTGCCGAAGTCGCGAAGAATGGACAGGTCGAAATCATCAGCGGCGAACGTTCGCCGGTCGCGCTTGCGGGCGCCGCGAACGAAGCCAGCGTGCTCAATGTCAACGTCCTGCGCGCAACGAAGGATGGCCCGTTGCAGGGCAGGGTGCGTGCGCTCGATCTGAAGGGCGTCCCGATCGGCGATGCGGCCTTTGATTTCGCTGGCGCGACCGAGACGCAGGCGCGCTTCGATCTGCCGATCGAACTGCGCAACGACATCGCGCGGCTGGAAATTGCCAGCGAGCATTCGGCCGGCGCGGTCACGCTGCTCGACGAGCGCTGGAAGCGGCGTCGCGTCGGCGTCGTCAGCGGCGCCAGCACCGACGTCGCCCAGCCGCTGCTCGCCCCGTCCTATTATTTGCAGCGCGCGCTGCAGCCATTTGCGGATGTGCGCGAGGCGCGGGCCGGTGTTGCCGACCCTATCGACGCGCTGCTCGACGACAACATCAACGTGATGCTGCTTGCCGATGTCGGCGTGGTGGCGGGCCTCGCGCACGACCGGCTGGAGAGCTTTGTCGAGGATGGCGGCGTGCTGGTGCGCTTCGCCGGGACGCGGCTCGCCGGCTCCTCCGACGATCTCGTACCCGTGGCGTTGCGGCGCGGCGGGCGCACGCTCGGCGGTTCGTTATCCTGGGAGACGCCGAAGAAGCTCGCGCCGTTCGATCGCGCCAGCCCGTTCTTCGGACTTTCCGTGCCCGAAGAAGTGACGGTCACGCGGCAGGTTCTCGCCGAGCCGGAAGCCGGACTGCCGGCGCGCACCTGGGCGGCGCTTGCGGACGGAACGCCACTAGTCACGGCCGAGCACCGCGGCAAGGGCATGATCGTGCTCTTTCATGTGACCGCCGATACGACCTGGTCGAACCTGCCGCTGTCGGGCCTCTTCGTCGACATGCTGCGCAAAATCCTCGCAGTGTCGGCCGATACCAGCAAGGGTGGTGAGGATGCATCATTCGCCGCGAAGCAGCAGGCGGCGACGCTCGCGCCTTTGAGCACGCTCGACGGTTTCGGTGCGCTGGGGCCGCCGCCGTCCACGGCCAAATCCATTCCCGCGAATTTCGCCGATGTCGCAGGAGCCGAGCATCCGCCTGGCTTCTACGGGCCGCCCGATGCGCTCGTCGCGGTCAATCCGCTTGCGCCGGATGCGAAACTCGAGCCCGCCGATTTCTCCGGCCTCAATTTCCGCCGCGAACCGTTGAATGCCGGCGAGCCGATCGATCTGCGCCCGTGGCTGATTGCCGGCGTCATCGCCTTCCTGATCGCGGATGCGCTCGCTTCGCTGTGGCTGTCCGGCGGCGTGCCGCTGCGGCGCCGGCGAGCCGTGGTTGCGGCTTTTGTCGCGCTCTTTACACTCGGCGCGACTGCGGCTTCGTTCATCGCACCCGTACGCGCGGAGGAACCGGCGCAGCAGATCTCGCCGCGCGATCTCGAATCCGTCCTGACGACACGCCTCGCTTATGTCGTCACCGGCGATGCGCAGGCGGATGAAGCCAGCCGCGCCGGGCTCGCGAGCCTCACGCGCGCGCTCGCCGCACGCACCTCGCTTACGCCGGGCGAACCGGTCGGGGTCGATCCCGCGCGCGATGAGCTCGTCTTCTACCCGATGATCTACTGGCCGATCGTGGCGGGTAAGCCGTTGCCGCCGCAAAACGCGATCAACAAGATCGCAACCTTCATGAAACAGGGTGGCACGATCGTCTTTGACACACGCGATGCCTTGGCCTCGCGTCCCGGCGGCCCGCTGACGCCGGAAGCACGATGGCTGCGCGACCTGCTTGCAGGCGTCGATGTACCGGAACTCGAGCCGGTGCCGCAAGATCACGTAATTACCAAGACATTCTATCTGCTCGACGGCTTTATCGGCCGCACCACGATCGGCCAGACGTGGGTCGAGGCGCTGCCGCCGGAACCGACCGACGGCACGCGGCGCCCGGCGCGCGCCGGCGACAGTGTGTCGCCCATCGTCATCACCTCGAACGATCTTGCCGCGGCCTGGGCTGCCGACCGCAATGGCGAGCCGCTCTATCCGCTCGTGCCCGGCGGCGTGCGTCAGCGCGAGCTCGCGCTGCGCGGCGGCATCAACCTCGTCATGTACACACTGACCGGCAACTACAAATCCGATCAGGTGCATGTCCGCGATCTCCTCGATCGGCTGGGGCATTGATAGCTTAAATGACACAATTCGAGCTTTCGCTTTCGCCGCTTCTGCCGCCCCCGCTGATCATCGCGCTGGCGATTGCGGCGGCGCTCGTCGTGGCGCTGGCGATCTACGCGCGCCGACCCGGCGCGTTTCTGCGCGGGGTCGGCTTTGCGCTTGTACTTTTCGCACTGCTCGATCCCTCGCTGGTGCGGCAGGATCGCGAGCCCTTGAAGGATGTCGTCGCCGTCGTCCTTGATCAAAGCGGCAGCCAGACGATCGGCGAGCGCCGCGTGCAAACCGAAAGAGCCCGTGCCGAACTCGAGAAAAGCCTCGGCGCGCTTGGAAACGTCGAGACGCGGTTCATCGAGACGAACCGCACCGACGCAGAAAACGACGGCACGCGGCTCTTCTCCGCCTTGAATTCCGGTCTCGCCGACGTGCCGCCGGAGCGGATCGGCGCGGCGATCCTTGTCACCGACGGCATCGCCCATGACATCCCGGCGAATGCCGACGCGCTTGGGTTCAAGGCGCCGCTGCACGTGCTTGTCACCGGGCACGAAGGCGAACGCGACCGCCGCATCGAAGTGTTGGAGGCGCCGCGCTTCGGTATCGTTGGCAAAGAACAGACTGTGCAAGTGCGCGTCCTTGACACTGCCCGGCAAAAATCGCCGGTGCGGCTGAGGGTCAGCCGCGACGGCGCGGAAATCGCCTCGATTCAGGCGCAGCCCGACGAGCGGCTCGACGTGCCCGTGCGCATCGAGCATGGCGGCCCAAACGTCGTCGAGATCGAAGTCGAGGCGCTGCCCGATGAGCTCACCGCCATCAACAACAAAGCCGTGCTGACGATCGATGGTGTGCGCGACAAGCTGAAAGTGCTGCTTGTCTCCGGCGAACCGCATGCCGGCGAGCGCACCTGGCGCAATCTCTTAAAATCGGACGCCAATGTCGAACTTGTGCATTTCACCATTCTGCGTCCGCCGGAGAAGCAGGACGGAACGCCGATCAATGAGCTTTCGCTGATCGCTTTTCCGACGAGCGATCTCTTCGGCCGCAAGATCAGCGAGTTCGATCTCATCATCTTTGATCGCTACTCGAATCAGAGCATCCTGCCGTCGGTCTACTTCGAGAACATCGTGCGCTATGTCCGCGACGGCGGCGCGCTGCTCATGGCGGTCGGACCGGATTTTTCGCGCGCGCAAGGCCTCTATTATTCACCGCTCGGCAAGATCGCACCGGCGCGCCCTGATGGAAGCCTCACCGAACGTCCGTTCCGTGCCGACGTGACGGAGGATGGCCGCAAACATCCGGTGACGCGCGGCCTTCCCGGCGGGGCGGGCGAGAAACCGCAATGGGGCGAATGGTTCCGGCAGGTCAATACGACGCTGTCGCGCGGCACCGGCATTTTGTCCGGGGCGCAGGACAAGCCGCTGCTTGTTCTATCGCGTGAACAGAAGGGCCGCGTTGCGCTGCTGCTCACCGATCAGATGTGGCTCTGGGCTCGCGGCTATGACGGCGGCGGGCCATATCTCGATCTGCTGCGGCGGCTCGCGCACTGGCTGATGAAGGAACCCGATCTCGAGGAAGAGGCATTGCGCGCAAGTGTGCGCGGCCGCGAACTCGCGATCGAGCGCCAGACGCTTAAGGACAGCGCGCCGCCGGTGACGGTTACCACGCCATCGGGCACGCAACAGCAGGTGACGCTGAGTGCGTCGGAGCCGGGTCTCTGGCGCGCGTCGATGAATGTCAAAGAGCTCGGGCTCTATCGCCTGAGTGACGGCGAGCAATCCTTTCTTGCCAATGTCGGCCCGGAAAATCCACGCGAGTTCCAGGAGGTCGTCTCGACGCCGGAAAAGCTGCGCCCCCTCGCTGAGGCGACCGGCGGCACGGTGCGCCGCATCGCGGCGGATGCGCAGGGCGCGATAACGATGCCGCGCGTCGTCGCGATGCGCGACTCTCCGCTCTATGGCGGCTCGGATTACATGGGCATCAAGCGCAATTCCGCGAGTGTCGTTAAGGGCATCGGTATTGCGCCGCTCGCTATCGGCTTCGCAGGGATGCTGATACTGATCGCCTCGATCGTTGCGGGTTGGGCGTGGGAGGGCCGCCGGCGGCGCTGGACGCGCGCGGGTTAGCTCGCGCGCGCCGCCGATTGCGGTAACAGTGCGTAAGCCAAAGCTCCGGCGGTAAGTGCAGCCGCTAAAAATGCGCAGACCGCGACCATACCATCACGCCCATGCGCCTGCGCCCATTCCGCGATAAGTCCGGACGCCCCTTGCATGATCGCGACGCCAAGAAAGGCGGCCATGTTCAGGGTCGACAAGGCACGGCCGGAGAGTTCATCGGGATAGGTGTCGCGCACCTGCGAATATTGCAGCCCCTGGAACGAGCACAATGCGCCGAATGCGACGGCCCATGCGACGTCGAAGGATGTTGAGCCGCCGAAGGCGAGAAAAGCCGGACACACAGCGGATGCAAATGCCGCGGCAATGATCAGCCGTGGACGAGTGCGCGGTCCGGGGTCGACAAAGCCGTAGAGCGTTGGCGCCACGATCATTGCGAGCGACATCGCCAGGATGACGTTGCCGACCGCGACGAGATCGAGGCCATGGCGGGCGAAGAGCGGCGCGATCCACAGTCCGCGCAGCGTGATGACCGTCGGATAAGTGACGAGGCCGATCGCCAGCAGACCTGCGGTCTGGCGGAAGCGCAAGACACGCAGCACGCCCTGCATCGTCTGCGATAGAGTTTCGTTCGAGCGCCGATCGGTGTGTTCGCCTGAACCGATCAGGAACCAACAGGCAAGCGCGCAGAGCGCGGTGGCGGCGCCGAGCACGAGGAAACCGGCACGCCAGGACCAGCGCTCGACGAGAAAGGCGAGCGGCGTGCCGGTGATGATCATGCCGAGCCCGCCGATGGCGAAGACGATTCCGGAGAGCGAGGCGAAGCGCCGAGGCGGATAGACACGTCCGATGAAGACGAAGGTCGCCATCAGCGCCGGCGCGCATCCCGCGCCAATCAGGAATTGCGCCGCCAGCAGAACATCGAAGCGCGATGCGGTAGCGCAAAGGGCGGCACCGAGCGCGGCGACGGTCAGGGGAAGCGCGACGACAACGCGGATGCTGAGACGATCGAGTGCAACGCCGAACGGCAGCTGCATCAGGCCAAAGGCGAGATGATAGATGCCGGCGAAATAGCCTATCTGCTCGGCCGAAACGTTGAGGTCGGATTGGATGCCATGCGCCGTGATAGCAGGCAGGGTGCGCAACGCGTTGCTCAGCGCAAACGCGAAGCTAAGTGTTGCAAAGCCGAGTAACGGACGGTGTTGCAAGCCTGGGGAACGCGGCTGGAAGGGCCGCTACGCCGTGGTGGCGTAGCCGCCGTCGACTGGGATGACCGATCCGCAGACGAAGCCGCTCGCTTTCGAGGCGAGGTAGATGGCAACTCCGGCCATGTCCTCCGGCTGACCTTTCCGCTTCATCGGCGTCTCTTCGAGTGAGGCGTCGGCGAATTCTTGCGGAATACCCGCCGTCATCTTCGAGGGGAAGTAGCCGGGCGCGATCGCATTCACCGCGATGTGTTTCTTGGCAAGGTTCTTCGCCATCATGCGGGTGAGATGCAGCACGCCGGCCTTCGACGCGGCGTAGGAATAGGTCTCGAGATCGGACGTGTGCATCCCATCGATAGAGCCGATATTGATGACGCGCGCGTAATTGTCCGCGGAGCCGGCGGCCTCAAGCAGTTTTCGTAAGCGCTGCGTCAGGAAGAAGATGGATTTGACGTTCAAGTCCATTACCTTGTCCCAGCCGGTTTCGGGAAACGTGTCGAAATCCGCGCCCCAGCTTGCACCGGCATTATTGACCAGAATGTCCAGGCGCTTCTCGCGCGATTCCAGCTCCTTGCCGAGCCGCTCGATCTCGTCCATGCGCGACAGATCGGCCGGGAGCGGGATGCAGGCGCCATGGGCGGAAAGCTCCTTCGCCAGCGCGTCACAGGCATTCGCATTGCGCGCCGAGATGTAGACCTTGGCGCCGTTCTCGACATAGCCGCGCGCGATCATCTCGCCGATGCCGCGGCTGCCGCCTGTGACCAGCGCGATCTTGCCGCGAACGCTGAACAGGTCTTCGATCTTCATGTGAGCGCCTCTCCCGGGAGTGTTCTTATGTCGCGTATTGAGGTAGGCACCCGCGGCCGAAGTCAATCGCCTTGTGGTCCAGCCGAGGGAAAGCTTATTCTCTCCCGCTTCCGCTGACGCGGATCGCCACAAAGAGCGGGAGGACCCTCATGCGCGGCCTGATGATGGACATGCCGCTCCTGATTTCCGGCTTCATCCAATATGCCGCGGATTATCACGGCGACGCGGAGGTCGTCGCGCGCGAGATCGAAGGCGACATCCACCGCTACACCTACGCGGCCGCGCATGAGCGCATGAAGCGCATGGCGAAGGCACTGCAGCGGCTCGGCATCAGGCAGGGGGAACTGGTCGGGACGCTGGCCTGGAACACGCACCGGCATTTCGAGATGTTTTATGCCGTGCCTGGGATCGGCGCGGTGCTGCACACTGTGAACCCGCGGCTCTTTGCCGATCAGCTCGTCTACATCATCAATCATGCCGAGGACCGGCTGCTATTCATTGATGCTCTGACGCTCCCGATCGTGCAGGAGATCGCGCCGCGGCTAACGAGCGTCAAAGCTTACGTGATCATGGCGGCCGCGGATCGGATGCCGCAAACGACGCTGCCGAACGTGCATTGCTATGAAGACTTAATCGCAGCGGAAGATGAGAGCGTCTTCGAGTGGCCGAGCTTTGACGAGAACTCTGCCTCGACCATCTGCTACACCTCCGGCACGACAGGCGATCCGAAAGGCGTCGTTTATTCCCATCGCGCCGCAGTCCTGCAGACGATGATTGCGGCGAATTTCGATTTCCTGCCCGGCCACGAAACGGGGGTGCGCGAAGTGATGATGCCGATGGCGCCAATGTTCCACGGCAATGCCTGGAACATGCCGTTTCTCGCCTGCTACACCGCAAGCAAGCTGGTTCTGCCGGGCCGCAATTATGAGCCCGACAAATTATACGAATTGTTCGAAGGCGAGGGCGTGACGCTGACCGCCGGCGTGCCGAGCTTCTGGCTGATCCTGCTCGATTGGCTGGAGCGCACCGGCAGGAAATTTTCGAAACTGCGTATCACGTTGTCGAGCGGCTCAGCGCCGCCGCGCAGCCTGGTCGAAAAACTCGAACGCGCTTACGGCGTGCAATACATCCAGGCCTGGGGCATGACGGAAGCGCTGATGGCGACGATGCCGACGCTGAAGCCAGGCCTCGCGCATCTGCCGGTCGAGGAGAAGATCAACCGCCGCATGAAATCGGGGCGCGCGGCGTTCGGCATCCGCATGCGCATCGTCGACGATGAGGAGCGCGAGCTGCCACATGACGGCGTCGCATTCGGGCATTTTCGTGTGAAGGGCCCGTGGATTTCATCCGGTTACCTGAAACGCAATGACGGCCTCGATGCCCAAGGCTATCTCATGACCGGCGACATGGCGGTCATTGATGCCGAGGGTCACGTGACGCTCACCGATCGCTCGAAGGACGTGATCAAGTCCGGCGGCGAATGGATTTCCTCGATCCAGCTCGAAGATATCGCGTTGAGCCATCCCGCCGTGCTGCAGGCCGCGGTGATTTCCGTGCCGCATCCGAAATGGCAGGAGCGGCCGCTCCTGCTCATCGTGAAGCGGCAGGGCGCTGAGGTGAGCGCCTCGAATATCATCGACCACATGCGGCCGAGGGTCGCCAAATGGTGGTTGCCGGACGCAGTGGAATTCCTGGATAAGTTCCCGATGACCGGCACAGGCAAGATCTACAAGCTCGCGTTACGCGAGCAGTTCAAGGATTATCGGGTGCAGCAAGCGGCGGCCGAGTAATGCCCGACGAAGCAATCGAACTCGCGGCCCTCTATCCCTACGCCTACAAAGGCCAGGAGATGTTCGCGATCACCTCACCGTTCCGCATGGAGCCCGACAAACTCGAACTCATCGGCCGGCGCGTGCGCATCGCGGGCCATGAGTACCGGGTGAAATCGATCGGGCGCGTCACGCAGGGCCCGATCCACAAAGGCGAGATCGTCGGCATCGTGGTCGAACCGGCCTGAGCTTGCGCCCCGCTCCTCAGCCAGTCACTTGGCCCAGTGACTTCGCTAGTCACTTGGCCCGGTGATCGGCATAGACGAGAAGCCGCCAGCGCAGTGGGCCCTCGGTTACGGCGTGCTGATGGTCTGCGGGGAAGCCTTCGCCCTCCTTAACCACCGTCTCGCGCCCGCAGGCAGGGCAGCGGTAGATGCCCGACAGCTTCGCCTTCGTGCCCGGCTGGTGATCGTTGTCGAAAACGAGCTCCTCGCTGGCGGAAAGCAGGTGGCGATACTTATATGAGGCCATTGGGGATCACGCCGAAACGGGAGCGTTCGCGGGGTTGACTTGCGCGGCTGCGCCCCGCACGGACACACGCGAAATGCCGCGATGGTGCCCCATGACGCTGCGCAAGCCAAGGTCGGGAATCGATGAGCGAAGAACAAGCCGGATGGACAGTGCCGCCTCACACCGGACTTCTAGTTCTTGCCGACGGAACCGTGCTCGAAGGGTTCGGACTCGGCGCCGAGGGGCACGCCGTCGGCGAAGTCTGTTTCAACACCGCGATGACCGGCTATGAGGAAATCCTGACCGATCCCTCTTATGCGGGGCAGATCGTCACTTTTACGTTCCCTCATATCGGCAATGTCGGCACCAATGAGGAGGACATCGAGACCGTCAACATGGCGGGCGCGACCGGCGTCCGCGGCATCGTCATGCACGCTCCGATCACCGATCCGTCGAATCATCGCGCGACGCGCCATTTCGATCAGTGGCTGAAGGCGCGCGGCATCGTCGGCCTCTGCGGCGTCGACACGCGCGCGCTGACTGCGCTCATCCGCGAATCCGGCATGCCGAATGCGGTGATCGCGCATCATCCTGAAGGCAGTTTCGATATAGACGCGCTGAAGCGCCAAGCGGCGGAATGGCCGGGCATCGACGGCATGGATCTCGTGCCCGATGTCACGACGGTGCAGCGCTTCGATTGGGACGAGACGGCGTGGACGCCCGCGACCGGTTACGGCCGGCAACACGCGCCGAAGAAGAAGGTTGTGGTTATCGACTACGGCATCAAGCGCAACATTTTGCGCCTGCTTGCGGATGCGGGCTGCGCCGTCACCGTGCTGCCGGCGACGGCGACGACGGAAGATATCCTCGCGCTCAAACCTGACGGCGTGTTCCTGTCGAATGGCCCGGGCGATCCGGCCGAGACGGGCAAATATGCCGCGCCTGTCATTCGCGATCTCTTGGACAAGAAGGTGCCGACCTTCGGCATCTGCTTGGGCCACCAGATGATGGCGCTGGCGCTCGGCGCCAAGACGATGAAGATGCATCAGGGCCATCACGGCGCCAACCATCCAGTGAAGGATTTCACCACCGACAAGGTCGAGATCGTCTCGATGAACCACGGCTTCGCCGTCGATCCCGCGACATTGCCGGAGAATGCCGTCGAGACGCACCGCTCGCTGTTCGATGGATCGAATTGCGGCATCGCGCTGAAGGATGGCCCGGCTTTTTCCGTGCAGCATCACCCCGAAGCGTCGCCCGGACCGCGTGACAGCCATTATCTGTTCCGCCGCTTCGTCGAGATGATGGACCAGGCGAAGGCATGACGCGCCGATGAGCTGGCGCGACTTCTGGAACAGCGACCACTCGATTTACGTCAATGCGCGCCACAAGGCGCTGCACTACGACAGGGTCGCGCGCGATCTCGCCGCTTTCATTCCCTCGCGCAACGCGACAGTGCTCGACTATGGCTGCGGCGAGGCGATCTCCGCCGCCTCGCTCGCGGAGAAATGCGCCACGCTCTACCTCTTCGATGCGGCGCCGAATGTGCGTGAGAAGCTGCGCTCGCGTTTCAGCGATCATGCGAAGATCATGGTCCTCTCGCCCGATGGGCTGGAGCAGATCGGCGCGGCGTCGCTCGATCTCATCATCGCCAATTCGCTGCTGCAATATCTAAAACATCGCGAATTCGAAGACTTGCTCGACGTCTGGCATGCGAAACTGAGGCCCGAGGGGCGGCTTGTTCTCGCCGACGTGCTGCCGCCCGATCTCGATGCGATCGCCGATGTGAAGGCGTTGCTCGACTTCTCTTGGCGCGGCGGATTTCTGATCGCGGCGCTCGCCGGGTTGGGCAGGACGTTCTTTTCCGATTATCGCCGTCTGCGCAATGAGGTCGGCCTGACGCGCTACGCCCCGGAAGACCTGTTCACGCTGCTCGCGGCGCATGGGTTCACCGGCGAGCAAAGCCCGGGCAATGTCGGGCACAACCAGCTGCGCATGACGTTTGTTGCGCGGAAGGGTTGATCAGACGAGCGTGATCGCCGCAATGAGCCGTCCGTAATCGGGCTCGCCGCGATGGGTCATGCGCCGATACGAATAGAACCGAGCTTCGTCGGAATAAGTGTCGAGTGCAAGATCCTTAAAACTGCCGACATTGGCCTCGTTCGCCCGCATCGCGATGAAGCCGGGCAGGTCGAAATAAGCGTGCCCGTCGCGCTCGGACGGTGTGAAAAATCGTTTGTGTTCCTGCGCAGCCTCGACAAAGCGGACAACGAATTCAGGACCGACTTCGTAGCTTTTCGCACCGATAGTCGGGCCGAGCGCCATTGCGATGTTGAAGCGTTGCGCGCCGAGCTTCTCCATCTGTCGAACAGTGGCTTCGATGATCCCGGTGAGCGCGCCTTTCCAGCCCGCGTGCGCGGCGGCGATCACGCCTGCCGTCGCGTCGCTGAATAGGAGCACGCCGCAATCGGCGCCGGTGACGCCGAGCGCCAGCCCTTTGACATGGGTGACGACGCCGTCGCAGCGCGGGCGCGCCCCTTGCCACGGCTCGGTTACGACGATCGCGTCGGCGGAATGGATCTGAAAGGGAACGAGAAAGCGCTCAGGGGAAACGCCGAGCGTCGCGGCCATGCGAGCGCGGTTCTCGCGCACTTTCTCCGGATCGTCGCGCGAGCCGGTGCCGCCGTTCAAGCTCCCATAGACGCCGCTCGACACGCCCCCCTCGCGCGTGAAAAAGGCATGGCGCACGCCGGCATGCGAGAGATTAGTCGCGTTGATGTACGGCGCGATCGTCATGCGTCAACTCGCGAAACCCGGAAGGGCGGGCATATCCCGCGGCGTGATGGCCATCACTTTGAAGAGCTGTCCCATGCTCGTCGGCGTGCTGCAATCGGTCAGCCGCGACACCGCAGTGTCGATCGCCGCTGCTTGGGCCGCAGTTGCGTTGCGCTTGAGTATCTGAGCGCGTGCGACGATGCCCAGCGCGAGTAGAAACTCCGCTTGCGTCGCCGGGCCATGCACGCGTGCGTCTGCAGCTTTGGCTTCGCGCGCCAACGCTGCGAAGTCCACATGGGCAGTGAGATCGCATTCACCCGGCGCTTCCAGTGGATCGACAAAGCCATGGTTGCGCACGCCTTGCAGCGTTTCGCCGGCTTGCGTGTCGGCATATCCGTAATCAATCAGGAGAAGCGCCCCGCCGTTCCCGGCGATCCTTCCGGCAAGCGCGCTAACAATCTCGCGCGCTTTCGGGCTGATCTCGATAATGCTGCCTTCCGGTGCCGTAACGCCGATTTCCCTCGCGGAAAGCGGGCTGAGGCCGAACGCCAGCTTTCCATGTGCATCAAGACGGACGAGTCGTTCGCACCAGCCTTTTTCCGTCCGCACGAAATGCTGCACGGGCAATGCATCGAAGAACTCGTTGGCGATCAAGATAGCTGGGCCTGACGGGATGTCGGCGGGGCCTCCGTGCCACTCTATCGGCGCATCGTATTGTGCCAACCTCGCGCGTTGAATCTCGATCAGGCGCGGGCTCGTCTCAACGAGATGCACCTCGATTCGGCCGACGACCTCTGGAACCTTGCGGATCGCGCGCAAAGCATCTGCCATCAGTGTGCCGCGGCCAGGCCCGAGCTCGACAAGCCGCATCGGTGCCGGCGCGCCCCCAAGCTTCCACACCTCCGCCGCCCAGAGGCCGATCAATTCGCCGAACATCTGGCTGATTTCCGGCGCGGTCACGAAATCGCCCGCGACGCCGAACGGCTCGCGCGTCGTGTAATAGCCGTAGCGCGGATGCGAGAGAGCAAGGCCCATGTAGCGTCCGAGCGAGATCGGGCCTTCCGCAGCGATGATCTCGCGCAATTCCCGTAGCAGCTCCGTCATGCGGCAAGCGGCCGCCGGCGCAGCGCATGGGCGAGGATCGCGGCGCCGAGCGCCATCAGCGGCAGCGACAGAAGCATTCCCATCGTCGCGCCGCCGAAGAGAAAGCCGAGTTGCGGGTCCGGCTCGCGAAAGAATTCGCAGATGATGCGCGCGACGCCGTAAAAGATGCCGAATAAACCGCTGACGAGGCCAGGGCGTTTCAGCGCGCCAAAGCGGATCGCAATCGCAAGAATGACGAAGAGAACCGCGCCCTCGAGTCCGGCTTCATAGAGCTGGCTCGGATGGCGGGGCAGGGGCCCGGCATCCGGAAAGACCATGGCCCAGGGGACGTCGCTTGGGCGGCCCCAAAGTTCGGGCTTGATGAAATTGGCGATGCGTCCAAGCAGAAGACCGATCGGCACGACGGCGCAGGCGATGTCGAACACGCTGCGCACCGGCACTCTGTAGCGGCGCGCGAACAGATAAATGCCGAGCGCCGTGCCGGCGAGCGCGCCATGGAAGGACATGCCGCCCTTCCACACAGCGGGTATCTCTTCGAGATGCGCTGCGTAGTAGGAGAAATTATAGAAGAGCACGTAGCCGATGCGGCCACCGAGCACGACGCCGAGCGCGCAATAGACGAGCAGATCGTCAAGGCTTTTCAGCGAGGGACGCGGCGTTCCGTTCCATAAGGAGTCGCGAGCGACAAGGGCGCGCGCGTAAAGCCAGCCGAGGATCAGCCCGGCGATATAGGCGAGCGCGTACCAGCGGACCGGCACCGGGCCGACATGGACGAGAACGGGGTTTATGATGGGATAGAGAATCGCAAAGAGCGGCATGCGCTTATTGTACGCTCGATTGTGCAGCCCGCGTCACGGTTCATCCGTGATGATGATGATGCGCATGCCCGTGCGCATGACAGGCGTGGTCGTGACCGGCGGGCGACTCCATAGCGGCAAGCATTTCCGGGCCGCCGGTGCGCATGAAGCGCCAGATCAGCACGGCCGAGACCGCCAGCGCGATGAGGTCGAGCACACTCGTATAATTCCACGTGATGCCGTGCTGCATGACGTCGATCGAGCGATCCTGCGGCAGGAGCCCGGCGAGGCTGAAGAGAATCTCAATCACGTAAGCCGCGCCCGCCATCGCAGCGTAAAACACAAGGCCGAGGATAATTGCGACCCGCGTGCCGTAATATTTGCGGTAGATGTTGAGGATCGGCAGGATGATCAGATCGGCGAAGATGAAGGCGATCACGCCGCCGAAACTGATGCCGCCGGCCCACAAGACTGCCGCGAGCGGCACGTTGCCGACGGAGCAGACAAACGCGATGACAGCGACAAGCGGGCCGACAAGCGGCCCGACGATCTTCGCTGCGAGCGGATGATCGGCGAGGAAGAAGGCCGACCAGAAGCTCTCGGGCACTAAGGCGCCGATCAATCCGGCGGCGACAAGCCCGATGACGATGTCGAGCCAGACCGAGGCCCAGTCCATCACGTAGTAGTGGCTGACCGCCGTGAAGCCCTCGGAGGAGAACAGCCGCTCGCGGATAGTCGCGCCGGGCACGCTCATGTCCATCGCGGCATGGCCTTCCATGCGGCCGGCGACGCCCTGTTCCGCGTGCCGCCGGGCGTCCTCGACGCGCTCGTGGGTCATCACCCTACGGAGGATGAGAACGAGGATGAGGATCATGATCGGACCGCCGACGAACTCGGCGAGGGCGAAGCGCCAGCCGAGCAGAACGACCATCACAATGCCAAGCTCGAGCACGAGATTGGTCGAGGCGAATTGGAAAGCCATTGCGGCGATGAAGTCGCCGCCCTTGCGGAAGATCGAGCGGGCGATCGCGGTTGCGGCGTAGGAGCAGGAGGAGGACGCGGCACCGAGTGCTGTGGCCTTCAGGATCGACCGCGGCGAGGAATCCGGCAGGAGCCGGCTCATTTCGCCTTTCGAGACGACGGCCTGGATGATTCCGGACAGCGCGAAGCCAAGTACCAGCGCCCAAAAGATTTCCCAGGTCATGACCAGCGTCATGTTGAGAGCGTGGAGGAGGGCCTCGCCGAACTGCATCGATCAACCTGTGCCCGTGGACTTCGTCGGAAGGCCCGACATATAGGAAAGCCCGGAGAGAGAACACACATGGTGGAGCCGCGCGGTCGCATTCTCGATGATCTCGCCCGTCTGGTGACGGATGCGGCGGGCGTTGCCCAAGGGGTGCGGCGCGAGGCGGAGACGCTGGCACGGGCGCAGTTCGACCGGCTCATCACCAGCATGGATCTAGTCTCGCGCGAGGAGTTCGAGGCGGTGCGCGACATGGCGGCGCGAGCGCGCGAGGAGAACGAGGCGCTGGAGAAGCGCGTCACGGCCCTAGAGGCGAAGCTTGGCGGCGGGGCGCCCGGAATCGTCGAGCCGCCGCGTAGCTGACCTGCAGCTTGCGTCGCCACCGAAGCGCCATCCCGATTCTGTGGACGGGCGCGAGAGGCCCGGCTGGGGAAAACGCTGGAAAGGCGTGCAGGCCCAAGGTTTTGGCGCACGCTCCTCCAGCATTTTAGCCGAAGCCGGCAAAATTCAAGGCGCGTATATAGTCGGCTTAGGAGCTTGATTCGTCTGCTGAATCCGGCTTCCGATCGCGTCCGCAACCCTCTCCCTCAGGTCACGAAATGTCGCTTTTGCAAACCGAATCCGCCAGCGAACGCGCCGAACACCCGGTCGACGTCGTGGAGCGCCTCGCCGCCCTCAACGAGTGGGTCTTCAATCGTGATGATGATGATGAGATCTCGATTTCAGTGACGGGCAGTTGGTCGGACTACCACATGGCCTTCACTTGGCTGGCCGAACTCGAGACACTGCACATCGGCTGCGCCTTCGATTTGAAAGTGCCCGACCGCCGCCGCCAGGAGTTGCTGGCGCTGGTCGCGACGCTCAACGAGCAAATTTGGGTCGGCCATTTCGAGCTTTGGGCGAGCGAAGGGATCGTCATGTTCCGGCAAGCGCTGATTCTGGCAGGCGGCGCACAGCCGAACAGCCGGCAATGCGAGGTGGTGCTGACGAATGCCCTGGAAAATTGCGAACGCTATTATCAGGCCTTCCAGTTCGTCGTCTGGGCTGGCAAGAGTGTGCGCGAGGCGCTCGAAGCCGCGATGTTCGAGACGCACGGACACGCCTAACGCAAGGACGATCCTGGAGTGACCGAGCGCCCGCTTTCCCTGGTCCTGGTTGGCGCCGGCAAGATGGGCTCGGCGCTGCTTGGCGGCTGGTTGGGGCGAGGGATCGACGGCAGCACCATTACGATCCTCGATCCCGCGCCGAGCGAAGAGGCGCAGATGGCGGCGCGTTACAAGGGTTTGCGGGTCAACCCGCCGATTGCCGAAATCCCAGCCCCCGCGGTGCTCTTCCTGGCGATCAAGCCGCAGACGCTGGACGAGGCCGCACCGCAGATCGCGCCGCTCGTCGGGCCGGAGACGCTGGTCCTGTCGATCCTCGCCGGCAAGACCACGAGCAATCTGAAGGCGCGCCTGGCTGCCGCAACGGGGATCGTCCGCGCGATGCCGAATACCCCAGCGGCCATACGTCGTGGCATTACGGCGGCCTTTGCGACCCCAGGAGTAGGTGCAGATCAGCGCGTAACAGCGGACGAACTTCTCTCCGCCGTCGGGCGGGTCGAGTGGCTCGACGATGAGACCCATCTCGACGCGGTGACGGCCGTGTCCGGCTCCGGACCGGCTTATGTCTTCCTCCTCGCCGAATGCCTTGCCGAGGCCGGTGCCGCGGCCGGCCTGCCGGCAGATCTTTCTGCGCGTCTCGCGCGCGCCACCGTGGAGGGGTCGGGCGAACTCATGCATCGCTCGCCAGAGAAGGCCGTCTCCAAATTGCGCGAGGAAGTCACCTCGCCCGGTGGCACGACCGCCGCGGCACTGACCATTCTCATGGGCGAGAGCGGGTTAAAGAAGCTCATGGAAGCCGCGGTCGAAGCGGCCAGGCGACGCGCCGCCGAGCTTTCGGGCTGATCTGACTCGTCCGACTGCGCTTGGAGCGCTACGCTCCGGCCCTAAATATCAGGCGGTCGGAGGAAGATATGTCCCAATTCAACGAACCTGTCTCGCCGGAAGGAATCGCTGCGCCCATGTCGCCGCCGCGCAGTGGCGACCCAAAGTCCCGCATCATCGACGCACTGTTGGAACTTGCGGCCGAACGCCGCTGGGAAGACATCACGCTCTCGGACATCGCGCTTCGCGCCGGTCTGTCGCTCGCCGATTTCCGCGATCATTTTCCGTCGAAGGGCGCCGTGATCGGCGGCTTCGCGCGCCGGATCGACAGGATTGTCCTTGAGGGCACGACAGCCGATCTCGTTGGCGAGAGCGCGAAGGAGCGGCTCTTCGACGTGCTCATGCGCCGGATCGATGCGCTGAAACCCTACCGTGATGCACTGCAAAGCATTTCCGATTGGTCGCGCAGTGATCTCATGGCTGCGGCCGCGTTGAATGGCGTGATGCTCAATTCAATGCGATTCATGCTCGAAGCAGCTGGTATTGAAAGCGAAGGCCCGGTCGGCTCGCTCAAGCTGCAGGGTTTGGCGCTCGCCTGGAATCGCATTCTCGACACGTGGTTCGAGGATGACGATCCGGGGCTCTCCGCGACGATGGCTGCGCTCGATCGCGAGCTGACGCGCGGCGATCGGCTGGTCGCGCGGGCGGAGGATTTGCAACGCCTCACTGCGCCGCTGCGCGCAATGGGCCGCGCGCTACTTGCCAGCCGGAGAACGTGGCGCCAGGGACGCCGCGACCGTTATAGCGCTCGTGCAGATCGCGATCGCGACTACCGCAGCGAGATCGCCGACGATCCAGTGATCTGATCAGACCGGAACCCGCAACGTCGCTCGCAAGCCACCGAGCGGACTGGTCGCGAGCTGGATGTCGCCGCCATGCGAGCGGGCGATGTCGCGCGCAATCGCAAGCCCGAGGCCTGTGCCGGCCTCATCCTGATTGCGCGCCTCGTCCAACCGGAAGAAGGGTTTGAATACATCCTCGCGCTGCTCCGGGGAGATGCCCGGCCCGTCATCGTCCACATTGATGATCAGGAAGCGTTGATCGCTCGAGCCCTCGATCACGACCTTGTTGGCGTGGCGCTGTGCGTTGCCAACGAGATTGGCGATGGCGCGTTTGAACGCGTCGGGGCGCACGGAGACGATTGGCGGACCGCTGAATGTCACTTGCGTGTCGTGACCTTCGTCTTCGGATTCCGCTTTTACCTGTGTGAGCAGTGACGCGATGTCGCTCGGCACGGACGTTTCGCCGCTATCGCCACGCGCGAAGGCGAGATACGCCTCGATCATACGCTGCATCTCATCGAGATCTTTTTGCATCGCGCGGGTCTCGGGCGTGTCGCCGATCACCGCGAGTGACAAACGGAAGCGCGTCAGCACGGTGCGCAAATCGTGACTGACACCGTTGAGCATCGTCGTGCGCTGTTCGATCGCGCGTTCCACGCGGCGCTTCATCTCGACGAATGCGTGGCCGGCCTGGCGCACCTCGCGGGCACCTTGCGGCCGGAAAGTGACTTGTCTGCCCTTGCCGAAAGATTCGGCCGCGCGCGCGAGGCGCAGGATGGGTTTGATTTGGTTGCGCAGGAAGGCGATCGCGACGAGGATCAGAACGAATGACGTCCCGAGCATCCACATGACAAAAATGTGCGAGTTCGAAGCATAGGCCTGACTGCGATGCGCGATGATGCGCATGACAGCGTCTTCGAGCTGAATGCGGATTTCGATGAGATCGGAACGCCCCACCGTATCGAGCCAGAAGGGACGACCGATCTGGCGCCGGATTTCATTGGAAAGGGCGCGATCGACAATGGAGAAGAACGGCTTCGGCAAAGCGGGCGGAAGCGGGCCCGGCGGCAGGATGTCGAGATCGATGTGAAGCCGTACGGCGGCAATGCGCTGCAACGTCTCGTAATTCTTGTCCTGTGGATAATCGTGATAGATATCGATCAGCGCGGCGATGTCTTGCGTGAGCGCGGCCGAAAGACGAAACGTCACAAGCTGCCAGTGCCGCTCCATAAAGAAGAAGACGACGGCCGATTGCAGCAACACCATCGGCAGGATGACGATGAGCAGGGCACGCGCGTAGAGGCCCTTCGGCATCTGCCGACGCAGCCACAGCGCAAAATCACGATAGACTTTATGCGGACGGGCGAGCGCTGACGGTAGCGTGATGCTCATCGCCTCGCCTCACCCATCGAGCGCGAGACGATAGCCGGTGCCGCGGGCAGTGACGAGATAAGCGGGATCGGCAAAATCGTTCTCAAGCTTTCGCCGCAGCCGATTGATCTGCACATCCACGCTGCGTTCGTTGCACTGCGTCCCGCAACTCGCGAGCGCGTGGCGCGACACGACTTTGCCGCGCGCGTTTGCCAGAACCAGCAGCATCTCACGCTCGCGTTCGGCCAGAGGCACGCGTTTCCCGGCGTGATGCAAATCCCCGTGTGCGAGGTCGAAGCGGAATTCGCCGAAGCGTACAACGCGCTCCTGCGGAACCATGATCTCCCGGTCTCTGCTTCGGCGCAGGAGCGAAGCGATGCGCAGTGTCAATTCGCGCGGATCGAACGGCTTTGCGAGATAATCGTCGCCGCCGGCTTCGAGCCCTTCGATACGCTCTTCGACGTCGCCTTTGGCAGTGAGGAAGATGATCGGAACGCCGGCGCCGGCCTGGCCCTGCAGCCGTACTTCCCGTGCGAACGAAATGCCGCTGCCGCCCGGCATCATCACGTCCAGCACGAGGAGGTCGAAGGCGAGACTCTGCATGCGCGTCCTGGCATCCCCGGAACTCGCGGCCGTGCTGACCCGATAGCCCTGCATCGCGAGATAGCGCGCGAGCAAGGCGCGAATGCGACTGTCGTCGTCGACGACAAGCAGATGCGCCGCGTCGCGCCCGGGCGGCTGCTCGCCGGCCCGCGCGTTCACGCCCGCTGCCTTGCGGGCGCCAGCGAATTCAGAAGCAGGCGCTCGGCGATCGCGCTGCGGTCCTTCGGATCGATCATTTCGAGCAGGAACTGAACGGCCTGATCGTAAGCGCCGGGTGGAAGCGATTCGAAAACACGCGCGAAGCGTTTCGACTGCAGGCGGGCAAGATCGAGCGCCAGGATGCGACCTTTGGAAGTCGGAAAAAGCAGACGCTGGCGGCGGTCGACGCGGCCGGGCCTGACCTCGATATAACCGGTCTCAAGCAGGTCCTTCAGAACGCGGCCGAGACTCTGTTTGGTGATCTGAAGAATGCCCAGGATTTCCGCGATTTTAAGCCCAGGCTGCCGATTGACGAAGTGCAGCACGCGATGATGGGCGCGGCCGAACTTGTAATTTTCGAGAAGCCTGTCGGCATCCCCGACGAAATCGCGGTAGGCGAAGAAGAACAACTCGATGATGTCGTACATCGGCGCTGGATCGAACTCCGCGCTGGGGCTGCGTTTAACAACCGGAGCGGGATCGCCTGAGGGAGCACTCTCCACTAAGTTCACCTCGCTCGAGCCGTGGGTGGAATATGACAGCGTTATTGACATATTCCAGCTCGATTGTTACTCGTCAAGCCTCCTGTAGAACAATCAAAGAGAGCCGTCGCGGGCAACTTTATGCGGCGGCCAAGGGCGAGGAGCCTGGGATCATCATGGCGGTGCTTCCTTTCGACCAGCGCGACGGCTTCATCTGGATGAACGGTGAGCTTGTTCCATGGAAGGAGGCCAAGCTCCATGTCCTCTCACATGGGCTGCATTACGCCTCCTGTGTGTTTGAAGGTGAGCGGGCCTATGGCGGCATGATCTTCAAGTCGCGCGACCATTCCGAACGCTTCAAGCGCTCCGCTGAAATCCTCGACTTCGAGATCCCGTATTCGGTCGCGGAAATCGACGCGGCGAAGCAGCTCGTCGTCAACAAGAACGGGTTCAAGGATTGCTATGTGCGCCCCGTGGCCTGGCGCGGCAGCGAGATGATGGCGGTCGCCGCGCAGCAGGCAACGATCAACACCGCAATCGCGGTCTGGGACTGGCCGTCAATGTTCGACGTCGCCGAGAAGATGAGGGGTATCCGCCTCGATCAGGCGGAGTACCGCCGTCCGGATCCCGCGACGGCGCCGACACTCGCCAAGGCTGCCGGGCTCTACATGATCTGCACGCTGTCGAAGCATCGTGCCGAGCGGCGCGGTTATGCCGATGCGCTCATGCTCGATTGGCAGGGCAGGGTAGCCGAATGCACCGGCGCGAACGTGTTTTTCACGCGCGACGGGGCGCTGCATACGCCGATCGCCGATTGTTTCCTTGACGGCATTACGCGTAAGACGGTGATCGATCTCGCCAAACGCCGCGGCCTGGAAGTGATCGAGCGGCGCATTCTCCCGGAAGAACTCGATAAGTTCAACGAGTGCTTCATCTGCGGTACCGGCGCCGAGGTGACTCCGGTGTCGGAGATCGGGCCGTATCGCTTCAAGCCGGGAAACATCTCGCGCACGTTGATGGAGGACTACACGGCGGAAGTGAATCCGAAGCAGAAGGCGGCCTGAGCGCGCTCATAGCCCTCGCAACAGCACGCCAAGCATTAGGATCACATAACCGATCACCGCGATCCAGAACCGGTGCGAATTGACATAGGGGCCGACGACCGGCAGCCGTGTGTAGAGGGACAGTACTGCCGCGATGACGAGGATCAACGACACGACGAAGGTGATGAAGCGCGGAGGTGTCAGGCCGAACCCACCTCGTCTGAACATTTTTCTCTCCAATGAATCGCTTGGCTGGGTGCGCCCCAAACGAGCGCCGGTAGCGCCAAAGGTCAAGCCGGCAGCGTAGGCTAGCCGGTCCGTTCACGAGCGGGCCAGCTTTGACGCTCCACATGAGAACGTGCGAAACAGGTTCGCTTCCCGGAGGAAGTGATGGCCGCCGATATCCAAGCAGGCTTCATCGCCCTGAACCGCTTTGGGCTCGGATCACGGCGTGAGGGCGACCTCGCCTCCGCCGCTTCGGACCCGCGCGGCTTCCTCAAAGCAGAGCTCGCCCGGCCCGGAATAGCGCTGCTTGAGGGCCCTGAACTGCCACAGACTGCCCTCGCGCTCAAAATCCTCTTTACGGATATCGAGCAAAAGCGGCTGGAGCGCCTTGCCGCGCAGGCGGCGGCGCCGGTCAAACTCGCCGAAGCCGCGCCCGCGATCTCGATGGACGGAGCGGCGATGCCAGCGGGCGAAGCCGCGCCGGCTGCACAAGCGGAAAAACCGAAACAGCCGCCGAAGCCGTCACCCGGAGCCGACGTGCAGGTCTTCCGTGCCGAAGCCTCGGCGCGATTGCGGCGTGCGCTCGTGGCGCGGCCCGGCTTCGTCGAGCGGCTTGTCGCATTCTGGACGAACCATTTCTGCGTCTCGACGATGAAAGGCGGACTCGTTCGCATCAGCGCGGGTGCGTTCGAGCGCGATGCGATCCGTCCGCACGTCCTCGGCCGCTTCCGCGACATGCTGCTGGCCGTCGAGGGCCACCCGGCCATGCTGTTTTATCTGGATAATCAATTGTCGATCGGCCCGAACTCGGCAGCGGGCCAGCGCACCGGGCGCGGACTCAACGAGAATCTGGCGCGCGAAATCCTCGAACTGCATACGCTCGGGGTGAACGGCGGCTATTCGCAAGCGGACGTGACGTCGCTTGCGCGCATCATCACCGGCTGGACATTTGCCGGTCGGGTAAGCCGGCTCGGCGAACCCGGGACATTCCTTTTCAATGCAGAGGCGCACGAGCCGGGTGAGCAGACGGTGCTCGGGCGGCCTTACGATCAGGAAGATGCGGGGCAGGGCCGGGCCGCTCTCGCCGACGTCGCGCATCATCCCGCGACCGCGCAGCACGTCGCGTTCAAGTTCGCGCGGCATTTCGTTGCCGACGATCCGCCGTCTGCGCTTGTCGACAAACTTGCGCATACCTTCCGCAGCACCGATGGCGATCTCAACGCGCTCGCGCTTGCTTTGGTGGATTCACCCGAAGCGTGGGTTGAAGAGCGGACGAAAATGCGCAGTCCGACCGAATTCCTTTACGCTGCGGGACGCATCGTCGGACGCATGCCGGACGATCCGGGGCAGTTCCTCGGTGCGCTGAGCTTTTTGGGCATGCCGCTTTGGGGCCCGCCGGGTCCGAACGGCTATCCCGATACGGTTGCCGCCTGGGCGAGCCCCGAGGGCATGAAAGTGCGGCTCGAAATATGTGCACGCATTGCCGATCGTTGGCGCGACACGCTCAATCCGCGGGATATGCTCGACGAGATCGCCGGCGCCGCGGCGTCGGCGGAAACGCGGCAGGCGATCGCGCGTGCGGAATCGAAGCAGCAAGGGCTCGCGCTACTCTTGATGTCCCCCGAAGTGCAACGCCGATGAGAGGAGCGCATCGATGAATCTCTTGTGCGAGACACCGTCGCCGTCGCGGCGCACGCTTCTTGCCACGACGGGAGGGTTGTTCGCCTGGGCGTATTTGCCGAAGTTCGCGCGCGCCGCGGATGCGCGCGATCCGCGGCTGGTCGTCATCATCCTGCGCGGCGCACTCGATGGTTTGTCGGCCGTCGCGCCGGTCGGTGACCCGGATTACGCCGGCCTGCATGGTCAGATCGCGCTGTCGCTCAGCGGCGATCATCCGGCGATCCCGCTCGATTCGTTCTTCGCGCTCAATCCGGCCATGCCCGTCTTCGCGCGGCTCTATCGCGCGGGACAGGGCGCGGTGATCCATGCCGTGGCCACGTCCTATCGCGAGCGCTCGCATTTCGATGGCCAGGATGTGCTCGAGAGCGGGTTTCCCGGACCCGGCCGGGTCGGCTCGGGCTGGCTCAACCGGGTGATTGCGGCGCTGCCGCGCGGCGCGCGGGTGGCGACGCGTGGCGGCCTTGGCGTCGGGCCGACGACGCCGCTCATCATGCGCGGCGGCGCGCCTGTTCTCGGCTGGTCGCCGCAGACCTTGCCGCAGCCGACGGAAGATCTCGCGACCCGCATTCTCAACCTTTATCGCGATCGCGACCCCGTTCTGGCGGAGGCACTGGCGCGGGGTCTCGAGACCGAGAAAATCGCCGCAAGCGAGATGGACAAGACGCCTCGCGGCGGGTCTGCAACGGCGGCCGGCATGCGACAGGCCGCGCAAGGCGCAGCGCGGCTGATTGCCGCCGATGACGGTCCGCGCGTCGCTGCGCTGGCGTTCGATGGCTGGGACACGCATGCGAATGAAGGCGGCGCGACGGGCCGCCTCGCGCAGCTCATCGGCGGGCTCGACGGCGCGTTCGAGGAATTCGAGCGCGGGCTAGGTCCGGTGTGGAAGGATACCGCGATCATTGTCGCGACCGAGTTCGGCCGCACGGCGCGAATCAATGGTACAATCGGAACCGATCACGGGACCGGAACGGTGGCGTTTCTCGCCGGGGGAGCGATCAAAGGCGGCCGGGTCATCGCCGACTGGCCGGGCCTGAAACCTGATCAGCTCTACGAGAACCGCGATCTTGCACCGACCGCGGACTTGCGCGCAGTTATGAAAGGCGTCCTCGTCGATCATCTTGGGTTAAGCGGTGCGGTGCTCGCGAATTCCGTCTTTCCAGATTCCGTCGGCGTCAAACCGATGAGCGGGCTTGTCGTTTGAGCCGGTTTCGAGTTGCGGCCACGATCACCATCGCGGCCGTTGCAGCTGCATTGCTTTTCGGGGCGTATTGGTTGGGCGCTTCGAATTATGCATTCAATCGTTGGCCGGCGACGAAATTCACAAGTCTGAAGTATGCGATGCTGCAATCAATGCGCGGGTTCGGCATCGATTACGATCCGTATTCGCGGCTGACTGCCTATCCCGGAAAGACTGCGGTCGCGTGTCCGCCGCAGACGGACCGCACCGCGATCTTTCTCATCATCGGTCAATCCAATGCCGCGAATTCGGGTGGTCAGCGATTTCAGTCCGACACAGGACGCGTCGCGAATTATGCTAACGGCAAATGCACCAGCGCTGCATCGCCGCTGCTCGGCGCGTCGGGAATATCTGGCGAGCCGTGGAGCGCAATTGCCGACCGGCTCGCCGGCAGCGGGAGCTTCGATCAGGTTGTGCTGATACCCGCCGCGATCGGCGGAAGCGCTTTGTCGGAATGGCTGCCGGGCGGCGAACTGCATTCGATGCTGAAGCAAGTCGTTGATGACGCGCAACGCCGCTACCGCATTACCCATGTGCTTTGGCATCAGGGCGAGAGCGATCTCTCGATCGGCACAACCGAAGACGCTTATGTCTCGGGTTTCAAGTCGCTGGCGCGCGACCTACACGCCTGGGGAGTGACCGCGCCGATCTATGTCTCGATCGCCTCGCGCTGCGAGCAGATCGACGAGCAATGGTCTCACGGCAATCCGATCGCCGATGCGCAGCGCAAGCTCGCCAGCTCGGGCGAGGGATTCGCGGCGGGTGCCGATACGGATTCGCTGTTAAACGCGCTGGACCGCCACGACGGGTGCCACATGGCGGGTTCAGGCCTGACGAAGGTGATCGACGCTTGGACGGAAATTCTCCGCCCGAAATGAGCGTTGTCGATTGGGGTCAGTCGATCAGCCGCGCACCGGCTTGTCGCCGGCATAATGGGTTTCGATTGGTTTGACGGGGCTGAGCGAAGCCGAAGTCGGCGTATCGAAGCGAATCATGATGCTGAGCATCAATGTAGCAACGGCGAGAATCAGCACGAGAACGAGCGAAAGCTGCAGCTGGCGGCGCGCCGACTCGGTGTCGAAGCTGCGCGTAAAGCCCGCATCGGGCGAGCGATCTAAGTTATGGGCAATCGACATGACCAAACCTTTCGCGACAAATTCGCTTGGGTGCGTTGTTAAAGACTGGGTGAGAACTAGACTGTGCGATTCCGCACGTGAGCCGATTCCCGACCTCGGCTCTTGTGTAACCTCGGCCGTAAAACGCGGAAAGCTTACGAAGGTTGCAGGTGCGAAGGTGATTCTTTGCCCTACGGCCTTACCGCCAGGGGAGCGCTGAGTGTTCTCGACGCCCAGGTCTCGTTAAGGGCGCGTATGAGGATTGCCCCGAACAGCAACAGCATGATCATCGGCCCGATCGGCATATAGCTAAGCTTGGTGACGATTCGCGCCAGGAGCGGCACAAGCCAAGCCGTCGCAAGCAAGGTTTTCTCGAAAGGCGCGAAACCTCTTTTCAGGCCATGGGCGACCATGAAAGCCACCGCCGGCCCGAGCAGGACCATGTCGTAGTCTAAGCAGTACGGCGTCGTGAGCAGTGCCGCAACGCAGAGCGCCGCGTATTTTAGGCGCGTGTCGGCGCGCGAATGCCAGAGCCACGCGATCGCGCCAAGGACCAGCGCGCCCACGATCGCTTGCAGCGCATAAGCTTCGGGTACGCTCCCGCCGAGCATGCGCACGGCGGAGAACACACTCTGGATTTTCTCCCAGCCGGTATTGCCCTCTTCGAGCACGACGGAGCGCGTGAAGCCGAGGCTTTGCTGAAATGCGATCCACGGCTGCACGCCGAAGCTCGCCAAGGTTAGCGCGGTGAACCCAGCCAAGCCCGCGCCGCCCGCGAACAATGCCCGCCAATGGCGGCCCGCAACCAATGCGAGGGGAATCACCAGCGCGAATTGCGGCTTGTAGGCGAGGAGCGCGAATAGCAGCCCGGCGAGCCATGGCCGCGCCTCCAGGCAGAGCAGGGCACCGGCAAACAGGCCGGCGGTGAGGAAGCCGTTCTGGCCATGGGTCAGATTGACGAAGAGCGCAGGGAAAGCGAGCGCCCCGACGAGAACGTCGCGGCGGGAAATTCCGCTGCCGCGAAGCGTGCGGTAAACGCCGCCCACATAGATCGGCAGGGTCGAAAGCTGCCATACGGCAAGGGCAGCGGCGTAGGGCAGCAGCGCCAGCAGCGCGGCGAGGGCCAGAAAGTACGGTGGGTAGTGCCAGCCATACACGTCGCTTGACGGCCCGAAGAAGGCTTGCTGTGCAGTGAGGTGAGCGCCCACATCGAAGGGGTGCTCGGGATGGCCGCCGAGGACTTCGCGGCCGGCGACCCAGACCTGCGCGAAATCGGTGCCGAGCGGCCGGCCCCAGAAGTCGTGGAGACCATCCGACGTGGCAACGAGCGCCACGATCGCGATCGCCTGAAACGCCAGGAGAAGCGCGGGATAGACGCGCAGGCGCTCGGGCGTCAGCCAGGAACCGCTCTTCAAATTGGCCCACATCGCTTTGCCACCGCTCCCTAAGCGAGGCGGTGAGCCTAGTCGCGAAGGCTTAAGGTTCGCTGATTCTTCTGCGCAAAAGGGCACCATTTGAATTGCCCTTATGCCGCACTGCACCTATGTTCCCGCGCGCACGCAACGGGCGTGCGCTCCCTAAGACAGGAGAGGATTTTTCGATCATGGCCTTCCTCGCCGATGCACTTTCACGCGTGAAGCCCTCCGCGACCATCGCGGCGACGCAGAAAGCGCGCGATCTGAAGGCGAAAGGCCGTGACATCATCAGCCTATCCGTCGGCGAGCCCGACTTCGACACGCCCGACAATATCAAGCAGGCGGCAATCAAGGCGATCGAGCGCGGCGAGACGAAGTACACGCCGGTCGCCGGTATCCCGCCGCTGCGCGAAGCCATCGCGGAAAAGTTCAAGCGCGAGAACGAGCTCGACTATAAGGCATCGCAGGTGATCGTCGGCACCGGCGGGAAGCAGATTCTGTTCAACGCATTTCTGGCAACGCTTAATCCAGGCGACGAGGTCATCTGCGTCGCCCCTTATTGGGTGAGTTATCCCGAAATGGTGGCGATCTGCGGCGGCACCGCGGTGACGGTGCAGACCGCGATGAAGCACGGCTTCAAGCTGCAGCCGGAGGACCTTGAAGCCGCGATCACGCCGCGGACGAAGTGGGTCATCCTGAACTCGCCGTCCAATCCTTCGGGCGCTGCCTATACGCGCGAGGAGCTGAAGAAGGTCACCGACGTCCTTTTGAAGCACCCGCATGTCTGGGTGCTGACCGACGACATGTACGAGCATCTCGTCTACGGTGACTTCGTCTTCACGACGCCGGCACAGGTCGAGCCCGAGCTCTACGATCGCACCCTGACGATGAACGGTGTGTCGAAATCCTACGCCATGACCGGCTGGCGCATTGGCTATGGTGCGGGGCCGGACCCGCTCATCAAAGCGATGGACATGCTCCAGGGCCAGCAGACCTCGGGCGCCTGTTCGATCGCACAATGGGCGGCGGTCGAGGCGCTCACCGGTCCGCAGGACTTCATCCCGAAGAGCCGCAAAGCCTTCGAGGAGCGCCGCGATCTCGTCGTCTCGATGCTCAACCAGGCGCGCTTCATCAAGTGCCCCTCACCGGAAGGCGCTTTCTACGTCTATCCCTCCTGTGCGGAGGCGATCGGCCGCAAGGCGCCGGACGGTTCCACCATCGAGACCGACGTGGACTTCTGCAACGCGCTGCTCGAAACCGAGGGCGTTGCAGTCGTGCAGGGCTCGGCCTTCGGCACCGGACCGAACTTCCGCGTGTCCTATGCGACGTCGAACGCGCTGCTTGAGGACGCCTGCCGCAAA
>JAXDNJ010000075.1:0-13842 GCA_034669505.1 Methylobacteriaceae bacterium
CTATGAGAAGAAGAACCTGCGCTACTCGCAGCTGACGCCGCTCGGCATGTTCGAGGAGAAAAACACCGCGACTAACCTGCCGGCACAGATCGAAATCTATGCTGAGGGCGAAGACGCCTACAAATTCCTGTTTGTCGCCAAGGGCGGCGGCTCGGCGAACAAGACGTTCCTTTATCAGGCGACGCCGTCGATGCTGACGCACGACCGGCTGCTCGCTTTCCTGAAAGAAAAGATCCTGACGCTCGGCACCGCGGCGTGCCCGCCTTACCATCTCGCGATCGTCGTCGGCGGCACGTCGGCGGAGTTGAACCTGAAGACCGTGAAACTCGCCTCGACCCGCTATCTTGACGAACTCCCGACATCCGGCAGCGAGGACGCGCATGCCTTCCGCGATCTTGCGATGGAGGCGGAAGTGCATGCGATGACGCAATCGCTGGGGATCGGCGCGCAATTCGGCGGCAAATATTTCTGCCACGACGTGCGGGTCATCCGGCTGCCGCGCCACGGCGCCTCGCTGCCGATCGGGCTCGGCGTCTCCTGCTCGGCCGACCGCCAGGCACTGGGAAAGATCACCCGCGATGGCGTGTTCCTCGAGGAACTCGAGCGCGATCCCGCGAGATACCTGCCGCAGGTGGACGAAGCGACGCTCGGCGGGGAGGTCGTGCGCATCGATCTCAACCAGCCCATGGCGGACATCCTCGCCGCGCTGTCGCGCCATCCGATCAAGACGCGGCTGTCGCTCACCGGCCCGATGATCGTTGCGCGCGACATCGCGCATGCGAAAATCCGCGAGCGGCTCGAGCGCGGCGAGCCGATGCCGGATTATTTCCGCAACCATCCCGTCTATTACGCCGGGCCTGCCAAAACACCCGCGGGGTATGCGTCGGGTTCGTTCGGCCCGACGACGGCGGGACGCATGGACTCGTATGTCGATCAGTTCCAGGCGGCCGGCGGCTCGTTGGTGATGCTCGCTAAAGGCAATCGCTCGTCCGCCGTGCGCGAGGCCTGCGCCAAACACCGCGGCTTTTATTTGGGTTCGATCGGCGGGCCGGCGGCCCGCCTTGCCCAAGATTGCATCAGGAAGGTCGACGTCCTCGAATATCCCGAGCTCGGGATGGAAGCGATCTGGAAGATTGAGGTTCAGGACTTTCCCGCCTTCATCGTCATCGACGACAAGGGCAACGATTTCTTCAAGGAGCTCAATCTCGGCTGACGAAAAATTTTGCATTGTGCGATCGCGCACAAACGCAACCTTACGGCTCCGCTAGTGTTATGTGGCTGTGACGGAGGGGTCCATGTCGCGTTCGCGTCTTTTTAGCGCTGTCTTTTTTGCCGCTCTCATTCAGCAAGCGTCCGCCGGGGTTCTTCAGACGCCGCAATGCACGAAGGACATGTCGTCGGTCGACTCTTCGTTCCAGGAGACGCTCGGCAACCTCCAGAAAACCGGACGCAGTGCCGCGGTCCCCTCCGCCAGGTGCGCTGCGTACAAACATCATATCGAGGTGATGAAAAACGCCAGCCAGATCTTCGCCCGTTGCACCACAGAGCCCGACCGGACTCAAAACCTCAGTCAGATGGACGGCACCATCGCCGACATCAACGACACGCTGAAGACCGAGAAGTGCCAGTAAGATCACCCGGGTGCTGATCTCGTAACGCCATCCTTCGCCACAACGACTTGCACGCCGCGGGCGCCTCCGCTAGGCGTTCCCCCATGGCTACCCCGGAAAGAAAAGGCCCGGCTGACCAACGGCCCCTGAACTGGCTACACGTCTCGACGCTGGTCGCGGTGGCGATCCTGGTCGGCACCGAGCTTGTCGGCGCCTCCTGGGCGGCCGGCTGGGCGCTCGGCGGCATTTTCCAGTTCGAGCCGGCGGTCAGCCGCGCCTTCGAGATCGGCTTCGGGCTGATCGGCTTTGTCGGCCTCTATTATTTTATGCGTACCGCGATCCGGCACGAGTCGATCCGGGGCTGAGGCCCTTCCCTAGAACGCGACCTTCTTGTTCTCACCCATTTTCGGCGGCTCGCCGGTGAGCGCTGCCTTCGCATAGCCATAGGCGTAGACGACGGCCGCGGACGGACTGTCCCAGTACTCCGCGGTCTCCACATCGACGGCGATCAGCGCGATGTCGCCCTCATTCGGCCCCTTCGGGAACCAGACGCGCGCGGGCTCGCTCCAGAGCTGCTTCACCTTCGCCTGATCGCGCACGACCCGCGCTTTGCCGGACAGCGACACGTAATCCTGCTTGCCCGGATGCGAATAAGCCAGGAGCACGTTGCGGCTTTCGGCGAGTTCGTCGAGCTTCGGCGAGCCCTCACGGACGAAGAACCACAGCGTCCCCTCATTGAAGTCGCGGTTGGCGGCGGCCATCGGCCGGGCGGAGAGCTTGTGGCCGGCATCCTGCGTGACAAGCATCGCGACCCCGATATGCTTGATGAGGTCCCAGACCTTCTCCCGGTCTCCGCCGCTCGTGCTCATGCCGCTGCTCTCGCTGGTGCTATCGCCGCTCGCCGTCATGCTTGCCTCCTGCGCTTTGGCGGCCAAACGAGACGAGGTCGGGGATGGTTCCTGGGCGTTGGCGGGCGCGCAGCCCGTTTGCGCGCACCCCGCCGCTTTGCTAGGCCAGCCCGCATGGAAAAATTCACGACCCTGACCGGCGTCGCGGCGCCGATGAAGATCACCAATGTCGATACCGACATGATCATCCCGAAACAGTATCTGAAGACGATCGCCCGCACCGGCCTCGGCAAGGGCCTCTTCGCCGAGATGCGCTATTGTGAGGACGGCTCGGAGAACCCGGACTTCGTCCTCAACAAGCCGGCCTACCGCCGCGCGCAGATCATCGTCGCGGAGGACAATTTCGGCTGCGGCTCGTCGCGCGAGCACGCGCCCTGGGCGCTCTTGGATTACGGCATCCGTTGCGTGATCTCGACGAGCTTCGCCGACATTTTCTACAATAATTGCTTCAAGAACGGCATCCTGCCGATCGTCGTCTCGGCCGCTGATTTGGAAAAGCTGATGGACGACGCCGATCGCGGCTCGAATGCGACGCTGACGATCAATCTCGAAGCCCAAGAAATCCGCGGGCCCGACGGCGGCGTGGTGAAATTCGACGTCGATCCGCACCGTAAGCATTGCCTGCTCAATGGGCTCGACGACATCGGACTAACGATGGAGAAGGCCGGCGCGATCGAAGCATTTGAAAAGCGGGCGGCGGAGTCGCGGCCCTGGGCCTAAACAGTTTGCGCACCAGGAGGTGCGCGGTCCGGGATTAGCGCTGGACCGCGCGCCTCCCGGCGCGCACGATCAGGCCGCTTTGGCTTTGCGCCCGCGATTGTCCACTGTCACCGGGTTTTCCAGCCACTCCATTTCGCCCGCGCCTTTATATTTCTTGGCGATCATCTCTCGCCATTCCGGCGTGTAGAAGCGTTCGGCCGCTTCGCGTGATTCCCAGAGATAGATGCCGCCGCCTTTGCCGCCGCCGAACACGTAATACTTGGTGATCAGGCCCGGCGCATTCTCGTAAGTCGCGAGATTCTGCTCGTAGAGCTTGCGTGCATCATCGAGGCTCGTGCCTTCCGGCAGCGGAAAACGAACGGATGCGATGATCATGGCGGTGTCCTCCCAAGACTTTCCCGAGCCTGCCACGGCGCCCGCGGGGTGCAAAGCGCGCGCCTTGCAAGGCAACCCCCTTGCGCTAGCATGAGCTGATGTTTTTCCGATTCATTGCCGCCACCTTGTTGCTTGCGGGCCTCGCCGCGCCTACGCGCGCCGATTGGGCCTCCTGCCTCGCGGGGCTGCAGAAATCCGCCGCGGCCGCAGGGATCGATCAAGCGACGATCCAATCCGCCACCGGCAACCTCGAGCCGAACGACGCCGCGAGCTTCATCGGCCAGCAGCCGGAATTCTCGACGCCGATCTGGGACTACATGGCCGCGCTCGTCGATGAGGAGCGCGTTGCCGAAGGGCGCGACATGCTGCGCAAATACGCGCAGGCAGTCTCGGTCGCGCAGGCGCGTTTCGGCGTCGATCCGGCGACGCTGGTTTCGATCTGGGGCGTCGAATCCGATTACGGCAAGGGGTTCGGCTGGCGCCCGGTCGTGCAATCCCTGGCGACGCTGTCGTGTACGCCAAACCGCCGCCAGGACGCCTTTCGCGGCGAATTCATCGCGGCAATGAAGATTCTCAACAACGGCGACGTGCGGCCGGAAGAATTTACCGGCTCCTGGGCCGGCGCCTTCGGCCACACGCAATTCATGCCGACGACTTTTTTGCGTATGCGCGTCGATCTCGACGGCGACGGCCACAGCGACATTGTCGGCTCGGTGCCGGATGCGCTCGGCACGACGGCGAATTACTTGCGCAAGAGCGGCTGGGACGCGAGCCAGCCCTGGGGTTTCGAGGTCAGGTTGCCGGCAAACTATTCCGGGCCGAGCGGCCGCACGGCGCGCCAGCCGATGTCCGCCTGGGCCGCGCGCGGGATTACTCGCATGGATGGCGCGCCGCTCGGCGGCGGCAGCGCGGCGCTGATCATCGCCGCCGGCAATGACGGCCCGACTTTTCTGGTCACGCGCAATTTCGATGCGCTCTACACCTACAACAACGCGATCTCCTACGCGCTGGCGATCGCCGTTTTGTCGGACCGGCTGCGCGGCGGGAAGGGCATCCTCACGCCATGGCCGACCGACGATCCGGGTCTCGCGCGCATCGAGCGCAAGGAACTGCAGACGCTGCTGCAGCAACGCGGCTACCAGATCGGCAATATCGACGGCGTGCTCGGCACCAAGACGCGCGAGGCCATCGCCGACTTCCAGGAGCGCGCCGGCATGAAGCGCGACGGCCGCGCCGGGCAAAAGGTGCTGCAGGCGTTGCGGGGGCGATGAAGCGCGGCAGGCGTAGGACAGCGCGCTCGATTCAGGGCAGCGGCAGCAGCGAATCGGGTTTCCGCAGCCGCTTCAGCATGTGCTCATCGAAGTCGCAGCTATATGTACCTTCGGCATAAGCGCCGAGCGCGTAGGGATCGAAACCGATCGATGCCTTGTTCGCCCAAAAAGTCCAGTTCTCGAGCGCGGCGACGGACTCCTTAATCGTCGCGCGATACGTCTTTGTATCGTCGGCGCTCATGGCTTCGTCCGGCCCCTTCTCGGCCTTCTGCTGCTTGAATTGCGTCCAGCAAGCTTCTTCGAACTGGCTCTGCGCGCCGGACGTAAAGAGATCTGTAAAGGCGACGGACTTGCCGCGCGCGACATCGATATTGATGTTGCTGGTGGCGCTATTGCCGTGCGCACCGCCGCTGAATTCATACGTGGCGACATGCGCCGAGAGGAAGGCGGGCGAGGCATACGTCATCGACAGACTGAGCCATGCCGAATAGAGCAGTTCAGCCTTGTCGCGCGGCCGGTTTTTCGGAAGGTCTGCCAGCAGTTTGCCGACGCGCGCATTGAACAGCTTTTCGCCAGGCAGTGCCGGCGCCTCGAATATCAGCGCGTTCACGTCGATCTCGTATTGCAGCCGCTGCCCACTCTCCTGCCGGAAGATGGGCAGGAGGCGACTGCCGGACCCGGGGCCCGTCTCCGGCAGGCCTGACAAATAGCGGCTTCGCTGCTCCGTCCTTTTCGCAAGGCAAGCGGCGGTGATCCCGTTGTCGTCTTGGCAGGTGTTGCCGCGCAATTTCAGCCAGGCGCGCTGCGCGGCGAGCAGGGTCTTCCTGCCGTCTGGCGACAGGCCGGCTGCGAGCCGACCATACGCGTCCTCCATGCTGCGATCCGCGGCTGCCGCGGCAGGATCGGCGCAGATCGCCTTCTCGACCGATGTTTTCGCCTTACTGCAGTCCAGCGCGAAGGCGGGCGTGGCGCAGAGTAAGGCAGTGAAGGACGTGATGATGCGCTTCACGCGTTTTCGTGACCGGCCAAAATCAGGGGCAGCGCCGTCCTACAGGGCGCGCGAAGATACCACAATCACCACAACGTGACTCGCGCGTGAGAGGCCACGGGCGTTAGTCTTTGCTCATGATGATCAACCCCCGGACAAGGACCGCGGTCGCCACGATCGTCGCGATATTTGCGGCGATGCACGCCGCACGCGCCGGCGAGCCCGTGCGCGGCGTCGTCGAGCTCTTCACCAGCCAGGGCTGCTCGTCTTGCCCGCCGGCCGATCGCTATCTCGCTGAGCTTGCGAAAGATCCGAGCCTCGTGATTCTCTCCTGGCCCGTCGATTATTGGGATTACATCGGCTGGAAGGACACGTTCGCTTCGCCCGCGTTCACGGCGCGGCAGAAGGGCTACGCCGCGGCACGGCGCGACGACCAAGTCTATACGCCGCAGGCGGTGATCGATGGCGTGACGCATGCGGTGGGCAACGATCGCGACGTCGTGCAGGACGCAATCGCGACAAACGGCAAGACTTTGTCTTGCGTGGTCACGCTCGCAGATCGGGACGGCAAGATCGGCATCGACGTCGCGCCGAAAGAAAATGCCGGCGGCTCTGCCACGCTGTGGCTCTTGCGCGTGTTGCGCACGGCAAATGTCGCGATCGGCCGCGGCGAAAACAAAGGGCGCAGCGTCACCTACACGAACGTGGTGCGCGAAGTGATTCCGGTGGGCGAATGGTCGGGTGGCGTCGCGCATTTCGATGCGGTGCGGCCGAAGCTCGGAGAGGGCGAGGGGGTCGTCGTGCTGCTGCAATCTGGGACCGCAGCAAAGCCCGGCGCAATCTTGGCTGCAGCGAAAGATTAGCCGTCATTGCGAGCGGAGCGAAGCAATCCAGGGCAACCGCTCGATGATTACGGCACTTGCCCCTGGATTGCTTCGTCGCTTCTTTTCGAAGTGGGCTATAGCCGACTTCGCATGACGCTCCTCGCAATGACTAGGCCTACTTCGATTTAGGCCGAAACGCCTGCACGAATTTCGGATCGGTTTCGATATAGGCCGCGCCGATGAGATCGAGGCAATAGGGCACCGCCGGCATCACGGCATTCAAGCACACTTCGATCGAGGCCGGTTTGCCGGGCAGATTGATGACAAGGCAGGCGCCGCGATGCGCCGCTAGCTGACGCGACAGGATCGCGGTCGGCACTTGCTCGAGGCTCACTTTGCGCATGAGCTCGCCGAAACCCGGCAGCTCGCGCGGCGCCGCGGCGAGCGTCGCTTCCGGCGTCAGATCGCGTGGGCTCGGACCGGTGCCGCCTGTCGTCAGCACGAGATCGCAATGCTCGTTGTCAGCGAGATCGATGATGATCTCCCGCACGCTCTCGAAACCATCCGGAATGATGCGCCGCTCGATTTGAAACGGACTTGTCAGCACGCGCTTTAAATACGCCTCGATCGCCGGCCCGCTCTCGTCGATATAAAGCCCGGCGCTGGCGCGATCCGATGCGGTGACGACGCCGATAATGGCGGCACGATGCGGATCAGGCATGAGCGAGCGCTGTCCCTTCTTTCTTCACCAACTCCCCGCTCAACGCATCGGCGATCAGCTTGCGTGTCGGATCGATTCCATACAGCGCAACGAAAGACCCGAAACGCGGCCCGCGATTCTCGCCGAGCAGCACCTGATACAGCATGTTGAACCAATCGTTCGACACGCCGGGACGCTCCTGCGTTGCGGTCTTTGCCTTGAAATCCTGGTAGCGCGGGATCGGCCGCGCGACGTCATAGAGCGCGGTCTGGATCGTCTCCGCACTGGCGTCGGGCGGCAGGCTCGCGAGCATGGCGGATAATTTCGTGAGCGCATCGCGTTCGACACCATCGGCCAAGCGATATTTCTTCGCCGGCAGCACGAAATCGCGGAAATAACGCACGGCATAATGCACGAGCTTGTCGAGCCGCGGATGCGTTTGCGGCGAGAGATCCGGCGCATATCGGCGCAAAAATCCCCACAGCACGCCCGCGTCCTCGCTACTGGCGACGGTCGCGAGATTGAGCAGCATGCCAAACGAGATGCTGGCGCCGGTCGCGCCGACATGTTCGGGTGGCGGCGGATCGCCATCATGGATGTGCCAAACGGGATTGCCCAGCCGCTCCTTCCAGTCCTGGCGCGGATAAGCATCGAGGAAGGTCAGATAATCGTCCACGGTGCGCGGCACGACGTCGAAATAAAGCCGCTTCGCCGCGCTCGGCTTTTGATACATGAACAGCGACAGGCTTTCGGGGCTGGCATAAGTCAGCCACTCCTCCATCGACAGGCCGTTGCCCCTGGACTTCGAAATCTTCTGCCCCTTCTCATCGAGAAAGAGCTCGTAGTTGAATCCGTCCGGCGGCGTGCCGCCGAGCGCGCGCACGATCTGGCCCGACAGTTTTATCGAGTCGATCAAATCCTTGCCGGCCATCTCGTAATCCACGCCAAGCGCGTACCAGCGCATCGCCCAATCGGGCTTCCATTGCAGCTTGCATTTGCCCCCGGTGACCGGGGTCGTAAAAATCTCGCCAGATGCGGGATCGTGCCAGGTGATCGTGCCGGCCTCCGCATCATGCGCCTCGATCGGCACCTGCATGACGGTCCCGGTCTGCGGATGCAGCGGCAGAAATGGCGAATATGTTGCCGCACGCTCCTCGCGGAAACTCGGCAGCATGATTTGCATGATCGCGTCATAACGCGCCAGCATGCGCAACAGCGCCGCATCGAAACGGCCGGACGTATAATAATCCGTCGCCGAGGCGAACTCGTAATCGAAGCCGAACGCGTCGAGAAAGGCGCGCAGCCGCGCATTGTTGTGCGCGCCGAAGCTTTCATGCGTGCCGAACGGGTCGGGCACGCGCGTCAGCGGCTTGCCGAGATGGGCGGCGACAAGCTGCTTATTCGGGATGTTGTCCGGCGCCTTGCGCAGGCCGTCCATGTCATCGGAGAAGGCGATGAGCCGCGTCTTGATCTTGCCTTCGGTCAACACTTCGAAGGCATGCCGCACCATGCTGGTGCGCGCGACCTCGCCGAAGGTGCCGATATGCGGCAGGCCGGAGGGGCCGTAGCCCGTCTCGAACAGCACCTCGTCCTTGCCGCTCTTCTCGATGCGAGCCGCGAGCTGGCGCGCCTGCTCGAACGGCCAGGCCTGGGAGACGCGCGCGGCGTCTTGCAAAGAAAGGGACGCGGCCGGTGCGGCCGTTACGGAACTCATCTTTTGTCCTTGGGAAGCAGGCCCGACAGTAGGAATTGCGGGCGAATGCGTCAACGCGTATGCCTCTCTGGCATGGGCGCACGCCGCCGCTCGGCGACCCAAATTCCGGACAGCGCGAGCACCATCGCAATCGCGTGGTAGCGGTGGAAATCCTCGCCCAGCAGCAGCACCGCAAACAGCGCGCCGAAGACCGGCGTCAGATTGTTGAAGAGCCCGGCCCTGCCCGGCCCGATCAATTCCACGCCGCGCATGTAAAGAAGCTGCGCGATGAGTGAGGGCCCGATGGCGACAAAGGCAAGGATCGCCCAGCCTTTCGCGGTGGGCATGCGGAAGTAGCCGGAAAACACTTCGATCAGGAAAAACGGAAACGAGCTGAGAAGCGCGCCCATCGCCAGACCGGCGAAGAAGACGAGCGCCGAAATCGGCGGCCGGTCGTATAACCCGAGCGTATATCCGGCATAGAGCGAAGCCGCGCCCAAAATCATGAGATCGCCGCGGTTGAATTCGAGCTCGCGGATGCGCAGCGGTTCGCCATGCGTCGCGATCAACAGGATGCCGGTAAGGGCAACCAGCATGCCGATCACCTGCATGAAGGTGACGCGCACGCCGCGAAAAGTTGCCGCACCGGCCAGCACCAGGACGGGAATCGCCGTCTGCAGCAGCGTCATGTTGACCGCCGTCGTATAATAGCCGGCGATGTAGAAGAGCACGGTGAAGCCGGTGAAGCCGAAGCCCGCCATGAGCAGGATTTGCCGCCGTGCGCGGAGCAGTTCCTCGCGCTCGAGCAAAATCCGCTGGTGAAAAAACGCGGTGAGCACAAGACACACCATGACCCAGCGCACGAAGACGAGCGTCATCGGCGTGACTTCGCCGGCCGCAGCACGCGCCGCCACGCCGTTGCCGCCCCACAAAGCCGTCGTGACGACGAGCGGCGGCCAGGCGTTGTCGTAGAAGAATGACCAGATCGACTTGAAGGCGCGCAAACGCGTTTTCCTGTAAGTGACAGGCTCGAAGACCATGGGAAGCGCGAAACCGCAATCGCGCGAACGCAAATCGGCCCGAAAAGGACGGTTTGCAGGGTCCGACATAGAGCGTGAACGGAGCCGGAGGAATCGGATGAGGCGCATCGCAGTCATGTCTTCGGCCATGTCATGGGCGGGCGCGCTGGCGCTGCTTGCCGTCTGCGGCAACGCACGCTCGGCCGAGCTCGATGTTCCGTCCAAGGTGGACTCCGTCGTGCTCTCCCCGGATGCCGCGACGGTGACGCGCGTCGCCGAGGCCGATTTGAACGCCGGCGATCTGACCCTGGTCTTCAAGAACCTACCGTTCTCGCTCGATCCAGCTTCGCTGCGGCTCGCCGGCTCGGCGCAGGAAAAGATCATGATCGGCACGGTCGAAGCGCGTGTTGCGGTAAACGACATCAAATCGAACGACGGCGCGGTCGAGGCGCGCCTGCGCACCCTGCGCGCCGACCGGGAGGGATGGCAGGTCACGATCGACGCGCTCTCCGCCAAGCAGGCGATGATGATCCGCTTCTCACAAAGCGGGCCGGAAAAGCTCTCGCCGGAGTCGCGGCCGCTCGACCTCGGCCAGTGGAACGCCGCCTGGGACACGGTCGGCAACGCGCTGGCCAAGGTCGGCGACGAGCTCCGCGCCGCCCGCGCCCGCGCCCGCGATATCGACGAGGACATGAAGGCACTGGAAGCCAATCGCCAGCGCCCGCCCGCCAAGGGTCCGGGCCGCGATGTCGTCGCCACGATCCAGGTGCCGGCGAGCGTCTCGAAGGCGCGGCTCGAGCTGAGCTATCGGGTGCCGGGCGCGTCCTGGCAGCCGACCTATGACGCGAACGTCGACACCGGCGCGGGCCCCAAGCCGCGTCTCAACTTCGTGCGGCGCGCCACCGTCACGCAGAGAACGGGCGAGGATTGGAGCGACATATCGCTCTCGGTTTCAACCGTGCGGGTCGCCGGCGGCACGGCGCCGCCAGACATGCAGACGCAACGGATCGCCTTCTATGAGCCGCCTCCGCCGCCCGAAGCTGCGGCGAAGGCGACCGGCGCCGCCCGCCGGATGGCACGAGCGCTTACCGACGCGCCCGCCGCCTCCGCCGTCGCGGCACCACCGCAGATCGCCGCCAGCGAGCGCGGCGCGGCGCTCGAATCCGGCGCCTTCCAGGCGACCTATCAGGTACCCGGCCGGCTCAGCGTCCCCAGCGACGGCACACCCAAAAGCTTCGTCCTTTCGTCGCGCTCGCTCACCCCGGCAAGTACGATCAAGACGGTGCCGGCGCTCGATCCCACCGCCTATGTCGAAGGCCGTTTTGTAAACGAGGACGATGCGCCGATCCTGCCCGGCGACGTGCGCGTGCGCCGCGACGCCGCATTCGTCGGAACGGGCCATGTCGGCCTTGTCGCGCCGGGCGACAATCTCGATCTCGGTTTCGGCGCGGATGACAAAGTAAAGATCGCCCGCGTACCGGTGCGTCGCAAAGAGAACGAGCCGACCTGGTTCGGTCAGACCAAAACGGAGACACGCGAATTCAAGACGACGGTGAAGAACCTGCACGATTTTCCCGTGCGGGTGACCGTGATCGATCAGGTGCCGGTGTCGGAGAACACCGCGATCAGCGTCGAGCAATTGCCGCAGACTACGCCACCGACCGAGAAGCAGGTCGCCGACAAACGCGGCGTGATGAGCTGGACCTATGATCTCGCGCCGGGCGAGACGAAGGACATCCGCCTCGCCTATCGCATGAAGTGGCCGGCCGACCGCGAGGTGGTGATGGAAAGAGGAGGGAAATAGCCGCGGCCGCGGCATGCCCACAAGAAGATGATAAGAATAACACTAAGTTGACCGAGTTCCGGAAAGCTTTCTTCAACTGTCGCTGACACGTTGCCGGCCGGGAGCGGGCGTCATGATTTCCGATGCAGTGACATTGTCGGCGGTCGAAAGGCTAATTTACAGCCGAAGGCCTTTCCCGCCGCCCATAAGAGAGCAATTCGAACGCGATAGCCGCGAGCGGCACGAACGGCGGCTCAGAGCCGTCATCTGGCCGACGATCATCATTTATAATCTTCTACTCGGCGCCGACTACTTCTTAGTCCCCGACGCGTGGCCGGTTTCAGCCGCCATTCACTTCGTCATCGTAACGCCGCTCGTCATCGCGGTTGCGTTGCTGCTTCCACGTCTGCGGTCGCGCACGGCGCGCGAGATCCTTGCGGCGCTCGTGCCGTTGGCGATGAGCCTGCAAGTTCTGTTTATTTTCGCCGCGACAACGAGTCCCTTTGCCGATCACTACCAATATCTCGTTGTTCTCAACGCGGTGTTTCTAAGCACAAGTTTGCGTCCGCAATTTTGGATCGTGCTGACCGTTTCGGCCATTGTCTTTGCCCTGCATTTTGCCGCCGTACAATTTCTTTCGGATTTGCGCTGGCAAGAAGCCGCGATGGCCTCGCTGGTGCTCACCGTGGTCACTTACGTAACCGCGATGGGAAGCCTCAGTGCGCAGCGACGGGAACGCCGATCCTATCTTTTCCGCCTGCGCGAAAGTCTGCGCCATGCCGAGGCGGACCTCTCATCGCGGCATGACAAGCTGACCGGTTTCCTCAACCGGAGCGGCCTAGACAAGGGCTTGAAGGATCTGTGGAAGGGGCCGTTCTCGCAGGTTGCGGCAATCATGATCGATATCGATCACTTCAAGAGCTACAACGACCATTATGGCCATCTTGCCGGCGATTCCTGTCTCAAAGAGATGGCGACGATCATCGCCGCCGAGACGCGCCAGCCCAAGGACATCATCGCTCGCTTCGGCGGCGAAGAATTCTTGGTGCTGTTGCCGAATACCGACTTGCGCGAGGGCAGCCGCATCGCCGAGCGCATGCGGAGGGCGCTGATCGATGCCGCGATGCCGCACGAGGGTGCCGGCGCATGCGGATTCATGTCAGCGAGCTTCGGCGTGGGGTCGGCGGCGACGAAGACGATGGGTGCTCGCGAGCTGATTTCTGCGGCCGACGCGGCGCTCTATAATGTGAAGAAAAACGGCCGCAACGGCGTCTGGCCGGCAGTCGATCGCCCGGTGCTGAGCGTAGTCGCCGGCGAGAACGAACGCCGCTCCGCATAAGACCGCGTCTTTACTCCCTCCGCCCGATCCGCTAATCCCCATCCGCAAGAACCCGGCCTTGCGCCGGGTTTTTTTGTTGGTTTGCACGCGGTGGAGAACGCGCGCGATGGCGAATGTGGTCGTGGTCGGCGCCCAATGGGGCGACGAGGGCAAGGGCAAGATCACGGATCTGCTCGCCGAGCGTGCTACCACGATCGTCCGCTACCAGGGCGGCAACAACGCGGGCCACACGATCGTCCGCGGCGGCGAAGAGTTCAAGTTCCACCTGATCCCCTCCGGGATCCTCCACGAGGAAAAGACCTGCGTGATCGGCAACGGGGTCGTCGTCGATCCACGCGTCCTCCTGCGCGAGATCGATGACCTCAAACGGGCCGGGATCAGCGTCGCCAACCTGCGGATCTCCGCCAACGCGCACCTGATCATGCCCTACCACGTGCTGCTCGACACGGCCGGCGAGACGAAGCTGGGGAAGCTCTCGATCGGCACCACCCGCCGCGGGATCGGCCCCTGCTACGCCGACAAGGCGCTGCGGCTGGGGATCCGGGTCCAGGACCTGCTCGACGAGAAGATCCTGCGGACCAAGATCCGCGCCGCGCTGGAGCCCAAGCAGCA
>JAXDNJ010000076.1:0-78030 GCA_034669505.1 Methylobacteriaceae bacterium
AGTGATGCTTTACCTCTGCGCCGCTAAGTTCCGGCAACGCCCCGGGCGCATCGCGCCGGCTGCCCCACGCGGAGATTTCCATGATCGAGGCCATCCGTAAGCTCGTCGACGAACACGGCCGCATGCCGGTGCCCGCCGCAAGTGTGAAGCCCGATCAGGACCTTTACGCCGCCGGACTGACCTCGTTTGCGACCGTGCAGCTCATGCTGGCGATCGAGGAGCATTTCGACATCGAGTTCCCCGAGCGCATGCTGAACCGCCGCTCCTTCGCGAGCCTCGCGGCGATCGCGGCCTGCGTCAACGAAATCGAACCGGCGCGGCTCGCATCGTGATCGCCTTCGCCAACCGGGCGGCGGAAGTCGCGGCGGTCGCCGCGCAATACGCCGATGAGGTCGACCGCGAAGCGCGCTTCCCCCACGAGACGCTCGCCGCGCTCAAAGACGCGCGGCTGCTGTCGATCCTCATCTCGGAAGAACTCGGCGGCGAGAGCGCCAATCTCTCCGATGTCGCCGAAATCTGCTCGCTCATCGGCCAGAACTGCGCCTCTAGCGCAATGATGTATGCGATGCATAACATCAAGGTCTCGAGCCTCGTCTCACACGGCCGCGACAGCGACTGGCATCGCGGCTTCATGCAGCGCATCTGCGAGGAGCAGCTCTTGCTCGCCTCGGCGACGACCGAAGGCGGCATCGGCGGCGATCTTCGCAACAGCATCTGCGCCGTCGAGATCGACGGCGACATGTTTCGGCTCGGCAAGGACGCGACCGTCATCTCCTACGGCGCCCATGCCGACGCGATCCTGGTCACCGCGCGGCGCGCGCCGGACGCGCCCTCCTCCGACCAGGTGATGGCGGTGGTGCTAAGGGATCAACGGAAGCTCAATCGCACGACCGGTTGGGACACCCTCGGCATGCGGGGCACCTGCAGCGAAGGGTTTCGGCTCGAAGCGGAGGCGCCCGCGGCGCAAATCCTGCCAAAACCGTTCGCCGAAATCGCCGCGCAATCGATGCTCGCGACCTCGCATCTCCTGTGGAGTGCGGTGTGGTTCGGCGTCGCCAACAATGCGTTGGCACGAGCACAGAATTTCGTCCGCGCCCAGGCCAAGGGCCGGCCCAACGTGACCCCGCCCGGTGCGCTGCGCGTCGCCGAAGCCGCCAGCATGTTGCAACTCATGCGCGCCAACACGCTCGACGGCCTGCGCCGCTTCGCCCGCGCGCAAGCCGATAGCGACGAGCTCACCTCCGTCGGTTTTGCGGTGGCGATGAACAACATCAAGGTCGGTGCCTCGCGGCTTGCCGGCGAGATCATCAATCACGCGATGCTCGTCTGCGGCATTCTCGGCTACAAGAACGACACGCCGTTCAGCATCGGCCGCCACATGCGCGACGTTCTTTCCGCGCCGATCATGATCAGCAACGACCGCATCTTCGGCAACATGTCCAACCTCCTGCTGATCCATCGCCTCGATCCGCATCTCGCGAGCTAAAACCATGTGCGTGAAATGTGAGACCTTCCTCGACGGGCTCTTCGAGCACCGGCTGTTGATCGACACCGGCGTCGATGGGCTCTACGGCCGCGGCGGCACGTTCGAGCGCGTCGTCACCGGGCTCGAAAATCTCATTTCGCGCTATGGCGATGAAGACAACGCCGAAGTCGTGCGCTTTCCGCCCGGCATGAACCGCGCCCTGTTCGAGAAGAGCGGCTATCTCAAAAGCTTTCCGCAGCTCGCCGGCACGGTGCACAGTTTTGACGGCAATGAGCGCGCCCACAACACACTGCTGGGCAAGCTTGAAGGCGGGGAGGATTGGACCGGAGACCAGCGCGTCACCGATATCGTGCTCGCGCCGGCCGCCTGCTATCCCCTCTACCCCGCCGTCGCCAAGCGCGGTCCGCTGCCGAAGCCCGGCCTGCTCTTCGACCTGCAATCCTATTGCTTCCGTCGCGAGCCGTCGAAAGATCCGGCTCGCATGCAGATGTTCCGCATGCGCGAATACGTCCGCATCGGCACGCCGGAACAGGTGACCGCGTTCCGCGCGGTGTGGCTCGAACGCGGGCGGGAGTTTGTCGGGCAGCTCGCTTTGCCCTTCGATGTGGACGTCGCAAACGATCCATTCTTCGGCCGCGCCGGCCGCATCATGGCTTCAAGCCAACGCGATCAGGGCCTTAAATTCGAGCTGCTCGTGCCGATCGAGAGCACCGAGAAGCCGACCGCATGCTTGAGCTTCAACTATCACCAGGATCATTTCGGTACGACCTGGGGCATCAACACGCAGGGCGGCGATATCGCGCATACCGCCTGCGTCGGTTTCGGACTCGAGCGCCTGACGCTCGCGCTGTTCAAACATCATGGGTTCAATGTCGCCTCCTGGCCTTCTAGCGTACGCGACGCCCTCTGGGGCTGAAGCGCTGCACGCGATCACCGCGTCTCATCCGGTAGAACACAAACGTCATGCCCTGCATGACGAGACGCGCGATTGGCCGGAAACCAACTGCTATGTCGATCTGTGGATTGAGCTTCTGGCCGCGCGCGGTCTTGTGCTGGAAGCGGCGCTCGGCTTCACGCTGACGCAGGATTGGGAAGGGGATCAGTTCACCTTCTTCAAGTTCCCGCTCCAAGATCTTGAGGCTTGTTACGGCGCCATCGTGCAGGAACTCTCGATCTACGATTCTGTCGAAGCACATCTGATCGAGCAGGTCGCGCGCGGCCGCGCCGTGCTCGTCGAGGTCGACGGCTTCTATCTTCCCGATACGCGTGGCGTCTCCTACCGGCGCCAGCACACGAAGACGACAATCGCGATCAACCGCATCGATCCCGTCGCCCGCCAACTCGAATATTTCCACAATGCCGGATTCTTCGCGCTCGACGGCCAGGATTACGATGGGGTTTTCACGAAGCTGCCGCAGCAGCAGCGCGACGACTTTCTGTTCCCGTATGTCGAGTTCGTGCGTTTCGATGGGATGGCGCTTAGAGGCGAGGCGCTTCGCGCGGCTGCGTTAGCGCGACTGCGCCAACATTATGCTCGCAGGCCGAAGCACAATCCGGTGCGGGCATTCGCGCAAGCGATTGGCACGCAAGCCGAAGCGGTCGCAAAGCGCGCGCCCGATTTCTTCCATGCCTACGCCTTCAACACGCTCCGCCAGCTCGGCGCCAATTTCGAACTGCTCGGCAGCCATCTCGCCTGGCTCCTTCCTGACGGCGATGCGGACAACGCCGTCGCCGCCTGCAAGGCGATTTCGGGCGGCGCCAAGAGCCTGCAATTCCAGCTCGCGCGCGCCGTGGCGCGCAAGCGTTTCTCCGGCCTTGAAGAGGCGCTCGCGCCGGTCGCCGACGCTTACGACGCACTTTTCAAGAATATCGCGCGAATCGCGTAACATCGGCGCGACGCCGCGGTTCACCCTCCATGAACATTAGCCACATCCCCGGGCGCCGAAGGCGCCCCGGGGTCCAGAAGCAGACGCCTTTGCTCTGGGTCCCGGATCGCGCTGCGCGCGTCCGGGCAGGTGGGAACTGTTCGAGAGCGCGCTGATGGCGCGCATTCACAGCTTCACAGGACAGACATGGACGCCGCTGCGCGACGGCTGGTGGGCCGTCGTCATGCAGCAAGGCAGAGTTCTCTTAGACGCGGACTTCCATGAGGCGCGCGTACCCGGCACCATTGCCGAGGCTTTGATTAAGGCAGGTCGCTGGTCGTGGAATGATCCCGTTCCCCTCGACGAGCGCGACATCCGCTACCGCTGCGACTTCCAAGCGATCGGAGCGCACCGTCTCGAGTTCCAGGGGCTGGCGACGATCGCGGACGTGTTTCTCGATGGCGAGCACATCGCCTTGTCGCGCAGCATGTTCGTGCCGCTGGTATGCGATGTGAATCTCAGCGGCAAGCACCGCCTGGAAATCTGCTTTCGCGCGCTGACGCCGTATCTCGAAAACAAAAGCCGCGCGCGTTGGCGACCGCGGATGATCCAGCCGCCCGGATTACGCAACGTGCGCACGACGGCCCTCGGCCGCATGCCGGGATTTGCGCCGACGGCGCCGCCGGTCGGGCCGTGGCGGGATATTTTGCTTGTATCGGACTCGCCTCTTCGCCTCCGGCGAGTCGAGCTGAAGCCGCGGCTCGAAGGAGCGACGGGCATTTTGGATGCAGCGATTGAGTTGAAGGGTTCGCTCGAGGGTGAGGCCACGCTCACCTGCGGCGGCGAAACAATTGACCTTCGCCAAACCCGCACAAATCGCTACGAAGGCACGCTGCGCATCCCTGCTGTCGCGCAATGGTGGCCGCATACGCATGGCGACCCGCATCTGCACAAAGTCACCGCGCGCATTGGTTCAACAAATATCGATCTCGGCCGCACCGGCTTCCGCCGCATCGAAGCCGATCGTGGCGCGGATGGGCGCGGCTTCGGCCTGATCATAAATGGAGTGCCCGTCTTTTGCCGCGGCGCCGTGTGGACACCGGCCGATCCGATCGGCCTCGACAGCTCGCGCGAAAAACTCCTGCCCTTGTTGCAACAAGCACGCGACGCGGGCATGAACATGCTGCGCGTCGGCGGCACGATGGTCTACGAGAGCGACGCCTTCTTAGATCTCTGCGACGAACTCGGCATTCTGGTCTGGCACGATTTTCAATTCGCCAATTTCGATTATCCCATCGGCGAGCCCGATTTCCGTGATCTCGTCGAGCAGGAGGCGCGTTGCTTCCTTGATCGTACCCAAGCCTCGCCCGGGCTGGCGATCCTCTGCGGCGGCAGTGAGGTGTATCAGCAGGCGGCCATGATGGGCGTGCCTGAGCGAAGCTGGCGGTCGCCTTTGTTCGACGAAATCTTACCCGCGATCACGCGCGACATGCGACCCGACTGCATCTATGTCGAGAACTCGCCGTCCGGCGGCGCCTTGCCCTTCCATGCGAACGCCGGCGTTTCGCATTATTACGGCGTCGGGGCGTATCGCCGACCGCTCGAAGATGCGCGTCGCGCAAACGTGCGTTTTGCGTCCGAATGTCTCGGTTTCGCCAATGTGCCGGATGCGGTGAGCGTCGCCTGGGACTTCGGCGAGGCCCCGCTCTCAAACCCATTGTGGGACGCGCGCATTCCGCGCGATTGGGGCGCGTCCCAGGATTTCGAACAGGTCCGCGATCACTATGTCGAGGAACTCTACGCCGTCGATGCGCCGGAGCTTCGCGAGCGCGACCCCGCGGCTTATCTCAATCTCGGCCGCGCTGCCGTCGCTGAAGTGATGGAAGCAACCTTTGCCGAATGGCGCCGCGCGGGCTCGCCCACGCGCGGCGGGCTCGTCTGGTTCTTCAAAGACCTTTGGGCTTCGTCCGGCTGGGGCGTGCTCGATTGGCGGGGCGAGCCGAAATCTGCATGGCACGCGCTGAAGCGGGCTTTCCGGCCGGTGCAACTCGTGCTCTCCGATGAAGGCGTCAACGGCCTGATGCTGCATCTCATCAATGAGACTGCGGAAGAGCTCGAGGCGGTGGTCACTCTCGAATGCCTGAAGGATGGCACGACCTGCGTCATGCGGGCCGAGCGCGCGGTGACCCTCGCGCCGCGAAACACGATCGCCCTTCCCGACGTCGACATCTGGGGCGCGTTCTTCGACACGACTTACGCCTATCGCTTCGGTCCGCCGTCGCATGATGTGACGATCGCGTCGCTCGCCACCCCTGCCGGCGAGTTGCTTGCGCAGGCCTTCCATTTCCCCCTGGGCCGGGCCGCGCTTGCGGCACGCGAAGCGGTCGCGGTGGCGCTGGAGCAGGACGGCCAAAGGTGGCAGCTTCGCCTACGCGCCTTCTCGTTCGCGCAGTCCGTGCGGATCGAGGACGCTGGTTTCCGCCCTGAGGACGATTGGTTCCATCTGGCGCCGGGCCGCGAGAAGCTGGTCCGCCTCACCCCGCGACCGGATGCGAAAGCGGTCGCGCCGAGTGGCATGGTCGCGCCGCTCTTCGGCGAAGCGGTTCGTTACGGCGCGCCAGAATGAAAACCGCGCTCTTCACCACATCCGTCGATCCAGCCTGGATCGACTACAACGGCCACATGAACGACGCGTATTACGCGCTCGTCTTCAGCCGCACCGGCGACAAGCTTTTGGAGGCGATCGGCCTGGAAACCCAGGGCCGCGACCGCACCAGCCGGACCATTTACACGACGACACTCACGATTCACTACCACCACGAGGTGACCAAGGGCGAGGTCCTCTCCGCTGACGCGCGCATACTTGAGCACGATGCGAAGCGCCTGCGCATCTGGTTCGAGATGCGCCGGGCCGATGACACCGTGGTCGCGACGAGTGAGCAGGTCTATCTCTGCGTCGACCAATCCGGCGAGAAGCCGCGCGCCGCCTCGTTCCTTCCCGAGCAGCAGGCGGCGATTGCGGGACTCGCCGCCGCGACCGCCGACCTGCCCTGGCCGAAAGCCGCCGGACGCGGAATCTCGTTGAAGCGAACCTGAATTGGCTTTACCCCGCAACCGGCGGCCCTATTGTCACGTTGGCGCGGCAAAGCTCCACGGGGGACTCGCATGTACTACATCTGGATCATCATCATCGGCTTCATCGCCGGCCTGATCGCACGCTGGCTTTCGCCGGCGCCGAACAATCCGCAGGGCTTCATCCTCACCTGCATTCTCGGCATTATCGGCGCCTTCGTCGCCACCTGGCTCGGACAAGCGCTCGGCTGGTATCGGGCCGATCAGGGTGCGGGTGTCATCGGCGCGATCGTCGGCGCGGTGATCGTGCTGTTCGTCTACCACCTCATCGCCGGCAAAGGTTATGTTGACGGGCCTGGCGGCCCCGGCCCGCGGCGCCGGCTCTAAACCGACCACTAACCACGAACAGCCGAAGTTCCGGCGTTTGTTGCCGACTTCGGCTGTTTCCATTTGAGGTGAGCCGTTTCCATGAAGCTCATGAGGCTAAAGCTGTTTTTCGCCTGCCTCGCTTTGGTGATTGCACAGACAGCGGCGGCGCAGACGATTCCGCTCCGGATCGGCTTTATCCCGGTCCTCGGTACGTCCCAGATCTTCGTCGCCGACCAGCTCGGATTGCTGAAAGCCGCTGGTTTTACTGGACGTTTCACCAATTTCGAGTCGGGCCCGGTGATGATCCAGGCGCTCGCCTCGGGCACGCTCGACGTCTATGTCGGCGGCGTCGCGCCCTTGGCAGTCGCCCGCTCGAAGGGGGTCGAGGTCAAGGTGGTCGCCGCCACCGCGATCGAAGAGATGACGGTGACGATCGGCGGCAAGTTCGCGCCTTACTTTAACGCAGACACTTCATCTGCCGATGCGTTCAAGGCTTTCCACGCCACCACCGGCAAGCCGGCGCGCATGGCGACGCAGCCGCCGGGCTCGGTGCCGCACACGACGCTCGTCCATTGGCTCGACGAGGTCGCCCACGTGCCGCGGGCCGATTACGAGATTATCACGATGGGCATCGACGCCACCCAACAGGCGCTGCTTGCCGGCGCGGTCGATGGCTCGACCCTGCGCGAACCGGCAATTACGGTCTCGCAGCAGCGCGACCCACGCATCCGGGTCGTCGCCTACGGGGCTGAGATGTTTAAGGATCAGCCCGGCACCGTGGTCGCAGTATCAGGCGCTTTCCTTGCTAAGAATCCGGATGGCGTGCAGAAGCTCGTCGATGCTGTCGTCCAGGCGACCGCGGTTATCCAGAAAGAGCCGCAAAAGGCTGTGCCCGCGATTGAAGCCGCACTCGGCAAGGGCATCGTTGATGAGGCGACGATCCTGAAATCGCTGTCCTCGCCGGCCTCGAAATTCACCGCCGATCCGCGCGTCATCATCGAGTCCACCCGCGAGATGCAGGCCTACCAGGTCAAGATCGGAACGCTGGACAAGGAATATCCGCTCGAAGGCTTGTTCGACCCCTCCTTCTATGTGAAGGCGACAGCCGGCAAATAGCAGCGGGTTGATCAATGCGGGGCTGGATGCCCTACCTCTTAGCGGCGGTCGGGCTATCGCTTTTCCTCGGCGTCTGGGAATTAGTCCCACGATTAGGCCTGCTGCCGCCAACGCTGCTTCCCGCGCCAAGCCAGCTACCAGCCGCATTCCTTCGCGAGGCAAAGAGCGGCATCTGGGGCGAGTCCGTCCTCTTCAGCCTGTGGCATTACGCGATCGGCCTTGCCGTCGGGACGGGCTGCGGCATCGTTCTCGGCGTCGCGACCGGCATGTACCGCCCGTTCGACTGGACGCTCGCCTGGATCGTGCGGGTGCTTCGGCCGATCCCGGGTCTCGCCTGGGTGCCGTTCGCGATCCTGTGGTTCGGCATCGATCAGACGGCGGCGGTCTTCATTATTGCCATCGGTTGTTTCTGGATCGTGTTCTTCGCGGCGCAGGGCGCCATCCGTGGCGTCGACCGCGACCTGATCGAGGTCGCCGAAGCCTTCGGCTTCGGGTCGGGGCCCGAAAAACTCATCAAGGTGCTCTTCCCCGCCGCCCTGCCCGGCATCCTCATCGGCATACGCACCGCCCTTGGCCAAGCGTGGATGGCGGTTGTCGCCTCCGAGCTCTTCGGCGTCAGCGGCTTGGGGCAGCGGATGCAGCAGGCCTCAAGCCTGCTCGCGACCGATATTGTTGTTGTCTACATGCTGACGATGGCGGCGCTTTACGGCCTCGTCGACACGGCTTTCGTTTTCCTCCAGTCGCGGCTGCTTGCATGGAAGGCGTGACTTGGACAGCGTGATCGCGATCGAAGGCCTTGGCATCGCCTTCGAGCAGGGCGGCGTCCGCACCGAAGTGCTTCGCGGCCTCGATTTCAAGATCGCGCCGGGCGAGTTCGTCGCAATCGTCGGGCCGTCCGGCGTCGGCAAGTCGACGCTGCTTCGCGTCCTGATCGGCCTCGCGACGCCATCTTCCGGAACCGTGCGGCTGAACCCCGACGTCGGTGCCGACCGGGCCATGGCGCTGGTCTTCCAGGATTCGCGCCTGCTACCCTGGCGACGCATCCTGTCCAATGTCTGCTTCGGCCTAGAAAAGACGCACCTCTCCCGGGCCGAGCGGCGTGAACGTGCCGTGTCCGCACTCGCCGGCGTGGGCCTGCGCGACGTCGCCGCCCGCTTCCCACATCAGCTCTCCGGCGGGCAGCGCCAGCGCGTTGCGCTCGCCAGGGCGCTGGCAGTGCGCCCCGCCATCCTACTCATGGATGAGCCCTTTAGCGCACTGGATGTGCAGACACGCGAGAGCTTGCAAGACGAACTCATCCGCGTACAGCGCGCATCGGGCCAGACCGTTCTCTTCGTCACGCATGATATCGATGAGGCAGTTTATCTCGCCGATCGCGTGGTCGCGCTCGGCGGGCGCCCCGGCGAAGTGAAGATCTCGCTCAAGATCGATGTCCCACACCCGCGCCGGCGCGACGATCTCACTCTGCGCGATTTAGCGGCACGTATCCGAACCGTCCTCTTCGCCGAAGTCATCGTTCGCGAAGATTGGGTCATCTGATCGCCCGCCCCTTGATTATACACGCGCTGCCTGATTAGGCTGCCGCTAACACGAGCGCGGGACCAACCGGCGCCGGTTGGGGAGGTAGGTACAAGTGAGTGACGATTACGTCCTCGTGACCGAGGGCCTGACCAAAGAATTCGCCGGCTTCACGGCTGTGCGTGACGTTAATTTGCGGGTCAAGCGTGGATCGATCCACGCGCTGATCGGTCCTAACGGCGCCGGCAAGACGACCTGCTTCAATCTTCTCACAAAATTTCTCAATCCGACGCGCGGGCGCATCCTCTACAAGGATCGCGACATCACCGCGTTGAAACCTGCCGATATCGCGCGACTCGGCCTCGTCCGCTCGTTTCAGATCTCGGCGGTTTTCCCACACCTGACTGCGCTCGAGAATGTGCGCATCGCCTTGCAGCGGGCGCGAGGGAACTCCTTCGACTTCTGGCGTTCGAAGAATGTACTCAAGTCGCTTAACAATCGCGCGCACCAGCTGCTCGCCGACGTCGGCCTGACAGAATTTGCGCGAACGAGCGCGGTCGAGATGCCGTATGGACGCAAACGCGCGCTCGAGATCGCCACGACTTTGGCCCTCGATCCCGAAATGATGCTGCTCGACGAGCCGATGGCGGGGATGGGACACGAGGACATCGACAACGTCGCCAAACTCGTGAAGCGGGTCTCTGCCAATCGCACCATCCTCATGGTCGAGCATAATCTCAACGTTGTCGCAAATCTCTCCGACACGATCACGGTGCTGACGCGTGGCCACGTCCTAGCCGAGGGCGATTACGCGACGGTGTCGAAAAACCCGGAAGTGCAGCAAGCTTATCTCGGGGCGGGTCATGCCTGAGGCGCAAGAGATCAATCGCGGCGCACTCCTCGCCATCGACGAATTGCAGGCCTGGTATGGCGAATCGCACATCCTGCATGGCGTCACTTTCAATGTTCGCCCCGGGGAGGTGGTGACGCTTCTCGGCCGCAATGGCGCCGGCAAGACGACGACGCTGAAATCAATCATGGGCATTGTCGGCAAACGGCAGGGCTCGATCCGCTTCGAAGACAAGGAAACGATCCGCGCCTATTCCGATCGCATCGCCAAGATGGGCATCGCTTTCTGCCCGGAGGAGCGCGGGATTTTCGCAAGTTTGGACGTGAAGGAAAACCTGCTCCTGCCACCGCAGGTAAAACCCGGCGGACTATCGCTGGATCAGATTTTCGAGCTCTTCCCCAACCTGAAAGAGCGGCTGACCAGCCAAGGAACGAAGCTTTCCGGCGGCGAGCAGCAGATGCTTGCCATCGGCCGCATCCTGCGCACCGGCGCGCGCCTTCTGCTTCTCGACGAGCCGACCGAGGGGCTCGCGCCCGTCATCATTCAACAGATCGGCAAAACCATTGCTCGGCTGAAGGACGAGGGCTTCACTATTCTCCTCGTCGAGCAGAATTTCCGCTTCGCCTCCACCGTCGCCGACCGCTATTACGTGATGGAGCACGGCAAGATCATCGACACATTCGCCAATAGCGAATTGCAGGCGAATATGAGCAAGCTGCACGAATATCTGGGCGTTTGACCAAAACGGGAAATCGGGAGAGATCGAGGATGAGAAGTTCAGTTGCAATCGGGGCACTTGCTGCCGCACTCGCCTGGGCGGGATCGGCCGCGGCGCAGAACAAGAATGTGAAGATCGGCGCATTATCCGATCAATCGAGCCTCTATTCCGATATCGGCGGCCCCGGCTCGACACTTGCCGCACAAATGGCAGTCGAAGATTCCGGCCTCACCGCGGGCAAAGGCTGGAAAATCGATGTCATCTCTGCCGATCACCAGAACAAGCCTGATGTCGGCACCAGCATTGCGCGGCAATGGTTCGATGTCGACAAAGTCGACGTCATCGTCGACGTGCCGAATTCGGGCGTCGCGCTTGCGGTCAACAATGTCGTGAAGGACAAGAACAAGGTTTTCCTGAATTCCGGCGCGGGCACTTCCGACCTGACGAACAAGGCGTGTACTCCGAACACCATCCATTGGACCTACGATACATACGCGCTCGCCAACGGAACCGGCTCGGCGCTTACGAAAGGCGGCGGCGATACCTGGTTCTTTCTCACCGCAGACTATGCCTTCGGCGCCGCGCTCGAGCGCGATACGACGAATGCGGTTACAAAGAGCGGCGGCAAAGTCCTCGGCACAGTGCGGCATCCGCTGAATTCACCCGATTTCTCGTCCTTCCTGTTGCAGGCGCAGAATTCGAAGGCGAAGGTCATTGGATTGGCGAATGCCGGCGGCGACACGACGAACGCCGTCAAGCAAGCGGCGGAGTTCGGGATCACGCAGAGCGGCCAAACGCTCGCCGCGCTGCTGCTGTTCATTTCCGACGTTCATGCGCTCGGGTTGAACGCGGCGCAGGGCCTGACCTTCACCGAGACGTTCTACTGGGACATGAACGATCAGACCCGCGCCTTCGCGAAGAAATTCGCAGCCAAAATGAAGAGCGGCGCGATGCCGACGATGGTGCAGGCCGGCGTCTATTCGGCGGTGCTGCATTATCTAAAGGCGCTCGACGCGCTCGGCAGCAATCCCGACGATGGCGCGAAAGTCGTCGCGAAGATGAAGGAGATGCCGACCGACGATCCGCTCTTCGGCAAAGGCACGATCCGCGCCGACGGTCGCAAGATCCATCCGGCCTATCTCTTCCAGGTGAAGAAGCCCGGCGAATCGAAGGGTCCGTGGGACTACTACATCACCAAGGCGACCATTCCCGCCGATCAGGCGTTCCGGCCGCTCGCCGAAAGCGAGTGCACTCTCGTCAAGAAGTAATCTGCGCAACGGTGCGGCTCTCTTTGAGTCGCACCGTTCGCCCCTTCTGATCGGCGAATTCGATGATCCCTCTCCTCGGAATTTCCACACAGGCATTGTTTGGGCAATTGCTGCTCGGGCTCATCAACGGCGCCTTCTATGCGCTGCTCAGCCTCGGCCTCGCCGTCATTTTCGGCATGCTCAACATCATCAATTTCGCGCATGGCGCGCTTTATATGGTCGGCGCCTTCTGCGCCTATTTCCTGCTGAACCTGCTTGGCCTGAATTACTGGTTCGCGCTCATTATCTCGCCGCTTGTCGTCGGCGGGCTCGGCATGATTATCGAGCGAACGATGCTGCAGCGCCTCGCCGGTCTAGATCATCTCTACGGGCTTTTGCTGACGTTCGGCCTCGCGCTCATCATCCAGGGCGTGTTCCAGAACTATTTCGGCTCGTCCGGCCTCCCCTATGCGATCCCGCGCGAACTCGCCGGGGGCACCAATCTCGGCTTCATGTTCCTGCCGAATTATCGCGGCTGGGTCATCATCTTCTCGCTGATCGTATGCCTCGCGACGTGGTTCATGATCGAGAAGACACGCCTCGGTGCCAACCTTCGCGCTGCCACGGAAAATCCGACGCTGGTGCGGGCCTTCGGCATCAATGTGCCGCGGATGGTGACGCTGACCTACGGATTCGGCGTCGCGCTCGCCGCGCTTGCGGGCGTTCTCGCCGCGCCAATTAACCAGGTGCGGCCTCTGATGGGTGCCGACTTCATCATCGTGGTCTTTGCGGTCGTCGTCATCGGTGGCATGGGCTCGATTCTGGGCTCGATCATTACCGGCTTCTTGCTCGGCCTGGTCGAAGGCCTGACGAAGGTGTTTTATCCGGAGGCTTCCAATACGGTCGTCTTTGTCATCATGGCGATCGTGCTTCTTGTGAAGCCTGCCGGCCTCTTCGGAAGGACTGCCTGATATGTCGGTCGATACCATTACGGAGACGATCACCGCGCCCGTCGAAGTGGCGAACCCGCGCGACGAGCAGATCGCATTTGTGTTGATGACCCTGGCGCTGATCATCGCGCCGCTCTTCGCCTACCCCTTCTTCCTGATGCAGGCGCTGTGCTTTGCGCTGTTCGCCTGCGCCTTCAACCTGCTTGTCGGCTATGTCGGGCTGCTCTCCTTCGGCCATGCCATGTTTCTTGGCTCGGCTGGATATTTCAGTGCGCACATCGCGAAAGTGTGGGGCTGGCCGCCCGAACTCGCGATCATCGCTGCCGCGCTCGGCGCAGGCGTGATCGGGCTCATCACCGGGGCGCTCGCGATCCGGCGCCAGGGCATCTATTTCTCCATGATCACGCTGGCTTTGTCGCAGATGATCTATTTCTTCTGCCTGCAGGCGCCGTTCACGCATGGCGAGGATGGTATCCAGGCGGTTCCGCAGGGAAAGATGCTCGGCTTCATCAATCTGTCGAACCAGATGACGCTGTATTTCGTCGTGCTGGCGATCTTCCTCTTCGGCTTTCTGGCTATTCACCGCATCATCAACTCGCCGTTTGGGGAGATTCTGAAAGCCATTCGCGAGAACGAGCCGCGCGCGATTTCACTCGGCTACAAGACCGACCGCTACAAGCTCGCAGCGTTCGTGCTTTCCGCGACGCTGGTCGGCCTTGCCGGCGCGACGAAGTCGATCGTCGCGCAGAATGCCTCGCTGACCGACGTGCATTGGACGATGTCCGGTGAAGTCGTTCTGATGACCCTTGTGGGAGGCCTCGGCACGATCTTCGGTCCGGTGGTCGGCGCCTTCATAATTGTCGCCATGCAGAACTATCTCGCCGGCTTCGGCCAATGGGTGACCGTCATCCAGGGCGTGATTTTCGTCGCCTGCGTGCTTGCGTTCCGCCGCGGTATCGTCGGCGAGATCGCGCATCTCTTCAAGCGATCGCTGTAGCCCTATTTCGGCTTCACGTTCGGGTCGCCGCCCGGGCTGCCCGGCGGCGGAATGACCGGTGTCGAGTTCGGGTTCGGCACTGGGGCGGGCTTCGCCATCTGCGGATCGACATCGCCGGACGGCTTGAGCACGCCACCGGATTTGTCGAGCTTGTCGCTCAGGCTCTGCTGTGGATTGCCGGGCTGATCCACCGGCCGGGTGCGGTCCTTCTCCGGGATGACCTGATCGGTGCCCGGCGCGCCGGGCGTGGTCTGCGCCAGCGCCGGAAAGCTGCTGCCTGCGAGCAGGACGGCAAGGCAAAGAGTGACGGATTTCATGCACTTGTCCCTCTGATAGCGCATGCTTGCCAACGCCTCCCAGGAGGCATTGTTCCGGCAGTCACGCGCTAGTCCTCCCAGCTCTGTTTCTGCTTCTCATCTGCCAGGACGCGCGCCTCCATGCGCTCCTCCTGCCGCTTGATCACCCACCACGAGATGCCGACGCCGATGATGACCGCGGCCAGCGCCATGAGCCCGATTGGCCCCGTGAAGCGATGGATGGCTTCCCCAAAGAAGTAGCCGCCGAGACCGAAGACCGTTGCCCAGACGATCCCGCCCGCGGCGTTGTAGAACAGGAACGAGCCCCAACCGTAGCGATTCACGCCGGCGAGCAGGGCCGCAAAAATGCGCAGGATCGCGATGAAACGGCCGAAGAACACAATCTTTGCGCCATGGCGGCGGAACATTGCTTCGCCGAAGGCGAGCCGTTTCTCGTCGATATGGATGAGGCGACCGTAGCGCTTCAGCAGCGGCATGCCGTAACGGCGGCCAACCCAAAAACCCATATTGTCGCCGATGATGGCCCCAGCGGCGGCTGCGGCGATCACCTGCGCAATGTGCAAATCGCCCGTGGCGCCGGCATAGATCGAGGCCAGCACGAGCGCCGTCTCTCCCGGCAGCGGCACGCCCGCACTCTCGAGCATCACGATCACAAAGACGGCGTAGAGCCCGTATTCCGTGACGAGAGGCTGCACATAAGCAAAGAACATCGAGACGTCCGCGCCTTACGCCTTCCGGCGATTAGCCGCGGCTTCGGCCTGCTTGAGGAGGCGTTCTTCGTGCATCCTGAAGAACCGCCAGCCGATAACGCATCCGATCAGAGCGCAGGCAAGGCCAATCCAGCCGATCGGGCCGGCAATCCTGTGGATGCTTTCGCCGAGCCCATAGCCGCCGATCCCGAACAGGCTCGCCCAGACGATGCCGCCGGCGGCATTGAACGCAAAGAACCGCAGCGGCGGCAGCCGGTTGACGCCGGCGAGCAGCGCCGCGAAGGCGCGCAGGAAGGCGACGAAGCGGCCGAAGAAGACAATCTTGCCGCCGTGGCGATCGAACAGATATTGCCCAAGCTTCAACCGCTTCTCATCGAGGCCTACATGCGACCCGAAGCGCGCGAGGATCGGCTGACCGAATTCGCGTCCGACCCAGAAGCCGATATTATCGCCCATGATCGCACCGCAGGCGGCGGCGAGGATCACGAATTCGATGCGCATGTTGTGCGTCGTGCCGGCATAGATCGCGGCGCTGACCAGGACGGTTTCGCCCGGCACGGGGATGCCGGCGCTCTCCATCATCACCACCACCAGCACGGCCCAATAGCCGTAGCTCGCGAGGAGCTGGTGGATGTGAGCCATATCGAAAAAGTGCAATGCCAACCCCGCGCGAAAATCCTGCGACTATGTCGCCACCATCGCAAAAGCGGAGCAATCTGAGAAGTTCCGCGAAACCCAATCTTGCCGGCCGGGCGAGCGCCTCAGCGCGCCCGCGCCTCGCGGATGTGGCGCCCGGGCATGGTGATGCTCCATTTGAGCCCGCCTTCGGCGAAATCGAGGCGGACATCGCCGTCAAGCGCGCGCGGCAGCATGCGCTCTAGGACCAATTGCCCGAAGCCCTTGTGGCGCGGCGGTTTGACCTCGGGCCCATTCATTTCGGACCAGCTCAACAGGAACTGAGGATCACCCGAATCGGTCGCGAAAGTCGACCAATGGACAAGCACCGATCCTGCCGGCGTCGACAACGCGCCATACTTGGCGGCGTTAATCGAAAGTTCGTGCAGCGCCAGTCCGAGATTCTGCGTCGCCTCCGGGGTGAGAAACAGGTTCGGTCCCTTGATCTCGATGCGGCCGCCGACGAGTTCGGCAAAGGCGCCGAGCTGGGATTTGACGAGTTCGTCGATGGCCACGCCCTGCCAATTCTCCTTCAACAGAAGATCGTGCGAATGGGCAAAGCCCTGCAGGCGCGCCGAGAATTTTTCCTCGAAATCGCGCGCCGATAAAGCCTCGGCGACGGTCTGACGCGCCATCGCCTGCACAATGGCCATGATGTTTTTCGAGCGATGCGTCAGTTCGCGTAACAGATAATGGATGTGATCCTCGCGCTGCTTGCGCTCGGTGATGTCGAGGACGACGGCACCGGCAAATTCACACTGCTCCTGCGCATTGATCACGGGATAGATGCCGATGAGCCATTGGCGCTCCACGCCAGGGTCCGCCGGTGTCTCGGCTGATAGCTCGACGTCAACGACGGCTTTGCGCGTTTCGAAGACTTGATCGAGCAGTGGAGCGAAAATCGCTGCACCGCGCGGCAGCACATCCTCGATCTTCCAGTTCAGATGCGCTCCGACCGCGCGCCCATCGAGGCGAGAGAAATATTCGTTCACCCGGACAAATTTATGGTCGCGATCGAAGAAGGCGAAGCCGATCGGTGCGTGCGTGAGAAGCGAGTTGAGCTGCGCGACGCTCTGCGCCAAGGCAGCTTCCGCGCGTTTGCGCTCGCGTATGTCTCGAGTAATCGCGGATAAGCCGGTGATCCTACCATCTCCGGAACGGATCGGCGCGATCGTCACGGAGACGGCGATTTCCTCGGCATGGCGCGACATGCGGGTCGTCTCGATCGTGAACGTCTCGCCTTGCAGCGCGCGCGCGATGAGCTTCTCGGCCTCCTCTCGCGCGTGCGCCATATACACTTCGGTGACGTGACGACCGATCGCTTCATGCGGCGGGAAACCGTAGAGACGTTCGGCCGCAGGATTCCAACTGCGGATGAACCCCTCGTTGGAGAAACTGACAATCGGATCGCCGGAGGATTCGATCACCGCCGCAAAATGGGCGTTGCGATATTGCGCCTGGCGATGCTGCGTGACCTCTTCGACCATGGCGCCCGCCGCAACGATCTCGCCGCCACCGTCGCGAATGGGATGAACGCGGCCCATGAGATGCCGCGCTTCCGCGGGTTTGTCCGGGGAGCCGAGCTCGATCTCGACGTGCTCAACCGCATTGCCGGAGCGCAACGCAGAACTTACCGCCGAGGTAAGGGCGGCAGCTTCTTTCGGCAGCACATCGGCCGTGCGCTTATTGATCAGATCGTCATTTTTGACCCCCAACAGATCGGCGAGCCGATCGTTGGCGCGCTGAAACCGTTCGTCGCGATCGATGACTGCCAAACCGATGGCGGAGTGATCGTAGAGAGCGTCAAGTTCGAACTGCGCGTCCGTCATTGCACCGTCGCTGTATGATCCGGCAAAGGCCGAACGCGAAACGGCGGGCCAGCGTTCGGAACATCTCTAGGGACCGGAATTGCCCGGCTTCCCTTTGCCGATCAATGGGTTCTGGCGCGAAACGCAGTGCATCTAAGGGGGTTCCTTGGCGGAACTTCGGCTGGTCCGCCCTGGTTATGGCTACCTGAACTTTGCCACTTCAACGGATCCGTCATGCTCTCCGAACTGGCCGTCGAAAAGGTCTGCTTCATTGTCGTCAAGGCGCGCGAATTCGATGCCGCCGCCGACGAGCCGAGTGATGCATCGAACCCAAGCGATGATCGCTTCGTGAAGGCCTTGACGCCTGCCAACGAAAACACGACGCGCCGCGAACTGACCGCTTTCATCAATGCGCTCAATGAAGATGAGCAGACGGAACTGGTCGCGCTTCTGTTCGTCGGCCGCGGCGACTACACGCCTGAGGAATGGGATGACGCACTCGCGGCAGCGCGCGACCGTGGTGATCCACCGATCGCGCGTTTTCTCTTGAGCGAACCGTTACTGGGCGATTTGCTCGAAGACGGCCTCTCGGAATTCGATTTGTCTTGCGAGGATTTCGAAAAGGGCCGGCTCTGAGCTGTGAGCGATCGACGCACGCGCTCGTCTCCTAAGCGCGCGCTCATACCTGCGCCCCGTATCCCGCTACTGCGAGACGAGTTCGCCCTTCCCGCATTGCACCGCTTCGTCGAGCGAGGGTTCGACGATGAGGCGTAAGCCATGCAGGATAGGCTGATCTGTGCCTCGCAAGGCGCGCCGGAGAATGTCGCGAGCATCGCCGCTCGCCTTACGATCGAAGCGCCGCACCGCCTTGGCCGCGAAAGCTCCGGGCGTCAGACCGCGATCGGCCGCCACGTGGCGGACGCGCTCCGCAAATGCGCCGCCAATGCAGGCAACAGCCGCTTGCGCCACCTTTTCGTGCGCGCACGAATGGAAGATGTCGTCCATGAGCATGGAGCCGCTCCTTTCACGCCCGTGTCGAGTCGGAGGCACCTCGTTCCGCATGCAGGCCTCTTAAGGCGAACTGCTACGCAAGCCGGTGACGAAACGCACAGTACGAATGGATGCTGACAATATCGTGACCCCAGCTCTACTGGTGAAGCGAAATATTTTTTCAAATACGTGAAACCAACGCCCGGGGAATGGCGTTAAGGCCGCCCCTTACTAGCTCATTACGATCAGATGCGCGGCCATTTCTCGCAGCCGCTCCCGGAGATAAGCGGGGTCCGGCATGTGCAGCCGCGCTACCGTCGGCACATCGGGAACACCGATGCGAATCGCGACGCCGCCGGAGCGCTGAACTTCAGCGAACCCGTACTCGTCGGTCAAATCATCGCCAACGAAGACCGGGCGGCGGCCCTCGAAGGGTTGTCGCGCAAGCAGCGTCTTAATCGCCGTGCCTTTGTCGTGCGCCGCAGACTTAAGCTCGACCACCATCTTCCCTTCTTGGACGGCAAGGTCGCGCCCCTGCTGGAAATGCGAGAGGAAGGCCAAGACGTCGCCGGCGAGTTCCGGGCGCTCGCGGAAATGGATCGCCAGTGTCGCGCCCTTATCCTCGAGCCAGATACCGTCATGGGATGCAGCGAAGGCGGCGACGAGCGGGCGTACCTCGTCCATGAGATCGGCGCGCGCGGTCTGCCGCGAGCCGCCGGGGAAGCGGATATCGGCACCATGCAAGCCCGCGGCGGGCAGCGTCAGCGGATCGAAGATGCGGTCGAGATCGGCGATGGACCTGCCGCTGACGAGCGCAACGGCCCCGCCTGCGAGCGTCTGAAGGCGCGTCAAGAGCCCGCGCAAATGCTCATCGGCGACGACCTCCTCCGGCCGGCGCCGAAGCTCGAGCAAGGTGCCGTCGACGTCGAAAAAGTAGGCCGAAGTGACAGGGGGCGCGATTGCGACGAGGTCGTTGACGATCTCCGCGAACGTCTCATTCTCGCGCTCTATGACTTGCTCCGCCGGCATAGACCTTCAACAAGACAGGCGCGGCGAAGCTTGCCGCGCGTTCACGCGCTAGCGCGGACCCATGATGACATCCGGCAACCAGGTCGCGATCTGCGGCACGAGACATAGCAGCACGACCGCGAAAATCATCAGTCCGACAAACGGCATGATGCCCCAGATGACCTCGCCGAGCGGAATGTCCGGTGCGATGTTGCGGATCACGAATATGTTCAGGCCGACCGGCGGATGAATGAGGCCAAGCTCCATCACGATCGTCATGACGATGCCGAACCAGATGAGATCAAACCCGGCCGCTTTGAGCGGCGGCAGGATGATCGGGGCCGTCATCAGGATGATCGAGACCGGCGGCAGGAAAAAGCCGAGCACCACGACGAAGACAAGGATCATCGCGAGCAGGACCCAGCGCGAAAAGCCCGCAGCAACGATCGTCTCCGCCGCCGATTGCGAGATGTGCAGATAGCTCATGACGTAAGAATAAAGCAGCGACATGCCGATGATCATCATCAGCATGGTCGATTCGCGCAGTGTCGCGGCTAGAATCGGCTGCAGATCGGTTGGCTTCCAAACGAAATAAATGAGCGCGATCAGGAAAAGCGCGAGAAGCGCGCCAAGACCGGCGGTCTCCGACGGCGTGGCGTAGCCGCCGTAAAGCGCGATCATCACGCCGGTTAGCAGAAGCACAAAGGGGAGAACGCGCGGTGCGTAGGCGAACTTTTCGCGGAGCGTATATCGCTCTTCCGAGAGCAGGCTCGACGTACGCCCGTGGGCCGCGAAATCGCGAACGGCACTGCGGCGCTCGGTTCTGTACCGCAGCGTCGCATAAAGCGCGAACAAACTGACGAGAAGCAGCCCCGGCGTGATGCCGGAAAGAAACAGTCGGCCGAGCGACTGTTCCGAGGCCACGGCATAGAGGATCATCGTGATCGATGGCGGCAGAAGGATGCCGAGCGTACCGCCGGCGGCGATGATTCCCGCGGCAAAACCCGGAGAGTAACCGCGCTTGCGCATTTCCGGAATGCCGGCCGACCCGATCGCCGAGCACGTCGCGGGTGAGGAGCCCGCCATCGCCGCGAAGAGTCCGCATGCGAACACATTGGCGATGCCGAGCCCGCCGGGAATGCGGTAGAGCCACACGTGCAGCGCAGAATACAGGTCGGCGCCGGCGCGGGAGCGACCGATCGCCGCTCCTTTCAGAATAAAGAGCGGAATCGAAAGCAGGGTGATCGACGCCATTTCTTCATAGACGTTCTGCGTCACTGTATCGAGCGACGCATGCGGCATGAAGAAGAACATAAAGATGATCGCGACCGTGCCGAGCGCAAATGCGATCGGGATGCCGGCGAACATGACGGCGATTGTCGCCCCGCCGTAGAGCAGGCCGATGCTCAGTACATTCATCGGGCAGGCCTGTCGAAGACTGCGGCGAGGATCTGCACCGCGATCTGCAAGCCGAGCAGCGACATGCCCGCTGCCATCAATGAATACGGAATCCACAACGGACTTGCGAGCGTGGAAGCCATTTCCTGGCCGTCGACCCACGCCTCATGTGTCAAGGTCCAAGCCTTCCAGGCGAAGAAAAGGCAGAAGCCGAGGCTTACGCCATCTGCGAACAAAACCCGCCACCAATCGGTCGCCGGCGACAGGAGTTCGGCCACCGCCTCTATGGCGACGTGGCCGCGCACCGACTGCACGTAGGCCGCCGACATGAAAATCGCGCCGACAAGCAGCATGACGCTGGTCTCGTCCTGCCAATCATTCGAGGAGCGATAGAAATATCGGACGAGAACGCTCTCGCTCAGCACAACAGCCGCCGCAACGAGCGCCAGCGACGCCGCGGCAACGACGATGCGATGGATGCCGTCGAGCATCCGCTGCATCAACGCGATCGCCGGTGTCGCCGGGCGTTGCGGGACCGGCGATGCCTTTATATCGAGAGCAGCATCGCCCTGATGCAGCATCGTCAGGCGGTCTTCTCGGCGACCTCGACGGCGAGCTTCATGAGACGGGCATTCGTCTCCGATTTCGCGGAATAGTCTTTCCAAGCACTCTCGCGTGCGAGATCGCGCCATTTGGCGATCACCGCATCATCGAGGTCGTGAACCTCGGCGCCCTTCGTTTTGTAGACCTTGATGACGGTTTCGTCGTCGGCCTTGGCGGCCTCAGTGCCAAACGCCTCAAGCGAGGCGCCAACTTCCATGACGGCGTTTTGCTGATCTTTCGGCAGCGCGTCGAAGACGGCTTTCGACATCATCAACGGCTCGCACATGAACCAGTAGGATTTACCCTTTCCCGCCGTCAGGTGCTTCGACAGTTCTTCCAGCCGGAAGGAGATGAGGCTCGTCGAGGATGTGACCGCCGCATCTGCAGCGCCGGTTTGCATTGCTGCGTAGACTTCGTTCGACGGCATCGAGATGACGGAGGCACCGGCCTGTTTGAACATCATATCCATTTCACGCGAGCCGCCGCGCACTTTCTGGCCCTTGGCGTCTTCGGGACCGACCAGCTTCTGTGCCCGGCTGACACAGCCGCCAGCCTGCCAAATCCAGGAGACCATCACGATGCCTTTTTCGCCGAGGAGCTTCGTGAGCTCGCGGCCGACCTCCGCATTCTTCCACGCCGTACCTTGGCTATAGGAGGAAACGAGGCATGGCATCAGGCCGATGTTGAGCTCCTGCAACTCGCCGCCGGCATACGGCATAGGATAAAGGCTCATATCGAGCGCTCCCTTTCGGAGGGCGGAGAATTGCGCATTGGTCTTCATCAGCGACGCGTTGGGATAGACCTCCCCGACGAGGGCACCGTTCGTGCGCTTGGAGATTTCCTGCGCAAATTTCCGGCAAAGGCGGTCGCGGAAATCGCCTTCATCGATCGTACCGCCGGGGAATTGGTGCGAGATTTTCAGCGTCTGGGCAGCTTGGCCGCGCGACGCCTTGAGCAATGCCGGCGCCGCGATGGCGCCCGCGAGGATGTGGCGTCGTGATAGCATAGAATCCTCCCGATTTGCTCAAGTACTCCGAGCACTGCGGTCAACACACAACACGGTGCGGGGACTTGTCAACCGAACGAAATGACTAGGGAATAGGTTGCCCGGCCACCTGGAAGAGGTCGCGATTCACCAATTTCGGTCGCCCGCTTTCAAAGCGCTTGCCAAGCCCTCGCCCGTGCCCAAGATTGATCTAGTCTCGGAACGTGAGACGAGGGGGCCATTGCTCGAGGACCGGAGGACCGAATGGATAGACGTGGTTTCTTGAAAGTGGCGCTCGGCGTGACAGGGGCAGCCGCCGCTTTGGCTACCCTGCCCGCCGAGGCAATGCCGCGCATGGCGCCGATGCCGCAAACCGGGCCGACGCCCGGCGAAGCGCCGGCCGCTGCCATCGCAACGCCGGAAGATATCGCCGACGCGAAGGTGGAGAACGTTTACTGGGGCTGGCGTCGCCGCCGTTGGGGCTACCGCCGCTGGGGTTATCGTCGGCACTACTGGCGCCGGCGCCACTATGGTTGGGGTTGGCGTCGTCGCCGTTGGTGGTGGTGAGCCGCGGACTTTTCCGCTGAATAGTTGGGAGCGCGTTCGCTTGAACGCGCTCTTTCTTTTTTAGTGGAACAGCCTTTCGACTGCGGCGCCGGCGGCAAGAACGTTAGCATCGCTGCCGGGCGCGCCCATCATCATGAAGCCGGCCGGCAGCGGACCAGGATCCGGAATGGGCAGCGACAGGCCGCAGCAGTCGAGCAGGTTGAACACCGTCGTGTTGCGCAAAACCTGCAGATTGACGCGCGCAAAGAGCTCGTCGTCGTTGCCGAGTTCTTCGATAACGGGCGCGACGATCGCAGTCGTCGGTAGAACAATCGCATCATATGGCGCGAATTGCTCAGCAGCCTTCTCAACGGCGACGCGTCGCAATTCGATCATCCGCACATAATCCGCACCGGAGACGTTGCAGCCGGATTGGATGCGGCCCACGACGCGCTGATCGATTTCGTTCGCCCGCTTGGCGAGCACGTCGCGGTGCACATAGGCCGCCTCGACCGCAGAGATCGAGCCGATCGCGTGAATTTGATCGAGATCGCCGAGCAGCGGCTCCATGTCGATGTCAACAATTCGTGCCCCCGCCTGTGCTAGCAGCGAGATCGCTCTGTCGAATGCGCGTTCGACGGCCTGGTCCAATCCGCTCAGCAGACGGCCACGCGGCACGGCGACACGAAGACCTGCGGGCTCGCGCTGCATCAGCACGGCCAGGGCTTCGCCCGCAAGGATCGCATCCGCCGCCGCCGCGTCAGCCACCGAGGTCGTCAGCGGCCCGACCGAATCAAGCGTCAGCGAAAGCGCCATCGCGCCAGCGCGCGGGATACGCTGCTGCGTCGGCTTAAAGCCGGTGACGCCGCAAAAGGCCGCCGGCACCCGCACGGATCCGCCGGTATCCGAGCCGATCGAAATCTCGCACATGCCGTCCGCGAGGGCGACCGCGGCGCCAGAGGATGAGCCGCCCGGCACACGTCTGCGGTCGGCGGGATTGCCGGGGGTGCCGTAATGCGGGTTCATGCCGATGCCCGAAAAGGCAAACTCGGTCATGTTGGTCTTGCCGACGATCACCGCGCCGGCAGCACGCAGCCTCTGGATGACGGGTCCATCGGCTTTCGCCGGCGGAGCGCTCTCGTAAACCTTGGCGCCGCCGGTCGTCGGCTCGCCGGCGACATCGAACAGGTCCTTGATGGACAGTATCCGCCCATCGAGCGGCCCCAACCGATGCCCGTATCGCGTCCGCGCGTCTGCGGCGGCGGCGGCGGCGCGTGCTTCCTCGGCATAGACTCTACGGAAGGCGCGGCTGCCCTCCCCTTTCGGATCGTTGATGCGCGAAAGCGCGGCTTCGAGCCGTTCGCGGCTGGACGATGTCATCCCTCACCAAGTCCCGGTGTTTGGCATTGATGCCCAAGGCTCCTGCGGCGGTTTCGGATTGCCCTTCTGCAGAAGCTCGATCGAAATGCCGTCCGGTGTGCGGATGAAGGCCATGTTCCCGTCGCGCGGCGGACGGTTGATCGTCACACCCTGATCCATCAGCTTCTTGCAGAGCGCGTAGATGTCATCGACGCGATAGGCGAGATGACCGAAATTGCGCCCGCCGGTGTAAACTTCGGGGTCCCAGTTGTAGGTTAGCTCGACGAGCGGCGCTTTCGTCTCCTTAGCACGTTCGACATCGTCCGGTGCAGCGAGAAAGACCAGCGTGTAGCGCCCCTTCTCGTTCTCGACGCGTCGCACTTCGACGAGGCCGAACTTTTTGACGAAGAAGTCAAGCGACTGGTCGAGGTCGCTTACGCGGATCATCGTGTGCAGGTATTCCACCAAAACCTCCGTAAGCTGGCAAGAAACCGATCGGGCCTTCTAGCCCATCCATCGGCAAATCCGCTACTGCGTCCTTGCCCCGCTTCGCTTGGAAAGCTGCATCCTTCTTGCTAGAGCGGCGCCCTGGAGTGCACCCCGTGCCGGACACGCATGCGCTGAAACGAAGGGCCGCGCTCGCCTCGATCTTTGCCAGCGCCGCGCTGACGCTCGCCAAACTGATCGCCGGCCTCTTCTCCGGCTCACTGGCGCTTCTGTCGGAGGCCGGACACTCCTTCTTGGACACCGGCGCGACAATCCTCACCTACTTCGCTGTGCGGGCCGCCGGCAAACCGGCCGACGAAGAGCACCATTATGGCCACGGCAAGTTCGAAGCACTTGCCGCGCTTTGCGAAACCGGGTTTCTCATCGCGCTCGCCGCCTTCGTTGTCATCGAGGCTGTGCGCCGCCTTGCGCTTGCGCATACCGCAATCGACGCGAGCTGGCCCGTGTTCGCCGTTCTCGTCGTATCGATCATCGTCGATGTCGTGCGCTGGCGCGGCTTGTCTAAAATCTCGCGCGAAACGAAAAGCGATGCTTTAGCCGCGGACGCGCTTCACTTCTCGAGCGATTTCGTTGCCTCGACGCTCGTGCTCGTCGGATTGATCGCGACGCGGCTCGGCTATCCCCAAGGCGATACATTCGCCGCCTTTGGGGTCGCCGCTTTTATCGCGATCGCCGGCTTGCGATTGGCACGACGGACGATCGACACGCTTCTCGACAGAGCACCACAAGGAATGGCGGAGCGGCTCGAAAGAATCGTCGGACGCGTACCCGGCGTCGAAACCGTCGGACAGATAAAATTGCGGCCGGCCGGTGCTGAAATTCTTGGCGAAATCGACATCGGCGTTGCGCGCACATCGTCGATCGAGCGGGTCAGTGCGATCCGCGAAGCAGTACGCAAAGCGGCGGGGCGTGCGTTTCCGGATTCCAATCTCACTGTGACGGCAACACCAGTCGCGCTTGACGACGAGACCGTGCTGCAGCGGGTGTTGCTCGTATCGGCGCGCCGAAGGCTGCCTGTCCACCATGTCACGGTTCAAGAGATCGGCGGGCGCCGCTCGGTCAGCTTCGACCTCGAACTCGATGGCCGAATGCCGCATGGCAAGGCTCACGAAATCGCTACCGACCTTGAAAATGCAGTCGAAAGCGAGCTCGGCAGCTCTATCGAAGTCGAAAGCCATATCGAGCCGTTGGAAACCGAGGAGTTGACCGGACGCGACATCAAGCCGGCGACGGCCGAGCACATTCTCTCTGCATTGACGCGCCACGCCGCCGAAGGCGGCACGATTTCCGACGTGCATAATCTTCGTGTGCGCAAGACTCCGGTTGGATTGGTGGTCAATTATCACTGCCGCGTCGATCCCAACCTTTCCGTGCTGGCGGTGCACGAAGCGGTCGACGATCTCGATCACAAACTGCGTGCGGATGTACCTGGCGTCGCCCGCGTCGTCGGCCACGCCGAGCCGCTGCAAAACTAATTCACCGCCGTGCAAATCCCATGGCCCCGACGCCCTCGCGTTTCCTATCCGTGGGTAGCACCGCAGCGGTCGGTTGAGCCGGAGAGACTGCAACGCTGCGGCCGGTGATCAGCGGCACGGTATCCTGTTCAGACGGGGCAATCCGCGAGGCGTTATCGCTGGTCGCTTGAATGTTCTTCGACTCGGCGTATCGCGGTGCGCCTTGAAACCAGGCGAGCGCGAGAATTAGGCCCAAAGCGGCTGCGGCCGTCGCCCGAACCAGCCGCCGGGCAAAGGCCAAGTTCGCGCGAGGTCGCCAGCAATCGATCTGAAGCAAGGGAAGGACATGTGCTCGGGATAGCCCGCGACCGCGGGGCTTTCCGTGCGCAGTGGCACATGGCTCAGCGTTCCTGCCAGACCAAAACGCCGCTCTCGCCGGAAACCGGATCTTGCTTGGGAAGTGGCACCTTCGCGATGCGAGTGACGGCGGGGTCGTGCTCGGCCGGATCGCCCCGGCAAATGTCGAAATCGCGCCCATCGGGATACGCACCGACGACCAGGAAATCATCGCTGGCACTTTCGCATTTATGTCCGGTCCCTGCGGGCAGGATCGCAACGTCACCGGCGCTCAGCGTCAGCACCTCTCCCTGCTCGCCCCCGAAACAGACACGCGCCCAGCCTTGGGCAACGCCGAGCACTTCATGCGTGTTGCTGTGAAAATGATGGTAGTCGAATATTCCGTCTCGCCAGCTGTTGATCCAGCCATTCGCAGCGAAGCGCTTCTCGAACGCCTGCGCGAGATGGTCGGAGCGCGCCAATGCGAGCCGATACACGACAAGTGGAAGCTTGGGATTGTTCGGAATGCGGCCATCATCCTCGAACCGGAGAAGCTCGGTCGAACCTCCAACGGGTTCTTGCGCCATTCCACTCTCCTCGACACTCATATCGATGCATGCTGGCCCCGCGCACTTATACCGCAGTTGGCCGGCCGGCATGCGCCGCCTATGATCCGGCAAGGCTCAGCTCGCTACCCCGAGGCCTCATGCGAACCGAAGATCCGCAGCTTGTCCGGCTTGTCGATTACCGACCCCCCGATTTTCTTATCGATCGGGTGCATCTCGACATTAAGCTCGATCTCAAGAAGACCCGGATAACCTCGCGACTCGCGATCCGCCCCAATCCGGCCGGCCGCGTCGGGGTGCCTTTGGTGTTTGACGGCGACGAACTCGTCTTTCTTGGAGCGACGCTCAATGGAGAGGCGCTTGACGCATCCAGATATTTTGTCGCGCCCGACAAGTTCACGCTGGCGGAACCGCCGCAGAGCGCCTTCGAATTGGAAATCGAAACGGAGCTCGATCCCTCCGCCAACACGAAGCTGATGGGACTCTACCGCTCGGGTTCCGCCTATTGCACGCAGTGCGAGGCGGAAGGCTTTCGCCGCATCACCTATTTTCTCGACCGTCCTGACGTCCTCAGCGTCTACACGACCCGTATCGAGGCGGACCGCGCACAAGCACCCGTGCTGCTCGCCAATGGCAATCCAGTCGAACACGGCGACGTTGGGGACAGCGACCGCCACTACGCCATCTGGCACGATCCGTTCCCAAAGCCTTGCTATCTTTTCGCGATTGTCGGCGGTGATCTCGGTTCCATCCGCGATACGTTCACGACGAAGTCCGGCCGCAAGGTCGACCTCGCCATTTATGTGGAGCGCGGCAACGAGCCGCGCGCGATCTACGCGATGGACGCATTGAAACGCGCCATGCGCTGGGACGAAACGGCTTTTGGGCGCGAATACGATCTGGATGTCTTCAACATCGTTGCCGTCTCCGACTTCAACATGGGTGCGATGGAGAATAAAGGACTGAACATCTTCAATGATAAATATGTCCTCGCTTTGCCAGAGACCGCGGCCGACGCCGATTACGCGGGCATCGAACGCGTCATCGCCCACGAATATCTGCACAATTGGACGGGCAATCGCATCACCTGCCGCGACTGGTTCCAGCTCTGTCTCAAGGAGGGGCTCACTGTCTTTCGTGATCAGGAATTCACGGCCGACCAGCGTTCGCGCGCCGTGCAGCGCATCGCGGATGTCAGAACATTGCGCGCCCAGCAATTCAGCGAAGATGCCGGCCCGCTTGCGCACAGCGTCAGGCCGGACACGTATCGTGAGATCAACAATTTCTATACCGCGACAGTATACGAAAAAGGTGCGGAACTCGTCCGCATGCTGAAAGTGCTTCTCGGCGATGACGCGTTTTCCCGTGGAATGGAACTATATTTCCAGCGTTGCGACGGGACCGCCGCAACGGTTGAGGACTTTCTCTCCTGTTTCGAGGCGAGTTCCGGACGCGATCTCCAGCATTTCGCACTCTGGTACAAGCAGGCAGGCACGCCATGCGTCAGCATTGCGTCGGCTTATGACGAGCGTGCCAAAACGCTGAGCCTCGAAATCACGCAGGAGACTCGGCCGACTCCTGGCCAGCCGGACAAGAAGCCGCTGGTCATCCCGCTGGCGATCGGACTGATTGGGTCGAGTGGGGCCGAGCTTCCCCTCAAGACCGAGGTAGATGCTTTCGACGGCGCAACCGAATGGGAGCTCGCCCGCGGTCTTGTCGAGCTCACGACCACGCGGCGGCATATCGTGTTCCGCGACATTCACGAGCGTCCGGTGGTCTCGGCATTGCGCGGCTTTTCTGCGCCCGTGCAGCTCGTCCAGTCCGCCGACGACGAAGACCTAGCGCTACAATGCGCGCATGACCGCGATGCCTGCGCGCGTTGGCAAGCCGCGCAAAGTTATGCGACGCGGCTGCTCGTTGCGGCAGGCCGCGTTCCTTCAACGAGGGGCAATCGAGCAAGCATCGCCTCGTTCACGGAGGCACTTCGGAAGCTTCTTGCCGAAAGCGACGACCCGCCGTTCATGGCGCAAGTCCTCACCTTGCCGAGCGAAGCGGACATGGCCCGCGAAATCGGCGAGAATGTCGATCCCGATGCGATCTATTCGGCACGCCAGTCGCTGCGCGGCCATCTCGGACGGACGTTGAAAACAGAGCTGGGGGCGCTTTATCGCGGCCTCGCCTCGGACGCCCCCTATTCGCCGGATGCGATCAGCGCAGGCCGGCGTGCGCTGCGCAAAACCGCGCTCGATCTCTTGGCGGCCGGCGAGGAAAGCGCGGGGACGGAACTCGCCAAAACCCAGTTCGATACAGCCACCAACATGGCCGACAGCGTCGCGGCCCTCGCCATCCTCTGCCTCGCCGAAAGCGAGGCGCGCGAAGAGGCTTTGGATGCGTTTTATAAGCGCCATGCCGCAGATGCGCTGGTAATCGACAAATGGCTGAGCCTGCAGGCGATGATCCCGCATCCGGGAACGCTCGACCGGGTTCGCCGGCTGATGCGCAGCGATGCCTTTTCGATGAGCAATCCCAATCGCGTGCGCGCGTTGATCGGCACCTTCGCCGCCGGAAACCAGCGACAGTTTCACGCGCAGGATGGGTCCGGCTATGAATTCATCGGCGAATGCGTCCTGCTTCTCGACCCGAAAAACCCGCATGTCGCCGCCCGGCTTCTCTCGGCCTTCCGCACCTGGCGGATGATGGAGCCGAAGCGGCGGCGCCTCGCTGAAGCAATGCTGCGGCGCATTCAGGCGGCGCAAAATCTCTCTCCGGACCTCCGCGATATCGTCGAGCGCTCCCTCGCCTAAAATTGTGGTGCGCCCGCATCAGGTGAAAATAATCTAGTTAAGAGTTTGTGAAGAACTGGACAAAGCCCGAGTCCGGGATTCTCATGAGACTGATTCGGGGCGATGCGGCACAGAGTTCCGGTCATCATGTTTCGAGGGGGCTCGGAATGGCGCGTGCGAACGCGACCGACGATTCCGCGCGTGCGCGATTCTCGGTCAGGTCATTACTTCCATATCCGTCAGCGCCGACGTCGCTCCTGAATTGGGAACCCTTCATCCGTCATGCCGTCCTGGCAATGACAGCCCTGTTCCTGACGTCGCTCGCGGCGGTCAATGTCACGATCGCGTCGCGAAGCTATGATGTGGCGCTCGCGGCCGCGCGGTCCGAGATCGAGCTGATCGCATCTCTCGCCGCACTTCACCTGGAGCATGCATCCTGGGGCGGCGATCTGCAGACGCTTGCGAAGGCTCTGCCGGATGATGCATTCGCCCATGGGCGCCAGATTCTGATCAGCGATCGCGAAGGCCGCATTGTCGCCGGCAACCTCCCCCGGGGCGGCGCACGCACGCTCGCCGAGCACATGGCCAGCAGATCGGGAGCCCGCTTGCAAGACCCGCCGAACGGCAGCCGGCTTGTTCTGGCCGATGGGGCGGACGCGATCTCGATCGTTCGGCGCCTTCCCGAACCGCTCGGCAGCGTCGCAGTCATTCACCCGCTCGACGAGGTGCTCGCCGAATGGCGATCGAGCGCTTGGCGTTCGGGTCTGCTCGTTCTGTCGACAAGCCTCGTGCTTCTGGCGATTGCCGCGGCCTACATTTGGCAGACCGGCCGTGTCCGCCGCGCCGAAAAGACCTGCGATCGCATTCGCGACCGCATGGATTTGGCGCTGAGCCGCGGCCGTTGCGGCTTGTGGGAGTGGGATCTCGCCCACAGCAGGGTTTTTTGGTCGCACTCCATGTTCGAAATGCTCGGCATGAGTCCGCAGCCGCGATCGTTGTCCTTCGCCGAACTGCGCACGCTGCTCCATCCTGACGACGCAGATCTCGCCGACACAGCAGGCGCCTTGCTGAGGTCTGCCAGCTGCGCCATCGATCACGAATTCAGAATGCGCGATGCCGCCGGCAGCTGGATTTGGCTGCGCGCGCGCGCCGAACTCGTACAGGAAGAAGCTGCGGCGACGCCGCGCCTCATCGGCATAGCGATCGATGTCACCGAACAAAAGCAGATGGCTGAGCGCAGCGCCGCGGCGGACCTGCGCCTCGCCGACGCCATCGAAGCGATTTCGGAGGCTTTCGTTTTGTGGGACGAGGACAATCGCCTCGTCACCTGCAATTCGAAATTCCGCAGATTGCATGGGCTTCCAGTCGTGCCTCTGCAGCCCGGCATTGCCTATGCCGAGCTGATGAGCCGCGGAACATTGCCCACCGTGCAAGCCGAATTACCGTTGGAGCACCGGCCCTGTTCCGGCGCCCGCACCTACGAGGCGCAGCTCGCTGACGGACGGTGGCTGCAGATCAACGAACGGCGTACCAAGGACGGCGGCTATGTCTCTGTCGGCACCGACATTACCAAGCTCAAGGAGCACGAAGAGCAGCTCATGCAATCGGAGCGGCGTCTGATCGCCACGGTCGCCGATCTCAGGAAATCCCGCCATACGCTTGAGGTGCAGGCGCAGCAGCTGGCCGACCTCGCCGAGCGCAATCTCGAACAGAAGGCGGAAGCCGAGCTCGCAAACCACGCAAAATCGGAATTCCTCGCCAATATGAGCCATGAGCTGCGGACGCCGCTTAACGCGATTATCGGCTTTTCCGATACGATGCAACGAGAAACGTTCGGCGTGCTCGGCTGTCAAAGATATGTCGATTATTGCCGCGGCATCAACGAGAGTGGGCAATACCTGCTTGGCGTCATCAGCGATGTCCTGGCGATGTCCGAACTAGAGGCGGGATATACGCGATTGAATAAGATTCGGTTTGATGTCGAGCCGATCATCGAGCAAGCGGTGAACCGGATCGAAGGCGCCGCGAGAGAGAAGGCGATCACGATTCGGCGTGAGTCATTCTCGGCGCCGGTGCTGTTCGCCGATCGACCGGCGATCGAAAAGATTTTGGGAATTCTCATCGCCAACGCGGTGAAATTCACGCCTGACGGCGGACGGATCACCGTTCGTGCGCGGCGCGTCGGCAACGCGACGAACCTTTACGTTGAGGATACGGGGATCGGTATTCCTGCGGACGCGCTGCGTCGCATCGCCCGACCCTTCGAGCAGCGCGCGCCAGCCTTACGCAACGGCATGAAGGGCTCCGGGCTCGGCCTTGCCATCGCGCGCTCCCTCATTGAGCTCCACGGCGGCTCGATGCGAATCCGCTCTATGGTGGGCAGCGGCACGGTCGTTCTCGTGCATCTGCCGGTCCCGGCCAACATGGATCGAGGCGCCGACATCGTCGCCGCCGCGTGACCCGGCTCTAGTTTTGCCCGAGGATTTTTCGGAAAATCGACCGCACAATCTGCGCAGTTTCGACGATCTGAAGCTCAGCACGCTCGAAATCCGGCACGTCCACTGCTTCGGCCAGCCGCCGTTTGACGCCTTCGGCCGCAGCCGCGGGATCGGCATCAGAGCCGAGCGTCAGGCGCTGCATCTGCGTAAAACGTGCATAAAGCCGATGCCCCTGGATGAGTGCTTCACTGTCGGCGCGCGACAGAAAGCCAGCGCTCAGCGCCGCCGATAATTTCGCGGCGGTTTCCGTTTGCAACAAACCGGGACAAGAGCGGGCGTGAGCGAGCGTCAGGTATTGGGCAAGAAATTCGATATCGATGATTCCGCCGCGCATCAGCTTGAGGTCGAATTTCGCGCCCCTGCCCTTTTCTTTTTCGATCAAGGCACGCATTTCGCTGGCGTCCCGCGCGACGCGACGCGCATCACGAGGACCTAGCAACACGGCCTCGATCGCAGCGCGAGCATCGTCGCGCAGCGTTGGGTCTCCGCCAACCGGCCGCGCCCGGGCCAGAGCCATGTGCTCCCAGGTCTCGGCCTCCTTTGCCTGGTATTCGACAAAACTCCGCAGCTGCGTCGCGACGGGTCCGCTGCGACCGGAAGGGCGCAGGCGCAGATCGACATCGTAGAGACGTCCATGCCGGGTCGCTGACGTGAGAGCCGAAATCAGCCGCTGTGTCAGCCGCGTGTAATAAACGGACGCATGCAGCGGCCGAGTGCCGTCCGATTGCGGCACTTCGGGATCGAAATCATAGAGGAGAATCAGATCGAGATCGGATGCCGCGGTCATCTCCCGCGAGCCGAGCTTGCCCATGGCAATCACGCAGGCGCGGCCCTGCGGAATGCGGCCGTGCTCCTTCTGAAATTCCTTTGCGACGCCGGCGAGCGTGACGCTGATGACGATCTCGGCCAAGGCGCTGTAGGACGGACCAGCATCTAGCGGATCGAGCACCCCTGAGAGCACGCGGATTCCGACGAGAAACGCCTCCTCCTGCGCGAATATCCGCGCTTGATCGAGAAGCAATTCAAGCGTCGGCGCACCAAACAGGCGCTGCGCGCGAGCCTCATAAGACGCGACGTCCGTCGTCGCTTGCAGGAAACGTGGATCGATCGCGGCGTCGAGGAGATGCGGCCGCTGTGCGACAATGGAGGCCAGTCGTGGCGCGGAGCCGAGCACGTCCCCGAACAGATCGCGCACCGCCTTGTTGGCGCGCAGGATCGAGAAGAGCTCGATAGCCGCCGGCATACGCGCCAGTGCCTGATCGAAGGCCGCGAGCGCGGCATCCGGATCCCCCGACCCGGCGAGCGAATCGAGAAGCGCCGGTATGAGCTCCGTCAGCACCTCGCGCGCCCGCGGCGACTGCACAGCCAGGCGCCGGCCGAAATGCCAGCCGCGAATTGTTTCGGCGGCGAGCTCCGATTTGCGGAAGCCGAGCGCGCGCAACGTTTCGAGCGTCTCGGGGTCGTCTGCAACGCCGGTGAAGACGAGACTGCCGGTGTCGGTATCGAGGCCGGCGGCGTGTTCAAACAGTTTCGAATAATGGTCTTCGACGCGAAGCAGCGTCTTTGTCAGTTCCGCTTCAAAGACCGGATAATCGGAATAGCCACAGAAGCCTGCGAAGCGCCGCAGAGCCTCAGGGTCGGAGGGCAAACGCTGCGTCTGCTCGTCACCGATCATCTGCAGCCGATGCTCGAAAGTGCGCAATTGGATGTAGGCCGCGGAAAGCTCATCGACCGCTTGCCGCGTGATCCAGCCCTCTTCTTGCAGGGCGCGCAACATGTCGAGCGTGCGGGGGCCACGCAGATTTGGCCTGCGGCCACCGAAGATCAGCTGCTGGGTTTGCACGAAAAACTCGACTTCGCGGATGCCGCCGCGACCGAGTTTTAGGTCGTGACCCGGTACAGTAACCTGTCCATGACCGCGCACTGCGTGGATCTGCCGTTTCATCGCGTGAATGTCGGCGATCGCGGCATAGTCGAAGTATTTGCGCCAGATGAAGGCGGACAATTCGCCGAGCAGCGACTCGCCGAGCGTGATTTCGCCGGCGATCGGACGCGCCTTGATCAACGCGGCGCGTTCCCAATTCTGGCCGACGACCTCGTAATAGTTGAGCGCCGATTCAACCGAGATGGCGACCGCAGTCGAGCCCGGGTCAGGCCGCAGACGCAAATCGACGCGCAAGACATAACCATCGGACGTGCGGTCCGACAAAAGCCGCGAAAGGGTTTGCGTCAGCCGGACGTAGAACGGGCCCGGCGCTACATTCTCGGCCAGGCACTTGCAATTGGAATCATAGAAGACGACGAGGTCGACGTCGCTCGAATAATTCAGCTCGCCGGCACCGAGCTTGCCAAGCGCCAGCACGACGAGACCGCAACCTTCTTCGAGGCGTGCTGGATCGCAGCGCAGCCGTCCGTGCGCCTCGGCCTCGTGCAGGAGGAATCGCAACGCGCAGCGGACAAACACATCCGCCGCGCGCGATAGCGCGTTTGTCACCTCTTCGAGAGACCAAAGGCCGCCAAGATCGGCCAGCGCGATCAGAAACGCTACCTCTTGCCGCGCCTTGCGCAGCGCCCGCATGAGCACCGGCTGGTCGGCCATCGCTTCGCACGTTTTTGTAAGATCGCTCAGAAGGTTGTCGAGGCGCGTCTCCGGCGCGGTGCGAAGGAGATGAGAGAGCCGCGCCGTGTCCTCGATCGTCAGGCGCCACAGGAAAGGCGAGTGATCGGCGATGGCGAGAAGAAGTGCACGGACCTGTTCGCCAGCGAGCAAGTCGACCGCGCTTGCATCGGCGGAGCGGACAGAGCGGAAAAAATCTTCAAAGCGCCCTTCCGCACGCGCCGCATCGACAACACGGGGGCGGGGGTCGACTCTCGCCGCAAGCGCGGCCGGTTCGCCGCGCTGAGAAACAGGCCCTTGCGTTGGCGTCATGACGCTTTTCGGAAATCCGCCGGTGGTCTCGCGATCTTGGTTGTAGGCTGCGGCATCGGGGCTGCATGCGACAGCGGCAAGGAAATCACAACTCGCAAACCCGGCGCGTTGTCTTCGAGCCGCAACTCGCCGCCGTGCAGATGCGCCACGGCAGCGGCAAGCGAAAGGCCGAGGCCTGAGCCCGGCCGGGTCCGCGAATTCTCCAGCCGCACGAAACGATCGACCACACGTGCGCGATCGGCCGGCATGATGCCGGCGCCGCGATCGCCGACGATCAGCTCCGCGGCTTCGCCGTTGCGGCGTGCTTCGAGCGTGACGGAACGCGAGGACCCCTGCTCCGAGCCGTCCGGCACACCATATTTCAACGCGTTGTCGGTGAGGTTGGCGAGCGCCTGCCCGATGAGCTCGCGATTGCCGTGGATCATCGTCGGCTCACCGGCGGAGACGACGAGATTGACCCCTCGCTCTTCCGCAAGCGCGTCGTAGAGTTCGCCGACATCGCGCGCGATTTCGCTCACGTCGAAATCACTCATTCCTTCAACCTGCGTCCCCGCCTCCGCGCGCGCGATCATCAGTAGCGCGTTGAAGATTCGGATGAGGCCGTCGGATTCCTCGATGATCTTTTCGAGCGCGGCGCGCTGCTCCTCCGGTGACGTTCTGGCGCGCAGCGCCTGCTCCGCGTCCATGCGAAGCCGCGTCAGCGGAGTCTTCAAATCATGGGCAATATTGTCAGAGACTTCCTTGAGGCCCGTCATCAGCGCGGTGATCCGCTCGAGCATCACATTGACGCTCTCTGCCAGACGGTCGAGCTCATCGCCCGTGCCGGCGAGCGGCAGGCGCTTTGTAAGATCGCCGGTCATGATCGCCCGCGCCGAGTCGGAAATCGCGTCGACGCGCTTCAGCACACGTCGCGCGACAAAAATCCCGCCAAGGGTTCCGACGAGAACCAGCCAGAACAGGGAGGTGATAAGCGCCCGGCCCAAAATGTGGCGCAGCGTTTCCCGGTCCTCGATATCGTGCCCGACGAGAAGACGGAATCCACCAGGCAGAACGAACAGCCGTGCCAGGGCGCGATGACGTGGCGTCTCCTCGCCGGAGCGCTGGTAGCTCACCTCGACCAGTCCGCTCTTGCCGACCACCTGTTCCGGCAACGACGCGACGTTGCCGGCGACCGGCACGCCGGCATAGGTGGTGACGAGATAAAGCGAAGCGCTCGGCTGCTTCGTGCGGCGCTGAATCACCTCGACGAGCTGGCGAATGCCGCCTTCGGAATATTGCTCGGAGAGACCACGAATGTCGGCATCCACCGTTTGGGCGATCTGTTCGTCGATAAGCTCCTTGACGTTCCAGCCGACGCCACCCAATACCAAACCGGCGCCGATCGCGAAAATGCACAAGTAGACAAGCGACAGCTTGAAAACCGTCGTGCGGAAAAGCTTACCGAGCGCCGTCACGTATCATGTACCCGGCGCCGCGCACCGTATGCAGCAAGGGCGTGTCCCTACCCTTATCGATCTTGGCGCGGAGCCGCGAAATATGCACGTCGATCACGTTCGTCTGCGGATCGAAATGATAATCCCACACGTTTTCGAGAAGCATCGTGCGGGTGACGACCTGGCCCGCATGTTTCATCAGATATTCGAGCAGACGGAATTCACGCGGCTGCACGAGGATTTCCTTGCCCGACCGCGTGAGCTTATGCGACAGCCGGTCCAGTTCGAGATCGCCGACGCGATAGTGCGTCTCTTCGCCTGAAGCAGACGATTTGCGCCGCGCCAACACTTCGACACGCGCCAGCAGTTCGGAAAAAGCGTAAGGTTTCGGCAGGTAATCATCGCCGCCGGCGCGAAGACCTTTGACGCGATCGTCGACCTGCCCGAGGGCCGAGAGGATCAAGACCGGCGCCTCGATCTTCTGCGCCCGCAGGCCGGCGATCAGCGTCAATCCGTCCATTTTCGGCAACATGCGATCGACGACGAGAACGTCGTATTCGCCGTCACGCGCCGCGGCGTAACCGTCGAGCCCGTCGGCAGCGTGATCGGCGACATGTCCCTCCTCGCGGAACGCCTTCACCAGATAGTTCGCTGCCTCGACATCGTCTTCAATGACGAGGATTCGCATCAGCTTCATATAGACCCTCCCCGAAAAAAACGGCAGGCCGGCGAAATGCCGGCCTGCCGCCATGAACGCCGAACGGGGGCGTTGCCCGGCGTTCCCCGCCGGCTGACGTGCCCGGCCTCAGGAGGCCGGGTTGGTCGCCAGCGCGACGAAGCGGGTCTGGTCCCCCGACTTGACGCGAAGGAGAACGGCCTTACGGCCATCCTTCTTGGCGGCATCGAGGGCGGAGGAGATTTCACTCGGCCGGGTCACAGGGTGGCCCGCCGCTTCAAGGATAATGTCGCCGGAGCGCAGGCCCTTCTGGGCCGCGACGCCATCGGGATCGACTTCCGTGATGACCACGCCTTCCTTGGCGCCGGCGACGCTCGAAGCTGGCGCAAGCGACAGGCCGAGATTGCCGAGGGAGGTGCGCCCGGTGTTCTCGGGGGTGCTGAGCACGGCCTCCTTCTCGGCCGGCAAGGTGCCGAGGCGCACGTTAGCGGTCTTCTCGGCGCCGTCGCGGACGTAGGTGAGGTCGACCTTCTTCTCCGGGCCGAGAGCGGCGATGCGGCGGGCAAGCTCGCGCGGCCCGTCAATACGATCGCCGTTGACGGCAACGATCACGTCACCGGACTTGAGGCCGGCGGAGGCCGCCGGCGAGCCGGCCTGGGTCTCTGCAACGAGGGCGCCCTTCGTGCCTTTCAGATTGAGGCTGTCGGCAATCTCGGCGCTGACCGGCTGGATCTGGACGCCGATCCAGCCGCGGGCGACCGTCCCCTTGTCCTTAAGGGAGGCGACGACATCCTTGGCGACCTCCGCCGGGATGGCGAAGCCAATGCCGACCGAGCCGCCCGACGGGGAATAGATGGCGGTATTGACGCCGACGACATTGCCCTGCGTGTCGAAGGTGGGCCCTCCCGAATTGCCGCGGTTCACCGGCGCATCGATCTGCAGGAAGTCGTCATAGGGGCCGGCGCCGATATCGCGGCCGCGGGCCGATACGATGCCCGCGGTCACGGTGCCGCCGAGGCCGAACGGGTTGCCGACCGCCAGCACCCAATCGCCGATCCGCGGCTCCTTCGAGGCGAAATCGACATGCGGGAAGTTGCCGCCTTCGGTGATTTTCAGAAGCGCGAGGTCGGTTTTCTTGTCGGTGCCGACGACCTTTGCAGGCACCGTGCGGCCATCGTCGAGCGTCAACGTCACGTCGCTTGCGTGTTCGACGACGTGATTGTTGGTGACGACATACCCATCGGACGAGATGATGAAACCGGAGCCGAGCGCTTGGCCGCTGTGGCGCTGCTGCTGAGGAACGCGGAACTGAGGAAGGCCCTCGCCGCCGAAGCGCTTGAAGAATTTTTCCAGCGGATCGCCGGGACGGAGCTGCGGAACACTTGAGGAGGAGTCCCCATCGTCGGAGGCGTCGGCCGTCTCGACCATCTTGACCTTCACGGCCACTACCGAACTCTTCACCCGGTCGACGATGTCGGCGAACGAAGCCGGCCCGCTTGCGGGACCGGCATTGACCGTCAAGGCCGGCGCTTCGGCGAGCGCGCCATGCGGCAGGAGGGAATTGCCAACCGCGCCACCGAGCGCAATCACCGCGACTGCGCCGAGGAGGGCTGCGCGGGTTGTGCGGGTTCTTGAGAGATTGGGAGAAGGCCGAATCGCGGACGAGGTCTCGTCCCGCGGATCGCGCTTCACAGGGTCGGTCATAATCTCGGTCTCCGGAATTTCGCGCGGGCGTTTGCCGCTGTCGCAAGAAAATGGAGAGGACCGGATTACGGCGCCATGTCAGTAAGATGAAATATTGGAAAGGTTTGCTGCGCGCGGGCAGAATGCCGGCCTCAGCCGCTGCCGCAATCAGAGGCCGGCTTCCCTGAGAGCAGCGTTGCGAGAGCGGCGCGTTCTTCGGCCGTCAAATCGGTGTTTGCAAAACCGCCGTCGCCCTTCCTGGACCGGCGGAAGGCGATCAGGGCGCCGGCCAACAACAAGAGCACTCCCGGACCTAACCAAAGCAGCGCCGTCTCGAATTTCAGCGGCGGTTTCAGCAGGATAAAATCCCCATAGCGCGCCGTCAGGAAGGTGCGGATGGAGTTGTCGCTTTCGCCTCCCTTCAATCGCTCACGCACCAGGATGCGGAGATCGCGCGCAAGCGGCGCGTCGGAATCATCGATCGACTGGTTCTGGCAAACCATGCAGCGCAATTCAGAGGAGATCGCGCGCGCGCGGGCTTCAAGCTTTGGATCGGCGAGCACCTCGTCGGGCTTCACGGCGTAAGCCGGCACGAGCGTTGTCAGAAAAACCACGAAGGCGAGGGCAGTGGCGCGGATCATTCCGCCGCCTGCGGGACAATCGGCGCGGCGCCGCGGCGCGCCCGCGCGACAAAAGCAAACCCTATGCGGCGGTCGGAGAGCGACAACAAGCCGCCTAACGCCATGACCAGTGCGCCGATCCAAATCAGGATCACGAACGGTTTCCAATAAAGCCGTGCGTCGATCGTGCCGTCCGGGTTCACGTCGGCGAGCGACATATAGATTTGCCCCAAGCCCAGCGTCGCGATGCCGGCTTCCGTCCGGCTCATCTGCCGAACCGGATAGAAGCGCTGCGCTGGATTTATCTCGGCGACCGCAACCCCGGCGGAACGCACAACAGTATGGGCGACGGTCTCTTGGAAATTCGGCCCTTTGCCCGGCGCGACATCAGTCACGACAAGCTCGTAAGGCCCGACCGCAACCGCTTTTCCCCGCTCCATCCGCACGATTTCTTCGACGCCCCAGCCGGTCGAAGCGAGCCCGAAAAGCGTCAGCCCGATGCCGGCATGCGCGAACGCGGTCGCCCAGGCCGAACGCGGCAGACCAATTGCACGGGAGAAGATATGGCCGGAGCCGCGGAAGCTGCGCGCCGCGACGTCGGCGAAGGAGCCGATAATCAGGAAGATCGCGATGCCGGCAGCAATGACCGACAGAACCGGGCCCCCCTTGGCCAGCCCGAACGCGGCGCTGGCAAGGAATCCGCAAGCGAGCGCAATCGTCAGCCGCTGGGCGGCGCCGAGAAGATTGCCGCGCTTCCAGGCAAGCTGTTGGCCAAACGGCATGGCTAGCGCGAGCGGCAGAGCAAGCGGAACGAAGGTCAGGTTGAAATACGGCGCGCCGACCGAAATCTTCTCCCCGGTCAGCGCCTCGAGGGCCAACGGATAAAGCGTGCCAATGAAGACGGTGGCGCAGGCGCAGGTGAGAAGTAGATTGTTGAGCACGAGCGCGCCTTCGCGTGAGATCGGCGCAAAGACGCCGCCCGGCTGAAGCGCGTTGGCGCGGAGCGCAAATAGGGTCAGCGCGCCGCCGATAAACAGGACCAGGATCGCCAGGATGAACACGCCGCGCGTGGGATCGTCGGCAAATGCGTGGACGGAAGTGAGGACGCCGGAGCGCACCAAAAACGTGCCGAGAAGCGACAGCGAGAAGGCGAGAATGGCCAGGAAAATCGCCCAGATTTTCAAGGCGTCGCGCTTCTGCATGACACTCATGCAGTGCAAAAGCGCGGTGCCGGCGAGCCATGGCATGAGGGAGGCGTTCTCGACCGGGTCCCAGAACCAGAAGCCCCCCCAGCCGAGCGTGTAATAGGCCCAGTACGAGCCCATCGCGATACCGAGCGTGAGGAACGTCCACGCGGCGAGCACCCACGGGCGCACGATGCGCGCCCAGCCCGCATCGACCCGGCCGGCGATCAACGCGGCGGCCGCGAAGGAAAATGTAATGGAAAAGCCAACATACCCGAGATAAAGCAGCGGCGGATGAATCGCGAGACCGGGATCTTGCAAGATCGGGTTGAGATCGCGACCTTCGAGCGGTGCCTCGGCAAAGCGCGCGAACGGGTTCGACGTCGCAAGCACGAAGAGCAGAAAGGCCGCGCCGATCCAACCTTGCACACCAAGCGCGCCCGCACGCAGCGACTCGGGCATAATCCGCGAGAACAGCGCGACGGACGCGCCGCAGATCGACAGCACGAGGATCCACAAAAGCATCGAGCCTTCGTGATTTCCCCAAACACCGCTGATCTTGTAGACGAGCGGCTTCGCCGAATGCGAATTCTCGTAAACGTTGACGAGCGAGAAGTCGGAAACGACGTGCGCATAAGTCAGGGCCGCGTAGGCGATCGCGACGAAAGCGAATTGCGCCAGCGCGACCGAGCGCGCGCTGCGCATGAGTCTCACATCGCCGAGCCGCAGGCCAATCAGCGGCACCGTCGCCTCAACGAGCGCGAGAACGAACGCGAGAACGAGCGCGTAATGACCGATCTCGACGATCATCGCGTCGCGCCCTGCGTGCTGGCGGAATTGCTTCCGCCTTGCCACACACCCTGCTTCTTCAAAGCGTCGGCGACTTCACGCGGCATGTAGCGCTCATCGTGCTTGGCAAGCACGTTGTCGGCACGAAAGGTGCCACTCTGATCGAGACTGCCTTCAGCGACGACACCCTGCCCTTCGTGAAAAAGGTCCGGCAGAAGCCCAGTATAAGTGACCGGCAGACTGCCCTTACCATCTGTCACCACAAACGAAGCCGAGCGACCCTGATCGCGCTTGAAAGAACCCTGCTCGACCAGACCGCCGATGCGCAAACGCACGCCCGGCGCGACGTGCCGCGCCTCGATTTCCGCGGGGCTGTAGAAGAAAACGATGTTGTCGCGCAGCGCGAATAGGACGAGCCCGACGGCCACGCCAAGCATGCAGAATGCCGCGCCGATCATCGTGAGCCTGCGGGCGCGGCGGGTCATTAGCTATCCAGCCCGAGTTCGCGCGCGAGACCATCGAGCGCAGCATTCGCTCTGTCGTTAGTCGCCAAATTTTTGCGCGCAGCGGCGAGGGCAGCGCGCGCTTTATCGGGCTCGTTCAGCACCGAGTAAGCCCGCACAAGCCGCAACCATTCGTCGAGGCTGCCGCCGCTCTGTTGCAGGCGCGCGCCCAGGCCTTCGACCATGGAGCGGATCGCGGCGGCACGCTCGGGCTGGGGCAGAGCGGCGATAGACTTTCCCGCGGCGCTGTCGGGACCCTCGGCGGGAGCGGACAGCCCGGCGATTCTTTGCCGAAGCGGGGCGACCCAGGAGGCATCGGACGATGCTTCATCGGCGAGCTTCGCCCAGATCACGCGCGCTTCGTCCGGCTTGCCGTCCTGGAGCGCGGCGAGGCCGAGATAATATCGAGGTTGGGGGAGAGTGGGATCGGCGGCGTTGGCTTTTTCAAAAGCCTGCCGCGCGTCGGCGGTGACGACGCCCTGCGCATCGGCAACGAGCGCCTCGCCGAGCCCGGCTTCGCGCACGGCGCTATCGCCAAGCCGGCGAATGGCTTCATTGAACGCGCGGCGGGCGTCGTCAATGCGACCCATGCCCATGTAGACCGGCGCGATGACGTCCCATCCGCGGCCGTCTTCGGGGTGTTCACGCAAATGCGCTTCGATGCGCACAATCGCGGCGGCAAGATCCATCTTGCCGGGATCGTTCGATTGCCACCGGGCCGCCAGCGGCCGATCCGGCAGATCGGGCCGGCCGAACCCGCTGTAGAGGCTGAGCGTCAGGGCGGGAATGAGGATGATCGCGGCTGCGGCCGCCAGCCGGACGTTGCGCGGGGCGTTCGCGCTAAGCGGGCCCGGTTCGGCTGCGGAGACGGCAAGCAGCCGGCGCGCCGCATGGGATTTTGCCGCGGCCACATCGGCGGCGGGGAGCAGGCCCGCGGCGGCGTCGCGGTCGATTTCCGCGACCTGCGCTTCGTAGAGGGAGATGTTGGGAAGGTTTGCCGCCGCAATGAGCCGCGACCTCGACAGCGGCCACAGCACGGAAAATACCGCGAGGCCGGTCATGGCGGCGAAGACAAGCCAGATCATCGGCAGGGTTTAGCCGGTTGGGCGGGCGGCAGGAAGGCGGAATGTGTCGCAGGGCGCTGCGCTGGCGCAAAACTCGCTATTCGGGCTTGACCGCTAGGGCCTCCTTTTGTGCCTGATGGGCTGCTAACGCAAATAGGTAGTTTGCAATGTCAGGTCTCCAGGAACCGAGCCGGGCCTCAAAGTTAGAGAAGAACCGAGTTCTGTAGAAGTAACAAATCGCGCATATCGCTATCTCAACCACACACATGATGTTCAGTACAATCAGTACCGTAAACACGATTTTGTTGTCTTTGGCCAAATAAAAGAGAGGCAGAGTCGCATACAGCAGGGAAATTATCACCGCTATCGAGAACACCAGTTTTTTATCCACGTGCTCCTGCAATTTGGGGAATTGCTTTCCGATCCCGAGCGCATCTGCATCAAGGCCTTCCTCCCCTAGCAACTTGGCGCGTTGCTCTGGATTCATCCCGACCCAAGTGCGAAGCTTGTAAAGCGAATATATGACTCTGATCGGCGCGCTCCTTTGCACACTATTGCCGTCATTCAGCTTAGGATCGCAATAGTGCTGTGCGATCTTGCTGTCCGAAAAAGGGTCGGGTATCAGGTGCATCTCAACGAGTTTCATCATCTGGTCCGTCGCGCGCTCCGTAAATAGGGTCACGTAGACGCCGGCAGAAGAAACCGCGACTGCCACCATGCCGAAGATATATCCGGCAAAATCAAAGTCCGCGAACCTACTTTTGATCGCCTCGTCTGCTGCCCAAGCCCAGCGGTGGGCAACCAAAAGCAGGACGCCCCAGATAACGACCGCGCAAACAGCACATATGGTCAGAATTACGGAAAATCGCCGAAACATTTTTTCTTATACCAGCTAAAAAATAGTTATGCGGCGATTTCCTTTTCTCTTTCCGAGACCGCTGGAGCATAGTCAAAAGAGCCTTCCCAAAGGACGGAAAAGAGCTGCTCATAAATACTGATCACAGTTGTAGGGATACCGTCGGCGCCCACCACTTTTCTTTGGTCAGCGTGCAGAATGACCATTGCGGTCATCTCCTGGTGGTCGCTTTCAGCACGAATGTGCTTGCGATCCGCTAGGGCGAAATGGTTCAGCGTTTTCGGGTATGCTTTAAGATCTAAGCGCTTAACGAGAATTTGTCCCGAATGGATTTCGTCCTTGAGACCGGCGAGCGCAGTCGTTTGGATCGGAATTTCTTTGTCCGAAACAATGATACGGATTTTGCCTGGAGAAAGCCGATTGGCACATGCGCGCAAGAGCGCCTCATCATAAACCAGGCTGCTCAAGTGGCCACTCAAAATATCCAGCGAAGATGATACGCCGGAAACGAGCTTCGCCATCACAATTCGGGCGTGTTCCGCCCCCCGATTCGTGAAAACGATATGGGAGCCGGTCGTATCCGCCGCGGTGAATCTCTCGTTCACAAATTCGGGATACGAGGTGTCGAGCATCTTCGGATCAGGCATCGGTCAAGCTCGCAAGTGTCCCGCACGACCGTTAACAGCCCGTTTAATTCAGCGTACCGCCAAATGTTCCAGGCAGGCCAGTCGCAGGTACGTTAGCCGCCATCAGGCGTTGAAATCAAGGCCCTACCAGCGCATTTTTCAGCGATGCTGCAACTTGGCAACGCCGCTGAAAACATAAGGAGCGCAACGCTTTAGTGCTGCCGAACGCCCATTCGGGAATCCTTCCGTTATGCACAAAAAGGCTTTTCAACGGCGAAGCCGGCGGCACTCTTGCGGCTCTTCGAAGAGATGGACATCCGTGCACCCGGTGGCAAGCACCGAATCGACCAGGTGCGACAACGCCACCCTTTTCCAAGGCAAGACCGCAACAATTGAGCATGCTCCTCACGCCCCCGGCAGGGTCAGCTCCCCCCGCAGTCCCCCGAGCGGGCTCGTTGCCAGGCTGAACGACCCCCCATAAGCCGCCGCCAGATCGCTGACGATCGACAGGCCAAGACCAGAGCCGGGCTTCGTCTCGTCGAGGCGCCGGCCGCGGCGGGTCGCCTCGGCGCGGTCGTTCGGTGCGAGGCCCGGCCCATCATCATCGACAATGATGGTCAGGAGCGTCTGACCGGGACTTTCACCATCTTTGCTGTCGACCCTGAGATCGATCGAGGACTGCGCCCATTTGCAGGCGTTATCGAAGAGGTTGCCGACCATCTCTTCGAAATCCTGCTTTTCCCCGAGGAAGCGCAGGTCGTGCGGCACCTCGCTTGTGATCTTCAGCGCGCGATCGCGATAGATTTTCTCAAAGGTCCGCTGCAAGGCGGCGACTACCGGCTCGACCTCCGTCGCGGTTCCAACCGCCCCGGCGCGCGTCGCGGCGCGCGCGCGATCAAGATAGTAAGACACCTGATCGCGCATGATCCCAACCTGCTCGCCAACTTTTTCGGCGAAGGTGCTTTTGTTTGCTGCCGCCTCGTTCACGATCACACTGAGCGGCGTTTTCAAGGCATGCGCGAGATTGCCGACCTGCGTGCGTGCGCGCTGCACAATCTCCCGATTGGCGGCGATGAGCAGATTGAGCTCAGCCGCGACCGGTGCGATGTCGCGCGGAAACGAGCCCTCAACACGATCGGTCTCGCCGCGGCGGATTTCCGCGATGCCTGCTTCGAGCTGGCGGAGCGGCCGCAGGCCGAAGCGCACCTGAAAGGCGGTTGTGCCGACAAGCGCCAGCGCCAGCAGCGCGAAGGTGACCGCGAGCGCGATTTCGAAGCGCCGAATTTGCGCTTCAAGATCGGTAATCGAGGCTGCGACTTGCACGAGATAGATGCCGTTGCCCTCTGTATCGAGAACGCGCTCGACCAGCCGCAACGGGCGCTCATCGGGCCCTTTAATGGAAGCGCGTCGTAGGCCGCCTTCTTCCGCCGGAATACCCTCGTCGGCGAGGCGCGGAAGGCTCGCCGCAAACAGCGAACGCGAGGCCTGTACCTCCGGCTTTTCCGCGTCGAGCCGCGTCACCTGCCAGTACCAGCCGGACAGCGCGACTTCGAAGCGCGGATCGCCGAGCCCGCCAGTCTCGATGCGATCCGAGCCGCTCGTGACAATGTCGGCAATGAGAGCCCGCTGAAATGCGCCAAGCCGGTCATCAAAGGCCTGTTCGCTGGTGCGACGATAATAGGCGGTGAGCAGCAACCCCGCGACCAGCAGGATCACAGAACTCCACAACGCCGACATGACAAACAGGCGGACCGCGATAGATTGCTCGCCAAATCGAAGGCGCGCCATCCGGCGTCAGTGGCTTGCAGGTTGGGAGGCGGTGCTGCCGTCGGGGGAAGCAATCAAGTAGCCGAGACCGCGCACGGTCTGGATGACGTCGACCCCGAGTTTCTTGCGCAAGCGTCCGACAAAAACTTCGATCGTGTTCGAATCCCTATCGAAGTCCTGATCGTAGAGATGCTCGACGATCTCGGTGCGGGAAATCACCCGGCCGGAATGATGCATGAGATAGGCGAGAAGCCGGTATTCGTGCGAAGTGAGCTTCACCGGGGCGCCATCGACGACGACACGGCCAGCCTTGGTGTCGAGCCGCACCGGCCCGCAGGTGAGCTCGTTTGTGGCGTGACCCGTCGCGCGGCGCAGGAGCGCGCGCAATCGCGCCAGCACCTCCTCCATATGAAACGGCTTGGCGACGTAATCATCGGCGCCGGCGTCAAAGCCCTGCACCTTATCGCTCCAGCGGTCGCGCGCGGTGAGGATCAGGACCGGCATCATGCGGCCGGCGCGCCGCCACTCCTCGAGAACGGTGATGCCGTCCTTTTTGGGCAAGCCGATGTCGAGCACGACCGCGTCGTACGGCTCGGTTTCGCCAAGGAAGTGCCCTTCCTCTCCGTCAAAGGCGCGGTCGACAGCATAGCCCGCCTGATCAAGCGCTTGAACGATCTGCCGATTGAGATCGCGATCGTCTTCGACGACGAGCAGCCGCACGAGTCCTCCCGTTAGCGGCGCTCCACGGCTTTGCCGTTTGCCGCGTTGAAATGCACGCGGACAACATGCCCGTCGCGCCGCAGCAGACTGATCTCATAAATAAGCTCGTTGTTCCAGCGGCAGAGCCGGCCGTCGATCGCCTCGGCATGCGCCTCGCCGGCGGCCCGCCGCATCAGGACGAAAGGCTGGACCAAACGTGCCGAATCGATCTCCTCGCGCGTTTGGTCGGTCGAGAGACATTGCAGCGCAACGACCTGCGCAGCCCGAGACCGCACCGGCAGCAATATAGCCACGGCGCAGCAGAGGCCGATTGAGGTCGCGAGCAGGGGGAAGCGCATTCCGCTCCAATCTTGGCAATTGCCGATGAATACGGCCTGAACGGTCCGTGAGGATTAATTGGAGCGCTGGGTGGGGGCCTTGGCTGCGCAGAGGCTCTTCCACTTCGCGTTCTCGCGGTCGGCCTGCTCCTTGGTGGCGCGGGTGTCCTTGGCGCTCCAGTAAACTGGCCGCGCGACATCACAATAAGGCGCAACAGCGATGGCCGGCTCCGCCTGCTGCTTGGCGCAGGCGCAGAGGAGGAGCGTGGCGAGAAGAACACCGGAGAGAGCGCGCATTTCAATCCTTCCGCTGGAATTCGGAATCGAGCGCCGCATCAGTCGGATCTTTGGCGTGCCGCGCGATGGCCTCGGCTTCGGCCTGTCGCGCCCGCTCGACCTGCGCCTGCGCTTTCGTCAAAGCCGCCGCAATCGCTTCCGCCTGCCCCGCCTCGAGAAGCCGGTTGTCGTGGGCCGACTGGAGGATCGTTTCGACAAAGCCAATCAGCGTCGGCAGAAGCTTGAGGAGGAGAGGCAGAAACGCAAGCATCGTTCACTTTGCCGTATGCGTGATGATCGAGCCATCGGTTGCGGCGGCGCTCTTGCCGGCCCCCGGCGCAAGCGCGTTCGTCAGCATCTTGAAGACCCCGATGACGCCGACAATCACGCCCGCCGTTTGCGGCGAGACAAGCGTCGTCCAGTCGAAGCTCGAGGCAAATCCAAGCAGCGCCACCAGCGCGGCAAGAGCAAACTGCACCCACTTGTTGATGAGCATAATCTTCGTCCTTTCAGACTGTGGCCGGAGCGGGAGAACACATCCGCGCACGACCGCCCCGGCCGGTCAGCCCCGCGCGCGGATTGCAGTTCAGAGCGGTTGCCTCGCGACTTCGTCACAGGCGCATTCGTGCAGCTGCCTGCCGCACCTGGCGCAAAGCAGCGGGCGCAGAAACGCTTTGATCAAGGCGCGCATCACATCTCCTTCGCGGCATGTGTAGAAATTGGCCATCGCTCGTCTCGAAATGAAGAGGCCGCCCTGGGGGGCGGCCTTTCAGCGGGCGGCTTTGGTGTTTGTTTCGGTCAACTCGCCGTCTGGGCAGTTGAGCCGACGCCGCCGGTGTCAGCCGCCGGGTTCGCGGCGACCGCCTTGGCGAGCGTGTCGGAATTACCGTTGATCTGATCGGCGAGCGCCTGCACCTGAGGATCGCTAGAGGTCTGCTTGATCTGCGCGGCAAGTCCGGAGATCAGCGTCGTAACTGAGGACACGATACTTGTCTCCTTTTGCACGGCGGCAGCGAGATTGTCGGTTGCCTGACTCATAAGTGTTTCCTTCTCAACGATGATCTGCAGCAAGCCAACAACTTGGTCGAGCTTGCGGTCGAGGGACCGGAGGATGCGAATGCACATCGATTTCATGTCCTCCGGCTTCCAGCGCACGATCGCGCGGAACAAAAAACCCGCCTGGAGTGGCGGGTGATAAAGCGGCACGGCTGCTGTTAAACCGTCACGGCCTGGCGATTCTCGCCTCTAGTTCGGCGAGCTCACGCCGTGTTGCGCGCAACGCTTGCCACAAGATTGCGATGAGCTGGTCAGGCCTTAGAAATTGCCGGCTCTCGCCATCTGCCGCCTGTTCGAGACCCCATGCGCCGAAATCACCGCCATTGGCGTCCATTGCCGTCTTGATCTCCTGCGCGATAAAACCCGCGTGGACCCGCGCACCTGCTTTCGGCGTGTACGTCACGTTCTCGCGGTGGATCATCTGACCGTCGGCGCCGAGGCCATCTTCAAAAACTGCCCGCTCCTCGTTATATCCTCCGACCTTCCAACGGAATTTGATCGGTTCGACTGAATCGACGATCGAGGCTGCCTGCGTGGAAGAGACGCGCTCGACAATGTCTTTGTCACGCGCATCTGACGTCTGGATTGTGCCGGTGGCCGACCAAATCGCCGACCACCTCGCTGCCGCCTTACCGCAGCTATACACGTTGTCGCTGGAGGGAACGGCATTACCGCCGACTGTCAATTTGTCTGTGCCGCCAGTGTTGCCGATCAGCAAATTGCCTGCTTCGTTGAAGCGTGCCGCTTCAACAATCGTTGTCGAACCAACCGGCGTTGTCCAGAACTCGACGCGGGCCGGCGCAGAAGTGTCGGTGAAGGTTTGACTGGCGACGAAGCGGGCTTGGGCGACACCTAACGTAGGACTCGTCGTTCCATGGCCAGCTCCGCCAAAAAACGCGATTATGTCATTGGCTTGCGTTGCCACTCTCGCCGCCGCCGTTCCTCGCGCCTGTCGAAAGTTCAGTCCAGGAAACCCGGTTCCGTAAGCATGCAGTTCGAGCAGGCAACCGTTACCGTCCGCGCTGATGAAATACCCGCTCGTCCAGCTCGACACCGTCGGAGCCGGCAAAGTCGCGGCACTGTTTGAACAGACAGTGAGCTGACCCTGTGCATTCGCCGAACCGATCGCGAGATTGCCGCTTTGATCTATCGTGACCCGGTCGGCGGGCGCGGCGGCTCCATCGGATGTCGACAGGACCAGCTTGGTTGGCGTTCCGTTAGCGGTCGGGGCAGCGGCAACCAGGCCTCTGATCGAGGCTCCGTGGCGCATGGCGCTGCCGTCCGAGCCGGACAGGCTGATGCCGCCGAGATCATCTCCCGTGACGACGGCGCCCTGCGTGGCGGCCGTTGCGCCGCGGCTCTTGCCGAGGAACAAGCGAGCTCCGCTTGCGTCATTGCTAAACCGCGCGGCGAGCAAGGACGCGTCAGCACCCGTGCCCTGCACTTGCGATAGCGGTGTCACCGACCCTGCGGAAGACGCCGTGCTGAAGAACGCGTTGTTGCCGAGGACCAATCCGCCTGCCGGCGCAAATTTATCGCCGGCCGCATTCGACAGGATCAGAGCGTCGTACCAAGTCGAACCGTTCGGCGACACCTTGAAATGGAAATTGTCATCGCCGGTGAGACCGACTTCGGCACGGCCCGAGTAATTATCCTGATAGAGCTGCGAGACGGTGTTGGACGCACTGCTCTTGCTGAGCGTCTGCCGCATGTCGCCGCTGCCGCCCTCGCTCGAGGCCTTCGCGGTGAATAAGGCGCTGTTGAGTTTCGCTGCAAGTGTATTCGTCGCGTCGGCCGTTGTGCCTATACCGAGCTTCGCCAGATTTTGCAGGGTGTGGAACGAAAGGCCGAGATCCGCCCACGCGGCACCGTCGTAAATCAGAACGATGCCTTCGCTCTCCACATAGACTTGCCAGCCCTCTTGCGGCACGAAGAAGCGCCAGATTCCGTCCTGGAAAGCTGCGACGTTGTTTGTCTTGGCGGCAAAGGCACCTGTCGCACCGGAGCCGACGAGCCAGCGTCCGCCCTCGACGGGGCTCGCCGGAGCCGCGGTGACATTGCGGCTCGTGACCGACAGCTGCACGAGGGCATCGAGCACACGCAAGGCATCGTTATGGGTAACGTGCTTCTGCGCTTGGGCCGCGTCGAGATACGGCAGACCGAGATGGATCGAGTTCGTCATCACTGTCCTGGATGATGAGTGTCAGTGAACCGGAAGATTTATCGCAAGCGGAAAGCCGCGCCCGACCGTGGCGCTCGTCTGATAAATTTGCAGACCCAGGGTCGTTTGAGCCGAACCGAAATCGCCGATCTCGTCGCTCGCTGCGTAAAGCGCCGAGGGTGACATGACCGATATCGAACGCGAGCCACCGGGCGTCGCGATCACGATGTCATAGGCTTCGCGATCTTCGCCAAGCGGCACGTCGACCGGCTCCCATGCATCGGAGTCGATGCGGCTGCGCCGGGTAAAATTGATCGTCACGCCGGAAGTGCCACGCACGGCACTCGCCTGCACCGGAGCGTAAGGCATCAGCGCCTTGCCGGTGACGCTCGTGGCGATCTCTGTGACGCCTGTATCAGCGTGATCGCGGTTCGCCGGACCAACGCGGAATTGCAATGTCTGGCCGAGACTGGACAAGCCCTGCGCCACCGGGAACAGCGCGTTGTCCAGCACGGCTACGATCGCGCCGGGCGCAACCGTCCGTGCGCTCAGACTCTCTTCTGCGCCGAGCCCGCGAATGAAGCGCGAGAGACGATATGTGTTCGTGCCGATAAGCTCCGCATTCGCATAGGCAAAAATCTCCCAGCTTCCATCGGAGGCTCGAATCGCCATCGCGGTTTTGCCGGCGAACATGTCGGCGTCACTGACCGAGAGGAGCGCGCCCTGCCCGATCCGCACCGTCAGCGAATTCAAAAGATCGAGGCGGCTCGCCGGCCCGGGACCTAACGTGCTGAGCGTGCTGCCGATGATCGCGGCACGCGCTATCGTGCCGATGAGCCTGTACGTGCTGCGGTCGGCGCTTGCTTGCCAGACCGCCATCGCGCCCGGCCAGGGATCAGCGGCAACAGCCAGGTATTGGAGGGCGGTCGTGCCGCCCCGCACGATTGCAAGATCGAGCGCGACGACTTGCGGTGGCCCGGGAAAGCGCGGGACGCGCACGCTTCTTCGCGTGAGCGCCGGCTGCGCACGATCGTAGACAGACGGCTCGATCGCGCGCGCCGCAATTGTCCGAAACGCGCCGTCGCTGATCCGTTGAATCTCGAAGCGGCGTTGCTCCCCGCCGATCTCCAGAGCGACATCGTCGCTGGGTTCGAGCGCCACAAGGTTCGGGCGAACGCAAAACTCCACAGTCTCCCGCCCGACCCACAAATCCTGCAGCGCGATTTCAGCGCGCCGTTGCGCTTCGGCACGATTCATCATCACGGCGGCTTCGCGCTGCGCATCGCGTTGCGACGAGCCTCCGAGCTTTCGTGAGAGGACGCTCGCGGGCTCATAATCCTCGTCGGAATCCGAGAACGCGATCGAAAGCTCGTGCGGCAGCTCCGACTCCTGGGCGCGAACGAGCCGCACGAGGGTACCGTCTTTCGCGGGAACGAGATCGTCCAAGCCGATTTCGTAAGCCGCTTTGCCGGAATGCCCGGCAAAGCGCAGCGCGCCGCTCGAGGCGATCGCGTCAAATCCAAACAGGTTCGCCAACGGCTCGATCGCCGCGCGCGCCGACATCGTGCGGTCGACTACATAGCCATCGATGAACCCGTCGACCGCGACGGACAACGGCGCCGAGTGAGGAAGGAGATCGCTCGCGAGCACCTCGACCAATGTGCTGAGCGGCGTGCCTTCCAAACGTCCGTTCAACCAGTGTCCGGTTTGCCAATTCGCCGCATCCGACCAATAGGTGGAGAGATCAGGAAACGCCGGAAACGGCCGCGCATCCCACGCCCAGACATGAATGCGCGCGGGGTCGACCATTGGCGCGCTATAGACGCCGGATGTCGGATTGTTGCCGGTCTGATAGCCGGACGCACTCGGATCGAAGCGTCGTAGCGTCGCCTCCAGCGCGCAACGCTGCATGAGATCGTCACGGAAGCCGCGCGAGAAATACGGCAGCCCGCCTTCGCTCGACTTCGCGTCGCGAAACACGTTCGGCGCATTGGCGCCGCGATCGACGGCCGGGCAGCCGGTCTCGGTCAGCCAAATCGGCTTGCTTTGCGGCACCCATGCCGTCGAATGCGTGACTTCAGCCCCGCCGACGCGTTCTGTATGCGGCTGCGACCACCAGGAGACGAGATCCTTCTGCCGGAAGACCCACGGCTTGTTGTAGGCGCCGTCGGTGATCGGCGTGCGCGTTTGCGCGGCGCGCGCATTGTCATCGGCGTAGTACCAGTCGAAGGCTTCGCCCGATGCAACACGGCTCGAGAGATAATCGGGATCGTAGATCGAGGACGCGACGGCGGTATCAAGATGAACATCGCCGTCGCGCCAGTCGGAGAGCGGCCAGTAGGCATCGACGCCGATGAAGTCGACAGCCGCCGCGCTCCAGACAGCATCGAGCGGAAAGCGCGCTTCGCTGCCGCCCCCAAGAACATGTGCTCCATATTCGGTCCAGTCCGCGGCATAGGAGATTTTCGTCGTTGCGCCGACAACCGCTTTCACATCTGCCGCGAGCGTCGCCAGCGCCTGCGCGGCGGGATAGGTGCCGCTTCCCGAGCGCACGCGCGTCAACGCGACGAGTTCGGAACCGATCAGAAGCGCGTCGACGCCGCCTGCGTCGACGCAGAGCTGCGCGTAATGCAGGATGAAGCGGCGGAAGGACCATTCGGTCGGCGACGGTACCGGGGAGCCGAAAAAGCTCGCGACTTGCGATGCCGCAGCGGCAGTGCCGTCGGGCGAGCCCGGCTGCCCCGGCGCCGGCGCGCAGGTGATGCGGCCGCGCCAGGGATAGGCGGGCTGACCGGCATTACCGCTATAGGGGTCGGCAAGCGCGTTTCCCGTGGGAATATCCATCATCACGAAGGGATAAAGCGTGACGAACAGACCGCGGGCGCGCAAATCCTGGATCGCACCGATCACCGCGGCATCGGAGGGCGTGCCGCCGAATGCCGCCTGCCCGTCGAACGCAGACACGACGGGCGCGAAACCGCGCGTGAGCCCCGCGACGGACCAATCCAGACCGATCGTCTTGAAGCCGAGATCGACTTTCGGCGTGATGGTGCAAGACGCCGCGCGAAGATCGTTGCCGAACCAGGTCACGACGAGCGCAACGCTCCTCAGATTCGGACAGAGCGCCTGCAGCGCGTCGAGCGACGCGGTCCAGTCGGTCGCGGCCGTCAGCTGATGGCGATTCTCGCTGATCGAACTGCCCGGCCACGAGACGCTGATTTGCAGGTTCGGCTGATACCCGAATTCCGTCGCCCCCGGAATGATGTCGACGGCGCGTATCATCTCAGCAAGTCCGCTGACCGGCTTCACCACTTCGAATGTGAGCTGCGGAATGCGATTGCCGAAGCTCGCAAGCGGCAAACGCTCGAACACGACGTAAGCGAGGCCGCGATAAGCCGGCGCATTGTCCGCGCCTTCCTTGGCAATAATGAGCGGATCGGCTTCCTGCGTCTCGCTGCCCGTATAGAGGCGCGGGCCCATGAGCGTGAGGTCGAGCTCGGTGCCCTCCGCCCAGATGCGGCGCACGAAAGCGATCGGCCCCTCACAAAGTCCGATCGCGAAATTCGCGTAGTAATTATAAGTGAAGTCAATCTCGCCCGAGGAGCTGCGTCCGCCGCTACTGCCCGCACCGCCGCCTTTTCCGCCGGACGAGGCCGCGGGCGTGACCGACTCGCTGATCACTTCGAGAAAACGCGTCGCCCAGATCATCTGGCCGCCAATACGCGTGCGGCCATAAACGCGTGGGATCGGCGCGCCTTCCGTCGAGGTAATGCCGTCCATCACCTTGAGGCGAGGGCCGATTACCATGCGCGGGCTTGCATGCGGGCCGCCCAGTCCGGACAAGGCTGCGCCGCCGAGCGCCCCGGCGAAGCCGCCGATCGATGCGCCGACCGGCCCGCCGACGATCCCCCCGATCGCGGAGCCTGCGGCCTGAAAGACGAGCGTTGTCATGAATGCAGGTCTTCCACACCGGGGAAGGAGAAGGTGGCGGCGATACGCCGCTGCCAGAACGGCACAATCGGCACCTCGGCAACGCAGGCGCCTTCATGCGCATGGATCATCCGCGCCGGTCCCGTCACGATGCCGATATGTTTGGCCGGGACGTTCTTGCGGAAACGGAAGAGAAGCACGTCGCCCTCCGCGTAAGCGCAATCTGCAAGCGGCACGAGATGGCGCTGCGCCGCGTACATCAACGCTTCACTGCCGCCTGCTTCCGCCCAATCAGGGGAATAGGCGCGCGGACTTTCCGGCTCCGGCCCGATCAACGCGCGCCAGAGGCCGCGCAACAGCCCCAGGCAATCGCAGCCGACGCCGCAAAGCGAGCCCTGATGCCGATAAGGCGTGCCGACCCAGGCGCCAGCCTCGGCGATGATTGCTGCACGCGTGATCGTCATGACGAGAAGAGGCTCCCGCCGTCGAAGATCGGATCGTTGCTGTTTGGATAAGAAATAATCATATCGTTTCCCGGCATGTGCGGAAAACCGCGGTGATTGGCGAGATTGTTGAATTTGTAGCGGCAGCTGGCGAGCGTCTTGTCGCAACCGGCAGTGACGGTGAACCGGTCGCCGGCAGCCGTTGGATAGGCGAGCGGTGTCCACAGGAGGAAGCTGACATTTACACCAAGGACCGCATGGTCTTTGATCTCGCACATCGCGCCGGAATTGCCGCCGCTCATAAAGGTGAGCTTGCCGCCGCTGAAGAAGCCCGACGCATACGCCCGATCCAATGTCGCGGAGAACGCAACCGATGTTGCGCCCGCCACAATTGTACCGTCGCAGGCGAAATTTGGCGCGGTGAGCGCGACCTTGCATCGCGCATCGCCGAGATCGGCCGAGCAGAGGCGCTGGAAGAGGAGGCCGGTCTCCTGATCGAGGAACGACGCGGCGGAGCGCAATTCCGCGGTGAACGCGAATTCCGAGCGCCGCACTTGGCCGATGGTCGCAACATCGAGGAGCACGCTCTGATCCGGCGCGCTCCAGTTCACCAGCCATATTTCTACACTGGCGCCGTCCCAGACGCCATTCGCGAGATCGTCTTCCGTGAGTACGTCGGAAGACAGCGCGCCATTGACTTCGCCGCCGCCGGTCGAAAGACCCAGCGCGGCTTCGCGATCTGAAGCATCGAAGCCGCTCGCAGCGGCGAACGTCACGCCGGAAAAGCTGATGTCGCAATCGTGGTCGCTGAATCCTCGGACGACGCCATCGCGGCGCGTGAGGCGCCAGCAGTGGCAGAGCGTCGCGATTGTGCCGGCGAGCGTCGCGGCGAAATCGGAGGAGATTTGTCGCATGCGTTTCGATCAACCAAGAAGTTCGATCAGCGGAATTCTGGGGATTTCGCCGGCCTCGAAGGCGGCGAGATCTATTTCGAGGTAATCAGTGTCGAAACGCACCGGCACATCGAACAAAAAGCCCGCGCTCACCGCCGCGCCGGCATGCGGAATGCTCGATGACGCGAACGTCACGGCGCCTGTTGTCGTATCGGCGCTGAAATCTGCGCTCGCGCTCTTCTCGACCCCGGCGACTGCAACGCGCACGGTCCCCGCAACCGGCTTCACGATGTCGCGCGCATAGGGCGCGAAGCTCGCGCCGTATGTCTTAACCAGCTGGAAGGTGGCGTTGACGCCATCGCCCTGCCCGATCGCCTGGTCGAGCGCCGTCACCGCTATGCCGGGTAACCCGGAGGAATAATCGCTGCGGTCGCGCCAACGGAAGCCGTAAAGCCTGCCGCGACGTTCCTCGAAAAAAGCGATGACGCTCGATAGTGCCGCGAGCGTCTTGACGCCGTAACCTGCTTCGTAACGGCGGCGTGACCGTGCCCAGCGCGCGTTGCGCTGCTCACGACCGGAGCCAAGCATGACGATATCGGTCCTGCGTTCCGGGCCGCCGCTACCGCGCAACGAAATGTCGAGCGGAAACCGCACTTCGTGAAAGCCGTCCATGCGCTTTCCCGGGTTGATTTAGAGACTGCGCTGGCCACGCGCGACCGCGCGCGCGAGCGCACTCGTGATCTGCCCTTCCGACTTGCGGAAGCTTTCCGCATCGGCGGCGGAGATGTTCACCGTCACTGCCACGGGTGCCGGCGCGTTCTGCGTCGCGATGCCGAGCTGCCCGTTCGGGCCGCGTGACAGCGGCAGGATTGCTTCGGCACCGCGCTCACCCATGAGACCAAAGCTCGAGCCCATGCCGAATAGCGTTGGACTCGAAACAATGCCGCCTTCAGCAAATGGCGCGACGCTGCCTGACAATCCGCTGAACGCGTCACCCAGCCACGACGTCGCGCCTGAGACGAGACCCTGCGCGCCGCTATTCAGCGCCATGCGCGACAGCGACGTCACCACCGTCGCGAGCGTCTCGTTGAACGATCTGCCACTCGCAATCGCGCTTGCGAACGTGCGGGCAAGCGATCGCGACACATTCTCGGAGGATATCGTGATGCCATCGAGCGCCTGCCTGATCGCATTAAGGTCCTGCGCGGCGAAAGCGGAGCTCGTGTCGCCGCCGATTACCGTCGCAGGTGTATAACGATGCGTGGTCATTTACATCCTTCGATCGGGATGAGCCGCCATCATCGTGGCAAAATCGGCAAGCCTCGGTGTCTCTGACACGCGGCCGTACACGCCTTCAAACGCCGCGTTTAATTCACGCGGCGTCGCCGCCCAGAAATCGCGCGGGGATAGCCGCAGGACGCCCAATCCGAAGGCCAGGACCGGACCCCAAGGAAACGGCGCGTGGGAGGAGCGTGCCGCTACTACGATCCTTGGGTCTGGCCCGGATGTCAGACGTCCTGCGGCTGCCGAGGGTTTGCAGTAACATCGGCATCCGGCTTCATTTCGCCGAATGTTGCAGCCAACAGATTGGCCGCGATGCCGACGTAAGTCTGCAATCCCCCGGTGACCTTTAAAGCGGCGACTTCGTCATCCGTGTGGGTCGCTCCGGCACCGCGCAAACCGCAGGCAATGATCGCGGTTAGATCGCGGGCGGAGAGCCGGCCGTTTTCGAAGCGCGAGGCGAGTTCGACGAGACCGCCGGCGCCAAATTTGGATTCCAGCTCGGCAAGCGCGCCGAGCGTCAGGCAGAGCGTGTGCGTCCGCCCGTCGAATTCGGCAGTGATTTCGCCGCGGCGCGGATTTGCCACTCCGATCACGCCGCGATAAAGGTGAGCGCGCCGGCCGATTCAAGCGCGAGGTCGAAGGTAATTTCGCCAGCATGCTCGCCGCGCCAGTCGAGGCTCGATATCTGGAACAAGCCGGAGATCGTACCGAAACCCGGGATTACAATCTGCCAGGTGCGGATCAACGCATCGAAGAACACGCTGCGCATCAATGCGTCAGAGCTCTCGTCTTTGAACACGCCGGTGCCGGCGACGCTCGCGCGCATGACGCCCGCCCCTTGCAGGAGCTCGCGCCAGCGGCCAGCGGATTCGGCATTGGTGATATCGACAGTGTCGGCGTTGAGTGCGAGACGGCGCGTGCGCAAACCCGCGACCGTGACGAAATTGCCGGTGCCGTCGTCGAGCTTGAGAAGAAGGTCTTTGCCTTTCTGTGCGGACATTGCGTTTTCCTGATCAGCCAGCCGTCAAATCTTCTGTGGTCGCGCGGAAGCGCAGGTTCACCCGCGCGAACCGGCCGTTTGCCTCGCGCTTCGTCTCGAACTGCACGAAGCGCAGGTTGACGAGCTTGTAGCCGTCGAGATCGAGCATTGCGTCGTCGAGGAGAGCGATGACGGAATTGCCGATCTCGATTGCCTGCTTCGTACCGCGCTCAGCCGACCAGACCGCGATCACGAACAGATGCTCGGCACCGCGTGATAAGCTGGAAGACCAATCCCGCACCTGCGTATCGGAGAAGGTGAGGTAAGGCGCCTCCACATCGCGCGGCGCCTCATCGAAGATTTTCGTGCCGCCGAGCGCGGTGACAAGTGCGGAAGCGGCGGCGAGCTTGGCGTGAATGGCTTTGCGCAGCGCGGTCACGGGAGACGTGGTCATTGCCCGGCGCTCATTGTTTGATCTCTTCGCAGCGGCAGATCAGGACGCGCTGGCGCTCGTCTGGATCGAAAGCCGCGTGAATGAGAAAGCTGCGGGCGCCCAGGCGGAAGCGCATGCCGCTCTGCATGTCACCACGCCAGCGGATGAGAATACGATGCGTGACCGCCTCTTCCTGACGCTCCGCAACAAAGCGGTCGCCGGAGGTGGCCGGGATGATCTGTCCCCAGACGTCGCCGAGGGGCGACCATGCCGTCTGCAGCGCGCCGGACTCGTCCGTCGACTCCAATGCAGCGTCGAGCGACAGTCGCTGCCGCATCACGCCGACAAAAGCGCGCTTTCTCATGCGAGCCTCGGGCGCTGATAGGGAGCGACCAGTGCGCGCACGGAGGACGGCAGCGCGTTCGCCATATCTGCGGCGTCCGCGTCACCGCGATTCTCGTACCAATCGGTGACCAGCGCGCGGATCGCCTGGCGCAGCGGCTCCGGCACGCTCTCCGGCGTCGTGCCGTAGCCGACGACGATGTCGATCTCTACGCCGGCGGCGTTCCGGCCCGGGTTTTGCGGTGGCGCGCCGAAGATGATTCGCGCCGCATCAGGCGCGCTGTCGACATAATAGAGCGAGGCGCTCACCGCCTGCGCTACGCCGGCCGCATCGTAGACGCGCATTGCCGTCAGCGATTGGAACGGCGCCAGCGGGATTTTGATCAGCCGCTCGTTCGGCCAGCAATCGTAAATGAGCCGCCATGTCTGCGTGATCAGCATGCAGCGAATTTGCGCCTCGACCATCAAGCGTGCAGCGGTGATCAGCGCGCCGACCACGTCATCATCGTCGTTGGTCTCGAGCTTCAGCCATTTCTTGGCGTCGGCGAGCGCGACCGGCTCGATCGCCGGGCCGTTGACGATGAGTGGGATCATGCGGAGAGTCTCAAAATGGGATTACAAACGGGCTACAGAGCACCGGCCATCGCCGCGGCTTGTCTGACGATCATCGCTCTGGCGATGCCGCGGACGGCGGCAGCGATCGTCGGGCGTAGCGACGACGGTGCGAAGTGGCAGAATCAGGTCGTGATGGTGCTATCGCGCGACGGCAACCGTGCGGGCTTTTGCACCGGCGTCGTGCTGACGCGAAACATCTTCCTCACCGCTGCACATTGCGTTTCGAATCCGAGCGGCACCCGCCTCTACTTGCCCGGGCAGCCTCCGCTTGCGTTGCGCCGCATCGCGAGACACCCGGCCTTTCACGCCGACGCACCGCGAACGCGCAGCCGCTCGATCGATCTCGCGTTACTCGAAACCGCAGACGCACTGCCCGCAGATTCCACCGCGCCGCCTTTTGCGGAGGCCGCACGCTACGAGCTCCGCACCGCATTCGAAATCGCCGGCTTCGGCGTGTCACGCGAAGACGATGCGAAAACGTCAGGTACCCTTCGCCTCGGCCACCTCACCTTGCGTGCGCCGCTATCATCCGTGCTGCTGTGGCTCGATGACCCGCAAGGCGACACCGGCGCCTGCACCGGCGATTCCGGTGGGCCGGTCTTCACCGAGGGTGGCAAGCTTGCCGCGATCATCGCGTTCGCTGAAGGCCAGGGATCGCGGCGTTGCGGCAAGCTCACGCAGGCCGTGCTCGTTGCGCCGCATCGAGGCTGGATCGAGCGAGTGCTCGCGAGCTGGCGTTAGATCACGTCGTCCCGAACTTCATCAGCTTGATCGCGTCGAAATCCTGCACGCCGCCCCCGACCCGCTTCGTCGTGTAGAAAAGCACGTAAGGTTTGGCCGAGAACGGATCGCGCAGGACGCGAATGCCGATCCGGTCGACCACGACATAACCGCGCTGGAAATCGCCGAAGGCGATCGCAAAGCTGTTGGCGGCGATGTCCGGCATGTCCTCGGCCTCGACCACCGGGAAGCCGATCAGCGTCGCGTGCGCGTCGGCGGTCGTCGGCGGCTGCCAGATGTAATCGCCCTCGCTCGTCTTGAATTTGCGGATCGCCGATTGCGTCTTGCGGTTCATGACGAACCTGGCGTTCTGGCGGTAGCCGGCCTTCAGCGAATAGATCAGATCGAACAGCTCGTCCGAAGGATTGGTATCGGCGAAGGCGCCGGCCGCGCCGGAGACGACGTAGCCGAGGTCGCCCCACAGCCAAGCGGATTGTGCGACCTTGGTGTAGGACAGGAAACCCCTCGGCTTGTTGACGCCGTCGCCATTGACGAAAGCGCTGCCCTCCTGCTCGGCGAACACGACCGCGACTTCATCGGCGATCCATTGCTCGATGTCGACGACGGCATCGTCGAGCAGCGTCTGCGTCGCCGCCGGCATGGCGTAGAGCTCCATCGCCGGAAATGTCATATCGGCGATCGTCTGCGTCGCGGTCTGCGGGCGCGGCTCGGTCTCGCCGACCCAACCCGACGCGGGACCAAGCATCGAGAACGCCATGCGCAGGCTCGAGGCGGAGATCGTGCGCACGCTGGCAAGTCCACGGATCGGCGAGATGCTCGCCATGCGCTTTAGAATTTCCTGCTCGACGGGCTGCGGCACGAGATAGCCGCCGTCCGGCCCGGAGCCGACGGAGAGCGCCTTTTCCTCGAGCGCTTTGAGGCCCGGCGCCTCGCCGGCGCGCATGTAGAGACCGAACGCCGCCTTGTGCTCGTGTCCGAGGTGATCGCCGCGTTCGCCGCCGAGCCGCGGCCGCGCGCGCTCGAGATTCATGCGATCGAGTCGCCGCTTCGTCGTGTCGAGCTCCGCGTTGATGCGCGTGAGCTTTTCTTCAGTGATCACGTCGGGGCCGAGCTTCGCTTCGATTTCGGCGAGCTTGGCGTCGTTCGTCTCCTTGTAGGCGGCGAAGGCCCGGTTGAAATCCTCAAACGCGACGGCGGTTTCCGCCGATTTGGTTTCGAGGCCGTGATGTTCGTTGCTGTGCATGGTTTCTCCTTGTTGTGTGTGGCGCGCAAACGCCCTCGCGTCTCGCCACAGCGGGAGACGGGTGGTGTTGCATGAATAGGTGGAAAGCTCGGCAGCGCTGCCGCAGTGGATCATTCCGGCCGTGGCGCCTTACCCGTCAAGCGATTGAGAAACTGCAGGTAGGCGCGAAATTGTTCTCTCGTCAGTTCGTACCAGTCCTGGCCGGGCTCCGGAATCGGGCGCGGCAGGTATTCGGGCTTGTATGTCCGTGCGATGAGCATGTTCAGAAACATCTTCGCTTGCAGGTATTCCGGCTGCCCGTGAACTGCGGTCTTCGCCTCGACGCCGTTCACATATATCAAAATGACATATTCCTCTCGATCCAGCATGGTGATCTCATTCTATTGGATAGGCCGTGTGCACTCGAAAGCCGCTGGAAGAGCGTGGATCACGGGCGATAAGCACACGCACGCCGTAAGTGTCACGTATATACGGTATTGACTCCAGAGTCGGTAGAAAGGCCTCGTAACCCGTGGGAGAATCAAACTCCGCGGTGACAATATCGCCTCCCCGCTCGCCGCTTGCCACTCGATCGACACGGTCGCGGTTTTGCAAGAGGGTCGAGTTTACCAGATCCGTAGCAGATTCGAGCGACGTGAACGAACCACGACTAAGGCCGTGTGGGTATTGACCCGTGTCTGCCATGTCCTGGGCGACTTGTTGCACCTCGATTTTCAGATCGGCTTCACTCCTTGCCACATGCCTTTCGATCGCGGGTCCGCCGCGATGCTCCTCTTCCTCAAGGTCGATTGCGTATGACTGTGCCGGATCACTACCGTCGCTCGCACTGCGTCCTTCTTCGGGCGAGCCAGAGTCCGTATCGCGCCCCTGCTCTGTCCCGCCGCCGCTCGTCCATTGACCGCCCTCCAGGCTGCCGGCCGGCGCGCGCGGCTGGCTCGGGCTGTATTTCAGCAAGTAGATGAGTCGGCAGAGTTTTAGTTCGACATCGAGCGGCGACGCGCATCTTATATTCAGCAGCTCCATGTCGCTGCCGCTGTCGCGCGTGTTCAGCATGCGCGTTGTTTCTTGAGATTAGATTGTCGTCCTTGCGAGGAGCGTCAGCGACGAAGCAATCCAGAGGCAAACGCCTCAATCCATGAAGCATCGGCTCCCGGACTGCTTCGCTGCGCTCGCAAGGACGTCACCCCGCATCAGCCGCGCGCCTTCGCTCAGCGCGCGCAGCAAACGCCGCTCCTCCCCTCCCGCACCCTTCACCGCCGTGATCCGCGCCTGCGGCAGCATCGGGAACGTCACGACCGAAATCTCCCAGAGGTCGACGACATAAAGCCGGCGGATGCCGGTCTTGCGATCGATGGCGCTGCGGCCGGCCTTGAAGCCGATCGACAATCCGTCGACGGCGCGCTCGCGCATCAGCGCCAGCACTTCGCGGGCGCGCGCCACCGCGAGATTGAGGCGACCGATGACGCGCAAGCCGCGGCGATCTTCGGCGATGGACGTCCACTGCCCGATCGGCTCGGACGCGCGGTGCTGCCACAGCATTTTCACGCCGGACACGCCGCGTTTGGCGAGCGAGGTTGCGAACGCGCCGGGCACGGCTTCATCGCGGACGGAGTCGATGAGGCCGAAAACGCTCGCATAGCCTTCGAACACGCCCGTGGGCGTAACGGTGGAAATGTCCGACGTCGCGCGCTTGATTTCGACGCCGGGCGGTAGATCGAGCCCGGCCTGCATCAGGGTTTCTCCCGCAGCACGCCGTGCGGCACCGGCGCGCCGCCGTGCAGCACCGGGCGCAGGCGCTCGAGCAATTCGAGGAACGAGCGGATGACGCGCTCGGGATCGTAGCGCTTGCGGCGGTAGACGCGGTGTTTGGCCGGCCAGATGGTGGCCGCCATTTGTCTCATGATTTTCATGTCTCGGCTCCGAAGTGGCGGTTGAAGCGTGCGAGTTCGCGCACGAAGAGATCGAAGCGGCGGTTGGCCGCGACGACCTCGCGAAGTGCGAAGATGAGCAGCCCGGACGACCCGCTCGCCCAGAGAAACAAAGCGAGATGCGCGAGGTCGCCGCGCTCGATGATCGATGCCGTGACGTCGTTCACGAGGATGTTCCCGTGTTGTCCTGCGCTGCAGCGGCCTGGATGCCGCGCGGCAGCGCGCCGTAGCCGACGGCCTCACGTTTCTCGTCCTGCGTCAGGAACGAAGCCGCATCGATGCGGCGCCATTCGCTTTCACGATCGGCGGCGAGCGCGTCGATGCGGTCGACATCGTATTCGAAGCGAAACGGCTCGAACGCCGGACGCAGCCACGCGGCAAACGTCTTCTGCGTGCGCGAAACCAGGGGAATCACCGTCTGGCGCCAGAAGGCGCGGTTCGCCTCGGCGTAATTTGCAAACGTGTTGTCGCCGGGAAGTCCCAGCACGAGTGGCGGCACGCCGAAGGCGAGCGCGATCTCGCGCGCCGCGGCGGCTTTCGCTTCGATGAAATCCATGTCCTTCGGCGACAGCGACAGCGCTTTCCAGTCGAGTCCGCCTTCGAGCAGAAGCGGCCGGCCGGCATTAAGCGCACCGGAGAAATTCTCTTCGAGCTCTAACTTAAGCCGCTCGAATTGCTGCTCGGTCAGGTGCCCGCCGTCAGCGCCGGTGTAAACCAGCGCACCCGAAGGGCGCGCCGCATTGTCGAGCAGCGCCTTGTTCCAGAAACCCGCAGCGTTATGCGTATCCAGCGCGACCTGCGCCGCGGCGATCGGCGGAAACCCATAATAATCGTCGAGCGGATGAAAGCATTTCAAATGCAGGATCGGCGGCACGCCGTCGACGTCCATGTCGTAGCGCACCTTCTGCCCGGCGACGCTGTAATCGTACGCCGCGGGCCAGCCGTTGCGGCCGGGCACGACGCTCATGCGGTCCGGGCGCAGCGAATAGAATTCGCGTGGGGCATTGTCGACTGAGACCGCCTCGACATAGGAATTGCCGAAGAGCAGCAAATTGCTGTAGAGGCCCTCGAAAAAGGCGATCCCGCTGCCGCCGGCATTCGGCTGTGCAATGAGATCCGAGAGCGGATGATCCGGATTTTCCTCCCGTCCTTCAAACACGAGCCACGGGATCGACGCGGCGGCTTCCGCAATCATCCGCACGGCGCGGAAGACGACGGCGTTGCGCTCGTATCCGGCTTGCGTCAGCGCCACGGCCTTGCGCGTCGTCCAGCGCGCGTAGGAGAGCGAATGCAGCGCGAGCAACGCACCGGCGCGCGAGTCTTTCGCCTCGGGCGCGCGGCCGAGCAAGCGTGAGAGAAACGACGGCATCAGCTTCTCGGATTACATCCGCCGCATGCGCGGCTGGGCCGGCTTCGGAATCAGCGCCAGCGCGGTAATCGCCCACACCAGCGCATCGAGCCGGTCGGGCGAGCGGCCGTTGAGCAGACCCTCCGGCCCGAAGGCGCACATCTCGTCTTCGAGCGCCGGGAACGCGCCGACATGATGCACGCGCTTCTGCTCATAGAGCTGCGCGACCGGGGCGGCGCGGAGATACTTGCCGCGCGTCGCGCGCACCGACGTCACCGGCACCGACGCGTCCGCTTCGGCGATCACGCTCGCCACCATCTCGCCGCCCTGGTTTACCTCGGCGACCAGCGCGTCTCCGTGCAGCCGGTGATACAGAGCCAGCGCGACCTGCGCCCATTGTTGCGGCCGCGCCGCGGCAAGCGACTCGTCGGCGAGCACGAAAGCAAAACCCGCTTCATCGATCCCCGCCGCAACAATGCCGCACGCATCGGCGCGTTTGTGCGACGAGGCCGGCGGATCGATCGCCACGACAATGCGGGTCAGCGCCGGCGCGGCCCGAACCCGGGCGCGTTCGATGATTGCGCGCGTCCACAACGCGTCCGGCCGCTCCTCGACGAACTCACCGTCGAGCTCCTGCCGGCCGAGCCGCGTGCCGCCGTAGCGCGCGACCACCGTCTCGAGAAAGGCCGGCGCGAGATTTTCCTCGTTCTCGCGCGTCGTCGCATGCGTCTGCTTGGTCGCGGGATCGGCGAGGATGCGCTTCAACAAAGGCACCGCGCGCGGCGTCGTCGTGATCAGCTGGCGCGGCCAGCTACCCAGCCGCAGGCCGAATTGCAGCATGTCCCAGGTCTCCTCTGCGAGGCGCCATTTCGCCAGTTCGTCGCACCAGGCCGCATCGAATTGCGGCCCGCGCAGCGCCTCCGGATCCTCGGCGGAAAAAGCCTGCGCCACCGCGCCGTTCGGCCATACGAGCCGCTTGCGCGCCACTTCATAAGACGGCCGCTCGCCGCGTGGATGCGCAGCCAAAATGCCCGACACGCCCTCGATCATCACTTCGCGCACGTCCGCGGCGCTCTCGCCGACAAGCGCGATGCGCCCGACCGCTTCGCTCGTCACTTCCGGGTCGCCGCGCGCCAATCCGCGCACCCATTGCGCGCCGGCGCGCGTCTTGCCGGCGCCGCGGCCGCCGAGGAAAAGCCAGACGCGCCATTCCGGCTTCGGCACGAAGAACGGGAATTGCGCGCGCCGCGCTTCAAAACTCCAGTCGGCGAGCAGCCGCTCGCATTCGCGTGCCGTGAAGCCTTCTAAGAGTTCATTCGCCATCCCGGCTGCGGCGCAGTCGGTCAAGCCTTCGCGCAAGTTCTGCCTTGAGCTCATCGAGATCGCGCGCCGGCGGCTCGTCGGCTCCATCATTTCGTCGTTCATGTCCTAGCGCTTCGCGCTTGACGCGCTTCAATTCGGCCAGGCTGCGCACGAGGCTCGCCATCACCTTCGCATTTTTCTCGGCGTTGCGCGGTTCGCCATGCGCAAGCGCATGTTCGGCATGGGCGAATTCGCGCGCGATCGCCGCCTCGATCTTGGGGATCAGCTCGTCAGGCGAAAGCGGCGTGATGATGATCGCGGGCCGCTCAGCCGGTGCGTTCCCGTTCAGCGTTGCGCCGGCCTCGGCGTCGTTCTTCTCGACGGCGCGCGGCTGGCGAACGGGATGGCCGCCGCGTTTGCGCACCGGCCAACCTTCGTTGCGGCGGAACTCGTAGAAGCCGCTGCGGCTGATGGCGAGCAGCGCCTCGATTTCCTTCAGCGGCGCGCCGGCGTCGTAGAGCAGACGAGCCTCCTCGGCGCGCGCGGGCGTGATGATGGTGCAGCGTATGGTCATGAGCTTGCGTCGCGATTGTTGCGCGGCGTTCTGCGGTTCCGGCGCCGGCGCGAGCGGCAAGTCACGTCAGCGGCAAGTCACGTCAGCGGCAAGTCACGTCAGCGGCAAGTCACGTCATGGCGAGCGCAGCGAAGCAATCTACCGACGTGATCGCGCCGATGGATTGCTTCATCGCTTTGCGCTTCGCAATGACGATGAGGTGCGTCAGCGGGACTAACCCGCTGGCCCCGCGCCGCGCTGCGGCCGTCCCGACGTATTTATGGAGTGTGCGGGTTATCTACAGGACCAGCGTCCTAGTGTCAAGGACTATTTTCAGCCGCCTTGCCAAGCGCTAGGCATCACCGCGACTCACGGTAGAATGGATTTTGCACGCGAGAGGGCAGCAGCTTTGGCCAAAAACATTCTGATCTTCGCCGACGGTACCGGGAACGAGGGCGGTCTCCTTCCTGACGAGAGCCGCACCAACGTCTACAAACTATTCCGGGCAACGCGAACCGATCCCGATTCAATCATCGACCCGGCGAAGCAGCAGGCATTTTATGTCTACGGGATTGGCACGACCGGTCCGAGCCACGCTTCGTTCTGGCAAAAACGGACACAGGTGCTCGCCCAAATGTTCGGTAACGGGCTAGCCCACCGTATCGCCCTCTGTTACGTCGCGATCCTTAGCCTTTGGAAGCCAGGGGACCGCATCTACCTCTTCGGCTTTAGTCGCGGCGCTTACACTGTGAGATGTCTAGCCAATCTTCTCGAAGCGGTAGGTATCCCGACCAAGGTCGGCGGCTCTGACATAAGTCTCGACCACAAAAGCCTGTACCGTATCGCAAGGTCAGCGGTTCGCGTCAGATATAGATTCGGGCTCTTGCGCAAGAGCATCAAAGAGCGGGAGCAGTTAGCGCAAGTTTTTGTAGCACAACATGCATGTCACGTAGGAGCTGAAATTGGGGCGACACCCTACTTCATTGGCGTTTGGGATACGGTTGCCGCGATTGGATGGGGTCGCTGGCTCCGCAATCGATACGACTTACACTTACCACGGGATATAAAGTTTGCGCGCCACGCCATGGCGATCGATGAATACCGCAAGGACTTCGCCAGAGTAGGATGGGGCGGGCGCGCAACGGTCCGTCCAAAAGTGGAAGGAGAACCGGACCCGGTCCAGCAGATATGGTTCGCAGGGAACCATTCGGACATTGGCGGAAGCTATCCCGAGAACGAGTCACGGCTATCAGATATATCTCTCAAATGGATGGTAGATTTTATTACCACGGAAATTCCAGAAGCCTTTCGTGTCCATATCAATTTGGATCGAATGCACTTATTTCCCTCTTGCGAAGGCATGATGCATGATGAATGCATGGTTGGGCTGGCGGGAACACCACTGCACTGGTACCCAGCTGATCGGGATGTACCCAGACAGGCAATCTTACACAAATCTGTGCTTGAACGGCTGAACTTACCGTCCGTGCGCAATTTCAAGTCGTTTGGACCTTACAGACCAGCCCCGCTGAGAGAGCACGAAAAATGCAAGGCTCTTTACCCGCAATCTTCGGACACTTCGCCCCCAACTCACCAATGATGCGGTGAAGGTGCTCCCCAGCTACGTTTAGTGTCGATGTGCATTGGTCCGTGCGCTGAATAATTTATGATGACCCGCACGGGACACCCGAAAAGAAGGCATACCCGCTCCCAGGGCGTTGGCGACCACATCGCAATGAATGAGCTGTCTTCTACGGCTACGGGCACTCGATTCTCTTCCCCGGCATCTCCCGCTAGGAAACTGATGCTGCGTAGTGAAGCGTTCACCTCGTGGAATACCGTTGGTTTCATCGCGCACACATTAAAAAGTCCTGCCAAGAGGGCGGGTTTGCATTTTGCCGCACCGTTGCGAACTTGCTTGCAGCACGCCTCAGGCTCCGAGGTGTTCTTGGCAGGCGGCTCCTTAGAGTTACGAGCCGTGTATAGGACTATGGTCCTAATGTCAAGGACTGCTTTCCGAGACAGGACACCGCGTGCAACGAACCGCCCTTCTCCTCGCGATGCTTCTGCCGGCCGGCGCTGCCGTCGCCGAAAGTCCCTGCGCGACCTACGGGCCGACGGTGACGAGCCTCGAAGCTGGATGGCCGGCACATCGGGGCCCAATTCCTCCCCGGCTCGGCGCCGCATTGCCCGCACCCAAGCTGCGCGTTGCCGTCCCAAGCCGGACGCATATACCGCAACCAGAGGTAACCAGCCGGCGGTCGCTCGGTTGACTTTTGGATCAACCGCGCCTATATCGGGAGAGCGACAATCATGGAGGTGAGCTGCTCGGCGACAGCAATCGCATCCCTAAAGCAGATCGCCGCCCGCTCGGACGAAGCTTACGTGGAAATCAGTACGGCAATCCATTCTATCCGGCATTCCGGACTGGCAGGCGAGAACCACATTGCCGTGTTGAACCACAGCATCGACGTGTACTTGCTGGAGCCGGCCTCGCCAGGCATCCCGGTTCTGCTCGTTGTCGACCCGAATAAGCCCGGTGAGTGCGTGATGGCGGATATTGGAGCGTTTGCCGCCGGCTCGGCTCAACAGAAGACGCATGCCGCAAGTGCGGCGGGTGCGGCCATGGGTCTAATAGTCCATGACATCTACGCCATTCCCTGAGGAAGTCAGCATGGAAGCGCCAACGAAGTTAAAGGCGACGAAGACCTCAAAGAGTATGAAGGTCCGGCCGTTCGCCGAAGTGCAAGAGGAGATTTTTCGCGAGTTTCCTCGCACTAAGGAATTGTGGACCAAGACGGAGCCGCGCCGCGAGGTAAGTCTCATGCTGACTCGCCTTCGTAAAGAGCAAGGTCTTTCTCAAAAAGAGATCGCCGGCCGGGCCGGCTGGGACAAAGCTTTTGTTTCCCGGCTCGAAAGCGGCCTCAGCGGCTTTCCCGATTCCGATACCGTGGCTCGTTACGCCGCAGCCTGCGGTCTGAGCGCAGGTTTCGTGATCGGCGAACAATCCGGCGCCAAACATATGCGCGTGCGAGGCGCGGTAACGCTCCGTGCTGACTCGGGTCAGCCGCAGCCGCATTCCTTCGAGCGTCTTCGCGACAGAAGGCTGGAGCTCAACGCCGAAGAGGAAGAAACAGACGCAGAGGCGAGAGAGCAGTGAAGCGCGATACCAAAGAGGCTACGTAAGCGCCGCGACCCGATGGATATCGCAGTCAATTTTCTCGGGCTCGTCGGCGTGCTGCTTCTTGCCGGTCCGGCTTTCTACGCCGCCAAATACGGCCGGTTGGCGGCCCGCGCCAGAGCCAGCGGGCCGATCGATCCAAAACACGCAGAACTCGTCAAAATCCATGACAAAGCTCTTCTCGGCTTGAGCGAATATCAAAGCAGCTGGACGCCGGCGCTTAGCAGATGCCTGATTGGCGGCACCCTCTGTGCCGGCTTTTCTTATGTGCTTGCGCTGATGAAGGCATGGCATGAGCTCGGCGGCTTTTCTTATGTGCTTGGACTGATGACGGCTTTGCATGACTTCTGCGCACATTAGGCGTGAGATCGGGTTTGAGATATCCAGGCGACATGATTCTTGTTTCCCCTCGCTGGGGAGAGGGAGCGCGGAGTAAAATGGACAACCGGAATAAACGCCGGCATTCCACGTCTGGACCTTGGCAGATCCGGCAACCGGCCCGAAACTAAGTTCCCAACGAATTCTCTCCCGGAGGAGACGCCCGATCGTTCGGCCCGCGCTTCAAGGCCGAGCATCCCGTGACGAAGCTCGAAGGCGACCACGACGTGTTCGGCGATGGGTCAGTCGTGATCTTGTCGACGGCGGGGCATACGCCGGCCATCAATCGCTGCTCGTGAAGCTGCCGAAGAGCGGCGCGCTGGTGCTCTCCGGCGATGCCGCGCATTTTGCGCGACAATTCGAAAGGTTGCGATGTCGGCGAAGATCGGCAGCACGGTGACGATGGAATCCGGCAGCTTCTCGGCTTTGCCCTGACCGTCGTCGGCGCGTGCCTCGGGGCCCGCGAAAACGAGGGTTATTAGGACGGCGCTCAAGAGAAATCGAAATTGGTGCAACACGTTTTTGCTAGACCTGTTGTTAAAAGCGCTCCCCAGTGCTTCGAACAACCGCCATCGCCGCAGTTTGGGGTTCGGCAGGACAATTGCGCCTACGACGTAATGCTTGGCGCGAACGGCAAAACAGCCGGCCGCGGGCACCCTTTTGCGGGCACCTGCAGGCTCCTGTCTACTCGCTCCAAGGGACCGGCTTGCGACGGTGCGGGCGCGTTTCCTGGGCGTTCGGGGCTTTCCACCGCCCCTGGCCCCTGCTGCGCGGAACGGGGAAGCGGCCCCACGAAGACGAGAGTACCTGCCTAAACCGCGCTGCCGCGCGATCTCCCCTCGCGCCAAGCGCGATACGCGCATCGGCGAATCGGTAAAGCTCGCTTTTAGACGGATACGCCGACATCGCGGCGATAGATCATGGACCAGCCCGTCCAAACCAAATTTGATCGCGTTCAACAGGTTTATCGGCGACCTATCCGAAATCGTCTCCTTTTCAAAGCAGTGCATGCCCCGCTATGCGGCGTCTTCCGGCAACGGCAGAGTGAATTGAAACGTGGCGCCATGGTCGGGATTGGCGGATGCCCACAATCTCCCACTGTGCACCTCGATGATCGAGCGGCAGATCGACAGCCCGATGCCGAGGCCGCCAGGCTTCGTGCTGAAGAAGGCGTTGAACAGGCGGTCCTGGGCATCGGCGGTCAGACCGATACCGCAATCCTTCACGGCAACGGCGACCTGCTGCCCATCCTCCAGAGAAGAGCCAATCGTCAATATCCGGGGGCGGTCCGCGAGCTCTTGCATCGCTTCGGCGCCGTTCATGATCAGGTTCATGACGACCTGCTGAAGCTGGACCCGGTCCGCGAAGATTTTCGGCAGGTCAGCAGCAAGTTCCAGTTTCAGCCACACACGGTGAGCGCTTAGTTCACGCTGCAGCAAGGCCACGACATCATTGATGGCATCGTTGACGTCGAGCGCGACCTTTTGAGTATCGGTCTTCTTCACGAGTGTGCGCACGCGCTGGATCACCTCTGCCGCCCGGTTGCCGTCCTTCACAACCCATTCGAGGGCACCGCGCACGTCATTGAGGTCGGGTGATTCATGGTTGAGAAAGCGCAGGCAGGCCTGGCCGTTGGCGACGATGGCGGCAAGCGGCTGGTTCACTTCATGGGCGATCGACGCGCTTATCTCGCCCAAAGTCGCCACCCGGCTCGCATGCGCCAACTCGGCTTGCGCGGTTTGCAATGCTTCTTGCGCCTTCCGCGTCTGCGTGACGTCCATCAACGCGCCGATCATCTCGTCCGCGCCGGAGGCATCTCTTACGACATGCGCGAGGACGTGCAGATGCTTGATCTGCCCGGCCGGCATCAGTAAGCGGTGCTCATAATCGAGATTTGTCTCGCCGTGCAGCGCGCGATAAAATTGCCCCCGCACGAAGGCGCGATCGTCAGGATGGGTTCGTTGCATGATGATATCGCCTGACGGGCTCGTCGTCGGCTCGTACTCCATGATCTTGTAGGTTTCCTCGGACCAGTAAATTTCGCCGGTGGCCATTTTCCAGCCAAAGCTTCCTGTAAGACTAAGCTTCTGCGCCTCGGCAAGATAGGCCTCGCTCCGCTGCAAATCGAATTCGGCCTGCTTCGCCTGCGTGACGTCCATCAGCGCGCCGAGCAATTCCTCGCTGCCCGACGCACTTTTTACAAGGTGCGCGACGACGTGCACGTGTTTGATTTGCCCATCCGGCATAAGTAGCCGGTGTTCGTAGTCGAAATTCGTCTCGCGACGCATTGCGCGCTCGACTTGGTGGCGCACGAGTGCCCGATCATCGGGATGAACGCGTTCTACGGCGGTATCCATCGTCGGTTCGACCGTTCGGTCGAAGCCCAAAATCTCATAGGTTTCCTCGGACCAGAAGAACTCACCGGTGGTAACATTATAGCCGATGCTTCCGGTGCGACTAAGCTTCTGCGCCTCGGTCAAATAGGCTTGGCTCCGCTGCAAAGCGCTTTCGGCCTGCTTTCGATCCTCGATATCCGTATTCGTTCCGTACCATCTGACGACGTTTCCAGACTCGTCGTACAAAGGCGCGGGCCGGAACAAAAACCAGCGGTACGCTCCGTCGAAGCGGCACATGCGCGCCTCGACTTCATCCAGTTTTCCAGCCGCGAGGATTCGCTGCCACTCGGAGAGCAGATGCGGCAGATCGTCTGGATGAATGGCCGTTTGCCATTGCCAGCCCGAGGCCTGCTCCAGCGACAGCCCGGTGTAGTCAAGCCAGGGTTTGTTGAGATATTCCGCGAATCCATCCGCGCCCGTGCGCCAGGCCAGAGTCGGAATCGTGTCCAACGTGAGCCGAAGCTCTCTCTCGGCATTCATCAGCTGCGCCTGGCTCAGCTGTAGCGCCCCTTCCGCTCGCTTCCGATCGTCGACGTCGTAGGCTGACGAATACCATTTGATGAGGTTGCCGTTTTCGTCGCGCAACGGCACGCGTTCAATAAGGTGCCAGCGATATTCGCCGTCGGCGCGCCGAAGCCGCTGTTCGAACTGCACTGGCTCGCCCGTCGCGAGCGCTTCGCGCCACTTGCTTCCGCCGATTTCCAAATCTTCGGGATGAACGATTACATGGGAGCCTGTGCCCAACGCTTCTGCCGTGGAAATGCCGCTAAAACGCAGCCAAGCCGCATTGACGAAGGCGCGCTTTCCCTCCGGATTCCACCCCGTTATCAAAATTGGGATCGTATCGATCGCCTCCTGAAGCTGGCGCTCGGCTCGGCCGGCCTTCTCTTCGGCCTGCTTGCGTTCGGCGTTTTCGACGCGCAGTTTCGCGTTCACCTGGCGCAACTCTTCGACAATCGCCAGGTTTGCGTCGCGCGCATGGCGGAGCGATTCGGCCGATCGTCTCTGTGCCGCGCTGAGTGCCACGACAAAGAATGCCGCGACCGAAAACACCGCAAGCCGCGGCAGATCTTTGTCGGAGACTGAAAACGAATGGGCCGGCTCAAGGATGAAATACTCGAACGAGGCAATGGTGAGCACGGTCGCGAATATTGCCGGACCTGTGCCGCACGCCCAGGCAATGAACAGGATAGCGCAGAGAAAGAGCGATACGTGCGGCGAGCTTTGCAGAAAATGTTCGAACATAAGTCCGACTGACAACGCGGCGGCGACCGCCACAATCGCGATCGCATAGTTGAAGAGCACGCGAGGAGGGCGGTGCCAAACGGGGACGGATGTCGGCATATTACGGTGTCCACTGGATGGCGGCCTCAGAAGCAGCAAACCGCAATCGGGTTTGTTCCTGCATCGAGATGTGGACCGGGCGAACCTCTCCTTTCGGTCAGGGAAGAGACCTTGTCAGCCGGCCGGCAAACCGCGGTCCTTTCACCTTACCGCGACCCGCGCATTGTTTGAAAGCTGGGAGTTCGTGCCAGAAGCAGCAAGAATCCGACAATCGGCGCAATTTCGGCTAAGCCCAGACGGCGGAGAAGGCCTGGGGCCGTCGTGCGTTCGCCCTCAGGGTCACGCCGCGAGGCTGCGCGCCGGCGGCGCCATAAATTCAGGGCCGACCGGTTCAGTGATCGTTTCGCGCAGGATCCGATCGATCTCAGCCTTAGCGGCGGCATTCAGCTGCCAGCCAGACACTTCATTGACCGGCTGTAATTGATCGGGACGGCGCGCACCCCAAAGCGCCGTCGTGATGCCTTGATCGAGCATCCAGCGGACCGCCAGGTGAATGACGCGCTTGCCGAAGCTTTGTTGGGCGAGCTGGTCAAGCCGATCTACTGCGTCAATATATTGCGCGAAACGAGGCTCGCGGAATTTCGGATCGTTACGGCGCAGATCGTCGCCGGTGAACACCGTGTCCGCCCGCATGCGTCCGGAGAGGAGACCGCGACAGAGCGCGCCATAGCCGAACATGGCAATATCGTTCTTGGCGCAATACGGCAGCAAATCGGCCTCGATACCGCGCTCGAACAGATTGTAAGGCGGCTGCAGCACATGCAGGGGCGCGACGCGGCGAAACCGCTCTATCTGCGGAACCGAGAAATTGCTCACGCCGATCGCGCGAATCTTTCCCTGCTTGAACAGCGTCAGCATCGCGTTCGCAGTTTCCTCGATCGCAATCAGCGGATCGGGCCAGTGAACCTGGTAGATGTCGAGGTAATCGGTGCGAAGCCGGCGCAGCGAGTCCTCGACCTCCTGCATGATGCGCGCGCGGCTCGCATTGCGAAACACTTTTCCATTCTGCCATTCGAGCCCCGTCTTGGTCGCAATGACGACACGCGAGCGCAGATTGGCCTCGGCGATCGCCTTGCCGACGATCTCCTCCGAGCGCCCGAAGCCGTAGACCGGAGCGGTGTCGATGACGTTGATGCCGCGGTCGGTCGCCGCGCGGATCGTGGCAATCGATTCGGCCTCGTCGGTCCCGCCCCACATCCAACCGCCTATCGCCCATGTGCCGATCGCGACGCGAGACACTTTGAGCGATGTTCCGGGGATTTCGGCAAATTCCATGTTGGTTTCGTTCGGCTGATGTGTGGTCATAAGGTCCCCTCAGGCGAATTTCGCGTGGCGTGATTTGTATCTAGGTATGTCCTAGGACCACGCTTGTTCGTGTTTGTCGCGCCTGACGCGATTTTGCCTCGGAACCTCTAAACGCGAACCCCATCACTTGAGCGGCGCTGCACGCAGTCCATCTCTCGGTAAAGAGGATGAGCAATGATGGAGCTTTTTGATGACTCGAGCAGCAACAAAGAAGGTGGCAGCGCGGGCGAGTGCCAACGTGCTCGTGCTATTAGTTGCGGGTATCATGCCCGTGTATGGACAAAGCGCCGTCGCGCCGCCGGAAGCGCCGGCCGCGCTCAACGCGGTTGATTTCAACTTTGTCGGTCAGGCTAACCTGGGCGCACCTTTTCAGGTCGATTCCGGCAGGATCGCAGAAAGGAAAGGTACGAGCGCAGCGATCCGCAGCTATGCGCATCTGATGGTCACGACGCATATCCCCGTCATCGATGCCCTCAACGTCATCCTGCGCAACAAGAACATCACGCCGTCGAACACCTTGTTGCATGGCGCCTACAACGAAATGCTTGCGGAGCTGAAGGCGGATCGCGGTGCCGCGTTCGACCGCGCCTATGTCAACGGGCAGGTCGAATATCAGAAGGGCAACGCGGCATTGTTCGAGCAGGAGATCGAGAACGGCAACGATCCGGACCTCAAGGAATTCGCGCAGAAAACGCTGCCGAAGATCGTGGACCATCTGCAGCGCGCCGTGAAGCTTGCCGGCGCCGCTGAACGCAGCGCATCAAACTAGACCCCCGTGTCATGGAAGCATCTTGCGCGTCACGGTCTCACGTCGCGTAGGCGAAACCCGCCCGCTGCAACTCGGGAATCGTCGCCACCATTCCCGGCGTGAGCACGGCACCGTCGGTGAGGTGATTGGTCAGTTCGGCGGCGATTGCTTCCTGCGACAGGTGGTCGGGGTTCACGCCCAGCTGTAGCAACTTTGCCGAAAGCTCCCAGATGGCATTGTGGCAGGCGAGAAAGACGACGCCGCGGCTCTGCAGCGCCGGGATGGTGTCGCCGGCCGGTGCGAAGACGCTGTTCGGATCTTCGTAATCGGCCGCGGGGGACGAAGCAGGCTTATCGAGAATGAGCGTGTTCGTCTTGAACTTTCCCCCCGCCAGATTGGCGAGCTGGTACTTGTCCCATGTCGGCTGATCGAAAAGCGCGAGATGCGCGGTGCCGTGCGTTGCTGAGACCGCGAGAAAATCCGGATGGCTGAACGAGAACATCTGTGCGTTCATCGAATTGCGCATGAGGTTCAGCCATGGGCCGTCGATGACGGTGTTGTCCCAGACCTGCTTGTAGGCGCCGCGATAGGCGATCACTTCGTCGAGTGCGGCGGCATCCCAGAGATCGGGATGGTCGAGGATCATCGGAACGCTCCTGAAGCCACGGCGCCGGGGCGCCTTGCCAAGACGCGCCGAAAAGTCCCCCAGTGTACTGCCGTCATGAACCATCGCGCTTCCCGTCGCGATGGCGGGGCCCGCGTCGGCGCTCAGGAGCGCTGCGCCCAGGGTGGCCGAAGTTAGACCGAGAAGCGCCGATCGGCGGCCGACGTTCATGGCCGTTGCTAGTTCCTTGGTGCTCACTCTGCAGGCACCGGCGCGGCATCGCCCGCTCTCGCTTGCTTCTTCTTTTCCCCGAACATCCACGTCTGGAAACGGTCGAGATAGATGTAGATGACCGGCGTCGTGTAGAGCGTCAGCACTTGCGACAAAATCAGCCCGCCGACGATCGTATAGCCAAGCGGCTGACGAATTTCCGAGCCGACGCCGGTCCCGAGCATCAGCGGCACGCCGCCGAGCAGCGCCGCCATCGTCGTCATCAGGATCGGCCGGAAGCGCAACATACACGCCTGGTAGATGGATTCCTCGGCGCTCAGGCCCTCGCTGCGTTCGACCTGCTGGGCGAAGTCGACCAGCATAATGCCGTTCTTCTTCACGATGCCGATTAGCAAGATGATGCCGACGATCGCGATCA